>NZ_RCVJ01000245.1 GCF_003667505.1 Micromonospora sp. BL4
CCCGCGGGGACGCGCGGAGCCAGCGGGCGGGGCGCGGCCCCCGGCTCAGGCGGTGGCCGGGACGGCTTCGGCGTCGGTGGGGGTGGCGGTTCGCGGCGTGGGGGCGACCGGACGGCGTTCGCGGGTGGACCACTGCACCGAGAGGGTGGCCAGCAGCACCAGGCAGGAGCCGAGCATGTGCGTGCCGACCAGGAACGCCGGGACGTGGGTGAAGTACTGCACGAAGCCGATCAAGCCCTGACCCAGCTCCACGGCGACCAGGACGATCGCGGCGCGGAAGGCCCGCTGGGCGCCGACGGCGCGGAACGCGAAGATCAGCGCCACCGAGAGGCCGATCAGCAGGAAGACGCCGTCGGCGTGCACCTGGGAGATCGTCTCCGGGTCCAGTCCGTTGCGGGCGGCGCCGTGGTCGCCGGCGTGCGGGCCGCTGCCGGTGACCCAGGTGCCGACGACCAGCACCGCGACGACGACGCCGGTCGTGACGCGGGCCAGCGCGCGCAGCGGGGCCGGCACCACGGCCACCGTGGGCCCGTCCGGCTCGGCGATGCGCCGCCAGAGGGCGTACGCGGCCGCGATCACCGCCATCGAGGCGAGGAAGTGCAGCCCGACCACCCACGGGTTGAGGTTGGTGAGCACGGTGATGCCACCGATCACCGCCTGGGCGGGAATGCCCAGGAAGACCGCGACGGACAGCGCCAGCAGCCCGGGCCGCCTCGGTCGGTGCGCCAGCACGGCCAGCACGGTGGCCAGCGCGATCAGCCCCACCGCGAAGGTCAGCATCCGGTTGCCGAACTCGATCACCCCGTACACGCCCATCTCGGGCGTGGTGACGTAGGAATCGTCGGTGCACCGGGGCCAGGTGGGGCAACCGAGGCCCGAGGCGGTCAACCGGACGGCCCCGCCGGTGACGACGATGCCCACGTTCGCGATGATCGAGGTGAGCGCGAGGCGGCGCAGCAGGGTGCCGGAGACCGGACGGACGTATCGGTTCACGGCACAAATCCTACGCACCGTAGTGATCGAGGTTCTTCCGACTCCGCCGGGTCGGTGGTTCGGATCACCGGGGCCCGGGTTTGCGACCCTCCGGGTAATTACGTAACGTTGGCGTTGTGAAAAACGCGGCGGCGCTCTCCGGGCAGCAGCCGACGGCCGGTCCGGCCGTCGGTGCGAGCGCGTCCGCGCCGGTCGTGACCACGTCCGCCGCGCTCGGCGACGCCGCGCCGACCGAGGTTCCCACGCGGGACCGGGTCACCCAGCTGCTGCTGGAGCGGGGGGCCACCACCGCCGCGCAGCTCGGCGTGGCCCTCGGGCTCAGCCCGGCGGCGATCCGCCGGCACCTGGACGCGATGCTCGCCGACGGTGACGTGTACGCCCGCGAGCAGACCGTGCAGGGCAGCCGTGGGCGGGGGCGTCCGGCCAAGGTGTTCATGCTGACCGAGGCCGCCCGGGTCCGCTGTGGCACCCATCACTACGACAACATGGCCACGGCCGCGTTGCGTTGGATCGCCCGCAGCGGTGGCTCGGACGCGGTCGAGGCGTTCGCCACCGAGCAGGTGTCCGCCCTCGAGTCCCGCTGTCAGGCGGCCATGGAGGACGCCGGCGACGACCCCCTCGCCAGAGCCGAGGCACTCGCCGCGGCGCTCACCGCCGAGGGTTACGCTGCCAACGCGTCCACGATCGCCTCCGGCGGCCAGCTCTGCCAGCACCACTGCCCGGTGGCGCACGTGGCCGCCGAGTTTCCCCAGCTGTGCGAGGCCGAGACCGCGGTGATCTCCCGTCTGGTCGGCACCCACGTGCAGCGCCTGGCCACCATCGCGCACGGCGACGGGGTGTGCACCACGCACATTCCGACTCAGCCGGTACGCGCTCAATCCGGTAATCCCGTCACCACTGTGAGGACAGATAGATGACCGAGCAGATCGTCCAGCCCCTGACCCAGGAAGAGCAGCTCGCTGCGCTGGGTCGCTACGAGTACGGCTGGTCCGACCCGGACGCCGCCGGGGCGGCTGCCCAGCGCGGCATCAACGAGGCGGTGGTGCGGGACATCTCGGCCAAGAAGAACGAGCCGGCCTGGATGCTCGACCTGCGCCTGAAGGGTCTTCGGCTGTTCGGCCGCAAGCCGATGCCGGCCTGGGGCGCCGACCTCACCGGGATCGACTTCGACAACATCAAGTACTTCGTGCGGTCCACCGAGAAGCAGGCCACCAGCTGGGAGGACCTGCCCGAGGACATCAAGAACACCTACGACCGGCTGGGCATCCCGGAGGCGGAGAAGCAGCGGCTGGTCGCCGGTGTCGCGGCGCAGTACGAGTCCGAGGTCGTCTACCACAAGATCCGTGAGGACCTTGAGGAGCAGGGCGTCCTCTTCCTGGACACCGACACCGCGCTGCGTGAGCACGAGGACGTCTTCAAGGAGTACTTCGGCACGGTGATCCCGGTCGGCGACAACAAGTTCGCCGCGCTGAACACCTCCGTGTGGTCCGGTGGCTCGTTCATCTACGTGCCGAAGGGTGTGCACGTGGAGATCCCGCTGCAGGCCTACTTCCGGATCAACACGGAGAACATGGGCCAGTTCGAGCGGACGCTGATCATCGTCGACGAGGGTGCGTACGTGCACTACGTCGAGGGCTGCACCGCGCCGCTCTACTCCTCCGACTCGCTGCACAGCGCGGTCGTGGAGATCATCGTCAAGAAGAACGCGCGCTGCCGCTACACGACCATCCAGAACTGGTCGAACAACGTCTACAACCTGGTCACCAAGCGCGCTGTCTGCCACGAGGGCGCGACCATGGAGTGGGTCGACGGCAACATCGGCTCCAAGGTCACCATGAAGTACCCGGCGGTCTTCATGACCGGCGAGCACGCCAAGGGCGAGGTGCTCTCGGTGGCCATGGCCGGCGAGGGCCAGCACCAGGACGCCGGCGCCAAGATGGTGCACGCCGCGCCGCACACCTCCTCGACCATCGTGTCGAAGTCGATCGCCCGGGGCGGCGGCCGCACCTCGTACCGGGGCCTGGTGCAGGTGCTGGAGGGTTCGCACCACAGCCGGAGCACGGTCAAGTGCGACGCGCTGCTGGTCGACACCATCTCCCGCTCGGACACCTACCCGTACGTCGACATCCGCGAGGACGACGTGTCGATGGGGCACGAGGCGACCGTTTCCAAGATCAGTGACGACCAGCTCTTCTACCTGATGAGCCGGGGCCTGAGCGAGGACGAGGCGATGGCCATGATCGTGCGCGGCTTCATCGAGCCGATCGCCAAGGAGCTCCCGATGGAGTACGCCCTGGAGCTGAACCGGCTGATCGAACTCCAGATGGAGGGCGCGGTCGGCTGACGCCGCCCGCCCACCGAGCACCTGACACCGTCGTCGTAGAACAGACCAAGGAAGAAATGACTACCCAGGCTTCCGCGCCGCCCAGCACCAAGTCGCAGGCGCTGCGCTCGTACGACGTCGCCGACTTCCCGGCCCTCACCGGCCTGGAGGAGGAGTGGCGTTTCACCCCGCTCAAGCGGCTGCGCGGCCTCGCCGGTGAGCCGCAGGCCGCCACCGGCACGGTCCGGCACGAGTACGGCGACCTGCCCGAGGGCGTGGCCGTCGAGCGGATCGGCACCGACGACCCCCGGGTGGGCAGCGTGCTCACCCCGGTCGACCGGGTCAGCGCGCTCGCCTACGGCGGTGCCGGCGAGGCGCTGCTGCTCAGGGTGGCCAGCGACGTCGTGGTGGGTGCGCCGGTGAGCCTGCGGGTGGTCGGCGACAGCGCCGAGGGCCTGGCCTTCGGGCACACGTTCGTCGAGGTGGGCCGGTTCGCCGAGATGACCCTCGTGCTGGAGCACGTGGGCTCGGTGACCCTGGCCGACAACGTCGAGGTCTCCGTGGCCGACGGGGCGAAGCTGACCCTGGTCACCGTCGCGGACTGGGCCGACGACGCGGTGCAGGCGCAGCACCTCAAGATCAAGCTGGGTCGTGACGCCCGGGTGACCCACGTCCAGGTCAGCCTCGGTGGCGACCTGGTCCGGCAGTACACCTCGGTGGAGTACACGGGCCGCGGCGGCGAGGCCGAGCTGTACGGCGTCTACTTCGCCGACTCCGGCCAGCACCTGGAGCACCGGCAGCTGGTGGACCACAGCGTGCCGGACTGCCGCAGCTACGTCGGTTACCGGGGCGCCCTGCAGGGCGAGGACGCGCACACCGTCTGGGTGGGCGACGTGCTGATCCGGGCCGAGGCGACCGGCACCGACACGTACGAGATCAACCGGAACCTGCTGCTCACCGACGGCGCGCGGGCGGACTCCGTACCCAATCTGGAGATCGAGACCGGCGAGATCGCCGGCGCCGGCCACGCCAGCGCGACCGGCCGCTTCGACGACGAGCAGCTGTTCTACCTGATGGCCCGGGGCATCCCGGAGGGTGAGGCCCGCCGCCTGGTGGTCCGCGGCTTCTTCGCCGAGCTGATCAACAAGATCCCGGTGGAGTCGCTGCGCGAGCGCCTCGGCGACGCCATCGAGGCCCGGCTGACCAAGGCCGGCGCCTGATGATCCGGATCTGCTCCACCGAGGACGTGCCGAAGGGCACCGCGATCAGCGCGGACGTCGACGGCACCCCGATCGCGCTGGTGCACGGCGAGGACGGCCAGTTCTACGCCGCCTACGACGAGTGCTCGCACGCCTCGGTCGCCCTCTCCGAGGGTGAGGTCGACGGCTGCACGCTCGAGTGCTGGCTGCACGGCTCGCGCTTCGACCTGCGCACCGGGCAGCCCTCCGGGTTGCCGGCCACCGAACCCGTACCCGTCTACCCCGTCGAAGTCCGCGACGGCGACATCTACCTCAGCCTGACGCCGAGTAATGGAGTGACCCGATAATGAGCACCCTGGAGATCCGCGACCTGAAGGTGTCGGTCAAGCTGCCCGAGGGTGAGCTCAAGCCGATCCTGTCGGGCGTCGACCTGACCGTCCGCTCCGGTGAGACCCACGCGATCATGGGCCCGAACGGCTCCGGCAAGTCCACCCTGGCGTACTCGATCGCCGGCCACCCCAAGTACGAGATCACCGGCGGTTCGGTGACCCTCGACGGCGAGGACGTGCTCGCCATGACCGTCGACGAGCGGGCCCGCGCCGGCCTCTTCCTGGCCATGCAGTACCCGGTCGAGGTGCCCGGCGTCTCGGTGGCGAACTTCCTGCGCACCGCGAAGACCGCCATCGACGGCGAGGCGCCGAAGCTGCGCACCTGGGGCGGCGAGCTGCGCGGCGCCATGGAGCGGCTCCAGATGGACCCGGCGTTCGCCCAGCGCAACGTCAACGAGGGCTTCTCCGGCGGTGAGAAGAAGCGGCACGAGATCGTCCAGCTGGAGCTGCTCAAGCCGAAGATCGCGATCCTCGACGAGACCGACTCCGGCCTCGACGTGGACGCGCTGCGGGTCGTCAGCGAGGGCGTCAACCGGGTCCGCGACAACGGCGACACCGGCGTGCTGCTGATCACCCACTACACCCGGATCCTGCGCTACATCAAGCCGGACTTCGTGCACGTCTTCGTGGCCGGCCGGATCGTCGAGCAGGGCGGCCCGGAGCTGGCCGACAAGCTCGAGGCCGAGGGCTACGAGCGGTACGCCGCCGGGGCCGGCACGGCCAAGGCCTGAGCGGGAGAGGCGCTGCCGAGATGACCAGCATCGCGATCCCGTCCGGGATGCCGCAGTACGACGACGTGCCGCGTCTCGACGTGGCCCGGGTGCGCGCCGACTTCCCGATCCTGGACCGGGAGATCAACGGGCACCCGCTGGTCTACCTCGACAGCGCCAACACCTCGCACAAGCCCCGGCAGGTGCTCGACGTGCTCGGGGAGCACTACGCGCGGCACAACGCCAACGTGTCGCGCTCGGTGCACACCCTGGGCACCGAGGCCACCGAGGCGTACGAGGGGGCGCGGGCCAAGATCGCCGCGTTCCTCAACGCGTCGAGCCCGGACGAGGTGGTGTTCACCAAGAACTCCACCGAGGCGATCAACATCGTGGCGTACGCCTTCTCCAACGCCTCGCTGCGCCCGGACGGCGACCCCCGGTTCCGGCTGGGACCGGGCGACGAGGTGGTGATCTCCGAGATGGAGCACCACTCGAACATCGTCCCGTGGCAGCTGCTCTGTGAGCGGACCGGCGCCACCCTGCGCTGGTTCCCGGTCACCGACCAGGGCCGGCTGGACGAGTCGGGCCTGGACGACCTGGTCACCGAGCGGACGAAGATCGTCTCGCTGGTGCACATGTCGAACATCCTCGGCACGGTCAACGCCACCTCCCGGATCACCGCGCGGGTCCGCGAGGTGGGCGCGCTGCTGCTGCTGGACTGCTCGCAGTCGGTGCCGCACCTGCCCATCGACGTGGTCGACCTGGACGCCGACTACATCGTCTTCACCGGGCACAAGATGTGCGGCCCGACCGGCATCGGTGTGCTCTGGGGCCGGGGCGAGCTGCTGGCGGCCATGCCGCCGGTCTTCGGCGGCGGCTCGATGATCGAGACGGTCACCATGGCCCGGTCGACGTTCGCCGCTCCGCCGGCCCGGTTCGAGGCCGGCACCCCGCCGATCGCCGAGGCGGTCGCGCTCGGCGCGGCGGTGGACTACCTCACCGGGATCGGGATGCCGGCCATCCAGTGGCACGAGAAGGAGTTGACGGCGTACGCGCTGGAGGCCCTCGGCTCGGTGCGCGACCTGCGGATCTTCGGCCCGACCGTGCCGGTGGGCCGGGGCGGCACCATCTCGTTCGCGCTGGGTGACGTGCACCCGCACGACGTGGGTCAGGTGCTCGACTCGCTCGGCGTGCAGGTGCGGGTGGGCCACCACTGCGCGAAGCCGGTGTGCAGCCGGTTCGGTGTCCCGGCGATGACCCGGGCCTCGTTCTACCTCTACACCACCACCGAGGAGATCGACGCTCTGGTGGCCGGTCTGGAGCAGGTGCGGAAGGTGTTCGACTGATGGTGCAGCTCGACCAGCTCTACCAGGAGATCATCCTGGATCACTACAAGCACCCGCACGGGCGTGGCCTGCGCGACGCCGACGACCCGGGTGACCAGGTCGCGGAGGCGCACCACGTCAACCCGACCTGCGGCGACGAGGTCACCGTCCGGGTGGCCACCGACGGCGCGGTGCTGCACGACATCTCGTACGACGGGATGGGCTGCTCGATCAGCCAGGCGTCGGCGAGCGTGCTGCACGAGTTGCTGCGCGGTCGGGGCGCGGGGGAAGCATTTGAGGTGCACGAGGCGTTCGTCGAGTTGATGTCCGGCCGTGGCCAGGTCACGCCGGACGAGGACGTGCTCGGTGACGGGGTGGCTTTCGCGGGTGTGGCCCGCTACCCCGCTCGGGTCAAGTGCGCGCTGCTGCCGTGGATGGCGTTCAAGGACGCCGCGGCACGCGCCGGTGTGGGCGTGAGCCCGGAGGTGAAGGCATGAGCGAGAACACCGCTACCGCAGCGACGCCGGAGGCCGGTGACGCCACCGCGACGCCGCAGACCGGCGCCGCGACGACCGACGGCGCGACGACCGACGGCGCGGCGACGCCGGGCGCCGGCGACGCCGCCGCCCCGGCGGCCGGCGTCAGCAAGGCGATGATCGCCGACATCGAGGAGGCGATGAAGGACGTCGTCGACCCGGAGCTCGGCATCAACGTGGTCGACCTGGGCCTGGTGTACGGGGTGCACGTCGACGACGAGAACGTCGCGACCCTGGACATGACGCTCACGTCGGCGGCCTGCCCGTTGACCGACGTGATCGAGGACCAGGCCCGGCAGGCGCTGACCACCGGCCCCGGCGGCGGCCTGGTCAACGACATCCGGATCAACTGGGTGTGGCTCCCGCCGTGGGGTCCGGACAAGATCACCGACGAGGGTCGGGACCAGCTCCGTTCCCTCGGCTTCAACGTCTGAGCCGACTCCGGTCGGCTCTGCCCGTCGAGCGCGACACCCCGACCCGGGGGTGTCGCGCTCGATGCGTTCTGCCCCGTAACAGAGCGTGCGCCGCCCCTGCCGCGCCGTACGTCGCGTCGTCCCGCCCGGCAAGACGCGTCGTCCCGCCCGGCAAGATTCGCGCAATATCCCGGTTGTAGTGGTGACGGCAGCTCGGTGAGGCCACTAGAACCAGGATCAAGCACGATCCCTCAGGCCAGGCCAGGCCAGGCCACGCCACGCCGACGATCCGCGCAACATCAGCGATGTTGCTGCCTCCGGCGTCTCGGAGGCAGCAACATCCCCGAGGTTGGACGAATCCTGGCCGCCGCCCGCGCGCAAGGGGCCTGGGATAGCGCCGGCACGGCGGGAGTGCGGGCGGGGTGCACAGCGCGGGGTACGGGAGGCGTAGGGCTGCGGGGCGCGGGGTGCACAGCGCGGGGCACGGGAGGGGTAGGGCCGCGGGGCGCGGGGCGCACAGCGCGGGGCACGGGATGGGTAGGGCCGCGGGGCGCGGGGCGCACAGCGCGGGGTACGGGAGGCGTAGGGCCGCGGGGCGCGGGG
>NZ_RCVJ01000247.1 GCF_003667505.1 Micromonospora sp. BL4
CGTCAGGAATCGCGTTCCCGGTGACGCGAACCTCTTGATCACCCCGGCGGGGGTGGGGCGGGAGGGGAGATGCGGAAGGGGCGCGCCGGCATCGCCGGCGCGCCCCTTTCCGCGTTGTCGGGGTGTCACATGTTCGCGACGTCGCCCTGCTTGGCGCGGACGGCCTCGGCGGCAGCCAGCAGGCTGGCCCGCTCGTCGGCGTCCAGGTCGGTCTCGACGACCCGCTTGACGCCCTGGGCGCCGATCTCGGCCTCGACTCCCAGGTAGACGCCGTCAATGCCGTACTCGCCGTCGACCCAGGCGCAGACCGGCATGACCTCGCCGGAGTCCTCGGCGACGGCCTTCGCCATCCGGGCCGCCGCGGCGGACGGGGCGTAGTACGCCGAACCGGTCTTGAGCAGCGCGACAACCTCGGCGCCACCGTTGCGGGTCTTGACGACCAGCTCCTCGATCTGCTCGGCCGGCATCGCCTCGCGCAGCGGCTTGCCGTTGACGGTGCTCTTCGACGGCACCGGGACCATGGTGTCGCCGTGCGAGCCCAGGGTCAGCGTGCGGACCGACGCGACCGGCACGTTCAGCGCCTCGGCGACGAAGTTGCTGAACCGGGCGGTGTCCAGCATGCCGGCCTGGCCGAGCACCCGGTTCTTCGGGAACTGGGTGGCGAGCTGCGCCAGCGCGGTCATCTCGTCCAGCGGGTTGGAGACCACGATGACGACGGCGTTGGGGGCGTACTTGGCGACGTTCTCGGCGACCTGCCGCACGATCTTGGCGTTGGTCTCCAGCAGATCCATCCGGCTCATGCCCGGCTTGCGGGGCAGGCCAGCGGTGATCACCACGACGTCGGAGCCCTCGATGGCCTCGTAGCCCTCGCCGTTCGGGCCGGTGGTCACGCCGACCACCTTGGTCTCGAAGCCCTCGATGGCCCGCGACTGGTTGAGGTCGAGTGCGAGACCCGCGGGCTTGCCCTCCACGATGTCGGTGATCACTACGGTGTCGAAGACGTCGTACTCGGCCAGGCGCTGTGCGGTGGTGGAGCCGTAGAAGCCAGCCCCGACGACAGTGACCTTCTTACCCATGGTCGTCCCACTCCCTGATACCAGTCGGTTTTCCGGACCGTATCAGTCATCCTGGCACCGATCCGGCCAGGGGCGGACGGTTACGGCCTGGTCAGGCCAGGAAGGGCCCCTTTTCCGCACGAGGCGTCGGCAAGGTGCCCTTCCTAACACTTCAGCCGCGTTCGGCCCGTTCGACGACGTTGCTGAGCAGCATGGCCCGGGTCATCGGGCCGACGCCGCCGGGCATCGGGACCAGCGCGCCGGCCGTCTCGGCCACCCCCGGGTCCACGTCGCCGGTGTAGCGGCCCTTGCCGTCCGGGCCGATCACCCGGGTGATGCCGACGTCCACCACCACCGCGCCAGGGTTGATCATGTCGGCGGTGAGCAGGCCCGGTACGCCGGCCGCGACGATGACGATGTCCGCGGCCCGGGTGTGCGAGGCGAGGTCGAGCGTGCCGGTGTGGCAGAGGGTGACGGTGGCGTTCTCACTGCGCCGGGTGAGCAGCAGACCGAGCGGGCGGCCGACGGTGTTGCCTCGGCCGACCACCGCGACGGTGGCGCCGCGCAGCGCCACGTCGTGCCGGCGGAGCAGTTCCACGATGCCGCGCGGCGTGCAGGGCAGCGGGCCGTCGTAGCCGAGGACGAGCCGGCCCAGGTTGACCGGGTGCAGGCCGTCGGCGTCCTTGGCCGGGTCGATCAGTTCCAGCACCCGCTGGGTGTCCAGGTGGGCCGGCAGCGGCAGCTGGACGATGTAGCCGTGGCACGCCGGGTCGGCGTTCAGCTCGGCCAGCACGGCGTCGACCTGTTCCTGGGTGGCGTCGGCCGGCAGCTCCCGGCGGATCGAGGCGATGCCCACCTCGGCGCAGTCCCGGTGCTTGCCGTTGACGTACGCCTGGCTGCCCGGGTCCGCCCCGACCAGGACCGTGCCCAGCCCGGGGATGATGCCGCGCTCCGCGAGCGCCTTCACCCGTATCCGCAGCTCGTCCTTGATTTCCGCCGCGGTCGCCTTGCCGTCCAGAAGCGTCGCTGTCACGACCAGATCGTCTCACGGCCGCCGCCGGCCGTTCGGACGACCTGAGTCCGGGCCCTGTTGCCGAGATCCCTGCCACTCGCCTCCGGTCACGAAACGTGACGTGTCGCTAGTCACTCTCAGTGACGTTTTGTGGAGCTGATCACCACCGGACCGGACAGGCCGGCACACCGGGATGCGAAGACGGCGTTCAACCCAGAGCGGGCCAGCGAGGGCCGAGACGCCACACCGGGCGAGAAATCGACCCGCGAAAAGGCAGGTCGGTCCGGTTAAGCCCGGTCTGGGGTAGCAGGCCTGCCCGCACTCGGCAAGGAAAGCCATCCCGGACCGTTATGCAGCCGCAACCGGCTCGTTGCCGAAGGCGGTCGCCCGACCTACCGTTACCGCTTGTTGCGCAGCGTAAACCCAGCGTCGGGCTTGACTGCGCAGCGTGAGGAGATGAGGAGGCTCAATGCGAGTTCGTAGACTCGCCGCCTGGACCGCCCTCCCGCTCGCGGTGACGCTGGGCCTCGCGGCCTGCGGCAGCGGCGGAGACGGTGGGTCCAGCAGCGGTAGTTCGGCTGTCAGCATCCAGATCGCGGAACCGAAGCACCTGGTTCCCACCAACACCACCGAGACGTCCGGCGCGCAGGTGCTCACCGGCCTGTTCGCCCCGCTCGTGGACTACGACGCCCAGAACAAGCCGTACGAGGTCGCGGCCGACTCCGTGACGTCGTCGGACAACAAGGTCTGGACGGTCAAGCTCAAGGACGGTTACACCTTCCACAACGGTGAGAAGGTCACGGCCGAGGACTACGTCAACGCCTGGAACTACGGCGCGTACGCCCCCAACGGGCAGGACAGCAACTACTTCTTCGAGAAGATCGCTGGCTACGCCGACCTGCAGGGCAAGGCGCCGAAGGCCAAGGAGATGTCCGGCCTGAAGAAGGTCGACGACCTGACCTTCCAGGTGACGCTCTCCGAGCCGTACATCGACTTCCGGACGATGCTCGGCTACACCGCGTTCTACCCGATGCCGGATGCCGCGTTCTCCGCCCCGGGCGTGCTCAAGGACTCCTACGAGCAGGCGCCGATCGGGCAGGGCCCCTTCAAGATGAAGGGCACCTGGCAGCACGACAGCAAGATCGAGGTCGAGCGGTACGACGCGTACCCGGGCGAGAAGCCCAAGGTGAAGGACATCGAGTTCCGGATCTACCAGCAGCTCACCGCGGCCTACGCGGACGTTCAGGCGGACAACCTGGACGTGCTGCCGACGATCCCGACCGAGAGCCTGAGCACCGCCCCGGCCGACCTGGGTGACCGGTACAAGACCAGCCCGATGTCGTCGTTCCAGTTCCTCGCGTTCCCGACGTTCGACAAGGACTACAGCAACCCGGACGTGCGCAAGGCCATCTCGATGGCGATCGACCGGGACGAGATCACCAAGTCGGTCTTCAAGGGTTCGCAGCAGTCGGCCCGCTCGTTCGTCTCGCCGGTGCTGCCGGGCTACCGGGACAACACCGCTGGTGCGGCCGGGGAGTTCAACCCGACCGAGGCCAAGAAGCTCTACCAGGCCGCTGGCGGCCCGTCGAAGATCGTCATTTCCTACAACGGCGACGGCGGCCACAAGGACTGGGTCGACGCCACGGTCAACCAGCTGAAGGCCAACCTGGGTGTCGACGTCGTCGGCTCGGCCGAGCCGAAGTTCGCCGACCTGCTGACCAAGGTCGAGAAGAAGCAGCCGGTGGGCATGTTCCGGATGGGTTGGGTCATGGACTACCCGACCATGGAGGACTACCTCGGCCCGCTGTACAGCACCAACGGCTCGTCGAACTACTACGGCTACAGCAACCCGGAGTTCGACAAGCTCGTCAAGGAGGGTTCCGCCGCCAAGACGCAGGACGAGGCGATCGCCAAGTACCAGCAGGCGGAGGACATCCTGGCCAAGGACATGCCGGTGATCCCGCTCCGCTTCGGCGAGAACGTGTTCGGCCACTCCTCCAAGGTCAAGAACGTCGAGATGGACCTGTTCCAGCGGGTCAACCTCGTCAAGATCGAAGCGGCCAGCTGAGCTGACCATGGTGCGGGCCACCCGGGCGGAAACGCCCGGGTGGCCCGGACCGCGCTCACCGGGTCCGGACCACGGACCCGTTGGTAGCGCCGGCCTTCCCCGGGCCGGACGGCGGACATCCCGGATATTTCGGGTACGACCAGAGATGCCGTCTTGCGACCCTTTCGCACATTTCCGGAGAGACTGCTAAGCATGTTCCGCTACATCTTGCGGCGCCTACTGCAGATGGTCCTGGCGTTCTTCGGGACCACCCTGATCGTCTACGCGCTGATGTTCGCCGGCCAGGGCGACCCCATCCAGGCCCTCGCCGGCGAGCGGCCGGTGACCGAAGCCCAGCGGGCCTACCTGACCGAGAAGTACCACCTGGACGCCACCGGCGTCGGCGGCTTCTTCTACCGCTACTTCGACTACGTCAAGAGCCTGCTCCAGGGTGACCTCGGCCAGTCGCTGACCGGCCGCCAGATCGGCGACATCCTCCAGGCGGCCTGGCCGGTCACCGTGAAGCTGGCGCTCATCGCGCTAGCCGTGGCGATCATCTTCGGAGTCACCGCCGGCGTGATCGCCGGCATCCGCCGGGCCAGCATCTTCGACAACTCGACGCTGGTGCTGACCCTGCTGGTGCTGGGCATCCCGACCATCGTGCTGGCACCGCTCGCGCAGTACTTCCTGGGCGTCAGGTGGCAGCTCTTCCCGCCCACCGCCGGCTCCGAGCCGACGTTCTACGCGCTGCTGCTGCCGGGCATCGTGCTCGGCTCGCTGTCGCTGGCCACCGCGCTGCGGTTGACCCGCACCTCGGTGGCGGAGAACCTGCGCGCCGACTACGTCCGGACCGCCCGGTCCAAGGGCCTGGTCAAGCGCCGCATCGTCACCGTGCACGTGCTGCGGAACTCGCTCATCCCCGTGGTCACCTTCCTCGGTGTGGAGCTGGGCAACCTGATGAGCGGCGCGATCATCACCGAAGGCGTCTTCAACATCCCCGGCGTGGGCTTCAACCTCTTCCGCGGCATCCGCACCGAGGACGGCCCCCTGGTGGTGGGCATCGTCAGCGTGCTCGTCGTGGTCTACCTGGTCTCGAACCTGGTGGTGGACGTCCTGTACGCCGTACTCGACCCGAGGATCCGCTATGAGTGACTTTGAAACTGTGGCGGCCACCGAGAACCAGGCCGCGCGGCGTGGTCCCTCGGGCGAGCCGGGCACGCCGAACCAGATCGGCGCGCCGAACAAGGCGCGCAGCCTGGCCGGGGACGCGTGGCGTGACCTGCGCCGCAACCCGATCTTCTGGATCTCGCTGGCGCTGGTCGTCGTGTTCACCCTGATGGCCCTGGTCCCCGGGGTGTTCACCGCCAACAGCCCGAACGACTGCCTGCTCTCCCGGCAGCACGCCGGACCGTCCGGAGGGGCCATCTTCGGGTACGACTTCCAGGGCTGCGACACGTACTCCCGGGCGGTCTACGGCACGCGTGCCTCGCTGCTGGTCGGCGCGCTCTCCGCGCTCGGCACCGGGATCATCGCGCTGGTGGTCGGCATGCTGGCCGGCTACTTCGGCCGCTGGGTCGACGCGGTGCTCTCCCGGGTGATCGACGTGGTGCTCGGCATCCCGCTGCTGCTGGCCGCGATCGTGCTGCTCAAGCGAGTGTCCAGCGACAGCGTGAACGCCCGGATCGCCGCGGTGATCTTCGTACTGGCCATTCTGGGCTGGACCACCGCCGCCCGAGTCGTGCGGTCCTCGGTGATCACCGCCAAGGAGCAGGACTACGTGGCGGCGGCCCGGATGCTCGGCGCCGGCCACGGCCGGATCATGTGGCGGCACATCCTGCCGAACTCGCTGGCCCCGGCCATCGTCGTGCTGACCATCGCGCTCGGCTCGTTCATCGCCGCCGAGGCGACGCTCTCGTTCCTCGGCATCGGCCTGAAGGCGCCGACCATCTCGTGGGGCCAGGACATCGACACCGGCCGCATCCACATGCGGGAGGCGGCCACGCCGCTGATCGTCCCGTCGGCCTTCCTCGCGCTGACCGTGCTGGCGTTCATCATGCTCGGCGACGCGATCCGTGACGCCTTCGACCCGAAGCTGCGGTGAAACTCCCATGACGCACTCCACCGTCCAACCCACGCCCGCCTCCGCCACGCCCGAGGGCGGCCACCTGCTGGAGCTCCGGGACCTGCACGTCGAGTTCCGGACCAACGAGGGTGTGGCCCGGGTGATCAACGGCGTGTCGTACCACCTCGACGCCGGGGAGACCCTCGCCGTGCTCGGCGAATCCGGCTCGGGCAAGTCGGTCACCGCCCAGGCGATCATGGGCATCCTGGACACCCCGCCCGCGGTCGTCCGCTCCGGCCAGATCCTCTACCAGGGTCAGGACCTGCTCACGCGTTCCGAGGAGCAGCGCCGGCAGGTCCGCGGCAAGGAGATCGCGATGATCTTCCAGGACGCCCTGTCCGCGCTGAACCCGGTCTTTCCGGTCGGCTGGCAGATCGGCGAGACGCTGCGCCAGCGCGCCGGCATGTCCCGGGCCGACGCCCGACGCCGCGCCATCGAGCTGATGGATCTGGTCAAGATCCCGGGCGCCGCGAAGCGGATCGGCGACTACCCGCACCAGTTCTCCGGAGGCATGCGGCAGCGCGTCATGATCGCCATGGCGCTGGCGCTGGACCCGAAGGTGCTGATCGCCGACGAGCCCACCACGGCGCTCGACGTCACCGTGCAGGCCCAGATCATGGACCTGCTGGCCGACCTGCGCCGGGACCTGAACATGGCGATGATCCTGATCACCCACGATCTCGGCGTCGTCGCCGGCGTCGCGGACCGGATCGCGGTCATGTACGCCGGCCGGATCGTCGAGCACGCCGACGTCCGCTCGCTGTACAAGGCGCCGGCCCACCCGTACACCAAGGGGTTGCTGGAGTCGATCCCGCGGATGGACGTCCGCGGCCAGGAACTGTCGACGATCAAGGGTCTCCCGCCGAACCTGATGCGGATCCCCTCCGGCTGCCCGTTCCACCCCCGGTGCCCGTACGTGCAGCAGGTCTGCGTGGACGTGGTGCCGCACGACCTGGTCCTCGGCGACGGCCGGACCAGCGAATGCCACTTCGCGCAGGAGGTCCGTGATGACAGCGCCCGCTAGCTCCACCAAGGTCCGGGGCGAGACCATCCTGTCCGTCGACAACCTGGTGAAGCACTTCCCGATCAGTCAGGGCGTGTTGTTCCAGCGGCAGATCGGCGCGGTCAAGGCCGTCGACGGCGTGAGCTTCGAGCTGCGCCGCGGTGAGACGCTGGGCGTGGTCGGTGAGTCCGGCTGCGGGAAGTCCACCCTCGCCCGGCTGCTGATGCGGCTGGAGACGCCCACCTCCGGGCGGGCCACCCTCGAGGGCAAGGACCTGTTCAAGGCGTCCGGGGCCGAGCTGCGCCGGCTGCGGCGCAACATGCAGATGGTCATGCAGGACCCGTACACCTCGCTGAACCCGCGGATGACCGTCGGCGACATCATCGGCGAGCCGTTCGAGATCCACCGCGACGCCGCACCGAAGGGCAGCCGGGACCGACGGGTCCAGGAGCTGCTGGACGTGGTCGGGCTCAACCCGGAGCACATCAACCGGTACCCGCACCAGTTCTCCGGCGGTCAGCGCCAGCGCATCGGCATCGCCCGGGCGCTCGCGCTGCGGCCCGAGGTGATCGTCTGCGACGAGCCGGTGTCGGCCCTGGACGTCTCCATCCAGGCCCAGGTCATCAACCTGCTGGAGCAGCTCCAGGACGAGTTCGGGCTCTCGTACATCTTCATCGCGCACGACCTGTCGGTGGTGCGGCACATCGCCGACCGGGTCGCCGTCATGTACCTCGGTCGGATCGTCGAGATCGGCACCGAGGACGAGATCTACGAGCGGGCCACCCACCCGTACACCCAGGCTCTGCTCTCGGCGGTGCCGGTGCCGGACCCGGAGGTACGCGATCAGCGCAACATGATCCGGCTGGTCGGCGACGTGCCCAGCCCGGCCGACCCGCCGAGCGGCTGCCACTTCCGGACCCGCTGCTGGAAGGCTCAGGACATCTGCGCCGTCGAGGACCCGCAGACCGTCCCCCGCGCCGCCGACCCGCACCCGTCCGCCTGCCACTTCGCCGAACTCCGCCCCGCAACCCCGTAACCCTGCCCCCTCCTGCCCGGGTCGATCATGGAGTTGTGGTGGCCGGCTTATCCGCCGACACCCCTTTTGCGAGGCACCACAACTCCATGATCGACGGGCTCGGGCGGGGCCCGGGGCCCGGGGCCCGGGGCACGGGGCCCGGGGGG
>NZ_RCVJ01000066.1 GCF_003667505.1 Micromonospora sp. BL4
GCCCACACCACCGCCCGGCCCGACCCTGCCGGCGCCGCGGCGCCCGGCCGACGACGCCGATCAGCAGATGGCGAGCGGGAGCCAGCGCTCACCGCGACGGTGACGGATACCGGACACGACGAGCGGCCGCCCCGGGTGGGGGCGGCCGCTCGTCGAACAGGAACCGGTCGGTCAGGCGGTGAGGGTGTCCAGGTGCTGCTTGACCTGGGTGATCGAGGGATTGGTCAGGGCGCTGCCGTCGGCGAAGCGCAGCGTCGGCACCGTCTGGTTGCCGCCGTTGACGCTCATCACGAACTCAGCGGCCTTCGGGTCCTGCTCGATGTCGACCACCTCGTACCCGATGCCCTCCCGGTCTAGCTGCGACTTCAGCCGGTGGCAGTAGCCGCACCAGGGGGTGGAATACATCGTCAGCATGGTCGGGCCCTCCAACTCATCCGCCGCCGGCTTGCGGATCAAGCCGAGGCTGTTCGCTGCAACGTCCGGGACAACTGAGATGATTCCTGGTTGTGGCGGTTCACTCAGCGTCGGAAAGCGTGCTCGCCGGGCTGGACCCGGAGCAGCGCTCCGCGGTGACCGCACCCGCCGGTCCGGTCTGCATCCTGGCCGGCGCCGGCACCGGCAAGACCCGCGCGATCACCTCCCGCATCGCCCATCGGGCGCTCTCGGGCGAGATCTCCCCACGGCACGTGCTCGCGGTCACCTTCACCGCCCGGGCCGCCGCCGAGATGCGCAGCCGGCTCACCGTCCTCGGGGTGGGCGGCGTGCAGGCGCGGACCTTTCACGCGGCCGCGCTGCGCCAGGTGCGCTACTTCGCGCCCCGGCTGCTGGCCGGCCGGGCCATGCCCGAACTGCTGGACAGCAAGGTGCGGCTGGTCACCCTCGCCGCGGCCCGGGTCGGCCTGCGGACCGACCGGGCCGCCGCGCGGGACCTGGCCGGCGAGATCGAGTGGGCCAAGTCGTCGCTGGTCGAGCCGACGGAGTACGTGGTGTCCGCTGCCCGGGCGCTGCGCGACACCCCGCACGAGCCGGCGAAGGTGGCCGAGGTGTTCACCGCGTACGAGCAGCTCAAGCGCTCGAACGGCGTGATCGACTTCGAGGACATGCTGCGCGCCGCGGTGTGGGGCATCGAGGAGCATCCGGACGTCGGCGAGCAGGTCCGCGGCCAGTACCGGCACTTCGTGGTGGACGAGTACCAGGACGTCAACCCACTCCAGCAGCGGCTGCTGGACGCCTGGCTGGGCGGCCGGAATGACCTGACCGTGGTCGGCGACGCCAGCCAGACGATCTACTCGTTCACCGGGGCGACCTCGGCGTACCTGGTCGACTTTCCGCGCCGGCACCGGGGCGCCACCGTGATCCGGCTGGTTCGTGACTACCGCTCCACCCCTCAGGTGGTCGGGTTGGCCAACGCGGTGATCTCCCAGGCCCGGGGCGCCGAGGCGCGGCTGCGGTTGGAGTTGAGCGGGCAGCGCCCTCCCGGCCCCGAGCCGGACCTGCGTATCTTCACCGACGAGCCGGCCGAGGCGAACGCGGTGGCCGCCCGCTGCCGGTCCCTGATCGACGCGGGCACCCCGGCGAAGGAGATGGCCGTGCTGTTCCGGACCAACGCGCAGTCCGAGGCGTACGAGAAGGCACTCACCGAGGCCGCGGTCCCCTACGTGGTGCAGGGCGCGGAGCGGTTCTTCGAACGGGCCGAGGTGCGCCAGGCGATGATCGCGCTGCGCGCCGCCACCCGGTCGATCCCGGGGGAGACCCCGCTGCCGACCGCCGTCGTCGAGGCGCTCACCGCGGTCGGCTGGGCCCCGGACGCGCCCCCGGCCGGCGGCGCGGCCCGCGAGCGGTGGGAGGCGCTGGCCGCGCTGGTCCAGCTCGCCGAGGAGTACGCGGCCACCCCCGAGGTGGTGCCGATCGGCGAGGCGGCGGCGGTCGAGCGCCCGGTCACCCTGGCCGACTTCACCGAGGAGCTGGCCCGCCGCGCCGCCCAGCAGCACGTGCCGACGGTGGACGGGGTGACCCTCGCGTCGCTGCACTCGGCCAAGGGGCTGGAGTGGGACGCGGTCTTCCTGGTCGGCCTCGCCGAGGGCACCCTGCCCACCACGTACGCGAAGACCGTCGAGCAGGTCGAGGAGGAGCGCCGGCTGCTCTACGTCGGGATCACCCGGGCCCGGCAGTGGCTCTGGCTGTCGTACGCCGCAGCGCGCTCGCCGGGCGGACGGGCCCGGCGCCCGTCGCGGTTCCTGCCCCAACTGGACCGCTCCGGCGGGACCGAGCGGGCCACCGGTGGCGCCGGTCCGGCCCGCCGCCCCGAGCGACGCCGTACCCAGATCGTCTCCTGTCGGATCTGCGGCGCCACCCTGCTCGCCGGCCCGGACCGCAAGCTGGGCCGCTGCCCCACCTGTCCGTCCGACATCGACGATGAGCTGCACGAACGGCTGCGCGAGTGGCGGCAGCGGGTGGCCGGGGCGCAGAAGGTCCCCGCGTACGTGGTCTTCACCGACGCCACGCTGATCGCGCTGGCCGAGCGGCGGCCCGGCCGGCCGGAGGAGTTGATCGCCATCGCCGGCATCGGCCCCCGCAAGCTGGGCCTCTACGGGGACTCGGTGCTGGCGCTGGTGGGTGGCGCGGGGGTGGACGACGTCTGCCCGGAGAAAACTTTCGAAATCTCGTCGTAAATTCGTTTGCCCTCGCCCCGGCGCGAGGAATAGCCTCAGAACACACCACGCGAGCGGCGCCATTCCGGCTGCTCACGGGGGTTGGTCCGGTCGATATATGAGGAACATGAGGGAGGTGGCACCCGTGAAGATCTTCACCTACGAGCGTCTGGCGGCGATGCCAGCTGTCCACGCTCCGCTGTCGGCTGTCCGGGTGGCCCTCGCGGCCGCACGACCGTCGGTTCCGCAGGTGCACCAGGTTCAGGCCGAGCTGAACCTGACTGTCGCACCCATCGGAGTCGAGGGGACCAGTGGCTTCACGGGCATGGGCATTCAGGGCGCCAAGAAGCGCACGGATGTCCGCGGCGTTCCACCTCGAGGTAGACCGGTCTGATTCATCAGACACCGGCTCACCTCGAGGCCGCGGAACCCGCTTACCGGGATCCGCGGCCTCAGTTTTTTGCCCCGCCGAAGTACGTCGGAATGCGATCCACGAGATCGAAGTGAGAGAGAGGTGACCGGGCGATGAGTCTGGCGTTGGCCCCCCTCGACGTGAGCGTCGAGATGGAGGCGAACCTGCCCTGCCGGAAGTTCGACCCCGACCTGTGGTTCTCCGACTCGCCTGCCCAGCTCGAGCTGGCCAAGTCGCTCTGCGGGGACTGCCCGCTGCGCGTCGAGTGCCTGGCCGGAGCGGTGGAGCGAGCGGAGCCGTGGGGCGTCTGGGGCGGCGAGATCTTCGAGCGTGGCGCGGTCGTCCCGCGCAAGCGGCCCCGTGGCCGTCCGCGCAAGGAGGACGTCGCACGTGACGCCGAGCTCCGGGTCGAGGCCGAGGCGCGCCTGGCGGCCAGTGGGCTGTCCGAGGTGCGTGGCGCGGTCCGGCTGGCAGCCTGACATGTTCCCGATCCGTACCAACTACGCCGGTGACCTGCCGGCAGCGAGTGAGAAGACGATGCTGCACGTACCGACTGGAGCCTTCGAGATGCAACTACTCCACGAAGCGTTGTCCCGGGCTCGAATGCGCCGGCCTCAGGCCGGTCGTACCACCACGAGCACTGAGGCAACCCGATCCGCCCGTACCGTCGCCATGACCAGCCGTAACCAGTCGGCACGCGACCTGGGCGTTCTCTAGTACCACCGACACGGAAAGGGGCGGGTGCCGACCGGCACCCGCCCCTTTCGCCGTGCGACGAAGGGTCTATGTCAAGCCGGCGCGGATGGCCGGCGCCGCTCAGGCGACCGGTGCGAAGCCGGGCAGCCAACGCTCCAGGATGCCCCGGTACGGCGCCTTCGCCTCCAACTGGCAGAGCACGCCGATCGACCCGAGCGTCACCCGGTGGATGAGCAGATACGACGGCGGCAGGTTGAGCTGCCGGCTGAGCTGGTAGGTGGGGGAGCGGGGGCTGGCCAGACGGGCCGCTTCGGCGCGCAGCCAGGCCCGGGTGAAGCGGAACTCGTCGGCCGCGATGGGCTCCAGCATCGGACGGAGGAAGTCGAGCACGCCCTCGGCGTCGATCTCCTCGGTGGAGCTGACGAAGCCCTCGGACCGCAGCCCCGCCACCACCCCGTCGGCGTCGTTGCGCAGGGCCAGCCCGGCGATGCGACCGATCGGCTCCGGCGTGCCCTCCGGCATACGGGCCACCGCACCGAAGTCGATCACCCCGAGCCGGCCGTCGGGCAGCATCCGGAAGTTGCCCGGGTGCGGATCGGCGTGCAGCAGCCCGGCCCGCTGCGGCGCGGACAGGTGCAGGGTGGCCATCAGGCGGCCGGCCTCGTCCCGCTGCTCCTCGGTGCCCTCGCGGATGATGTCGGCCAGGGGGGTGCCCGTCACCCACTCGGTGATCAGCACCCGGGGCGACGCGGAGATCACCGCCGGGATGTAGATCTCCGGGTCGTCCGCGTACGCGGCGGCGAAGGTGCGCTGCGACTCGCCCTCCAGCTCGTAGTCCAGCTCCTCGGTGATCCGTTCGCGCAGCTCGACCAGGAGCGGCTTGACGTCCAGGCCGGGCTGGATGGCCCGGAACATCCCGCCCAGGCGGGAGAGCTGCTTGAGGTCGGCGAGCAGCGCGTCGCCGGCGCCCGGATATTGGATCTTGACGGCCACGTCGCGGCTGTTCGGCTCGCCCGACGGGCCGTACCCCGGCTCGCGCCACCGCGCCCGGTGCACCTGGCCGATGCTGGCCGCGGCGGCCGGGGTGTCGTTGAACTCGACGAACCGGTCCCGCCAGTCCGGGCCCAGCTGCTCGGTCAGCACCTTGTGCACGCTGGCGACCGGCAGCGGCGGAGCGGCCTCCTGGAGCTTGGTCAGCGCCTGGCGGTAGGGGGCGGCGATCTCCTCGGGCAGCGCCGCCTCGAAGACCGACAGGGCCTGACCGAACTTCATCGCGCCGCCCTTGAGCTGGCCCAGCACGCTGAAGAGCTGCTCGGCGGTGCGCTGCTGGATCTCCGCGGAGATCACGTCGGAGGCGAGCCCGGTGACGCGCTTACCCATGCCGAGGACGGTCCGCCCGGCGAAGCCGAGCGGCAGAGCGGCGAGTTTGGCGGTCCGGGACACGGCCCGGCGCGGGATGTCGGTCACACGGTCATTGTTACCGACCGAAGGGCCCCGCTGCTGCTCTGCTGCCGGGCTGGTGCCCACACGCGGCTCGGTGAGCACCCGCACGCCGGGTGCGGCGGCCAGCCCCGGCGGCGAAACCGGCCCGCGCCGGTGATCTCCGTGGCACCGCCCAGCGTCTCCGGGGTGCCGCCGTCGAGCTGCGCCAGCGCTTCGGCCAGCGCGTACCCGATGGCTGCGAGCAGTGTGCCGGTCGCGCCGGCGACGGCCGGCTCGGCGGCCGCGAGTTGGGCGGCGAGCCGCGGCCAGTCCGGGTCGCGATCGGCCCGGTGCAGCTCCACGCAGTGCAGACAGGGCCCGGCGGGCGGGCGGACCAGCGGCCCGATCACCGGTACGCCCTCGCGCAGGGTGACCAGCAGGTGCGGCTGGCGGCGTTGGGCGAGACCGGCGGCGAGCAGCGCCGGCGGACGGTCGGTGCCGAGCTGGACCACCAGGTCGATCCGGGCGGTCCGGCCCGGGTGGGTGCCGGTGCCCGGCGCGACGCGGTCGACCGCGGCCCGTACCGCCGGGGCGAGCGGATCGCCCAGCTCGGCGGCCGGGATACCGGTGCCGACCAGGTCGACGGGGCGTACCGGGCCGGTGAGGTGCGGAATCACCTGCCCGACGCCGGACTGGGCCAGTGCGACCGCCAGCGGCGCGCCGAGCGCCCCGGCCCCGGTGAGCAGCACCCGGGCGGCCCGTCGCCGGCGCAGGCACTGGGCGGGAGTGCCGGGCAGCCGGGCCGAGGCCAGGGCCAGCGCGCCGGCCTCCGCGGCGAGCCGGACCCGGACCGGCCCGGTCAGCTCGCGGGGAAGCAGGCTGTGCGCGGGCACCAGCAGGCACGCGGTGCGCAGGGCGTCGAGCAGGTCACGTGCCTCGTCGGCGCTGACCCGGGCGGTGGGCGCGTGGGCCAGCACGGCGCGCTCGCTGCGGGTGCCGTCGAGCAGGTCGAGCAGGTGGGCGGCTCGCGGGTTGGCCAGTTCGAGCAGCACAGCGGGCCCGGGGCCGACGCCGAGCTGGAGGGTGTGCCGGTCCCGCCAGAGCCGGCTGAGGCCGGGCAGGAGGGTCGGGCGCGGCAGTGCGGTACGACTCATGATGACGAATCGTGACCGTTTCCCTGCTCTCGGTCGATCGTTGTCCACAGGTGGTCGGGCCGCTGTCCAGCGCTGTCCACAGGATTCGCCGGGTTATCCACAGCCCGCCGGTAATGGTGTCGGTCAACCGACAGGCCATCGATGGCAACGGGGGCGGGGTGGCCGCCGGCCACCCCGCCCCCGATCACCCGTACGCGTCAGACCTTGGCCTTGCCGAGGATGCGGTTCACTGTTGTTCCGCACACCGGACACTTGCCCTTGGCCATGTTCATTCCGGTCTTCGAGACCTCGACGTGCCCCTCGAAGTCCCGCTTCTCCTTGCACTTCACGCAGTAACCGTTGTAGGTCTGGGCCTGGTCGGCCACGGTGCCCTCCTCGTCTCGTCCGCCGGTCAATGCCGTCCCGGCGGGGTGCCCGGCGGCGGGCCACACGGGGCGCCGGCGCTGGGTCTCACTCCGCGGCCACCCTCGTGACCGCTGGTCCGCGGACCCTACCCAGGTCTGGGCGGTTCCATGTCAGCTGTGCATCGACACTGTGAGCAAGTCGACGTCGAGAGTGTGCATGGCGAATTAGGTCGGATAAGTCAGTTTGGCGGGGACACGCCGACCAAACCCTCTCAGCCACCCGTGCGGGTGCCCCCGCGGAGGCGCCGAGCACGGTGATCACCTACGGTGGAGGTGGACCGGACGGGGCCGCCATCGGGGTTCACCAAGGGTGACGAGATGGCGTAGCGGCGACCCGGCCAAGAAATTTTCGGGACGCCCAGCGACCAATCACCATTTTCTGGGCGCGTGTCGGGTGGTTGACCCTTGCGGACCCCTGGTCAGTACGCATTAGCTTTCCTTCGTGACACGTAGCCGAGGCTGCGCGGGCCAGTGATGGCGGGGACGCGCAAGCCGGTCGTCGAGGTGCGGCGCAGCCAGCGCCGACGACGCACGGTGTCTGCGTACCGTGACGGCGAGCGGGTCGTCGTCCTCATCCCGGACCAGTTCTCCCGGGACGAGGAGAGCGAATGGGTCGACCGGATGCTCGCCCGGCTCGCCGCTCGTGAAGGCCGGCTCGCCCGCTCGGACGACGAGCTGCTGACCCGAGCCACCCGGCTGATCGACCTCTACCTCGCCGGGTACGGCGCCCGGGCGGTGCCCGCCAGCGTCCGATGGGTCACCAACCAGAACGGCCGGTGGGGCTCCTGCACGCCCGCCGACCGCAGCATCCGGATCTCGCACCGCGTGCAGGACATGCCCGAGTGGGTGATCGACTACGTGCTGCTGCACGAGCTGGCTCACCTCATCGTGCCCAGCCACAACGCCCGGTTCTGGGCGCTGGTCGGCCGCTACCCCAAGGCGGAACGAGCCCGCGGCTATCTGGAAGGCGTGGCCGCCGCCTCCTGCGCCCCCCTGCCGTCCTGACCCGGATGCCCTGCCCGTTCCGGCGACCCGCCTGACCCACGGTGCCGCGGTCTACGTACCCGGCCCCGGCGGCGGCCTCGTCCTGCATGGTCCTGGCGTGGCTGCCCTGTGTCGTCCGCGAACTCGTCTGACCTGGAGCGACGCGGCGCCGGCCGCGCTGGCGGTTGGCGGGTTGGCGGGTTGGCCGGTTGGCCGGTTGGTTGGTTGGCGGTTGGCGGTTGGCCCGCTTTGTCGCGCTCCCTGAGACCTTGCTTTGGGGCTGGCCCTAGATCGACTCCGTTTCCCCGATATCGCGCTATCCGCGGGTGGAAGACACCGCGATATCGCCGAAACGGAGTCGATCACGCTGCGCCGGCCGGGCCGGGCCGGGCCGGGCTGAGGCCCGGCCGAGCCGCAGTCGAGGCTGGGT
>NZ_RCVJ01000248.1 GCF_003667505.1 Micromonospora sp. BL4
CGCGCCGCCCGTGACCCGGCCCGCCCGCACCGGGGTGGCCGGCCGGGTGTCGAGGTGCCCGAACGGGTGGCGAGCCCGGTCCGGCCGGCGCCGCCGGCCAGCTCGCTGCGCCGGTGGCTCTTCCAGCACCGGGTGCAGCCGCCCGGCCCGGAGGCGACCGAGGGACAGAGCCGGACGCACGCCTGGTGGCAGGTGATGTGCCTGACCGGCGTGGACTACTTTTCCACCCTGTCGTACCTGCCGGGCATCGCGGCGGTAGCGGCCGGGGCGCTCTCTCCGCTGGCGACGCTGCTGATCGTCGCGCTCACGCTGTTCGGCATGCTTCCGATGTACCGGCGGGTCGCCCACGAGAGCCCACACGGGCAGGGTTCGGTGGCGATGCTGGAGCGGCTGCTGCCGTTCTGGCGGGGCAAGATCTTCGTGCTCGTGCTGCTCGGTTTCGTGGCGACCTCCTGGATCATCACGATCACCCTCTCCTCGGCCGACGCCACCGTGCACCTGCTGGAGAACCCGTACCTGCCGGACGTCCTGCACGGCAGCTTCGTCCCGGTGGTGGTCACGGTGGCGCTGCTGCTCATCCTCGGCGGGGTGTTCCTGCTCGGCTTCCGCGAGGCGGTGGTGGTGGCCATCCCGCTGGTCGCGGTCTTCCTGCTGCTCAACGCGGTGATCGTGGTGGTCGCGCTGACCCGGATCGTGACCCACCCGGGCGTCCTGTCGGACTGGACCACCGCGGTGACCACGGACGGCGGCGGGCCGGGTGGCGTGCTGCTCACCGCCGCGTTGGCCTTCCCGCTGCTGGTGCTGGGGCTGTCCGGGTTCGAGACCGGGGTCAGCATGATGCCGCTGGTGGCCGCCGGCGGACCGGACCGGCAGGCCCGGTTGACCGCCCGGATCCGCAACACCCGCCGGCTGCTCACCACCGCCGCGCTGATCATGTCGGTGTACCTGATCTCGACCACTTTCGTGACCACGGCGCTCATCCCGGCCGAGGAGTTCCGGCCGGGCGGCGCCGCGAACGGCCGTGCGCTGGCCTTCCTGGCGCACACCTACCTGGGTGAGCTGTTCGGGACCGTCTACGACGTGAGCAGCGTGTTCATCCTGTGGTTCGCGGGCGCCTCGGCGATGGCCGGCTTGATCAATATCGTGCCCCGCTACCTGCCCTCGTACGGCATGGCCCCGGAGTGGGCGCGGGCGGTGCGCCCGGTGGTGATCGTCTACACCCTGGTCAGCATCGCCATCACCATCGCGTTCCGGGCGGACGTCAACGCCCAGGCCGGTGCGTACGCCACCGGCATCCTGGCGATGATGGTCTCGGGCGCGGTGGCGGTGACCATCTCCGCGGCCCGCCACCACCAGCGGGGCACCGCTCTCGGCTTCACCGTGCTGACCCTCGTCCTGCTGTACGCGCTGCTGGAGAACGTCATCGAGCAGCCGGACGGGATCACCATCTCCGCGCTGTTCATCCTCGGCATCATCGGCGTGTCGCTGGTCTCCCGGGTCACCCGGACCACGGAGCTGCGCGCGGAGCGGATCGAGTTCGACGAGCCGGCCCGCCGGTTCATCACCGAGTCGCTGGCCCACGACGGGCAGCTGCACCTGATCGCGAACAAGCGGCAGAGCGGCTCGGTGAAGGAGTACACCGTCAAGGAACGGGCGCAGCGCGGGATGAATCCGGTGCCCGGGGCCGCCGACGTGCTGTTCCTGGAGATCGACGTGGTCGACCCGTCGGAGTTCAGTCAGGTGTTGCGGGTGCACGGGGTCGAGGTGGGCGGCTTCCGGGTGCTGCGGGCCAGCAGCCCGGCCGCGCCCAACGCGATCGCCGCCATCCTGCTGGCCCTGCGTGACGCGACCCGGGTCCGGCCGCATGCGCACTTCGAGTGGTCGGAGGGCAGCCCCATCGCGCACCTGCTGCGCTATCTGATCCTCGGGCGGGGGGACACCCCGCCGGTGGTGCGGGAGATCATCCGCCGCACCGAGCCGGACCCGCTGCGCCGCCCCGGGATCCACGTCGGCGGGTGAACCGAGGCGCGGGCCCGCCCGCCCGAAGATGAATGGCAGCGTTATTCACGTTCACACCTGACTGTCCGTATTGCGGCTTTATCGTGGCCTTTGGTGGTCGACGGCGCGTCGATCCCCCCGCGCCCGGATCGGCGCGCGGTCACGTGCACGCAGCCAGGAAGGCAGGCATCCTGATGTCCACATACCGAGGAGGAGAGCGCACGGCGCGACCCAGACGGCGGTCCCGATGGTTCTTAGCCGGTGGGTTCCTGGCCGGGAGCCTGGTGGTGGGGGCGGCCGGCGTGGCCGGCGTCGCCGCCGCCGCCGACCGCGACATCTCCCTCCCGGGCCTGGGCCGGCTGGCCGCCACGGCCCAGGACGACGACCGGCGTGGCGACGACCGGACCGCGCCGGAGCGCGACGGCGCCGAGGACGGCCGGCCGGACACCCCGGGCACCGGCAAGCGGGGTGTGGTGTCGGTGCCCTGCGACGCGGCCAAGCTGGTGGCGGCGCTGGTGTCGGCCAACGCCGAGGGCGGCGCGGAGCTGCGGCTCGCGCCGAAGTGCCGGTACACCCTCACCGAGGCGTTCCACGAGACCGACCAGTACGACGGCGGGATCCGCGACGCCCGGGAGGCGGCGGACGCCGCGGAGACCCCCGGCGACGCCGAGGCGCCGCCGCACAACCCGGCCGACGACACCGCCGGCCTGCCGGCGATCTACCAGCCCATCACCATCGACGGCGCCGGCGCCACCATCGCCCGCGACGCCCAGGCCGCCGCGTTCCGCTTCTTCACCGTCCGCGACGGCGGCGAGCTGACCCTGCGTGACCTGGAGCTGCACAACGGGCGCTCGGCAATCGAGGGCGGCAGCGTGCACGTCGTGCACGGCGCCACCGCCGTGGTGGAGCGGGTCACCGTCACCCAGAGCACGTCGCTGTCGCCCGAGGGGGGCGGCGGCGGGATCTTCAACGACGGCAACATGGTGGTCACCGATTCCACGTTCATCGGCAACAGCGCGTCCGGCGCCGCGGGCAAGGGCGGGGGCCTGCTCAACGGTGGTGTGTTGACGCTGAAGCGTTCCGAGTTCCACCGCAACAGCGCCAACGGCTACGGCGGCGGGCTCGGCAACTACCGGGGCGCGGCCGAGGTGGAGGGCACCACCTTCGCGCAGAACAGCGCCAGTCAGGGCGGCGGCCTGGCCAGCTTCTCGGCCCGGACCAAGGTCTACGACACCGAGCTGCTGCACAACACCGCGCAGATCGGCGGCGGCGCCGCGAACTCGGACGCGGTGCTGGTGATGCGCAAGATGACCATCCGCGGCAACACTTCCACCGTCAACGGTGGCGGCATCTCGACCGTGCAGGGCCTGCTGCCGCTCGATGACAGCGTGGTCGACGGCAACACCACCCACGGTCTCGGCGCCGGTATCTACGCCGCCAAGTCGAACCTGCTGGTACGCGGCAGCGATGTGACCGCCAACGAGGCGGTCGGCGCGGCGTCCAAGGGCGGCGGCATCTACGCCCTCCAGGGTTCGGCTGCCATCTACACCAGCAAGATCACCCGGAACGCGGCCACGCTGAAGCCGGGCGGCATCTTCGGCGAGCACGCCCAGGTGAAGATCGACGACGAGAGCGTGGTCGTCGAGAACGAGCCGACCAACTGCGAGGGCAGCGCGGTACCCATCGCGCACTGCTTCCGCTGAGCGGTTCAGCACCTGTCCGACCCCGCCGTGGTCGTCCTCTCCGGGCGGTCGGTGTTGTGAGCGGTATACCTCAGAGTCATAAATATGACTCTGAGGTATACCGCTTGTTGGCGTCTCATGCTCGGGCGTCGCGTTGTCGCCGAGGTGCTGAGGTGCTGAGGTGCTGAGGTGCCCGAGATTCCGCGATGCCGAGATGCCGGCATGGCGAGGTGCCGAGATGCCGGCATGCCGCGATGCCGCGATGCCGCGATGGCGAGGTGCCGCGAAGCCCGCGATGCTGGGGTGTCGCGATGCCGGCATGGCGAGGTGTCGCGATGCCGCGATGCCGGCAAGGCGGCGCGGGCGATGTCGGCAGTGGGTCTCGTCGCCTCAGCGCCGTGCGCCCACCGGACCTGCAAACCAGCCTCCTAGGACGCGGTACGGGGTGTGCCCCGTTCGACACACGACCGACCAGCCGGGGAATCAGCCCTCAGGGACGCCTACGGGTGTCCGGACAGCGAACGGCCCGCGCCCGAAAGGGCGCGGGCCGGTGCCTTCGTCCTACTTGGACGGCTCGGGCAGCTCACAGTCGACCTTGGGGTTCGCGCCGATGTAGTTCAGGGGCCCGGCCACGATGGTGACCAGGATCGTGCCGGCTTCGGCGCAGTTGGTGTCGTCGTTGCCGTAGTAGCCTCGCTGGCCGGCGGCGACCGCGCCGATCAACAACCAGATCACGACGATGACTCCGAGTATCGAGGTGCCGCGCATCGCTGCCTCCTGAGGGAATGTGGTGGATCGAGGTGCAGGCGTTGTACCCAATCGGGCCGAACCGCTAACTGCTCCTCGCGGCGACCCCGCGGGTCCTCCGTCCGGCCGATACCGTCCGCCGTCGGTACAGCCCTGGCATCGGCCACCCGCACCGGGTGGAGCGGGCCGGCTATCGGATCGACGACGGACCCGACCGTCGTACCTGTCGTCCGACGTAGAACTGCCTCACGGCCCCCGCCGAGGAGGACTCATGGACGCCCCGACACCGCCCCTGTACCTGGACCGCCCCGAGGACGTCGCGGTCGCTGCCCGCGCGCTCGCGGGCGGCGCGGTCGTCGCGGCGGCCTTCGCCAACTTCTACGTCATCGTCACCCGCCCGGACGCCGCCACCGTGCGCCGGGTCAACCTGGCCAAGGGTCGCCCGATCCACCAGGTCGGCAGCATCACGACCGCGGTGGGCCGGATCCCGGCGATGTTCGACTGGTCCCGGATCTCGCCCCGGTTGCCGGTCGGTCGGGTACGGGCGCTGATGGACGCCCTCTACGGCGCGGGGCCGTTCGGGTTCCGGGGCCCGGCGGCGGACCGGCTGCCGGAGCACCTCACCCAGATCGATCAGGGACTGCGCACCACCCAGGTGATCGCTCCCGGTCTGACCTGCCCGTCCAACGCCTTCTTCGAGCGGGCGCTCGCGGAGACGGGGTCGGACCACCTCTACATCACCTCGGCGAACCGGTCCCGGCACCTCACCGGCGCGGCCGAGGAGCCCGCGCACTGGAAGGCCGGCGGCCTCGCCGCCGACTTCGCCCACCTCGACGACCTGGTGGTGCTCGCCCACCGGGACGAGGCGGCGGCGCGCGCCGCCTATCCGGGATACCTCACCACGTCGGTCACCCTGCTCTCCTTCCACGCACCCGAGGGCGAGCTGGAGGAGCCGCCGGTCCTCACCGTGGACCGGCACGGCTCGCTGCACCTGGACGAGGTGCGCCGGGCCGCCGCGCCGCTCGGCCTCCAGGTGCGTCTCGGCGGCACCGCCAGGCAGCGGTTGCAGGTTCGGGGGTACGCCGGGGCGCTGGTCTGAGCGGTTACCGATCGGCCTGGTGGCGCCCGGTTCAGTGCGGCGGGGCGGGGGTCTCCGGCGGCTTGCCACGGCTGCGTCGGAAGTCCGCATACGCCACGCCGGCCAGCACCAGCATGGCACCCAGGGAGGCGACGACCGGCGGGAGGAACAGCGCCGCGGGTGCGACGGTCAGCAGCGCCAGCAGGCCGCCTGGGCGGGACAGCGACACCCGGCTGAACACCTCGTACTCGAAGGAGGCCCGGCCGGCCAGGAACAGCGCCGGGCCGCCGAGGATCACCGCCAGCCAGGCCGGCGGCGTGCGCCCGGCCGGTTCGTGCAGCACCAGGTGGAACCCGGAGGCCGTCGTCACCACCCCGGCGACCATCAGCAGGTGGGTGTACGGCGCGGTGAACAGGAACTTGCTCGGCTGCCTGGACGCCTGAATGGCCAACGGCAGAAGTTCGCCGGACTTGTGCACGTAGATCCGCCAGAGCAGCAGGGTGGTCAGGAACGCCACCCCGAACGCCCCGATGTTCTCCGCCTCGGAATGCGCCAGGCTGAACATGGTGCCGATGGTCAGGATGGCGTCGCCGAGGGCGATGATGAAGAACTGCTGGTAGCGCTCGGAGAGGTGCTCCGCCGTGACGTTGCGTTGCTGCTCCGGCACCACTCCGAGGCCGGGCACCGGGTACGCGAGCCGGAAACCGCTGTAGTCGATGGCGAGGGCGATCGCCCAGCAGATGATCCGGGCGTCATCGCTGACGTACCCGCCGATGATCCAGGGGATCGCCGACACGGCGAACCAGACGAAGATTCGCGCGGCCCGACGCTGCGTCTGTGGTTCGTGGCGCACGATGGGCATCAGGAACAGCCCACGGCCGAGGTGGATCGCCACGTAGGTGACGGCGAACACCAGCCCCCGGGCACCGAAGGCCTCCGGGATCGCGGTGGTCATCAGCAGCGCGCCGAACATCACCGCGGTGATCAGCAGCTTGATCTCGTTGCGTTCCGGGTCGTACATGTCGGTGACCAGGGTGGTGATCGCCCAGGTCCACCAGACGGCCGAGAGCAGGATCAGCGACTGCGCGGCGCTTCTCCAGTCGAGGCCGTTGACCATCTCCCGGGAGATGAGCGCGAGCGCGACCACGTACACCAGGTCGAAGAAGAGTTCGAGCAGCGTCACCCGGCGCGGGGCCTCCGGGTCGCGCATCGGGGGGCGGGACCCGGGCTCCGGCGCGGCGAACTGCACGGGTTGCTCCTGCGGTCCCGGTCGACGTGGCGGGCCGTGCGGCTCACCTCGATCGACCGTAACGAGCAGCGGGTGCGGCGACCTCCCGATCGTCCGACCGTCCCCCGACCGGGGTGAACGACCCGGTTCGCGGGAGGTCGGGCTGTCTCCCGCTCGCGAGGACACGCCGGCTTCTCGTGAACCGAGTCGATCTTCGAGCCTCGGGCGATCGGCGTGCGGTGGTTCGGCCCGAAAGGCCGGACCCCGGCGGGCCGTCCTTGCAGGACGGCCCGCCGGGGCCCGGTTTCCGTCGTCAGTCCCGGGCGTCGCCCGGCAGCACAGCCGCCAGCTCGTCACCGGCGCCGGCCAGCAACCGGGCCTGCTGCGGCCAGCTGGCCAGACCCGGCGCGGCACGCAGGCCGGCGGCCCGGATCAGGTCGCGCAGCGCCGGCTCGTCCAGCTCGCCGAGCTGGCCGTAGGTGCGTACGCCGGCCGCCTGCAACGCGGCCGCCATCTTCGGCCCGACCCCCTGGATCCGGCGGAAGTCGTCGGCCGGGCCCTCCGGGTCGGTGTCGTTGCCGCTCGGCGAGATCTCTGCGACCGGGCGGACCGGCGGGGTGGCGGTGGCGGTCGGCCGGACCGGCGGCGTGGCCCGCACCGGCTCGCGGTCGACGTCCGCCGCGACGGTGGGTTCGACGCCGTCCCCCGGCTGGCGGGGGGCGATCACCGTGCTCGGGGCCGACTGCTCCTCGACCGCGACCGGCCCGCGCTCCGCGGCGGGCTCGGGCTCCGCGACCGGCTCAGGCTCCGCGACGGGCTCGGGCTCCGCGACCGGCTCGGGCTCCGCGACCGGCTCGGACTCTGCGACCGGCTCGGGCTCCGCAGCAGGCTCGGGCCGGAGGTCGGCCGTGTCGGCCCGCACGTCGACGGGGCTGGCCGGCGGGGCGTCGGTCAGCGCCATGTCGGCCGGGTCGGCGGTGCTCGGGGCGTCGGCCGGGGCGGAACCGTCCGGCGTGGCGTCGGTGGTCACCGCGGCCGGCGCGCTGACCGTGTCCACCGGGGCCGGCTCGTCGGCGACCGCGGCGGGCGCCGGGTCGACGGTCGCCGTCGGCCGGATGTCGTCGATGGTGGCAGCCGGGGTCGGCGTGGCGACCACGGCCAGGCCGGCGACGGGGTCGCCGTCCACGCTCGACGGACCCTGCCCGCTGGCCCGTACGCCCTGCCGGCCGCGCAGCAACCACCCGGCGGCCAGGCCCAGCAACAGTGCCAGTACCACTATCAGCGAGTGTCCGATAGACCACTCCACGGCGAACCTCCCTCTCACCTCGTCGGAAAAGTCACGAGAAAAACTCGCCGCAGCTTTGCACACGCGCGATGACGACGACAGGGAGGC
>NZ_RCVJ01000270.1 GCF_003667505.1 Micromonospora sp. BL4
GGCTGTGTCGGCGTTGGGTTGGTCGGTGGGGTCTGCGGTGGAGGGCGCGGGTCGCCGCAGCAGGCCCGGCCCGGCTGACGCGGGCGGGCCGACCGGTTCCCGCTCGACCGGGGCCGCGACGTGCGGGACGTGGTCCCGGTCCGATCGGCCTTCGCGGCCCGAGCCACGGACCACCGGCTCCGGCGCGAGGGCGTCGAGCGACTCCGGCTGCACCGGCGCGAGGGCACCGAGGGGCTCCGCCTGCACCGGCGCGAGGGCGCCGAGGGGCTCCGGCTCGGCCGGGGCTAGATCGTCGAGGAGCGGCCGACGGCTGGAGGTGCGGACGCCGGAGTGTTCGGCGTCGGCCGCCTCACCGCCGGCGGGTCGAGGTTCCTCGGGCCGGGCGGGACCGACCCCGGGCCGGCCGTTGCCGCGGCGCGGGCTGGGTGCCGGCCGGGCCGACAGCAACCGGGGCGGCACCGCCTCGGGGGCCGTGACCGGGGCCAACCCGGCCACCACGGTGTTGACGATCTCGGCAGCGTAGGAGCCGTCCGGGTCGTAGTCCGGGTCGAAGACGGTCAGCTCGACGCCGAGGCAGTGCGGGGTGTCGACCAGGCCGGCGAGCAGGATCTCCAGCTCGGCGAAGGCGATCCCGCCCGGGTCCGGCGCGTCCACGGCGGGCATCACCGCCGGGTCGAGCACGTCCACGTCGATGTGCACCCAGTAGCCCGCGCAGTCGGCGAGCTGCTCATGGGCCCACTGGGCCGTCCGGGCGGCGCCCTCGGCGCGCAGCGCCGGCACCGGCCGGGTGACGATCCCGGCCGCCTGGAGGTCGAGCCGGTATTCGTCCTGCGCCCGGATGCCGAGCACCACCACGTCGATGTCCCGGAAGTAGGGTCGACGCCCCTCCAGCGCGGCCAGGTCGGCCTGCCCGCGCCCGGTGACCAGGGCCAGGTCCTCGCCGGCCGCCGCGCCCACGTAGGAGGCGTTGCCGGGGTGCCGGAAGTCGGAGTGCCCGTCCACGAAGACCAGCCCGATGCGTCCGCCGACCGCTTCGCCGAGGCGGTGCATGGCCAGCGCCGAGCCGAGCAGCACGGAACAGTCGCCGCCCAGCACCACCGGGAACTCGCCCCGGTCGATGATCGAGCCGATCCGCTCGGCGAGCGCCAGCGAGTAGTCGGCGATCTCCCGGGCGTGGCACACCCCGTCGCCGGGCCGCCAGTCGCCCGGGTCGTACCGGGGCGGGGTGATGCAGCCCGCGTCGCGGGCCCGCAGTCGGGCCAGCAGGTCGTGGTCGCGCAGCGCGCCGGGCGCCTTGGCGCAGCCCGGGACCGAGGTGGACGTCGGCGGCCGCAGACCGAGATTTGTCGGCGCGTCGAGGACGGCGATCCGGCGCATCATGAGCTCCCGTCCTCGGTGGTCGGGCGGGCCGGCCGGAACGCCGGCCCGCGCTGGCGTGCTACGAACTCAGAACAGGGCGCTGGCCAGGGCCCGGCGTGCCGAGGCGACCGCCGGATCATCCGGGCCGGCGATGGTGAACAGCGAGACCAGGTGCTGGCGTACGGTCTCGCGGTCCTCGCCGGCGGTGCGCCGGACCAGGCCGACGAGCCGGGCGTAGGCCTGGTCGGCCAGGCCGCTGAGCACCTCGATGTCGGCGGCCAGCAGCTGGGCCGCCACGTCGTCGGGGGCGCTCTCGGCGGCGGCCAGCGCGGCTGCCGGGTCGGCGCCGGCCACCCGGCGTGCCACCCCGACCTGGGCCAGACCCGCCTCGGCCGCGGCGTCCGCCGGGCTGTCGGCCAGGATCTTGCGGTACGCCCGCTCGGCGGCGTCCAGGTCGCCGCTCATCAGCGCGTCGTCCGCCTCGTCGAGGCGGGGGTCCTCCGGCTCGGCGACGGCCACTCCACCGGCCTTGAGCACCGCCTGGATCCACTGGCGCAGCTGCGCCTCGGGCACCACGCCGGAGAAGGCGTCGATCGGCTGGCCGCCGACCACCGCGTAGACCATGGGGATGCCCTGGACCCGGAACATCTGGGCGATCCGGGGATTTTCCTGCACGTCGACCCGGGCCAGCACCCAGGTGCCGCCGCTCTCGGCGGCCAGCCGCTCCAGCACCGGGGCGAACTCGTCGCTCTCCGGGAAGCCGGCCGCGCCGAAGAAGACGATGACCGGCATGGCCATCGACCGCTCGAGCACGTCGGCCTGGATGGTCGCCTCGGTGACGTCGACGATGGCGGCGTCACCGCCGGCGGCGGGTGCGCCGGGATTGCCGGCGGACGGGCCGCCCTGCGGGGGTGTGCCGGGGCGGGTACTGGCTGGTGCGGGGCCGCGCAGCGTGCTGAGGTCGACCGCGCCGCGGGTGAAGATCGACGAGGTGATCCGTGGGTCGCTCATGGTTACCTAGTCTCGCACGTGAGCCCGCGATCTCCGCTCACCCGCAACTGGGACGTTGCAACTCTCACCCGCACCGCCCCAACCCCGTGATCATGCACTTTCTGCCCCGGAGACGCGGCATCTGCGGCATCTGCCGGGGCACAGGTGCACGACCGACGGGTGGGGAACGGGGGTCAGAAGCGCGCGGGCTCCCGGTAGGTGCCCCACTCGGCGCGCAGGGCGTCGCAGATCTCGCCGAGGGTGGCCTCGGCGCGGACGGCGTCGAGCATGGCGGGGATCATGTTCTCGTCGGTGCGGCTGGCGTCGACCATCCGGGCGACCGCCGCGCGGACCGCGGACTCGTCCCGGGCGCCCTTGCGCTCGGCGAGCACCCGGCGCTGCTCCAGCTCCACCTCGTGCGAGATGCGCAGGATCTCCAGCTCCTTGGCGACCGTGCCGGTGTGGCAGTTGACGCCGACGATCTTCTTGTCGCCCTTCTCCAGCGCCTGCTGGTAGACGAAGGCCGACTCGGCGATGTGCCCGGTGAACCAGCCGTCCTCGATGCCGCGCAGGATGCCGGAGGTCATCGGGCCGATCTGGTGCGGCCCCTCCCCGCCGAGCTGCCGGATCCGGGCGAAGATCTCCTCCGCCTCAGCCTCGATCTTGTCGGTCAGCGCCTCCACGTACCAGGAGCCGCCGAGCGGGTCGGCCACGTTGACCACGCCGGTCTCCTCCATCAGCACCTGCTGGGTACGCAGGGCGATCTCGGCCGACTCGTCGGTGGGCAGCGCCAGGGTCTCGTCCAGCGCGTTGGTGTGCAGCGAGTTGGTCCCGCCGAGCACCGCGGCCAACGCCTCGACGGCGGTGCGTACGACGTTGTTGACCGGCTGCTGGGCGGTCAGCGACACCCCGGCGGTCTGCGTGTGGAACCGCAGCCACAGGGCCTTCTCACTGGTCGCTCCGTAGACGTCGCGCAGCCAGCGGGCCCAGATCCGGCGCGCGGCGCGGAACTTGGCGATCTCCTCGAAGAAGTCGAGGTGCGAGTCGAAGAAGAAGCTGAGCCCCGGCGCGAAGACGTTGACGTCCAGCCCGCGGCTCAGGCCCAGCTCCACGTAGCCGAAACCGTCGGCCAGGGTGTACGCCAGCTCCTGCGCGGCGGTCGAACCGGCCTCGCGGATGTGGTAGCCGGAGACCGACAGCGGCTTGTAGCGCGGGATCTCCCGGGCGCAGTACTCCATCAGGTCGCCGATCAGGCGCAGGTGCGGCTCGGGGTCGAAGAGCCACTCCTTCTGCGCGATGTACTCCTTGAAGATGTCGGTCTGCAGCGTGCCGTCCAGCTTGGACAGGTCGGCGCCCTGCCGCTCGGCGGCGACCAGGTACATGCAGAACACCGGCACGGCCGGGCCGGAGATGGTCATCGAGGTGGTGACGCCGGCCAGGTCGATGCCGTCGAAGAGCGCCTCCATGTCGGTGGCGGTGTCGATGGCGACGCCGCAGTGGCCGACCTCGCCGAGCGCCTGCGGGTCGTCCGAGTCGCGGCCCATCAGCGTCGGCATGTCGAACGCGACCGAGAGGCCACCGCCGCCCGCGCCGAGGATCATCTTGTAGCGCTCGTTGGTCTGCTGGGCGTTGCCGAAGCCGGCGAACTGCCGGATCGTCCAGGTCCGCCCGCGGTAGCCGGTCGGGTGCAGGCCCCGGGTGTACGGGTACTCGCCCGGCCAGCCGATGCGCTCGAACCCCGGGTAGGCGGCGCCCTCGGGCGGCCCGTAGACCGGATCGACCGGCATCCCGGAGAGCGTGGTGAAGTCCGCGTCCCGCTTGCGCGCGGAGTCGTACCGGGCCTGCCAGCGTGCCCGTCCGGCGGCGATCTCGTCGGCGTCCATGCGCAGGGCTCCTCCTCGGTCCTCGACTGCACGTCGAGTGTAGAGCCCTTGCCTGAACGATCGCTAAGTCACGTCGTACCGGTGGGTAACCTGAGCTGCGTCGACGGTCAGATGATCGGCGTCGCCGGCCCGCCCATCGCCACGTCGTCGACCCGGATGTTGACCTCGTCCACCCGCAGCCCGTACGCCTCGACCGCCTCGGTGACCCGGGCCCGCACCTGCCCGGTGATCTCCGGCACCGGCTGACCGGCCTGGATGACGAGCACCAGGTTGACCACGGCGGCGTCCCCGGTCACATGCGCCGAGCAGCCCCGCCGGGCATCGCCCACCTGGTCCAGCCCGACCCGGTCGAGGACCGAGTTGAAGAACCGGGCGACGTCCCCGCCCAACTCGGCCACGCCGGGCACCGCGCGCGCCGCCGCGACGGCGATCTTCTCGATCACCTCGTCGGAGACCTGCGTCGACCCGCCGGCCACCGCTGGCACCGTGGTCAGCTCCTGCGTCGCCTCGTGGTTCACGTCCCGCTCCCCCTGCTCCTCGCGCCACCGCGCCGGCACACCGGCCGGCCCCCACCGCCGTGGGGCGGTGCGAGCCTACAAGGACGGCGGGACGCGAGGGTGTCCCCGGTGGACGGTCAGCGGGCGACCTGGGCGAGCAGGGCGTCCGCCGCCGCGTACGGGTCGAGCGCGCCCTCGGCCACCGTGGCGGCGAGCGTGGACAACTCCGTACCGTCGCGCAGTGAACCGATCCGGGCGCGGAGCACGCCGAGCGCGATGGCCTCGATCTCGGCGGCGGCCCGCGCCTCCTGGCGGCGGCGCAGCTCACCGTGCTCGACCAGCCAGCCACGGTGCTTGTCGATGGCGGCGGCGATGTCGTCGATGCCTTCACCACGGGCGGCGACCGAGCGGACCACCTGGGGCCGCCACATCCCCGGGCCGCGCTCGCCGAGAGCGATCATGCCCTGGATGTCGCGGACGGTGGCGTCGGCGCCGTCCCGGTCGGCCTTGTTGACCACGAACACGTCGGCGATCTCCAGGATGCCGGCCTTGACCGCCTGGATCGCGTCGCCCATGCCGGGAGCGAGCAGCACCAGCGTGGTGTCGGCCAGTGAGGCGACCTCCACCTCGGCCTGCCCGACGCCGACGGTCTCCACCAGCACCACGTCGCAGCCGGCGCCCTCCAGCACCCGGACCGCCTGCGGTGTCGCCGCGGCCAGTCCGCCGAGGTGCCCCCGGCTGGACATGGACCGGATGTAGACGCCCGGGTCGGTGGCGTGGTCCTGCATCCGCACCCGGTCACCGAGGATCGCACCGCCGGTGAACGGGCTGGACGGGTCGACCGCCAGCACGCCGACCCGGTGCCCACGCTCCCGCAGCGCGCGGACCAGCTCGTTGGTGGTGGTCGACTTGCCCACACCGGGCGAACCGGTCAGCCCCACCACCTGGGCCTGACCGGCGTACGGCGCCAGGGCGGCGGCGATCTCCGGCAGCAGCTCGTCGCCGTTCTCGACCAGCGTGATCAGTCGGGCCACCGCGCGAGGGTCACCCGCGCGGGCCCGCTCGACCAGCAGGGGCACGTCCCGGCTCCGGCGCACCGATGGCGCGCCGCCCGCCGGAACGTGCTCGACCGCTTCGCTCACTGGTTGGTCTCAGCCTTTCCCGGAACATGGATGATCAGCGCGTCGCCCTGGCCGCCACCGCCGCAGAGCGCGGCCGCGCCGGTGCCGCCGCCGCGCCGCTTCAGCTCCAGCGCGAGGGTGAGCACCAGTCGGGCGCCGGACATGCCGATCGGGTGGCCCAGCGCGATCGCGCCACCGTTGACGTTGACCTTGTCCGCGCTGATGCCCAGGTCACGGGTGGACTGGATGCCGACCTGGGCGAACGCCTCGTTGATCTCGATGAGGTCCAGGTCCTCGACGCTCAGGCCGCCCTTCTTCAGGGCGTGGTTGATCGCGTTGGACGGCTGCGAGTGCAGGGAGTTGTCCGGGCCCGCCACGTTGCCGTGCGCGCCGATCTCGGCCAGCCAGGTCAGCCCCAGCTCCTTGGCCTTCGCCATGCTCATCACGACCACCGCGGCGGCGCCGTCGGAGATCGGCGAGGAGCTGCCGGCGGTGATGGTGCCGTCCTTGGTGAACGCGGGACGCAGCTTGGCCAGCGACTCGGCGGTGGTGTCCGGACGGATGCCCTCGTCCTCGCTGATGACCAGCGGGTCGCCCTTGCGCTGCGGAATCATCACGGGGGTGATCTCGTCCGCGAAGTGGCCGTTCTTCTGGGCGGCGGCGGCCCGCTGGTGGCTGGCCGCGGCGAAGGCGTCCTGCTCCTCGCGGGAGATGCCGTGCTTCGTGCCGATCCGCTCGGTGGACTCGCCCATCGAGCAGCAGTCCCAGGCGTCGCTGAGCCCGTCGTGCGCCATGTGGTCCTTGACCACCACGTCGCCGTACTTGTAGCCGGAGCGCTGGCCGAGCAGCAGGTGCGGGGCGTTGGTCATCGACTCCATGCCGCCGGCCACCACGATGTCGAACTCGCCGGCCCGGATGAGCTGGTCGGCCAGGGCGATCGCGTCCAGGCCGGAGAGGCAGACCTTGTTGATGGTCAGCGCCGGCACGGACATCGGCACGCCGGCCTCGACCGCCGCCTGCCGGGCCGGGATCTGGCCGGCGCCGGCCTGCAACACCTGGCCCATGATCACGTACTGGACCTGGTCCGGGCTGACGCCGGCGCGCTCCAGCGCCGCCTTGATCGCGATCCCGCCGAGCTTCGTGGCCGGGAGGTCCTTGAGGTTGCCCAGCAGCCGCCCCATCGGGGTCCGCGCGCCGCTGACGATCACCGAAGCCATGCCTGCCTCCGAGGGGGGTGCCGAGCTGTACGCCTTAACGATTGTTCGGCCAGACTAGCGCCATGGCTGAGAACTCCCCCGCCGAGCCCGGTGCGGACTACGTCACAGACATCGGGCTTCGCAAGATTGACCACGTCGGAATCGCCGTGGCCGACCTGGACGCCGCGATCGACTTCTACCAGCGGACGTTCGGGATGCGCTGTGTGCACACCGAAACCAACGCTGAGCAGGGCGTCCGGGAAGCGATGCTGGCCGTCGGGCCGACCGCCGAGGGCGGCTGCGTGCAGCTGCTCGCCCCCCTCACGCCGGAGTCGACGATCGCCAAGTTCCTGGACCGCAACGGGCCGGGCGTGCAGCAGGTCGCGTACACGGTGGTGGACATCGACGTGGCCTGCGCCGCGCTGCGCGAGCGGGGCGTACGGCTGCTCTACGACGAGCCGCGGCGCGGCACCGCGGACTCCCGGATCAACTTCGTGCACCCCAAGGACGCCGGCGGCGTCCTGGTCGAACTCGTCGAACCCGCCACCACCCACTGACAAATCGCCCCGCCCCGGCTCTGACGCCGCGCCGCCGCGCGGGGCAAGACACCGCGCCGCCGCAGGGGGCAAGACGCCGCGCGGGGCAAGACGCCGCGCGGCCGACCTCTGACGCCGCGCCGCCGCGCGGGCAAGATCGCGCAACTTCGGGGATGTAGTGGCCTCCACCGCCCGCGAGGCAACTACATCCCCGATGTTGTCGCCTCCGCCCGTCGCTCCCCCGTCGCCTCCGCCCGTCGCCTCCACCCGTCGCCC
>NZ_RCVJ01000092.1 GCF_003667505.1 Micromonospora sp. BL4
GGCCCGGCCGGGCGGGACGCCCCGGGGCCCGCCCGGCCGGACGGCCTACCATCGGTGGGTGCCCCAGCAGACCATCGAGGTCCGGACGGCGTCCTTCGCCGACCTGAACGCCCACAACTTCCACGACCTGCTCAAGCTGCGCATCGACGTGTTCGTGGTGGAGCAGGACTGCCCGTACCCGGAGCTCGACGGACGGGACGTGGAACCCGGCACCCGGCACCTCTGGCTGACCGACGGCGGCGCGCCGCTGGCGTACCTGCGGATCCTGGCCGACCCGGACGGTGTCGCCCGGATCGGTCGGGTGGTGGTGGCCCCCGCCGCGCGCGGCGGCGGGCACGCCGGCCGGCTGATGAGCGCGGCGCTGGAGGTGGTGGGCAACCGGCCCTGCGTGCTGGACGCCCAGTCCCACCTGGTCCCCTTCTACACCCGGCACGGCTTCGCGGTCAGCGGCCCCGAGTACGTCGAAGACGGCATCCCCCACACCCCGATGCGCCGCGATGCCATTGACGGTTGACGATCAGCCTGGCATCGTGCCGGGTAGAGCCATCGCGGGAGCCTGCGAGTAGGCACGGGAGCGGGCAACTCCCGGCGGTCCGGGTGTCGTCGTCCGACCTCATCCCCCCGGGGGCTCCATGTCCACTCTCGCCCGATCACCCCGCGTGCTCTGGCTGCTCGCCGTCGCGGCCGCCGCCACGCTCCTGCTCACCACCGCGCTGACCACCGCGCTGGTCCCGCCCGCCTCGGCGCACGGCTCGGTCGTCGACCCGGCCTCGCGCAACTACAGCTGCTGGCAACGCTGGGGCAGCGACTTCCAGAACCCTCGGATGGCCACCGAGGACCCGATGTGCTGGCAGGCCTGGCAGGCCGACCCCAACGCCATGTGGAACTGGAACGGCCTGTTCCGCGAGGGCGTGGCCGGCAACCACCAGGGCGCCATTCCCAACGGTCAACTGTGCAGCGGCGGGCGCACCCAGAGCGGTCGCTACAACGCCCTGGACACCGTCGGCGCCTGGAAGACCACCGCGGTGTCGAGCAACTTCCGGGTCCGCTTCTTCGACCAGGCCAGCCACGGCGCCGACTACATCCGGGTGTACGTGACCCGGCAGGGCTTCAACCCGCTCACCGAACAGCTGGGCTGGGACGACCTGGTGCTGTCCGGCCAGATCGGCAACACCCCGGCGTCGCAGTGGAAGCAGGAGACCGGCGGCGTCTCCATCGAGATCCCGGTGAACGCGTCGGGCCGCACCGGCCGGCACATCGTCTACACCATCTGGCAGGCCAGCCACCTGGACCAGTCGTACTACCTGTGCAGTGACGTCGACTTCTCCGGTGGAACGGGCACGCCACCGCCGACCACGCCACCGCCGACCACGCCACCGCCGGCCGGGGCCTGCACGGCCACGTACGCGGTCACCGGCCAGTGGTCCGGTGGCTTCCAGGCCGAGGTGCGGGTGACCGCGGGCGGCTCGCCCACCCGGGGCTGGTCGGTGAGCTGGAACTACACCGGCGGCCAGCAGGTCACCTCCGCGTGGAACGCGACCGTCACCAGCAACGGCACGCAGGTCACCGCGCGCAACGTCGCTCACAACGGCAGCCTCGCCGCCGGAGCGAGCACGACGTTCGGTTTCCTCGGCTCGTGGAACGGCACCAACCCGCTTCCGCTGGTCTCCTGCACCACGACCAGTTGATCCCCGTCCGGCGCCGCACCCGGGCGGGGGTGCGGCGCCGGCCGGCGGGAAAATGCGGTGGTGCACGCCGCCGACCACCGGCATCATCCCGACATGATCGAGATGACCGTGCTCACCCCGGACGACTGGCCCACCTGGCGCCAACTGCGGCTCGCCGCCCTCACCGAGGCGCCGGAGGCGTTCGGCTCCCGGCTGGCCGACTGGCAGGACGACGGCGACCGCGAGCAGCGCTGGCGTGACCGGCTGAGCATCCCCGGCTCGCACAACCTGGTGGCCACCCTGCACGGGCGGCCGGTCGGGATGGCCAGCGGCGTACCCACGCCGGACCCGCTCGTCAGGGAGCTGATCTCGATGTGGGTGCACCCCGAGGCGCGCGGCCGCAAGGTCGGCCACCAGCTGGTCGAGGCGGTGGCGAACTGGGCCCGCGACGGCGGCGCCGACCGGCTGCGCCTCACCGTCATGCCGGACAACGCGGCGGCGAAGGCCCTCTACCGGCACGCCGGCTTCAGCCTCACCGACGAGGTCGGCGACCTGCTGCCCGACGGCGTACGCCGCGAACAGGTCATGCTCCGCCCACTCGGACCCGCGTCCGCGGGGATCAGACCAGGCAGTTGACGATCTCGGCGACCGAGCGGCGGCGGCCGGTGTAGAACGGGACCTCTTCCCGGACGTGCCGGCGGGCACCGGAGGCACGCAGGTCACGCATCAGGTCGACGATGCGGTGCAGCTCGTCGGCCTCGAAGGCGAGCATCCACTCGTAGTCGCCCAGCGCGAACGAGGCCACGGTGTTGGCCCGCACGTCCGGGTAGCCACGGGCCAGCCGGCCGTGCTCGGCCAGCATCTCGCGCCGCTCGGCGTCGGGCAGCAGGTACCACTCGTAGGAGCGGACGAACGGGTAGACGCAGATGTACGAGCGGGCCTCCTCCCCGGCCAGGAACGCCGGGATGTGGCTCTTGTTGAACTCCGCCGGCCGGTGCAAGGCCATCTGCGACCAGACCGGGGTCATCGCCCGCCCCAGCGTGGTGCGGCGGAACCGCAGGTACGCGTCCTGGAGCGCGTCGCTGGAGGCGGAGTGCCACCAGATCAGCACGTCCGCGTCCGCGCGCAGCCCGGAGACGTCGTACACGCCCCGAATCACCACGTCCTTGCCGGCCAGTTCCTCGAAGAGGGACTCGACCTCACCGGTGACGTTGTCCCGCAGCGACGGCAGCGGGGCGCTGGCCCGGAACACCGACCACATGGTGTAGCGGATGCTGGCGTTCAGCTCCCGCAGCCGGGCCGCGTTGGTCTGCTCGGTCATCTCGCCGATCCTCCCAGTGCTGTGATGATCTCGTCGGCCGCCGTCTCGCCGGAGCGGACGCAGACCGGAATGCCGACGCCGTCGTAGCCGGCGCCGGCAAGGACCAGGGTGGGGTGCGCGGCCCGCAACGCCGTCCGCGCGGCGGCGACCCGGTCGGCGTGCCCCGGGGTGTACTGGGGCAGCGCCCCTCCCCACCGCTGCACGTGCCCGTCGACCGGCGCGGGCAGCGGCGCGCCGAGCACCGCCGACAACTCCCGGTGCACGGTGGCCGCCAGGTCGGCGTCCGGGCGCTGGAGCTGCGCCTCCTCGCCGTACCGGCCCACCGAGGCGCGGACCAGCGCCAACCCGTCGGGCCGGCGCAGGTGCCCCCACTTGGTGGTGAAGAAGGTGGACGCCTTGATCAGCAGCCCCTCGGTGCTCGGCACCAGGAAGCCGGACAGCTCGGGCAGCTCGGGCCGCGGCAGCGCGAGGGTGACCAGCGCGACGCTGGCGTAGTCCAGCTCGCCGACACCCGCGGCGGCCGCCGGGGCCGGACCGGCGAGCAGCCGGGCCGCCGGGCGGGCCGGCACCGCCAGCACCACGGCGTCCACGTCGACCAGCTCCGGGTCCCGGGTCGGGCCGACGGTGAGCCGCCAGCCGGTGGTCGTCGGGGTCAGTTCGCGGACCGCCGCGTCCCGCCGCACCGTCGCGCCGCTGGCCGTCGCCGCCGCCTCGACCAGGGTGCTGAGCCCACCGGCCAGGGTGCCGAAGACCGGGGCGCCGGGCGCGCGCGGCGCGGCGGCCTGCGCCGACCGGACCGCGCCGGTCAGGGTGTGCTCCACCCGGGCCGCGCGGGCCAGCGCCGGCATGGTGGTGACCAGGGAGAGGTCGTCGGCGCGGCCGGCGTACACGCCGCCGAGCATCGGGTCGACCAGCCGCTCGACCACCTCGTCACCGAAGCGGGACCGGACCAGCGCGCCCACCGAGACGTCCTCGTCGGGCCCGACCAGCGGCCGGCCGCCGTCGGTGTCGGCGTCCACGGCCGGGCGGGCGACCGTGGTCACCCGGTCCAGATCCCCGGGTACGCCCACCAGGGTGCCGCCCGGGATGGGGCGCAGCCCTCCGTCGACGACCAGCGCGGCCTGCCCGACCGTGGGGTGCACGATCTGCTCGGCCAACCCGAGCCGGCGGGCCAACGCCACCGCCGCGGACTCGGCCCCCGTCGGGTCCCGCATCAGGAAGGACTCGGCGCCGAACTCCACCTGCTGGCCGGCCAACTCCCCGGAGCGCAGCTTGCCGCCCAGCGAGCCGGACTGCTCGTACACCGTGATCTCGGTGCCGGCCGGAGCGCGGTCGCGCAGCCGGACCGCGGCCGCCAGCCCGGCGATCCCGCCGCCGACCACCGCCACCCGCCAGGGCTGCCGCATCGCGCTTCAGCCCTGGTCGGCCCGGCGGCTGGAGAGCTCATGCACCAGCGCGACCACCCGGGTCAGCACGTCGGGGTCGGTCTCCGGCAGCACCCCGTGGCCGAGGTTGAACACGTGTCCGGGAGCGGCCCTGCCCTGGTCCAGGATGCGGCGCACCTCGGCCTCGACCACCGGCCAGGGCGCGAGCAGCACGGCCGGGTCCAGGTTGCCCTGAACCGCCTTGTCCGGGCCGATCCGGCGGGTCGCCACGTCCAGCGGGGTACGCCAGTCGACGCCGACCACGTCCGCGCCGGCCTCGCCCATCGCGCCGAGCAGTTCGCCGGTGCCCACCCCGAAGTGGATCCGCGGGACACCAGCGTGCGCCAGCCCGCTGAGCACGGCGGTCGAGTGCGGCAGCACGTAGCGGCGGTAGTCGGCCTCGGACAGCGCGCCGGCCCACGAGTCGAACAGCTGTACGGCGGACACGCCGGCCTCGATCTGCACCCGCAGGAAGCCGATCGTCACCTCGGCCAGCCGGCCGCAGAGCGCGTGCCACAGCTCCGGTTCGCCGTACATCAGCGCCTTGGTCTTCGCGTGGGTCCGCGACGGGCCCCCCTCGACCAGGTAGCTGGCCAGGGTGAACGGCGCGCCGGCGAAACCGATCAGCGGGGTGTCGCCCAGCTCGGTCACCAGCTGTCGTACCGCCTCGTCCACGTACCAGACGTCGTCGCGGGTGATCGGGCGGATCCGCTCCACGTCGGCGGCGGTGCGGATCGGTTCGGCGACCACCGGCCCGGTGCCCGGCACGATGTCCAGGTCGACCCCGGCCGCGGCGACCGGCACCACGATGTCGCTGAACAGGATCGCCGCGTCCACCCCGTGCCGGCGCACCGGCTGGAGGGTGATCTCGGTGACCAGCTCCGGGCGGCGGCAGGACTCCAGCATCGGCACGCTCGCCCGGATCTCCCGGTACTCCGGCAGTGAGCGGCCCGCCTGGCGCATGAACCAGACCGGCGTGTGCGGGCCGGGCCGACGCCGGCATGCCCGGATGAAGGGCGAGTCGGCCGGCCCGCCGGGGCGCTGTTCTCCGTCTCGGGCGGCAGTGCCCGTGGTGTCCGTGCTCATCGCCGCAATCGTGCCACGGCACCCACCCCCTCCCCGCCGGGGGTGAAAGGAAGAACACCTTCCCGGCGCCACCGGCCCGTGTCAACGCCGGTGCCGCGGGCCGGCCCGGATCGGACGCCGGGTACGCGCAGCCGAGCCGCGGTACGGATTCGGGTGTCGGCGCGCCGTCGAAGCCGGGGGGCCGACGGCGGCATAGGCTGCCGGCATGGCCCCCCCGATCGCGCTCCCGGAGACCTTCGCCCGCGCGGTCGCCGGGCTGCGGTCGGCGGCGCCCCGGCCGGAGATCACGCTGGAGGAGGTCGGCGCTCCCCAGCGCCTGGCCCCGTACGCGTTCGCGCTCTCCGCGACGGTGTTGCGCGACGGCGACGAGGTGGCCACCGGTCGGCTGATCCTGCTGCACGACCCGGCCGGGCACGAGGCATGGCAGGGCACCCTGCGGCTGGTCACCTACGTGACCGCCGAGCTGGAGGTCGACCTGGCCGCCGACCCGCTGCTGCCCGGGGTCGGCTGGACCTGGCTGACCGACGCGCTGGACGCCCACGACGCCGGCCACCGGGCCATCGGGGGGACGGTCACCCAGACCATGTCGACCCGGTTCGGCGATCTGGCCGGCCCGCCCACGGCCGGCGACATCGAGATCCGCGCCTCCTGGACGCCGGTCGACGACGATCTGGCCCCGCACCTGCTCGGCTGGTGCGCGCTGCTCGCCTTCACGGCGGGCCTGCCCCCACCGGGGGTCACCGCCCTGTCCGACCGCCGCCCCGCGGGCGCCGCCTGACCTCGGCGCCCCCGCCCTGCCTTCCGGGGCTGCGGCTCCACGGACCCGAACCTGCGCGAACGGGCTCCGTATCCCCCGATGTCCGGCATGCCGGAGGACACCTCGCGGACACCTGATCGACACACGCCGGACCGGCTGCACCCGCCGGATCACCGCGCGCACTAGGGTTGGCAGGTGACCGACGAACCACCCCTGCGCCGTCGGCCCGCCGAAGAACTCCAGGGAAACGCACCCCAGCACCCGCCGTCGGCCCAGCCGCAGCCGGCGGGCGACGGGGTCGACCCGACCGACGGTGGGCCCGTTCCGCTGACCGCCCCGCGTGACGGCACCCCCGATCCGGTGGCCACTCCGGCCGAGCTCGCCGAGGTCGTGGCGCGTTTCGCCGCGGGCACCGGCCCGGTCGCCCTGGATGCCGAGCGGGCCTCCGGCTACCGCTACAGCCAGCGCGCCTACCTGGTGCAGCTCCGTCGGGCCGGTGCCGGCACCGTGCTGATCGACCCGCTGCCGCTGCCCGACCTCAGCACGCTGGACGCCGTGATCGGCGAGGCCGAGTGGGTGCTCCACGCCGCAAGCCAGGACCTGCCGTGCCTCGCCGAGGTGGGGTTGCGTCCGCGCCGGCTGTTCGACACCGAACTGGCGGCGCGGCTGGCCGGGTTCGAGCGGGTCGGCCTGGCCGCGCTGACCGAGCAGTTGCTCGGGTTCACCCTGGAGAAGCACCACTCGGCGGCCGACTGGTCGAGCCGGCCGCTGCCCGAGTCGTGGCTCACCTACGCCGCCCTGGACGTGGAGATGCTCACCGACCTGCGCGACGCGCTGGACGCCGAACTGGCCCGGCAGGGCAAGTCGGCCTGGGCCGCGGAGGAGTTCGCCGCCCTGGTCCGGACCGGGGCCCGCCCGCCCCGGGTGCGCGCGGAGCCCTGGCGGCGCACCTCCGGCATCCATCGCGTGCGTGGGGCGCGGGCCCAGGCCCGGGTCCGCTCGATGTGGTACGCCCGGGACCAGATCGCGGCCCGGCGCGACGCCGCGCCCGGTCGGGTGCTGCCCGACTCGGCGATCATCGCCGCGGCCGAGCTGGACCCGAAGGACGAGAAGACCCTGCTGACGCTGCCCGGTTTCGGCGGCCGGTCGGTTCGCCGGCTGGCCCGCACGTGGCTGGCCGCGCTCGACGACGCCCGGCAGCTTCCGGACGACGCGCTGCCGGTCACCCCGGCGGTGGAGGGCCCGCCTCCGCCGCACCGGTGGGCCGAGCGCGACCCGGTGGCGGCCGGTCGGCTGGCTCGCTGCCGGGAGGTGGTGGTCCGCATCGCCGGCAAGCACAACCTGCCCCCGGAAAACCTGATCACCCCGGATTCGGTACGCCGGTTGGCGTGGACCCCTCCGGAGGAGCTCACCGAGGACGCGGTGGCGGAGACCCTGCGGGGCTTCAACGCCCGCGAGTGGCAGATCGCCCTCCTCACGCCCCACCTGACTCCCGCCCTGCACCCGGAC
>NZ_RCVJ01000060.1 GCF_003667505.1 Micromonospora sp. BL4
AGGCTCATGGCTCCCTCCAATCGTCGAACACCCATCACCTTCACCGCAGCGCCCACGACCGACCTCCCTCCTGAGAACCAATTGCCTCCCTCGCTCGGGGGCCATGAACGCGTGGCGCTCGCCTCCCTCATGCCGCCCGCACGTGAGACCGCAACCGCATCTGGGTGCCGGCATTGCTCTGACCCGACATGACTCTTCATCGTCCGTATGGCTGAGGTGCCCGCTCCGGAGGACCCCCACAGAGCTGCCCCTCTGACCATGCCACCGGATGATTACACACGGTACGGTTTCGCTGTCGGCATGAGTTGATCGGCATCCGTCGCCCTTCGTTTGGTCGGTCTTACGAGCCCGATTAGGCGCAGCCATGGCGAACGCGCGTAAGGCGGGTGCGTTATCCGATGGAGGTCCATGGTCGTGCGGCTCAGCCTTCGTCCGCTGCGGTACGTGATGGTTGTTGTAGTCATGGCCGGCCTGGCATCGGACGCGACGCGGGATGCCGTCAGGCCCAACGGCGCCGCTTCCGACACCGGTGCGGCCGCCTCGGCCGCTCCACTGCCAGCGGGCCGGCTGGTCCGCGACTGGGAGATCCTGTCCGGTTCTAGGTGGCCTGCGGGCTACGATCCGGCATCAAAGGTGATCTTGTTCTACACAGTAGCTCTGCCAAACGAAATGGTGCATCAGATGCAGACCGCCGTCGACGCGCGAACGGGCTCGCAACGGTGGCAGCTTGAAGGTCCGGGTACTTGGCTGACCGAGGACGGCGAATACACACCGCTCATCACCATCGATGGAATGGCCTTCCTTCGGGAGCACGATTCATTCAGCGACGACGGTGTGCTGACCGCTGTGCGGATCCGTGACGGCCGCACGCTTTGGACCACCGCGGATTTGAGCGAGGCGTTGGCCGTCGGTGGAGATCTGATCGGCATTGTTGACGGCACGGTTCGGGCGATGGCCGTCGCCACCGGCGTCGCCCGCTGGAACCGTCCGCTGCCGGACGACTGCGACGGCCCGCAACTGACCCGGTCGATGACGGTCGTCCTGGCACTGCGGTGCGGTGACAGCCTGTATGGACTGCAACACACGGACGGCGCCGTGGTGTGGTCGTGGACCGCACCGGACACATGTGTGATCGAAAACTTCGCCGGGAGCAACGCAATCGCGGCTGTCGTAGCGACTTGCCCCGACGACCGGGCGACGGTGCACCTCCTCGACCCGCGATCGGGAACGCGTACCGGCACTGCGGCGACGGAGTGGCGGCCAGCCGAGGCCGACCCAGGCGACCCCGGCCGCGGGGCGCCCCGCGCCCAGGTCGATGGCGACGCCGTGCTCGTCGTCGACGACGGCGGCCTGTCGTTGGTCGACCGTGCAGGGCGGCAGGTGTGGGCAATGCCCGACATGAGGTGCCACGGCACACCGTGTCTGCTACGCACGACGGCAACGGCGGTCGTGTCGGCCCTTCCTCGCCAGGGCAGCGATGGCATTGGTCGGCTAATCGGCATAGATCCACGCACTGGTCAGGTTCGCTGGACGCAGCAGGCTCGTAACCATGAGATGACGCTCGACGACGGTTTGTTGTATCTGCTTGAGGATCTTCCTGAGCCGTTCTGGTCGAAGCACGTGCGGGTCGTCCAGCCGACAACTGGCGAGTTGCATGAGGCAGTAGTGCCCATTGACAACGGGACGCAGCTATTGGCGGTCGATGCCGGCCTGCTCTATCTCAGCTACACGTCGTACACAACCACCGACTTCGAGCGAGCGGTGTCGGCCTATCGATTCGATGGTGGCCGGAAAGGTCTACTCGGCGGGGCAGACGCGGAGCGTTGGCCAGAGCCATGCCAACTGTTGACCACAGCGGACCTACGGCAGGTGCGGCCGAACGCTGAGTACTCGTCGCCGCATCCGGGCCGCTTGGCCGTGGGCGCTTTAGCCACGGCGGTCACGACCATGTGTACATGGCTTCCCCAGCGAGCCAGCGACACGAAGGTAACCGCGTCCGTGGTGTGGACGAGCCCGGACGCTGCCGAAGCAAAGGCGTACGCCGAGCAGTATGTCGGTTTCAGTCACCGTCGGACTCTCGACGGCGTGGCGGACATGGCCGCCGTGCGCGACGCCACTGTGGTCGGCCTTGGCCCGACAGACCTGCGCGTCGTCCTAGTGGTAGGCGGATGCGTGGTCGAGCTCAGCACTCCCGGTGACGATCGACTCAGTACCGAGCTCGCACGGACGGTAGCCCGCCGCCTCGCCGAGACGGCGACCTCCGGCAAATGTCGCAACGCATGACAGGAGGTGAGTTCTGTGGCCGATAGCGAACCCTCCCCGACGAGGCAGAAGCGTTCAAAGGTGCGACCAGGGCGGCCCGCTGATACCGATGCCGCAACAGCGCCGCCGGCCGCAGCGGATGAGCACCGACGTGCGGCGGTTCGGCACCGGCTTACGCGCCGTCGAGGCCTCGCCATTAGCGGCGCGGTGGGCACCGTTCTCCTAACTTTCGTCGCAGCTCTGGCCACAGGCTTAGGCGAAGAGGCAGTGCAAAGATTTTTCGGGAACGACCGGCCCCCAGGCTCGGCGTCCTCGCCGGCCGGGGCCGCCGCACCCGGGCACGGGTACACCGTGGGGATCGCCAACTCCTACAAGCCGGGGCAGTCGTTTGCCCTTCCCGAACCGCTGACCGACGGCTCGCGCGCCGCACCGCTGCTGCTAGGTTTCGCCGATTTCACGCGGGGCATGACCGATTTCCTGCGCGAGCAGCACGGCGCCGCCCAGTCCGATCTCAGCGTGACTATGACGTTTACCGGCACCAGCGAACGACCGACCAGAATTGCCGGGCTGCGCGTGGCTACGGTGCAGCGCCTCGCGCCCATGGACGGCACCGTGATCCGCACCTACTCCGGCAGTGACCACCCACCAATCAACGTCGTAGTCGACCTTGATGGTCCCATGCCCGACGTCGCGCAGTCCGGCCGGCCATATTTCAACGACCATCAGACCGATGTCACCTCGAGCGACCGAGAGCCCTTCCGGGTCACATTCACTGGGCAGCGCCACTCGTACCAGTGGGTCATGGCGGTTGACGCTATCGGCCCCGACGGCAACCTCCTGACGTCGTACTTCGGCACCACCGGCCAGCTTGTTGACCGACCCGAGCGGGTGCCTCAGTCAGAGGCGTTCCGACTCACCGGCCCAGCACCCTCGTACAAGGTTGAATATTCCAACGCGGGTAGTGGCTCGGCGTTCCACCTGGTCCGACCGTGACGGGCGCGAGTCGTACACGTCGCAGCGCGATGGTGGTGCTCATCCTCGTGATGGCGAGCTGCACCGCACCACCCCAGCGGCCGTCCGACTCTCCTGCGCCGCCCTTCGACACCTCGCGTCTGCGACAGCTCGGAATCTGCATCAGCGAGTGCGCCGTCACCGGTGAGATCCCATTCGAGCATCCGACGTGGAAGCACACTTGGCTGCTCACCGTCCACGGCCGGGAGGCCCGCACGGACGAGGGCACCACCAAGCCGAGGCTCGAAAGCCAGCTGCTCGCGGTCAGCGCTGACGGCACGGTGCGCTGGCGCTGGACTGGCGGTGCGTGGGAAATCCTGGAGCCAGCGACACCAAGCAGCGACCGCACCGGTCATCTGTTCGTCCGCTACAACCCGGGCCGGCTCGATGGCTGCTCGTGCTTGACTTCGCCCGGGACGGTTTCGACGGTTTCGGCTCGCGGCCGTCGCCGTCGCAGCTGCCAATCTCCCGCTTCTACAGCGCCTCCCTGGTCGACGACGCTCGCGACGGGACCTATGACATCCGTGCCGAGTTCAACAACTGCGAGCCGGACTGCGCCAGCGGCCCGCACCGCTACGAGCTATTCCGCTGGGACGGCCACGACTACCGCCCGGCTTGATCGTCGCCTTGAACTGCTCCGGTCCTCGTGCCGGCTGCTGCCGCGCAACGGCACGGTCCGTCGACTGCTTCGGTTTTCCCAGCCATACCCTCGCGATCCAGCCTTAGCGGCCGATGGTCGCGCTGGCGCATCGGCTTGACGGTCGCGCCTACACCGGCCTCGACCACGGGCGACCAAGGGCTAATTCATACGCCCGAAAATACGACGGTGCACGACCGGATGGTTGATCTTGGCTGCGGTAAGCACGCTACCGTGTTCGGGCCTGGCAACCTTTTGAACGGGGATCAAATTCAAATCTATGCGGGTCGTCGCCCTCGTAGCGTGTTCTGCACTGTCGCTCGCCGCCTGTGGTGAGGCGGACAAGATGGAGCAGGCGTCCTCGGCGGGTGGGACGAATAGCACCTCAGTCACCTCAGTGCCTGCCGTAGGAGAAGCCAGTTGGTCGATTCTGGAAACTGGCATCGGCCAGCGATACATTTATGTGTCACTCATCGCCGTCGTTCAAAACACTTCCGATAAGGTCGGTCAGACCGCCTCGGTTCAGTTCAACGTCAAGGACGCTAGCGGTGAGCTGCTCGCGAGCGAGTCGCAGGTCGAGTATTTTTCCGCGGGTCGGGCAAACGTCCCCCGTACAGACACAGACGGAGTTGCCTAGGGGAAAGAAGGCGGCCAACGTCGAGGCCACTCTGCTCGTTGAGGACGAGGGAGCCTTCTCCGCAGAGCCGATCCCTGAGATCGGGACAGGCCCGATCAAGGTGTCAAAGTCCGAGTATGGAGATGGGTACACAGCGAAGTTTGAGGTCATGAACCAGATGGCGGCGCCTCTCAAGAGTCCGAGGGTGGACGTTGTCTGCTACGACAACGCCAAGAAGATCATCGGTGGTGCCTTCGCCTTCCCTGATTTGATTCCGCCGTCGGACAAGGCCGTGACCGAGGTAGACCTGCTGGTTGCTACCAAGCCCACGTCCTGTGTCGCGTACGCCTCGCCCAGTGCCTTAATGGACTGACGACAGCGGTGAACTGGGTGGCCCCCGAATCAACCGTCGAGGACGGGGCCACCGGCGAACACCTCGAAGCAGGTTCGTCGAGCTGCGGTCAGCTCTTGCTGAGCATCGACTGTCTTTGTCGGCATCCGAGAGGTTGTCAACTCGTCGACCGGCGGCGACGGCGGCCGGTGCGTACGCGGGCTCAGCGGCAAGTTGTTGCGGAGATGCCACCGCTGTAGCTACAAGTGGCGCAACTGGTAAGTGGAGCCGCTGACCCGGAGGAAGCCGGCGTCGGTGGCCCAGTTGAAGACTCGGTTGAGGCGCGCCCAGGTTGAAGATCGAGTCAGAAAACCATGGGAGTAGCGTCCCGGCGGGGCATCCGATCATTCAGGGCGGGAACTCGTGCAGCGATGGCAGCCGCTCCAGGCTCGACCGGCCGCTCGCCGTGTATGGGTGCGCTTCACCCAGCATCCGAATGTAGTCGGCCAGCACGTCCGTTAGCACGCTTCTCGCCCGACGGCGCTGGCCTCGTACCGCAGAGGCCATTCCCCGGTTGCGGCGCGCGTTCAGCGACGCGGTGTGGTCGGCGCCCAATATCCGCTCCCGGTCCTGCACCACTCGCTCGAACAGTCGCAGTGCCCGCCGGTCCTGGCTTGCGCGCCGGCAACGCACGGGCGAGGAAGAGTCGCAACCGGATCGAGCTGGGGTTGTCCCGCGGAAGAGCCGCCTCGGCCTGTTCAACGAGGCTGCGCAACAACGCAATCGCATCGCCGTGGCGGCCTGCGGCCGAGTAGGCGGCCGCCCGGTACTGCGGCCACCACATGACCTGCGTTCCAGCGGCCTCGGCGTGGTGCAGGGCTTCGTTGATCTCGTGAAGCATCGCTGCCTCCGCCGCACGGCCCCGTCCGGACATAGGCTCGAGCGAGTTCGCCGCGGGCATCGATGGTCGACTCATGCTCGGGTCCGTACACGCGGATGTTCTCGCGGAGGTTTCTTCGAAGATCGGCACCCGCGTCGCCGTTCCGTCCCATTGAGCGCATCGTGCTGGCGATGTTAATGCGCGCGGCCATGGTCGAGCGCGTATCCGGGCCGCAGATGCGCCGGCTCTCCTGCATGTTGTAGCGGTGGATTTCCAGGGCGCGCGGGGCCATTGGTGCGAGGGCGTCAGCACGACGGCGTCCGCGTCGGTTTGTTCCAGCTCCTCGACGAGAATGCCGTCCGGCCCGACCGGGACGCCGATCACCTCCAGGCCGGCGGCAGCCGCGACGGGGCGGACGTCGTCGTCCGCGGATGGGTCCTCGACGGCCAGCCGGCGGGCGCCGCGCGCCGCCAGCACCTGGAGCAGCAACGCGACGCCCTGGCCATAGCCACTGCAGATCACGACGTTCTCCCGGCGGGCCAACGTGCCGCGGGCCCGGTTGAGGTAATCGGCGAGGACCACATCCTCGAACAACTCGACCCATGGCTCGCCCGAGCCTTCTCGCCCAGCCGACTCACCGCAACTGTCCACGCCATGGCCGAAGCGCAACACGACGACGCCGACCACCAGGCGATCAAGGCGGCACGGAAACCATCGCCACCTGCACCACCCGGCTGAACCGCTACCGCTCCGCCCTCGACAGCGGCGCCGACCCCACCGTCGTCAGCCGATGGATCGCCGACGTCCAAGCAGAACAGGTCACCGCCGAGGCCAAGCTGCGCCGCCTCAACGGACGCCAGACAATGAGCCCCGACGAGATCCGCCACATCGTGGAAACCCCTGGGAAACATCACGCCGTGCTCCGCGACGCCAACCCCGCCGACAAGGGCCTGATTTACCGCGAATTGGGGCTGAACCTGACCTACCGGCCGACAGCCCGCACGGTATCGGCTCAGGCGAACCCAAGTGGATCATGTACTAAATTGTGTCCGAGGGGGGACTTGAACCCCCACGCCCTATACGGGCACTAGCACCTCAAGCTAGCGCGTCTGCCATTCCGCCACCCGGACTTGCTCGTTCAGCCTACCTCGCCGACCTGGATGATTTTGACACCCGACGGTCGGCCCAGCGGGCCGCACGGGGAGTTACTGTACACGCCACTCGTGGATCATGCACATCGCCATCCGACCCCTCCATCGAGGCGCTCCCACCGCTGCTCAGACCGCCTCGCGAGGGGTCACCGACGCACCACCGAAGGCGTGTCCGGGTAGCGTCCGGCACCCGTCTGACGGCAGCATTGCCACGTGCCCCATCCCTCTCCTCTGGCTGCCGCCCAGCACCGGGCCCTCGCCCTGCGCGCTGCTGGCGACCTCAGCGCCGCCAAGCAGCTGCTCACGGAGGCCGTCGGATCCGCCCGCCCGTCGTACGGCGAGGACCACCCCGAGGTCCTGCACACGGCGCATCTGCTGGCCCGGCTGCACCGGGAGGCGGACGACCCGCTCGCCGCCCGCCGACTGCTGGAGGAGGCCTTCGCCGCGGGCGAGCGGCGCTGGGAGCACTCCGATCCCGCGATGCTCGCGCTCGCCTTCGAACTCGCGGAGGTCGCCGAGGAGCTGGGCAACCGCCACGAGGCCCGCCGCAACTACACCCGCGTCGCCACCGCCGGACCCGCCGTGCTCGGGGAGCACCACCCGGCGGTACGCGCCGCACGCCACTACCTCGGCGAAGCCGCTCCCGCGCCGGCCGAGCGGCGCCCGGCGCCGCCGGCGCCCCGGCTCGCCCCGGATGACCGCTCCCCCGGTCCCGTTCCGGCGGACGATGCCGGGACACGCGCCGCGCTGTCCGGTCCGACGCTCTCCCTGGCGACCCTGGCCGCGATGCGCCCGTCGGCGGGCAGCCGTACGGCCGGGCGTACGGGTGGTCAGGAGACGGTCGGC
>NZ_RCVJ01000078.1 GCF_003667505.1 Micromonospora sp. BL4
GGGGTGGTCAGGTCAGGAGGGTTGTGGCGTGGCGGCCTGCTGCCGCTGCCGCGAGGAAGTAGGCGTGGTCCGCGTCGAGGCCCCGTCCCATCGTGGACAGTGGCACGACGCTGGCCCGCAGCGCGGCGTCGAGACCGGCGGTGGGCACCCGGACGATGCGGTGCCGGGACGCCAGCGGGGCCAGCGCCGCGTCCACCTCGGCGGCCAACGCCGGGTCCAGGTCGTCGGGCACCACCAGCTCCGCCGGGGCGAGCGCCACCCGTCCGTACGCGGTGAGGCTGTGGTGCGACACGCCCCGGTGTCGGGGGCGGGGATCGGCGGCGGAGATCCGCAGCGACCCGACCGGTTGACCGCCCAGCGTGGCGATCGCGTTGACCGCCTCGCCGACGGCGACTCCGGAGAAGCCCCACCGGGTGCCGGTGCCGAGGTTGCCGGGGCCCTGCGCGACCACGGCCACGTCGGCGCGCAGCACGTGCCGGGCGGCGAGCAGGCCGCCGTGCAGGGTGGTGGCCTCCAGGTCGCCGCCGAACGACTGCCCGACGGTGATCGTGCCGGCCAGCTCGGCGCGCAACCCGGCGAGGGTGCGGGAGAACCAGGCCGGCAGAGCCCCGCCGTCGGTGAGCAGGTACGCCACCCGGGCGTGCGGGGCGTCGGCGCGGATGCCGGCCAGGATCGCCGGCAGGGCCGAGTGCAGGTCGGCGGTGACGACCGGCAGCCCGCCCAGGTCGTCGGCGTCGGCCAGCACGTCGCGGTGCGGTGACGCCTCCTCGTCGACGCCGAGCAGGATCGGTTGCAGGGGGGTGTAGCGGGCCTTGACGAGGTGCCCCGCGTCGCGGGTGTCGCCGGCGTCCGGCGGGTCCGGCGGCAGCCGGTCCGGCAGAGCCACCACCAGGGCGTACCCGCCGGTGCCCAGCCCCATCAGCAGCGCGCCGGCGTTGAGCAGCACGCGGTCGCCGGGCTCGGGCGTGCCGACCAGCTCCGGGTAGGCCAGCGCCCGCATGCGGGTGCCGTCGGGCAGGTCGACGTCCAGCTCCACCGCCCCGGTCCACTGCCGTCGCAGCGCCGCCACCGTCCCCGCCCGCCATCGCACCATGACGGGCACGCTAGCCGCGCGGGTCCGGCGCCCCGCGCCCGGGTGGTCCGGCGGGTGGCTCAGCTCCGCTCGGGTTCGCCGCCGGAGTCCGGGTTCGGTACGGCCTGGGTGTCACGGGTCCTGCCGCCGGCGCCGGGCAGCGATCGGGTGGGGTCGAGGAAGACGTAGCGGATCTCCGGGAACCGCCCGGTGAGCCGCCGTTCGGCCTCGTCGGCGGTGGCTTCGATGGCCGCGCCGGTGGCCTCGTCGCGGAAGTCGACCTTCGCGGCGACCAGGATGTCGTCCGGCCCGAGTTGCATGGTCAGCAGGGTGTCGATCCGTTCCACCTCGGGCAGCGCGGCCAGGTCCTGCTCGATCTCGTGGCGCAGCCGCTCCGGGACCGCCCGGCCGACCAGCAGCGACAGGTTGTTGCTGGCCAGGATCCCGGCGACGGTCAGGAGCAGCAGCCCGATGAGGATCGACGCGATGCCGTCCCACACCTCGTCGCCGGTGGCCTGGGACAGGCCGACCCCGAGCGCGGCCAGCAGCAGCCCGATCAGGGCCGCGCTGTCCTCCAGGAAGACGGCCTTGACGGTGGTGTCGGCGGTCAGCCGCAGGAACCGCCGGGGCGTGGTGTCCCAACGGCGGGACTCGCGGCGGACCTGCCGCACGGCCCGGGCCAGCGAGATCGACTCGATGACGAAGGACACACCGAGCACGATGTACGAGATCAGGTAGTCACCGCTGTGCTGGTGCACCAGGATGGTGGTCACGCCGTGGGTGACGGCGAAACCGGCGCCGGCGACGAAGGTGAACATGGCGGCGAAGAACGCCCAGACGTAGCTCTCCTTGCCGTACCCGAAGGGGTGCCGGGTGTCCGCCGGCCGGGCGCCCCGGCGCAGCGCCTGGAAGAGCAGCACCTCGGTGGTGGTGTCGGCGACCGAGTGCGCCGCCTCGGAGAGCATCGCGGCCGAGCCGGAAACTAGCCCGGCGATCAGCTTGGCCACCGCGATGGCGAGGTTCGCGGCCCCGGCGACGACCACGGTGCCGACGCTCTCGCTCTCCGGCCTGGCCCCCGCTTCCGACATGAGGAACACCCTATGACCGGTGGCGGCGGCGCGCCGGGCTAGCGGTCCCCGGCACCTCCGATCCGAACAGATGTGCGGCACGCCCGCGCGGGTGCACGTCTCGGGCGCGTCGGCTGCTAGCGTCTACCCGTGTCGCGGACCCGCACCGAACGCCTGGTCAACCTGGTGATCTGCCTGCTGTCCACGCGACGGTTCCTGACCGCCGCGCAGATCGCCGCGACCGTGCCCGGTTACGAGCACGATCCGGACGACGCGCGTGACCACGAAGCCTTCCAGCGCAAGTTCGAGCGGGACAAGGCCGAGCTGCGCGAGCTGGGCGTGCCCCTGGAGACGGGGACGGCCAGCGTCTTCGACGCCGAACCCGGCTACCGGATCGCCCACCGGGAATACGCGCTGCCCGACATCCCTCTCGAACCGGACGAGGCCGCCGCCGTGGGCATCGCCGCGCGGCTGTGGCAGCACGCCGGCCTCGCCGCCGCCGCGTCGTCCGGGCTGGCCAAGCTGCGCGCCGCCGGCGTGGACGTGGACCCGCAGGCCACCCTGGGCCTGGAGCCGATGGTCACCGTCGATCCGGCGTTCGCGCCGCTGACCGCCGCCGCCCGCGATCGCCGCGAGGTCGGGTTCGACTACCGGGTGCCCGACCGGGACGCGCCCAGCCGCCGGCGGCTCCAGCCGTGGGGCGTGGTCTGCTGGCGTGGCCGGTGGTATGTGGTCGGCCACGACCTGGACCGCGCGGCGACCCGCTGCTTCCGGCTGTCCCGGGTGGTCGGCGCGGTCCGGGTGACCGGCGCGCCCGGCGGGTACCAGCCGCCGGCCGGGGTCGACCTGATCAGCCACGTGGCCCGCTGGTCCGGGCCGGTGGAGCGCACCGGTCGGGCCACCGTCCTGGCCGCGCCGGGCCGGGCCGCCGGGCTGCGCCGCTGGGCGGTCGAGGTGACCGCCGGTCCGGACGGCGACCGGCTGGTCCTGCCGTACGCCGACCCGGACGGGCTCGCCGGCCAACTCGTCCGGTACGGCCCCGAGGTGCGCGTGCTCGATCCGCCCGAGGTCCGCGAGGCGGTCATCCAGCGGCTCAAGGAGATCGCGGCGCGACACGACGAGCTGGCCGTGACCGGGGGTGCCCGATGACCCGGCCGGCCGCCCGGGGCGGCTCCCGGGCCTCCGCCGACCGCCTGGCCCGGCTGCTCAACCTGGTGCCCTACCTGCTGGCCCGGCCGGGCATCGAGATCGCCGAGGCGGCCGGTGACCTGGGCGTCACCGAGCGGCAGCTGCGCGAGGACCTGGAGCTGCTCTGGGTGTGCGGGCTGCCCGGTTACGGCCCCGGCGACCTGATCGACATGGCCTTCGACGGCGATCGGGTGACCATCACCTACGACGCCGGCATCGACCGACCGCTGCGGCTCACCCCCGACGAGGCCCTCGCGCTCGTGGTGGCGCTGCGGATGCTCGCCGAGACACCCGGGGTGGCCAACCGGGAGGCCGTCGAGCGGGCCCTCGCAAAGATCGAGGACGCCGCCGGGGATCTGGTGGGCGCGCCGGTGGCGGTGCGACTGCCCGGGGACAACCGCCGGGTGGAGGCGCTGCGCGCCGCCGTGGAGGGCGGCCGGGCGCTGCGGATCACCTACTACACGGCCACCCGCGACGAGACCACCGACCGGGTCATCGACCCGCTGCGGATGCTCATGGTGGGCGGCCAGGCGTACGTGGAGGCGTGGTGTCGCCGCGCCGAGGCGGTCCGCCTGTTCCGCGCCGACCGCATCGACGCGATCACCGAGCTGGCCGAGCCGGCCACCGTTCCGCCGCAGGCCGTCCCGCACGACCTGACCGAGGGCGTCTTCCGCCCCTCACCCGACCTGCCGCTGATCACCCTGCGGGTCGGCCGGGGCGAGCGGTGGATCACCGAGTACTACCCGTGTGAGCGGGTGGAGGCCGGCGACGGCGACCAGTGGCTGGTCTCGCTGCGGGTGACCGACCTGGGTTGGGCCCGCCGGTTCGTGCTCGGCCTCGGCCCGGACGTCACCGTGGTCGCCCCGGTCGAGCTGGCCGAGCAGGTCCGGGCGACGGCGGCCGCCGCGCTGGACGCGTACGCCGTGCCCGCTCCCACCGCCGCGCCCCGGCGGCCCGAGGCCGACCCGACGACGCCCGACGCGCCGTCGGGCGACCCGGCGGTGGCCGGCCGCACGCAGTAGGCTGACCGCCGTGCTGACATGGATCGTGCTCGCGGTGGTGCTGCTCCCGCTCGTGGCGCTCACGCTGGCCGTGCGGCCGGTGCTGGCGCGGCTGCCCCAGCTGCGCCGCGCCGCGGTGGCGCTGCAACGTCGGGCCGTCGAGGCGGAGGCGCTGCGGGACACCGCCGAGGCGTTGCAGCAGCGCGCCGAGGGTGTTCAGCGCCAGCTCGACACCGCCCAGCAGCGACTCGCCCTGATCAAGGCCAGGCGCGGCTGATCGACCCGCGTCGCCATGCCGCCCCGGGCCGGGGCGCTCCGCCGCGGACGTGACCGCTGCGCGATGGTTGACTGATCATCGCGGTTGGTCAAGACTTCACCGGCCGGGCCGCGACGACTGCCCCCGGCAGGTGGCAACCGGCCGATCCACACGTACGATGGGCTGCGTACCGCCCCCGGACACACAGAGCGACTGGAGCTTCTCATGGGTGCCCTCAAGCCGTGGCACATCGCGGTTCTCGTGGTTGTGCTGATCCTGCTCTTCGGTGCGAAGCGGCTTCCCGACGCGGCCCGCTCGCTGGGTCGTTCGCTGCGGATCATCAAGGCCGAGACCAAGAGCCTGCAGGACGACGACCGCGACCTCGCCGAGAAGGCCGACGCGCAGGCCGGCTACCAGCCGCTGCCGCCGCAGGTCGGGCAGCCGCAGCAGGCGCCGTACCAGCAGGCGCCGCCGCAGCAGCCGGTCGCCGACCCGGTGCACCGCGTCCGCGACAACTGACCGGGAGGCCCGAGCACCGTGGCCTTCGCACTGCGTAAACGCGGCCCGAGCACCTTCGAGCGTGCGTCCGACGGCTCGATGACGCTCATCGAGCACGTTCGCGAGCTGCGCAATCGGCTGTTCCGCGCGTCACTGGCGATCATGATCGGCTTTGGCGTCGGCATCTGGCTGGCCGAGCGGGTCCGGTTGTTGTTGTCGCAGCCGTACTGCGACCTGCCGGGGTCGGTCGACCCGACCTCCGGCAAGTGCCTGTTCGTCCAGCTAGGCCCGGCGGACCTCTTCCTGCTGAACCTGAAGATCGGCCTGTGGGTGGGCCTGATCATCGCAGCGCCGATCTGGCTCTACCAGCTCTGGGCGTTCATCGCGCCCGGGCTGCACCGGCACGAGCGGCGCTACGCCTACGCGTTCACGGCCATGGCGGCGCCGCTCTTCGCCGCCGGAGCGGTGCTGGCGTACTTCGTCACCGCCAAGGGCCTCGAGTTCCTGATGAACGTGTCCGGCGATGACATCTCGACCACCCTGGAAGTCACCCGGTACATCTCGTTCGTCACCAACCTGATCCTGCTGTTCGGGGTGGCGTTCGAGTTCCCGCTGATCGTGCTGATGCTCAACTTCGTCGGCCTGGCCAGCGCGAAGCGGCTGCTCAGCTGGTGGCGCGTGGCGATCTTCGTGTTCTTCGCGTTCTCCGCCGTGGTCACACCCACCCCGGACCCGTTCGGGATGACCGCCCTGGCGATCTGCCTCTCCGCGCTCTACTTCGGCGCGGTGGGCATCGCGTTCCTCAACGACAAGCGGCGTGGGCGCGGCAAGGAGGCCTACGCCGGCCTCGACGACGACGAGGTGTCGCCGCTGGAGCACGACCCGGAGCCGGTCGAGGCGGGGCAGCGGGTCGACGCGACCGCACCGGTCGGCGCACCGGACCCGATCGCCGCGCCCGCTCCGATCGAACGCCGCTACGACGACATGACCTGACGGCCCCGCGTCGCCCGGTCCGCCGACGCCGTCCCCGCCTACCGGGGGCGGCGTCGCCGCGTTGTGGGGTGGGCTCGGGATCGGCGAAACTCGTGTCGTGGCGGGCTCGCGCGGGATCCAGGGAACCACCCCAACCTTCTTACGGAGAGCGGCCTGACCGGGACCGCCGGTGAGGGTCGTCCCGGCCGATGTACGGCGGGCGTCGCACCGGTTACGGTGCTGCCCGTGACCGCAGACGATCACTCGCTCGCCGGGGGCCCTGTCGCCGTGCTCGCCAACCCGACGGCCGGCCGGGGACGGCACCGTTCGCTGCTGCCCCGGCTGCTGGAGGGCCTGGCCGCCGCCGGGCGACCGGTCCGGCTGCTGTCGGCGGCGAGTCCCGCCGAGGCGGAGGCGGCGTGCCGCGCCGCGGTCGCCGACGGCGCCGGCGCGCTGGTCGCGATGGGCGGGGACGGCACCGTGCACCGGGCGATGCAGGCCGTCGCGGGCACCGCCGTGCCGTTCGGGGCCGTGCCGGCGGGCACCGGCAACGACTTCGCCGTGGACACCGGCTTCCCGGCCGATCCGGTGGCGGCGGTCGCGGTGATCGCCGAGGCGTTGCGCGCCGGCCGGACCCGCCTGGTCGACCTGGCCCGGATGACCGGCGCCGACGGCGCCGAGCGCTGGTACGGGGCGGTCCTCGCGGCCGGGTTCGACGCGATCGTCAACGAGCGGGCCAACCGGATGCGCTGGCCGCGCGGCCCCCGCCGGTACGACGTGGCGATCCTCGTCGAGCTGGCCCGGTTGCGGCCCCGGCGGTACACGCTGCGACTGGACGGGGTGCCGCACGAACTGGACGCGGTGCTGGTGGCGGTGGGCAACTGCCCGAGCTACGGGGGCGGAATGCGCATCTGCCCCGACGCCGACCCGACCGACGGGCTGCTGGACGTGGTGGTGGGTGGCCGGATCGACCGGCGCACCCTGATCCGCATCAAGCCGCGCATCTACCAGGGCACCCACGTCGACCATCCCCTGGTGCGCAGCTACCGGGCGCGGACGGTGGAGCTGAGCGCCGAGGGCATCACCACGTACGCCGACGGTGAGCGCTCGCTGGACCTGCCGGTGACGGTCAGCGTGGTTCCGGGCGCGCTGCGGCTGCTGCGCTGACCCGCACCGCCCCGATGCTGGCCGCGATGACCAGCACGATGGCGGCGCACTCCAGCAGCGTCAGCGCCTGCCGCAGCACCAGCCAACCGGCGAGCGTGGCGATGGCCGGGCCGAGGCTCATCAGCACCGCGAAGGTGGCGGTGGGCATCCGGCGCAGCGCCAGCAGTTCCAGGGTGTACGGCAGCCCGGAGGCGAGCACCGCGAGGGCCGTGCCGAGCGCCAGCACGGGCGGGTCGAGCAGCACCGAACCCCCGTCGATGATGCCCAGGGGCAGGGTGATCACGGCGGCGAGGGTGAGTGCCAGGGCCAGCCCGTCCGCGCCCGGGAACCGGCCGCCGACCCGGGCGCTGAGCACGATGTACGCGGCCCACATGGCGCCCGCGCCGAACGCGAAGGCCACGCCGGCCGGGTTCAGCCGGTCGAAGCCGCCCTGCCCGAGCAGCGCCACGCCGGCCAGCGCCAGCCCCGCCCAGCACCAGCTGGCCAGCCGGCGGGCGGTGAACACCGACAGCGCCAGCGGGCCGAGCACCTCCAGGGTCACCGCCGGGCCCAGCGGGATCCGCTCGATGGCCTGGTAGAACAGCGAGTTCATGCCGGCCAGCGCCAGCCCGAACGCGCCGGCCGCCGCCCAGGCCGACCGGTCGTACCCGCGCAGTCGGGGCCGGCACACGAGGAGCAGCAGGACGGCCGAGATCGTCAGTCGCAGGGTGACCGCGCCGGCCACCCCGGTCCGCGGGAAGAGCAGGGCGGCCACGGCGGAGCCGAACTGCACCGACAGCGCGCCGCCGAGCACCAGCCCCACGGCGGCGACGCCACCGCGCCGGGCCGGTGGCGCGCCGGCTGGACTCGACGCGGGCAGCAGGGTTTCCGTCACGGCCATGACGCTAGGCGGTCTGCTTCGGCCGCCCTCCGGCGGTGTCCACCAATGACCGGCGCGCCGACACGGCCGTTGACGGTCGCCAACGCGGTGCTACCGGCGTACCGTGCGTGGTATGACCAGCGCGATGCGGAAACTGTCGATCTCCGTACCACCCGACGTGGCTGAGCGCCTGGAGCAGGAGTCGAACGCGAGCGCCTACATCACCCAGGCCGTCCGGGACCGCATGCGCCTGGACGCCCTCGATGCGGAGCTGGCCCATCAGGGCATCCAGATCACTGAGCAGGGCGTGGCCGAGGCGCGCGCCCGCCGTGCCGCCGTGGAAGCCGAGTGGTCGCCGGAGCGCCGGAACGCCCTGCGGGAGCGGGCGCGCCAGCACGTGCTGGACGCCGCCGCCGGCACTGTCGAGCAGCCAGCCGCGTGAGCCTTGCGGACGACCGGCCGGTCCGGCTCGTGCTGGACCGGTCGGCACTGCTGGCCTACCTGGCGGGGTCGGTGCACGTCGGGGAGCCGCTGCACGAGGTCATCCAGGACCGCAACCGGTTCGGTGTCACCGCCGTGACGGCGGCGGAGGCCCTGGCGATCGTCAGTGACCCGAAGGACCGGGCGACCCTGCACCGGCTGCTGACCCTGGACGCCTGCACGGTGCTCTCCACCGAGGGTCACTCCTGGCACGAGCTCAGCTACTGGCGCACGCTGACGGGCCGCGCCGATCTGGCCACCACCGTGCTCGCCTGCCTCGAACACGACGCCTCGATCCTGACCGGCGAGGACCGGTACGGCGACGGCGATCTACCGGTGATCCACATCCCGGACTGACAGGTCCGGCGGCGCCGCTCAGGCCGGCAGCGCCAGGTCCAGGACGGCGCCCAGCCCGTTCTCCCGGCCCGGGTCGGCGGCCGGCAGGACCAGCACCGAACAGCCGGCGGCCACCGCGCCCGCGTCCGCCGGGGTGTCACCGACCATCAGCGTCTGCTCGGGGTCGACGCCGAGCATCCCGCAGGCGCGCCAGAAGATCGCCGGGTCGGGTTTGCACCGCCCGACCTCGTAGGAGAGCACGAACGCGTCGACGAGGTCGGTCAGCCCCCAGGCGTCGAAGTGCGGCCGCAGGTCGAAGCCGATGTTGCTGACCACCGCCACCTTTACCCCGGCGTCGCGCAGCGCGGTCAGGGTGGGGGCGGTGTCCGGGTACGGCAGCCAGCCCTCGGCGGTCAGCAGCCGCTCGTAGAGGGCGTCGGCGAAGCCCTCGATGCCCGCGTCGACGGTCTCGGCCAGCCCGGTGTAGGCGCCGCGGTGGGCGTGCGGGTAGAGGTCCCGGTCGGCCCACAGCTCGGCCAGCCGGGGCGGCACCCGGGCCGGCAGTGGCCCGCCGGCCCGCCCGGCGGTCAGCAGCCGGTCGGCCAGCGAGGTGGCCTTGACGCGATCCAGGGTGACCCCGCACGTCGCCGCGGCCTCCAGCACCCACTGCCGCGGCTCCTCCACCTGGGCCAGGGTGCCGTGGAAGTCGAAGAGCACCGCCTTGACGGGCCGTCGGGACGCCCGGGAGGCGGCGGCGTCATCGGCGCTGCCCGGCGGACGAGTCTGGGGCGGTTCGGCATGGTCCGGCACGCCGTGCACCCTACCGACCGCCGCCGACGGCCCCGCCGCACGGCCTTGTCGGGTGCGGTGTCCCGGCACGCACTAATCTTGGTGACATGTCGAGCCCCGCCGAGCGGTACGTCGCGGCGCGCCGCCGGGCCGCGCAGGCCTCACAGTTCCCGGCGCTGGACGAGTTCGCCCTTGATCTGGGGTTCGATCTCGACGACTTCCAGCGCGAGGCGTGCCAGTCGCTGGAGCGGGGCAGCGGGGTGCTGGTCTGCGCCCCCACCGGCGCCGGCAAGACCGTGGTCGGGGAGTTCGCCGTACACCTGGCGTTGCGCGGGCGGCCCGGCGACGCGGCGGCGGCCGACGACCCGGGGGTGCCGCCGACCCGGCGCAAGTGCTTCTACACCACGCCGATCAAGGCGCTGTCCAACCAGAAGTACCACGACCTGGTCGCGCGGTACGGCGCCGAGCAGGTCGGCCTGCTCACCGGCGACAACGCCATCAACGGCGACGCGCCGGTGGTGGTGATGACCACCGAGGTGCTGCGCAACATGCTCTACGCGGGCTCCAGCACCCTGCAGGGGCTGGCCTACGTGGTGATGGACGAGGTGCACTACCTCGCCGACCGGTTCCGTGGCGGGGTGTGGGAAGAGGTGATCATCCACCTGCCCGCCTCGGTCACCCTGGTCTCGTTGTCGGCGACCGTCTCCAACGCCGAGGAGTTCGCCGACTGGCTGGTCACCGTGCGCGGCGAGACCGCGGTGGTGGTCAGCGAGCACCGGCCGGTGCCGCTGTGGCAGCACATGCTGGTCGGCAAGCGGATGTTCGACCTGTTCCACGACGCCGACGCCGCCCGCAAACACGACGTGCACCCGGAGCTGCTGCGCTACACGCGCGACACCATGCGCCGCCTGGAGCTGGGCGAGGGCCGCAGCGCCGGGCCCGGCTCCGGCCGGCGCGGCCCACGCTGGCGCGGCCCGATGCGTCCGGACATCGTCGACCGGTTGGACCGCGAGGGTCTGCTCCCGGCGATCCTGTTCATCTTCAGCCGGGCCGGCTGCGCCGCCGCGGTGCAGCAGTGCCTCGCCGCCGGGCTGCGGCTCACCTCGCCCGAGGAGCGGGCTGAGATCCGTCGGGTGGTCGAGTCCCGGGTCACCGCCATTCCGGGCGAGGACCTGACGGTGCTGGGCTACTGGGAGTGGCTGGACGGGTTGGAGCGCGGCCTGGCCGCCCACCACGCCGGCATGCTCCCGGTGTTCAAGGAGATCGTCGAGGAGCTGTTCGTCCGCGGCCTGGTCAAGGCGGTCTTCGCCACGGAGACCCTCGCGCTGGGCATCAACATGCCGGCCCGCTGCGTGGTCCTGGAACGACTGGTCAAATACAACGGCGAAGCCCACGTCGACCTGACCCCGGGGGAATACACGCAGCTCACCGGGCGGGCCGGTCGACGCGGCATCGACGTCGAGGGGCACGCCGTGGTGGTGTGGTCCCCGGAGACCGACCCGCGGCACGTGGCCGGGCTCGCCTCCACCCGCACCTATCCGCTGCGCTCCAGCTTCCGGCCCTCGTACAACATGGCGGTGAACCTCGTCGGCACGGTCGGCGCGGAGCCGGCGCGGGCCCTGCTGGAGTCGTCGTTCGCCCAGTTCCAGGCGGACCGGTCGGTGGTCGGCCTGGCCCGGCAGGTGCAGCGCAACACCGAGACCATCGAGGCGTACGGCGCGGAGGCCGCCTGCCACCACGGCGACTTCGACGAGTACTTCGCCCTGCGGGTGGCGATCGCCGACCGGGAGAAGGCCATCGCCCGGCAGGGGCAGACCCAGCGGAAGGCCGCCGCCGTGGCGTCGCTGGAGCGGCTGCGGGTCGGCGACGTGATCCGGGTGCCGGCGGGCCGGCGGGCCGGACTGGCCGTGGTACTGGACCCGGCGACCGGCGGTTTCGGCGAGCCCCGCCCGCTGGTGCTCACCCAGGACCGTTGGGCCGGGCGGGTCAGCCCGGGCGACTTCACCACCCCGGCCGAGGTGCTGGCCCGCATCCGGGTGCCCAAGCACTTCAACCACCGCTCGCCGGGCGCCCGGCGCGACCTCGCCGCCGAGGTCAGCGGCACCGGCCTGGACCGGCACGGCGGCCGGCGGGGTGGCCGTTCCCGGCAGGCGGCCGGCGACGACCACCGGCTCTCCCAGCTCCGTACCGAGCTGCGCAACCACCCCTGCCACGCCTGTCCGGAGCGGGAGGAGCACGCCCGCTGGGCCGAGCGGCGCCGGCGGTTGGAGCGCGACACCGAGGAGCTGCGCGAGCGGGTGTCCGGCCGTACGGGGTCCCTCGCGCGGACCTTCGACCGGATCGTGGCGCTGCTGACCGACCGCGGCTACCTCAGCGGCGACGGCGCGGTCACCGACGCCGGTCGGATGCTCGGCCGGATCTGGACGGAGGCGGACCTGCTGGTCGCCGAGTGCCTGCGCCGGGGGGTGTGGGACGGGCTGTCCCCGGCCGAGTTGGCCGCCGCCGTGTCCGTGGTGGTCTTCGAGGCGCGCCGCGACGTCGACGAGCGGGCGTCGCTGCCACGCGGGCCGGTGGCCGACGCGGTCGACGAGACGCTGAAGCTGTGGGGCGAGATCGAGGCCGACGAGGCGGCGCGCGGGTTGACCGCGACCCGGGAGCCGGATCTCGGCTTCGCGTGGCCGGTCTACCGGTGGGCCCGTGGCGACGCCCTGGCCAAGGTGCTCGCCAGTGGTCACGAGATCGACGGTGAGATGCCGGCCGGTGACTTCGTCCGCTGGGCGCGCCAGGTGGTCGACCTGCTCGGCCAGCTGGCCGACTCCGGCGGCGCGGCACCGGACCTGCGCTCCACCGCCCGGCAGGCGATCGCGGCCATCAACCGGGGCGTGCTGGCGTACCACACCTCCGCCTGATAATCACTTTCGGTCACCGCCGTTGGCGAAGCGACGTATCGGACCGTCACCGGGACAGCACCCCCCGGATAGCCCGAGGGGTGCTGTTGCGCCTGTTCGGAGCACCCCTGATCATTGCCCGAGCGCTTCCTTTACGCGTCGGTAACGAATGGGGTGAAGACCGCCGTGGCGGAGATCAATCACTTTGAGTACGGGTGGATCACGCCCACGCTGAGCTACGCGCTGTCCGTGCTCGGTTCGGTCCTCGGCCTCATCTGCGCCGGGCGTATCCGTACCGCCGGCACCGCCGGCCAGCGCGCGTGGTGGGGGCTGCTGGCCGCCTGGGCCCTCGGCGGCACCGCCATCTGGGCGATGCACTTCATGGCCATGCTCGGCTTCGCCGTCGCCGGCACCCGGATCCGGTACGACGTGCCGCTCACCGCGGCCAGCACGGCCATCGCCGTCGTGGCGGTCGGCATCGGCCTGGCCATCGTGGGCACCGGCCGGTTGAACCCGGTACGGCTGATCGCCGGCGGCATCTTCACCGGTGTCGGTGTGGCCGCCATGCACTACACCGGGATGGCGGCGATGCGCCTGAACGGGAGCCTCGGTTACGACACGACCCGGGTCGGGCTGTCGGTGGCGATCGCGATCGTCGCGGCCACCGTCGCGCTGTGGCTCGCGATGACCGTCCGCCGGCCGCTGGCGATCTTCGCCTCCGCCCTGGTGATGGGGGTCGCCGTGAACGGCATGCACTTCACCGGCATGAGCGCCCTCTCGGTGCACCAGCACGAGGGTCAGGGTGACCTCACCGGCACCGGGATGGGCACGCTCCTGGTGCCGATCGTGCTGGCGGTGATCTTCGGGGTGGTCGGCCTGCTCTACGCCCTGCTCGCCGCGCCGACCGACGACGACCGGGCGGCCGCCGCGTACCTCGACGCCCGACGGGCCCCGGAGCCGGCCGCCGCGCCGCCGGTCGTCGCCCCGGATCCGGTGGGGCTGCGCGCCCGTTCCACGCTCGGTCAGCCGGGCACCCCGTTCCCGTCCCGGCGGGAGATGCCGCCCCGCTGACGGTGGTCCGGGCCGCTCGTTCTGCTTGCGTGGGCGTAATACCTAGAACTACTATGCATTGCAGAGCTAGGTATAGGCGGTGCCATGCACATCACCAAGGACCTCGTCGCGGCCTCGGCGACACCACTCGTGCTGGGGATCCTCGCCGAGGGCGAGAGCTACGGCTACGCGATCCTCAAGCAGGTCAACGACCTCTCGGGCGGGCAACTCGAGTGGACCGACGGCCTGCTCTATCCGCTGCTGCACCGCCTGGAGCGGCTCGGCCACGTCGAGTCGACCTGGGCGACCCCGGCGGGGGGACGACGCCGGAAGTACTACCGCATCACCGACCAGGGCCGGGCCGAGCTCGCCGAGCAGCGCCGCCAGTGGGCCGCGGTCGTCGACGCCCTGCGGGGCGTCTGGAGCACGACGCAGTCCATCAAGCCGATCACGGCACCGGCCTGGGGGGCGGGACTATGACCGTCGACCACGATCTGGAGGGCCAGATCGCCGAGTGGCGGGCCTACATCCACCGCCGCCGGGAGCTGCACCACACCGACGCCGAGGAGTTGGAGGACCACCTTCGCAGCCGGATCGCCGAGCTGACCGAGGCCGGCCTGCGAGCCGACGAGGCGTTCCTCATCGCCGTCAAGCGCATGGGCGGCCTCGACGAGCTGTCGCGGGAGTTCGCCCGGGAGCACTCCGAGCGCCTATGGAAGCAACTCGTGCTGCCCCGAGAGCCGGACGCACCCAGCGCCGCCCGGTCCCGTCGCGAACTGCCCGTCATGGTGCTCTGCGCGGCCGTCGCGGCGCTCGCGATCAAGGTGCCGTCCTGGTTCGGGCTCGACCTCGCAAGCGGCGACCACGCCGGCTTCTACGCGCGAAACATCAGCCTCTTCGCGCTGCCGGCCCTGGCGGCGTACTTCGCCTGGCAGCGCCGCGTCGGTCCGCGGGTCGTCGGGGCGCTCGCGCTGCTGTTCGTCCTCGGCGCGGTCGCCGCGAACGCGTACCCGCTGGCCGACGACACGCAGACCATGGTGCTCACCGCGATCCACCTGCCGATAGCGCTGTGGCTGGTGGTCGGCGTCGCCTACACGGGTGGCGACTGGCGCTCAGACCGACGGCGGATGGACTTCATCCGGTTCACCGGGGAGTGGCTGATCTACTTCGTCCTCATCGGACTCGGCGGGGGCGTGCTCACGGGGTTCACGGTGGGCGCCTTCGCGGCCATCGGCGTGGACGCGGAGGGGTTCATCCAGTCGTGGCTGCTGCCGTGCGGCGCCATGGCCGCGGTCATCGTGTCGGCATGGCTGGTGGAGGCCAAGCAGAGCGTCATCGAGAACATGGCGCCGGTGCTGACCCGGGTCTTCACACCGCTCTTCACGGCCACCCTGCTGGCCTTCCTGGTCGCCGTCGTCTGGACCACCAACGGCATCGACGTCGAGCGCGACGCCCTCATCCTCTTCGACCTGCTGCTCGTCATCGTGCTGGGCATGCTGTTGTACGCCATCTCGGCCCGCGACCTGACGGCCCGACCCGGCCTCTTCGACCGCTTGCAGCTCGCCCTCATCGTCAGCGCTCTGATCATTGACGTCCTGGTGCTGGCGGCGATCACGGGCCGGATCACCGAATGGGGTTTCAGCCCGAACAAGACCGCGGCACTGGGCGAGAACCTCGTCCTGCTCGCCAACCTGGCGTGGTCGGCATGGCTCTACCTCGGCTTCGTGCGTGGCCGCATGCCCTTCGCCCGCCTGGAACGGTGGCAGACCCGATACGTGATCGTGTACGCCGCGTGGGCCTGGGTGGTCGTCCTCGCCTTCCCGCCCCTGTTCGGCTTCGCCTGAGCCGCGCGGTGGGGCCGTCGGTCAGCGGTGGCCACGCCGCGGGGCGCTGAGCCGCAACGAGTTGCAGACGTCGAAGACACCGGGCACCTCCCAGGCGAGCTCCGCGGCGGCCTGCCGCGTCTCCGGGTCACTCACCACGCCGGCGAGGATGACGACCCGGTTCTGCACCGAGACGCTGATCTGCTGGCGCCGCGTCGTTGAGTCGATGCTCAGCCGTTGCGCGACCAGCGCCTCGACCCGTACGTCCTCGGAGCCCTGCTCAGGCTGGTGCGAGGCGTCGGCGAACCAGTTCTCGTCGGGAAGTGGCCAGGGCATGTACACGAGGAGCTCCTTGATCGTGGACGGTCCGGGTCCGGATTCTCAGGCGGAGTCGGACCGTTCGGACCTGGCGGTGGCGACGACCAGCACCACGCCGGCACCGGCGAGACCGACCTCGATGAACACGGCCAGGGGGTTGAGGGCGCGGGTGTCGACGCCCGCGAGATGGGCGACGACGGTGCCCGCCAGCGCCGCGACGACCCCGACGGCGACGGTCAGCCAGATCGGCGCCTCCCGGCGTCCCGGGAGAACGAGCCCGCCGAGCAGGCCGACGGTGACGCCGACGAGGAGCGCGGTGACGAGACCGGTGATGGTCATGGGCTCTCCCCAGGTGTCGGTCGTCGCTGCCGGCGACGAGGAGGGTTCGGGGCGGGGCCCACGTCGGTCAGGAACGGGCGGCCGTCGTGGCCGTGGGGGCGGACACCAGGCCCTGCGACAACTGGGCGAGGGCCTCGTCGCGGCTCTCGAAGATGGGGAAGGCCCGGTCCAGGCGCATGGTGTGCAGGACGGTGCGGATGAACCGGGACGGCGCGGCCAGGCACAGCGTGACGCCGCGGTCGCGCGCGTCGCGGTGCGCGCGGACGAGGAGACCGAGGTCGGTGGAGTCGATGTGGGGTACCCGGGTCAGGTCGACCACGACGTGTCCGCCCAGGTCCTCCGCGTGGCACAGGGCGGCGCGCAGCGAGTCACCGTTATCGAGGTCGACCTCACCGGCGGCGACGGCGGTCATGTCGTCGAGATGGTCGATGCCGAGAATGCCGCCGGGACCGTGGCTGTCGCCCGGAGCGTTAACGCCACCGGAGATCGGCAGCAGGCTGCAGTGCGGGCAGCGGTGCGGGCCGGTGGCGAACGGGGAACCACTCCAGCCGTGTTCGGACACCAGGGTCCAGACGACCTCGGCGTCGGGGAGCACACACGCGGTGGCCCTGATGGAGTCGCCGCAGGTGTCGCAGATCAGTGTCATCAGGTGATCGTCCGGAACGACGGTCATTCTGCTGGTCCTTCCTGGGCCCGTGTCCCGCCGGTCCGGCGGGGTACGGCGTTCGGGGCGGGGCTGAAGCGGTGGTCCGGCTCCCGCGCTGGACGTTTCGGAAACCGGCGGAGCGGTCCCGCGGGGTGACGTCCGGGCGGGATCGTCACTGGACGGTGGTCACGGGGGCGCGGCCATGGGCGACCAGAGCCGGCGGCGCCGACGCGGGTTCGGGTGCCCTCCCCCCGGGCGTTGACGGCGGGGGATCGGTGACCACCGGCAGGACCTGGTCCAGACGGGCGGTGTGCAGGATGCGTCGGATGCGCGGGTTCGGGTTGCGGATGGTGAGGACCCCGGCGGCACGGGCCAGCCGCCGGTGCACATCGAGCAGCAGGCCGATGGCGGCGGCATCGATGTGCCGGCACCTGGACAGGTCGACCACGACCTGCGCGGGACACAGGGCCAGCAGCCGGTCGAACAGGGCCCCGGCCGCCGGCAGGCAGGCCAGGTCGAGTTCGGTGACGCACACCTCGACCAGCGGCAGTGTGCACGGCGTCGGCGCCGGTGATCCCGTCACGGGCGTGCCCCTTCCCTTTCCGGACCCGGTCACCTACGACCCTGCCGTGCCGGCTTGGCGGTCACCGCGCGGATCTATGACAGTTGCGTGACAAATCCGCCAGGCGGCCGGCACGGTTGGCCGCGTGGCCGATGGCCTGGGGATGATGCCGGGTATGACGGCCGTACTGGTGATCGAGGACGACGACCGCATCCGCCTGGCGCTGCTGCTCGCACTCGAGGACGAGGGCTACGAGGCGGTGGGCGCGGCCACGGCGGAGGAGGGCCTGCGCGTCCAGCGCCGCGACCCGGCCGACTACGTGTTGGTCGACCTGATGCTGCCCGGCCTCGACGGCTTCGAGTGCATTCGGCACCTGCGTCGTGACGACGACGTGCCGGTCGTGGTGGTCAGCGCCCGCGACGACACCCACGACATCGTCGCCGCCCTCGAAGCCGGCGCCGACGACTACATCGTCAAGCCGGTGGCGATCAAGGAACTGACCGCTCGCCTGCGAGCCCTGCGCCGCCGCGCCCGTGCCGGCGTGACGGGACCGGCGCCGGAGCCCGTACCCGTGCTCGCGTTCGGCGAACTGGAGATCAGCCCCGACGGGGGAGAGGTACGCCGCGCCGGCAAGCCCGTACCGGTCACGCGCACCGAGTTCCGGCTGCTGTGCGAGCTTGCCGAACACGCCGGCCGGGTGCTGTCCCGCCAGCAGTTGCTGCAACGGGTCTGGGGCTACGACAGCGGCGACGAGAGGCTCGTCGACGTGCATGTCGGCCGGCTGCGGCAGAAGATCGAGTCGGACCCGGCAACCCCCCGGCACCTGGTCACGCTGCGGGGCCTCGGCTACAAGCTGCAGCGATGAGACGCCTCGGACTCCGTACCCGGGTCACCGCCGCGTTCGCCGTCGGAGCGCTCCTGCTCGCCGCCTCCATGGCCCTGGTCTCGTACGAGCTGACCCGCCGCTCCCTGATCGACGAGCGGGAACGCACCGCCCTGCGCGCCGCCTACTTCGACGCCGCCGTCGTCCGGGCCGGGCTGAACACCGACACCCCCGACGTGGTGGAGGTGCTTCGGTCGCTGGACACGGGCGGCGGCCGGCGACCCGTGCTGCACCTGGACGGCGCGTGGTACGCCCGAACCGCCGACCCCGGCACCACCACCGCCATACCCGTCGACCTGCGACGGGCCGTCGCCTCCGGGGAGCCGGCGGTGCAGCGCGTACGCGTCGCCGGCCAACCCGCCCTGGTGGTCGGGGTGCCCCTGTCGGCGACGGCGACGTATTTCGAGATCAACTCTCTGCGCGAGCTGGAGCAGACGTTCCAGGTCCTGGCGCTCGCGCTGACCACCGTCGCGATCATGGTCGCCGGGTCCGGCGCGGCCCTCGGCTGGTACGCGACCCGACACGGGCTGCGCCCGCTGACGGCCGTCGCCGACGCCGCCGAGAAGATCGCCGCCGGCGACTTCACCGCGCGTCTCGACCCCGCCACCGACCCCGATCTGACGCGCCTGTCCTCCTCGTTCAACCAGATGGTCGACCAGCTCGCCCATCGCATCGAGCGGGACCGCCGCTTCGCCGCCGACGTCAGCCACGAACTGCGCTCACCTCTGCAGACCCTCGCCGCCGCGGCCAGCGTCCTGGCGCGTCGCCGGGAGCACCTGGACGAGCGGACCGCCACCGCCGCCGGGCTCGTCGCCGACGAGATCGACCGGTTCCAACGGCTCGTCAACGACCTGATCGACCTGGCTCGTAGCGACCAGCCCGCCCACCGGCAAGCCGTGGACGTGGTGGCGTTGGCCCGGGACGCCTGCCAGGCCCTCGACCTGCCGGCCTCGCTCGTCCACCTCGCGGCGGACGCTCCCGCGACCTGGCAGGTCGAGCGGCGCCGTATCGCGCAGATCCTGGCGAACCTGCTCGACAACGCCGTGACCTACGGGGGTGGCCCGGCGGGCGTCCGGTTGAGCCGCGACGGTGACGCCGGCGTCATCGAGGTCGAGGACGACGGCCCCGGTGTGTCGATCGAGGACCGACAGGCGATCTTCGACCGCTTCGTCCGCGGGCGAGCCGCGCACACCCGCGGCGCGGGCGACGGCACCGGCCTCGGGCTCGCGCTGGTCGCCCAGCACGCTGCGGCGCACCGGGGGCACGCCACCGTCACCGACCGCCCCGGCGGAGGCGCCCGCTTCCGCGTCACCCTGCCGGAAAGCCTGCCATGAACCACCGCCGCCTGGCCCCACTGGCACTCGCCGCGCTGCTGACCGGCTGCGGCGTCCCCACCGACGACAGCCCCCGGACGGTGCAGCCGCCGCGCGGGCCGTTCCACAGCGCTGCCCCCGCCGACACGACGGCGCCGGCCGGCCGGGCGGACGAGACCCTCTGCCTCGTCCGCGACAACCGCATCGTCTCCGTCGTCCGGCGCGTCGACCATGTCCCCACGGTCGAGGAACAACTGCGGCATCTCCTCGCCGGACCGGGTACGGCCGAACGCGACAGCGACCTGACCAGCGCGCTGCCGGGAGCGGTCAACGCCGCCGGCGCGACAGTGACCCGCGCGCAGGCCCGCGTCGTCGTCGACGAGCCCGACGACGACGCCGGCCGCAGCGACGAGGTGCTCGCCTTCGGGCAGATCGTCTGCACGCTCACCAGTCGCGACGACGTCACCACCGTGGTGTTCCTGCGCGACGGCAGGCCACTCGCCGTGCCCCGCGCCGACGGCTCGCTCTCCGAACAACCGCTCACCCGCGCCGACTACGCCCCGCTCATCACCCCACGTTGACCACGTCAGGCCGGGCCGGGGAGTGCTCCCGTAGCGCGGTGGCGGCTATTGGTGACCCTGACTAAACGATCGTGGCGTCATCCCGCGTTGATCATTGCGGGGCTCGGATGGATCGTTGACCTCGCCGCACCTGGCCGGCGTACCGGCTCCGACGTAGCGGCCGGTGTGACGCCGCAGGCCGCGTCGACCGGCGGCCCATCCACGCACTCAGACGAGGAAGACACATGAGCCACACCATCAACCCCTCCACTCCGCTCACCTCGACCGTCTCGGCCCGCCCCGCCCCCAGGGCCGATGGGGCGACCCGGCTCCTGCTGAGCTGCGGTATGGCCGCAGGTCCGCTGTTCCTTGCGGTGGGCGTGATCCAGGGTCTGACCCGCGAGGGCTTCGATTTCACCCGCAACGCGATCAGCCAGCTCAGCCTCGGCGACCTGGGCTGGATCCAAGTGATCAACTTCGTCCTCGCCGGAACACTGGTAATCGCCGGTGCGATCGGCCTGCGGCGAGCGCTGCACAGCGGGCCGGGCGCGACCTGGGTACCGCGGCTGGTCACCGTCTTCGGGATCTCGTTCCTGGTCAGCGCCGTGTTCGCCGCCGACCCCGGTGCCGGCTTCCCCGTCGGCACCTCCGAGGACACGATGGCCTCTCTCAGCACACACGGCGCCGTCCACATGGGAGGCGGCATGATCGGCTACCTGGCGCTGTGCGCGGCGTTCGTTCTGCTGGCGCGGCGCTTCTCCGCCCAGGGCCGGCGTGGCTGGGCGCTGGCCTCCCGCATCGTGCCGGTGGTCGTCGTCGCCGGCTTCATCGGCTCCTCGGCAAGCATCCTGGCCTTCTTCACGGGAGCGGCCCTGGGCCTGGTCTGGCTCACCGCGACGACCGCCCGGCTGGCCGTGGCGACGCCGGCCGGACGGTGACCAGCCGAGGCCTCGGCCGCGACGTACGACACGACGTATGTCCCGCCGAGGGCTCCCGCGCGTTGGTGCGCCGCTGGACCGAGCGGTCAATAACGACGGTGTGATGTCATCGGCGACGCGGCGCGACCAGCCCCGACTCGTACGCCCACACGACCAGCTGGGCGCGGTCGCGGCAGTGCAGCTTCGTCATCGCCCGGTTGACATGTGTCTTGGCGGTCAACGGACTGATCACCATGCGCGAGGCGATCTCGTCGTTGGTCAGGCCCCGGGCGACGAGCGCGACGATCTCCTGTTCCCGGGCGGTCAGCACGTCGCGTCCGGCCGCCGCCTCGGCCGGTGGCGGCCCGGCCACGAACTCGCTGATGAGCGTGCGCGTGACCGCCGGGGCGAGCAGCGCGTCGCCGCGGGCCACGACGGCGACGGCCTGCAGCAGGTCGGTGGGGTCGGCGTCCTTGAGCAGGAACCCGCTGGCGCCGGCCCGGAGCGCGGCGAAGACGTAGGAGTCGAGCCCGTAGTTGGTGAGGATCAGGACGCGGACCGCCGCGAGGTCGGGATCGGCGGCGATGCGCCGGGTGGCCTCGATGCCGTCGAGACCCGGCATCTGCACGTCCATCAGCACGACGTCCGGCCGCAGGCTCCGCGACAGCTGGACGGCCGAGGTGCCGTCGACAGCCTCGCCGACGACCTCCAGGTCGTCCTCGGCGCCGAGCAACGCCCGGAATCCGGCCCGCATCAGAGCCTGGTCGTCGGCGAGCAGGACCCGGATCATGCCGGCTCCTCTCTCGGGTCGGAGCCGCCCCGATCCGCGGCGGACCGAGCTGGTCGGACCTCGCGCAGGCGCCCGGTCACGGCGGACCGTCCAACGGGAACGTGGCCCGTACCGCGAACCCGCCGTCGTCGCGGGCCGCCGCCCGCAGTGTGCCGCCCAGCCCGGTCACCCGTTCCCGCATGCCGCGCAGGCCCACGCCCGGTGCCACGGGCCGGGCCGGTGACGCCTGGCCGTCGTCGACCACCGAGACGGTGAGCTGTGCCGGCGCGTACTCCATGTGGATCTGCGCGGTGGCGGGCCCGGCGTGGCGGGCCACGTTGGTCAGGGCCTCCTGGACGACGCGATACCCGGCCTGGTCGACCTCGTCGGGCAGGTCCCGGGGGCGACCGGTGACGGTCACCTGCACCGGTACGCCCGCCGCGCGGGTCCGCTCGGCCAGTTCCTCCACCCGGGCCAGCCCGACGCAGTCTCCGTCGGTGGGTGAGCGCAGAACCTCCAGCGTCGTCCGCAGTTCCCGCATCGCGGCGCCGCTGGCCTCCTGGATCGCCAGCAGCGTGGCCGACGGCTCCTCGCCGTGTTTGCGGGCCAGGTGCACGGCGATCCCGGCCTGCACCTTGATCACGGAAATGTTGTGGGTCAGCGAGTCGTGCAGGTCCCGGGCGATGCGCAGGCGCTCCTCCCCGGCGCGACGCAACGCCATCTCCTCGCGGGTGCGCTCGGCCTCGAACGCCCGCTGCTCGACCTGTTCCAGGTACGCCCGGCGCTGGCGCGCGACGAGCCCGGCGACGTTGGCCGCCACGAACCAGCCCAGCAGCAGGGCGGTCCGCTCGGCGATCAGCTGGCCGGGCCGGCCGGCGGGCGCGATCGAGATGTCGCGGGCCAGGAAGCCGCCGAGGAAGACGAGGCTGCCCAGGGCGGCGGCCGATCGGTGCCCCCGCCAGGCGGCGACGTAGACGACGCCGAGGACGGGGAACGCGGCGGACACCCCGGGGTGCACCCGGACGTGCAGGGCCAGCATGGCGACGGTCACCACGCTTACCGCCACGACCGGATACCGCCGGCACACCGCCAGGGCCGCCGCCATGGCCAGGACCAGAGCGACGTCGATCGCCCGGATCGTCGCGGCGTCCGGTGCGAGCGCGGCGTTGCCGAGCAGGAGGGCGCCGAGGGCGAGGCCGCTGAGGGCGTACGGCAGGTCACGACGCATGGTCGAACTGTAGAACGGGCCGTCCTCAGGGAGCATCTGACGGCGGTGGTAGAAGGTCGTACCACGGACGCGGTATCGGCGACCGGGCAAGTGCCTGCGGCGGCACGACGTTTTCCCGGCCCGTCGAGGCAAGCATCGAGCCCATGACATACCGCTTCTTCACCCCCGATCCAGTGCAGGCCGCGACTGGCCTGACCGCGGAGGTCTACCGGCAGCTGTGGGACGACTTCCTCGGGCCGGTGCCCACCTTCCAGGTGCTCTCGCCCGTGCCGGAGCTGCAGGCCGCGACCTGGGCGCTGCTGCGCGAGGCCCTGCTCGCCGGGGACGCGTCCAGAGTGGACCGTGAGCTCGTCGCGTCGACGGTGTCCCGGGCCAACCGTTGTCGGTTCTGCGTCGACGCCCACGTGATGCTGCTGCACGCGCTGGGCGAACACGCGCTGGGCGAGGTCGTCGCCCGGGGCGGGACGCCATCGGAGCCGAGGCACGCCGAACTCGCCCGCTGGGCGGAGGCCAGTCGCAGCCCGGAAGCCACCGGCTGGAGCAGCCCGTACCGCCCAGAGGCCACCGGCACCCTGCTCGCCTTCCACTTCATCAACCGGATCGTCTCGGCGCTGCTGGACCCCGATCTGCTCCCCGGTGGCCTGCAACGCTCCCCGCTGGTGCGGTCGGTCGGAGGCCGGCTCTACGCCAGGACGGCCCGGGGGCCGAAGGAGCCCGGCGCCAGCCTCACCCTCCTCGACCCCGGCACGACGGCGCCACCGGCCTGGGCGGGGGACAGCCCGGTCGGCGTCGCGTACGCGGCGCTGCGGAGCGCCGCCACGCAGGGCAGCGACCTCCTGGGCGACGTGGCGCGCGAGACCGTCACCGCCACCGTGCGCTGGGAGGACGGGCGGTTCCCGGCCCGGCCCGCGGACTGGGCCGTCGATCTGGTCCGGGACGTGCCGGGCACCGACCGCATCGGGACGCGGATCGCGCTGCTGGCGGCGTTCGCGCCCAGCGCGATCAGCCCGGGTGACGTCGCCCTCTGGCGGTTCTCCCATCCGGCCGACGCCGACCTCGTGCGGCTGGTCGCGTACGGGGCGATCACGGCCACCGAGCACGTCGCTCGGGCACTGACGTCAGCTCACCTCTAGGAGGTCACCATGCGCAAGGCATTCGTTCTCGCCAGCACCCTGCTGCTCGTCTCGTTCGTCCTGCAGTTCATCTTCGCCGCCGTGGGCGGGTTCACGAGACCCGCGGGCGACGGCGCGTACGCCCTGCACAGCGTCAACGGGATGGCGGTCATCCCGGTGCTCACCCTGCTCACCGCCCTGTTCGCCGCGCTGGCGAAGGCGCCGGGCCGGCTCATCGGCATGGCGATCCTGCCGATCGGTCTCGTCGTCGTGCAGGCGCTGATCGCCATGCTCGCGAACGCGTCCACCGACGCCGCCGGCGCCAGCACCCCGCTCGGCCTGACCATCGCCGGGTTGCACGCGCTCAACGGAATCATCGCGGTGCACGTCGTGGTGGGCGTGGCCCAGGCAGCGCGAAAGCTGGACCGCCCGGCGCCGGGCGGCGTCGTCCCCGTCACCGTGCGGGAAGGAGAGCCGGCATGAGCACCGGCTCGGTGCTCGCCGTCGACCTGGTGATCGCGGTCCTCGCGGCCGCCGGATGGCTGGGCGGCGGCGCCGCGTCGGCGGCCCGGCGCCGACCGCTCGCGCTGGGACTGGCCGCCTTCGCGCTGGTCGCCACCCTCGCCCGCGCGGTCACGATCACCGCGCTCGCCCGTGCCGGCTGGTGGTTCGCGGGGGAGAAGGTCCTCATCGCGGCGCCCCTGGCGCTCGCGGCGGTGGTCGTCGCCGGGCCGCGGCTGCTCCGGGCCCCGGGCGACATCCGGTCCGTCGCGCTCCCGCTTTTCTTCGCCGGGTACGCCCAGAGCGGCGCACTGCTCGTGACCCTCCTGCACGGCTATCCGGTGTCGGCGGGCGTGGGACTGCTCGCGCTCGCCGGCGTGATCGCGGCGACCGCGGTCTCATGGCGTGCACTCGGCGCCGGCCCGTCCCGGGCGGTGTCCCGGGCGGCCCTCGTCGTGGCGGTCACGGCGCTGGTGACCGGGACCGGGCTGGCCGTCGCCCCGGGCGCCGCGCCCGCCGTACCCCATAATCACAAGTATCGGGATGCGCGGACCTCCGACGAACCGACCAGGCGGTTCGTCCTGACGGCCGGGACCGCCACGGTGAGCGTGAGCGGCCGCGACGTCGCGGCGTGGGCGTTCAACGGGCAGGTCCCCGGGCCGGAGCTGACCGGCACCGCCGGCGACGTCGTCGAGGTGACGCTACGCAACCGGGACATCGCGCGGGGCGTCACGCTGCACTGGCACGGGTACGACGTGCCGAACAGTCAGGACGGGGTGCCCGGCGTGACGCAGGCGGCGGTGCTGCCCGGACAGGAGTTCGTCTACCGGTTCCGGGCCGATCAGGTCGGAACGTACTGGTACCACACGCATTCGGTCTCCGACCTCGGCGTGCGGATGGGCCTCTACGGCGTCCTGGTGGTGCGCCCGGCGCCGGTGACCGGCGTCGACGTCACCGTGCCGGTGCACACCCTGGCCGGCCTCGCGCTGCCCGAACCGAGAACGGAGCCGGTCGAGCCGGGCGTGCCCGTGCGACTGCGGCTGATCAACACCGACAGCACGACGCATCGCTACGCCCTGGCCGGGACACCGTTCCGGGTCGTCGCGATCGACGGATCCGACCTGCGGGGCCCGACGTCGCTCGTGGACACCGCCGTGCTGGTCCCGGCCGGGGGTCGCTACGACCTGGTGTTCACCGCGCCCCCCACGCCGGTGGCGCTGTTCGTCGACGGACGGGCGGTCTACTCGACCGGACCGGTGTCGACGGCGACCAGCGCGTGGCCGGTGCTGGATCCGCTCACGTACGGCGTCGGTTCGCCGGTGCCGTGGTCGCGCGTCGACCGGGAGTACACCCTCGTCCTCGACCGTGGCCTCGACCTGCGCGGGCTGCTTCCGCGATACGCCCACACCGTCAACGGCGCGGCGGACCCCGACATCCCGCCGCAGGTCGTACGCCTCGGCGACATCGTCGCGTTCACGATCGTCAACAGGTCTCAGGTCGTGCACCCGTGGCACCTGCACGGCCATCACGTCCTGGTGCTGTCCCGCAACGGTCAGCGCGCGACCGGGAGCCCTCTGTGGCTGGACTCCTTCGACGTACGTCCCGGTGACGTGTGGGAGGTGGAGTTCCGGGCCGACAACCCGGGGGTGTGGGCCAACCACTGCCACAACCTGGCGCACGCCGACGCCGGAATGATGCTGCACCTGATGTACTCCTGATCCGCGCCCATCCGACCGCGATCCGCGTTTGATCCGCCCCTGGTGGTCTTGCTTTGCTCGGGGGCGATCAACGGCGGGTTGTTCGACGGGGGAGGCGCGAAACGTGGTCAGACGATCGCTGGGCCGGCGGTTCGGCTGGCTGTGGGCGGCCTACGCGGCCAGCGCCTACGGCTCGGGGCTGGGATTCGGCGCGCTGCCGCTGATCGCCGTGCTGGTGCTGGATGCCAGCCCCGCCCAGGTGTCCGCGTTGTCCGCGGTGGGGCCGGCGGTGGGCGCGCTGATCGCCTTGCCGCTCGGGCCGTGGGTGGAGTTTCGCCGCAAACGACCGGTGATGATCGCCATGGACCTGGCCCGGTTCGCGGTCATCATGACCATTCCGGTCGCCTACGCCTTCGGCATGCTCAGTTTCGTCCAGCTGCTGGTCGTCTCGGCCGTGGTCGCCGCGGCCAGGATCGCCTTCAACGCGGCCAGCGGCGCGTACCTCAAGGCGCTCGTCCGCCCCGATGACCTGCTCGTGGCCAACGCGCGGTTCGAGTCGACCACGTGGAGTTCCATCGCCGTCGGGCCACCGCTGGGCGGCGCGGCGATCGGCCTGCTCGGGCCGGTCACGACCGTGGTGGCCGACGCGCTCAGCTACCTGTTGTCCGCGTTGGGCATCACGGCGATCCGCGGCCGAGAGGAGCAGCCGCAGCGAACCGGCGGTCGCCGCGTCCGGGCCAGCGAGGTGCTCGACGGTTGGCGACATCTCCTGACCCATCCCGGCCTGCGGGCCCTCTACCTCAACCAGCTGCTCGTCAGCGGCCTGATCATGGCCACGGAGCCGCTGCTGGCCGTGCTCCTGCTCCGCCAGCTCGGATTCGCCCCCTGGCAGTACGGCCTCGCCTTCGCCGTCCCGTGCGTCGGTGGACTCATCGGTTCACGCCTCGCCCGCGGTGTCGTGGCGCGGTACGGCCAACACCGGATCCTGCGTGTGGTCGGCACGCTGCGGGCGGTCTGGCTGATCGGCCTCGCCTTCGTCCAGCCCGGTGTCGTCGGTCTGGCGACGGTGATCGCCGTCGAGCTCGCGATCATCATCAGCATGAGCCTGTACAACCCGGTGCTCGCCACCTACCGACTTGAACACACGCCCAGGGACCGTACCGTCCGCACCCTGTCGGCCTGGTCGATCAGCAGCAGCGCCTCCATCGCCATCCTCAGCGCGCTGGGCGGACTGCTCGCCAACGCCACCAGCGCGCGGACGGCCATCGCGGTCGCGGGGCTGCTCATCCTCGCCAGCCCGTTGCTGCTGCCCCGCCGCCGGGACTTCGCACCCGTACCCGACCTCGAGCTGGCAACGGCGGGTTCCCAACCGCCGGCAGCGGGCGTCCCGCGTGCGGGCGGGTAGGGAGTCGGTGGTGGCGGGAATCGTCTGCCTTCTATACCGTGGCACGGTTGCGGGCGGGTGCTTCCCCGACAGGGCGGGCCGTTGCGCGACCGGATTCGCGTCCGCAGTCGACACGGGGGGTTCGTCGTGACCATGGACTCGCAGGAGACCGGCCGGCCGGAGGCTGGCGAGGAGGACGTGCGGCAGAGGATCGACGCGTCGGTGCCGCATTCGGCGCGAATCTGGAACTACTGGCTCGGCGGCAAGGACAACTTCGCGGTCGACCGCGCGGCCGGCGACCAGTACCGGCAGGTCTTCCCCGGCGTCGTCGACGTGGCCCGTGCCTCCCGGCAGTTCCTGGTCCGCTCGATCACGTTCCTCGCCGGTGAGGCGGGCATCCGCCAGTTCCTGGACGTCGGCACGGGCCTGCCCACGGCCGACAACACCCACGAGGTGGCGCAGCGGATCGTGCCGGACGCGCGGATCGTCTACGTCGACAGCGACCCGCTGGTGCTGGTGCACGCCCGCGCGCTGCTGGTCAGCTCGGCCGAGGGCCGGACCGCCTACCTCGACGCCGACCTGCGCGATCCCGCTGCGGTCATCGCCGAGGCCGGCAGGACGCTCGATTTCCAGCAGCCGATCGGCCTCATCCTCAGCGGTGTCATGGGCCACCTGCCGGACTACGAGGCGGCCCGCTCGATCACGCGGCAGCTGCTGGCGCCGCTCGCGAGCGGCAGCTACCTCTCACTCAACGACGGCACCAGCCTGGTCAGCCCCGAGATGCAGCAGGCGCAGGACGACTACAACGACACCGGGGCGACGCCGTACACGCTGCGGTCGCCCGCACAGATCGCCGGGTTCTTCGAGGGCCTGGACCTGGTGGAGCCGGGCGTCGTGCCGTGCCCGCAGTGGCGACCCGACGACGCGGTCGACACGCCCGCCGAGATCGACGCCTTCGGTGGGGTGGGCCGCAAGCGCTGAAAGTCCCGCGCCGCACCTGTCGGTCCCGGGTCGGTCGTCGCTGAGGTGCGGGCGTTACCCGGGTTCGAGGTCAGGCGCCGAGACGGGCTCGATACTGGTCGCGGGTGATCGCATGAACGGCGACGGGTTGATCGTGCCCCGGGACGACCGTGTCGAATTCGCGCGCGAGCCCCAGCTTCTCCATGACGCGAGCCGACCTGACGTTCTCGACGTGGCGAATGCTGATGATGCGGTCCAGGCCGCGGTCGAGAAAGCCGAACCGCATGGCTGCCGTGGCTGCCTCGGTCGCGTACCCATATCCCCAGAACCGTCGGTCGAGCCGCCACCCGATCTCCACGGCGGGCAGCACCTCGGGCAGAAAGTCGGGCACCGCGAGCCCGGCCCAACCGATGAAGTCGCCGGTTCCGCGAACGTCCACGGCGAACAGGCCGTATCCGCGTTCCCTCCAGTTCGTGACCATCTTCTGCAGGCCCTCGGCGCTCTGCCGGCGATCGCGCACGGAGCCGTCCATGATGTGGCGCATCACCTCCGGGTCGGCGTTGATGGCCGCCAGGGCGTCGAGGTCGTCGTCGCGCCAACCGCGCAGGGTCAACCGTTCGGTCTCCAAGGTGATCACGGGTTCATTCTGGGGACCGCACCCGTCCTGCTCAAGCGGGCCGGTCAGTGGCCATGTCCGCCACATCCGAGTCGCTGTCGGTGCGGTCGCCGACCACGGTCGCGCGCCGCCGGCTGGCGATGACGACGACGTCGTGAATCGCCACCGTGTGGCCGGCGTGACCGCCCACAGCACGCTGCGACTCCTGAGCGGTCACGACCTCCCACACGAGCGGATCGAGGCGCGCCGTGATGTCGGCGGCCGTCACCGAGGCCGAGGAGGGCGGCTCAGTCTCGCCGCCCCCGTGCCCGTGCCCATGCCCGGCGACCGTGCCCTGATGGTCGTGGTGGCCGACGATGAGCAGGGTGCCCCCGGGGGCGACCCAGGACGCGATGCGGTCGTAGAAATCCAGCTGCGGCATCGCGGGATGCGCGTAGTGCGTGGTCACCAGGTCGTACCGCGTGTCCGGCTGCCACGTGGACAGGTCCGCCTCGACCCACCGCACCCGCTCGGCGACACCGCCGGCGACGGCGCGCTCCGCCGCGTGCGCGAGCGCGGCGGCGGAGATGTCCGCTCCGGTCACCTGCCAGCCACGGGTGGCGAGCCAGATCGCTTCGGCACCGGCACCGCAGCCCGCGTCCAGCGCCGTTCCGGGCGCCAGGTCGCCAACCTCCCGGATCAGGTGCGGGTTGGGTTGACCGGCAGCCATCGCAGCGGCACGATCGCCGCCCCAGATCCGGTCCCAGTAGTCCCTGTCGAACGAGTGCGTCATCGGACGTCCCCCTGTCGAACCACGCTCGCCTGCTCTGCCATGTCCCGACCCCCAACGAACCCGGCTGCCCTCTGGCAACCGGGCTCCCCGACAGTGGGGTGCCAGCAGGCAGATCCGCAAAGAATTTTGCCGAATGGCAAACTGGGTGCATGGACGAATCGACGGACCGCACCCTGGACGCCGTAGGTCCGCGGCTCAGGCAGCTTCGACAGCGCCGCGACATCACCCTGACCGACCTCGCCGAGCAGACCGGCATCTCGATCAGCACGCTGTCCAGGCTCGAAGCCGGCCTACGGCGTCCCACCCTCGAACAGCTCCTGCCCCTGGCCCGCGCGTACGGCGTCACCCTGGACGAACTCGTCGACGCACCGCCGACCGGCGACCCACGCATCAACATGCGACCGCTGCCCACCACCGACGGGTCCACCATCCTGCCCCTGACCCGCCGGCCCGGAGGCATCCAGGCCTACAAGATCGTCCTGCCCGCCCGACCTGACGACGCCGAACCTGACCTGCGCACCCACGACGGCTACGACTGGGCCTTCGTCCTCAACGGCAGGCTCCGACTCGTCCTCGGCGAGCACGACCTCATCCTCGAACCCGGCGAAGCCGCCGAGTTCGACACCCGCACGCCCCACTGGTTCGGAGCCACCAGCTCAGGGCCCGTGGAGTTCCTCAGCCTCGTCGGCAAACAGGGCGAACGCGCGCACGTCCGCGCCCGCCCCAAGCAGTCCGGATCCGGTTAGCGACGTCGCCGGCCGGGGTCGTCGAAACAGCCGAGGACGCCGCCGTCACCGACGAGGAGCGGTCGCCGGGGGAGCGGCCTCGGCGAGCGCGGTCCGGATGGTCAGCGGCAGTTGGCCGCCGGGGTGGTCGATCCAGTGCTGCACGGCGACGCGCAGGATCGCCAGGAAGGTCGCGGCCAGAAGGCGGGAGCGCAGCGCCACGTCGGCGCCGGTGAGCCGGTGCGCGAGGTCGGCGGCCAGCTCGCGCTCGATCGCGGTGTACGCCGCGACCTGGTGTGCGGCCAGGCCAGGGTGCCCGCGCAGCTGCCGGCGTTGGGTCAGCCAGGAAGGGTCGGCGTCGCCGAACGCCTCCTCGGTGAAGCGTTCGGCCGCCTGGCTCAGCGCGGTCCACGGCGGCTCGTCGGCGGGTCGCTCGCGGATCAGCTGCAACAGCCTGCGCAGGCGTGTGGTGTCGCCGTGGAAGAGCGCTTCCTCCTTGTTCGAGAAGTAGTTGGAGAACGTCCTCCGGGAGACGTTCGCGGCGTCGGCGATCGCCTCGACGGTCACGGCGTCGAGCCCCTGTTCGGCGGCCAGGCGCAGGGCGGCCTCGTGCAGGGCGAGGCGGGTGGCCGCCTTCTTGCGCTCCCGGAGCCCGGTGGTCTCGTCCATCGCCCCTGAGGGTACGTGGGGGGTGACGGGCTTCTCAATGGGCAAACTTGCATGTTGCGCAAGATCGGTAGATGCTTGCTTGGAGCAACCAAGTAACCCGGGTGTGGGAGCAGACGTGGACAACGCCGTTCGAGAGCTCGGCCTTCGGCTGTACGACCTGGTACGGAGTGTCCGGTTGCTGAGGCAGCGCCGGGCCGACGAACGGCCGGCCGTGCCGGCGGGCATGGTCGGCATGCTCCTGCACATCGATCAGCTCGCCGGCGGGTGCCACGCCCAGGAGCTGGCTCAACGCACCCGTCTCGACCCGTCGACGGTCAGCCGCTCCGTCGCCGCGCTCGTGGCGCACAACCTGGTCCAGCGGCGGCCCGACCCGACCGACAAGCGGGCGAGCCTCCTGGCGATCACCCCCGCCGGCCGGGCCGCCCTGGCCGGCACCCACAGCTGGTACGGCGAGGTGCTCGATCGGGCGCTCGCCGACTGGACTCCCGGCGAGGTGGAGGCGCTGAGCGTCGCGCTCGACCGGTTCACCCGCGACATCGACGTCGCCCTCGGAAACCACGACAAGCTGGAGGCCGCGCGATGAGCGCACCCACCACCACGACCGGCGCTGAGCCGATGACCCACCGGCGGACCCTTGAGGCGCTCAGCGGCCTGCTGCTGGTGCTCTTCGTCGCCATGCTGAGCAGCACCGTCGTCTCGACCGCGCTACCGAAGATCATCGGAGCGTTGAACGGCTCGCAGAACCAGTACACCTGGGTGGTCACCGCGACCCTGCTCACCGCGACCGCGACCACCCCGATCTGGGGCAAGCTCGCCGACCTGTTCAACAAGAAGGTCCTCATCCAGGTCGCCATCGTGGTCTTCCTGCTGGGCTCCGTCGTCGCGGGCTTCTCGCAGAGCGCTGGTCAGCTCATCGCCGCCCGCGCGTTCCAGGGCATCGGGGTCGGAGGTCTGCAGGCCCTCGTCCAGGTGGCGATCGCCGCCATGATTCCGCCCCGCGAGCGGGGGCGCTACAACGGCTACCTCGGCGGCGTCATGGCGGTCGCGACGGTCGGCGGCCCACTGCTCGGCGGCCTCATCGTCGACACGTCCTGGCTCGGCTGGCGCTGGTGCTTCTTCGTCGGCGTGCCGGTCGCCATCATCGCGCTGATCCTGCTCCAGGCCACCCTGCACCTGCCGACCATGCGGCGGGAGAACGTCAAGATTGACTACCTGGGCGCCAGCCTGATCGCCGCCGGCGTCAGCCTGCTGCTGATCTGGATCTCCTTCGTCGACGGCTCGTTCGCCTGGGCCTCCTGGCAGACCGCCGCCATGGTGGGCGGCTCGCTCCTCCTGCTCGCCCTCGCGGTCTGGGTCGAGTCGCGGGCGGCCGAGCCGGTCGTCCCGCTCAGCATCGTGCGTCAGCACACCACTGCGCTGGCCATCCTCGGCAGCCTCGCGGTCGGCATGGCCATGTTCGGCGGTGCCGTCTTCCTCGGCCAGTACTTCCAGATCGGCCGCGGCTACAGCCCGACCGAGGCAGGCCTGCTCACCATTCCGATGATGGCCGGGGTCCTCGGTTCCTCGATCATCGCCGGCCGGCTGATCACCCGGACCGGGAGGATCAAGCCGTACATCGTCGCCGGTTCGATCATCCTGGTGGCCGGGTTCGCACTGCTCGGCACCATCGACCACGAGACGTCGCTCATCCTGGTCGGCGCCGCCATGTTCATCGTCGGCACCGGCGTCGGCATGACCATGCAGAACCTCGTCCTCGCCGTCCAGAACACGGTCTCCCTCAAGGACATCGGCGCGGCGAGTTCCAGCGTCGCGTTCTTCCGGTCGCTCGGCGGCACCATCGGCGTCTCGGTGCTCGGCGCGGTCCTCGCCCACCGGGTCACCGACCAGATCACCCGCGACCTCGCCGCCGCCGGCATCCCCGCCTCGGACAGCGCGGGGGGCAGCAGCAACCTCAACATCACCGCGCTGCCCGACGGCATCCAGCACATCGTCCGGGCCGCGTACGGCGACGCCACCGGGCACATCTTCCTCATCTCCGCCGCCATCGCGGTGGTCGGCGTCATCGCCGCGCTCCTGCTCAAGCCGGTCACCCTGCGGACCAGCCTCGACCTGCCGGACGCCGCCACGTCGACGGCCGTCGCCGCCGACGCGGTCGACGGTGCTCCCGCCTTCGACCAGGTGTCCGTCGACACCGCACGGACCGGGCCGGTCGACCGGCGCTGACGTCCTGGCCGTACGACCGGGGTCGCCGCCGTCCGAGGACGGTGGCGACCCCGATCGGTGACCGGAGGGTGCGCAGCGGGGCGGTTCCCGGCGAGACCGGGGTCGATCGACCCGCTCAGGCGGGCTCCGGATTGAGGTCGGCTCCCGTCTGCAGATAGATCAGCGCCGTCGGCGTGGGGACCTCCCAGGGTTCGTCGACGGCGATCTCCTCTCCCGGGCGGTCGAGGGCGTCGCCGATCAGGTCCTCGATCGGTGGGTACGGATTCCCGCCGTCCCGCCAGGGACGCGGGGTCAGTGCCGGGATCTGCGAGGTTTCCAGGTACGTCCCGACGGCGTGCTCGTAGCCGGCGCGGACCGGCACCGTCACCCGGGCGGCTCCGGCCTGCAGGAACGCCTCGTGGACGGGGTCGGAGCTGGTCCGGGTCCGGAGCGTCGCCCACCGCTCCCGGCCGGCCCACTGGTACGGGTAGAACAGGTAGACCATGTTCTCCCAGTCGAAGAGATCCTCGGCGAACTGGATCTGGTTCGCCTCCGCGTCGATCTCCAGGCGGTTGATGCGGGGGGCGTCGTCGGGCGCGAACGTCAGACTGCCGAACTGGTCGAACTCGTGGCCGAAGAGCACGCTCTGGCAGGCCCGCTTCAGTTCCAGCTGTTCGACCCGCCGGTTGACCTCTGAGGGCTGCTCCGAGCGGTACACCGCGCGGGCCAGCCGGAGGCGCTGGTCGTTCTCGTAGGCCGCCAGCTGCGCCAGATAGCTGGCGCGGATCGTCTCGTACGCGCGCAGCCGCCACGCCTCGTAGGCGGCGTCGGTGCGTTCGCAGCGCACCCGCACCACGACCGTCAGGCCGCCGCGCTGGTCGGCGCTGATCCCGACGGGCAACGACCCGGGGAGTACGTGGTCGAGGCGGACGACCATCTCGCCGTCGGTGGTGTCGTTGTCGACGACCCGGTTCTCCCCGATCGCGATCTGTACCGCCTGCGGCGGACTGCCCTCCTCGGCGGTGTACTCGCCCTCCTCCAGACCCCACGTGGTGGTCACGTACGCCTCGGTCGCCTGGTAGCCGGTCGGCACCGTGACCTCGCCGACGTACGAGCTGTAGCCCCACTCGGGCTGGGACTTGTCGGTGGAGTTCTGCGAGTAGTCGAACGGCCGCGCCGGCGGGTCGGCGAACGTGAGGGTGGCCGACACCTCCTCCTCGGGTGGTGGTTCGACGCCGACCACGTCCCAGCGCGCGGCCTTGTCGGCGTAGTTCTCCTCGTTGAGGTCGGCGACGTCGAGGAACCAGCCGGCGGGCTTGGCGACCGCGCCCTCGTCGGTGGTCTGCTGCGCCAGGTGGACCAGCACCGCGGCCGGCTCGGGCAGGACGAACTGGAGCAGCAGCCGTTCGCCGTAGTTGTAGACCTGCGCCTGGTCGACCTTGGTCAGCCAGCGGTAGATGCCGGTGATGTTCGCCGACCCGCCGGCGTTGTCGAACCGGTGATCGTTGGTTTCGGTCACCCGCGTCGTGCTGGTGATGCTGCGGCGCTCGGAGACCTCGCTGCGCAGCAGCTCGGTGGCCCGCTCGGTCAGGGTCTTGGAGTACGAGACGGCCGAAGTCATGCTGCTGGTGGTGGTCGTGGACCGGTCGGCGTTGATGTCGACGCCGGCCTGGACCGGGCCGAATCCGCCGGAGACGCTGACCCCCAGCGACATCGAGGTGCTCTGGGTGGCGGCGGTGGTGAGCGCGCGGTCGAGGCTGTTCTGCTCGGTGGTCTCCAGCTCCTGGGTGGTCTCGGCGATCGACTGGGTCGACGTGGTGACCGACTCCCGGGTGCTGGTGTCGACCACGTGGGTGCGCCCGCGTAGCTCGCTGGCCAACACGTTCTCGACGTGCGAGATCTCACCGAGGTCGTAGCGCAGGTGCACGGTCCGGATGACCATGAGGTCGCCACGGCCGGCGACCTGCGCCTGCGCGCTCAGCACGGGTACGCGTGGCGGAATGTGTTCGATGTCGTCGTCGATGTCGATGGGGCCGCCCTCGACCACCCGTCCCGCCGGGTCGGCCCGCCGGTCCACGCGCCGGCGCGCAGCCTCGCGTTCGCTGTCGAAGAGCTTGCGGAGGGCGCGCAGTTTGGCGGTGGCTGGCGCGCCGAGTTCGGCGGACGCACGGGACGTCGCCTCGACGGCCGGGCCGAGGTCGGCGAAACCGGCCGCCTGCACGTCGGCGAGCGTCGGATCCGGGTTACCGGTGACACGTGCCCGCGCGAGCAGCCGCCCCGCGTGCATGACCAGGTCGGCGAACTGCTGGGCCTGCCCGATGTCGACGTCGGCCTGCGGGGCCGGCTTCGGTGCGGGCGGAAGTTCCAGGTCGCGGCCGCTGATCAGCCGGCGGACCCGGCAGGTGTCCTCGGCGTCGCTCTGGGCGAGGCGGATCAGCGTGATGCCGCGCAGCAGGCGCACGAGGACGGTCGACGCCGCACCGCGCGGGCGGCCCAGGAACCGGCCCAGCGCCGCCATGTCGACGGTCCAGCGGGTGAGGGCCGCGACCGTGCCGACGAACTGTTCCGACGTCATCTGCCGCTCGGCCGCCCACTCATCGACGACGCGGCGCAGCTTGCCGACGGTGAGGTGCGAGTCGACAGCGGCGCGCCGCAGCAGCGTCAGGGCCAGCCGCCCGAGGTCCTCGAGACGGTCGTCCTGTTCCTTGCGCCGGGCGGCGTACAGTGCCTGGGCCTGCTCGACGTCGCGGTTGGCCAGCGCGTTCCGGACCTGCGGCGACCAGTCGTCGCGGAAGTCGAGGACCGGCCCGACGATCTTCGGTCCGGTGGAGCAACTGTCGCCCTCGGTGGCCGCGGGGTCGCCCGCGCGGCACAGCTGCACGAAGCGGAGCGTGGCCTCTGGTGTTGCCGGCATGGCCGATCCTCCAGTCAGAGTTGAGGCAGGTGCAGCGCGGTCGGCATGCCGTAGCCGTCGACCTGGCCGTTGAGCCGTTGTGCGAGCCGGTTCCAGGCCGCGGCCGCCTCGGGTGTCGAGGCCAGCGCCGCCTGCCATTCGTCGTCCTGGAGGGCCGCCATGAGTTCGGCGAGGGTCCGTTGGTCGAACGCGATGACCGGCTCGGTCGCCCGGGCGATGTCGGTCAACGGGAAGGGCTCCATGGTCGCGCCGGACGGAAGCAGAAAGTCCTGTGCGCGCGCCGCATAGTCGTAGGCGTCTTCTTCCGCCACGGTCGGGACCACGCGGTTGCCCCAGCGGTCGAGCCGGGTGCTGCCGCCCATCATCCGCCCGGCGTAGACGTCGGTCAGTGCGTGGTCCCGTGGGGAGAGCAGGTGCAGGTTGCCCGGCTCGCTCGCCCCGGTCAGCATGGACAGCCGGCTGCTCCAGAAGTCCTCGTCGAGCTTCCTGCGCAACGTCCGGACCCAACGCTGCATCTCCCTGATGAACCGCTGGGGCCTCGCGTGCTCCCATTCGTAGACGCGGATGGCCACGTTGCGCGCCGACGGAAGTCGCATGGCGGTCTCGAACAGCTCGTCCCGGGACAGTCGGTAGTACGGATCGCGGCCGTAGCGGCTGCGCAGGTCCGACGGATCTCCGCGCGGGCGGGTGGCGCTGCGGCCGTGGTGGTCCCACAACCGCTGGAGCTCGGCGTTGTCGACGGTCAGGATCCGCTCGTCCTCCAACCGGGCCGCGAGTTCCCACCGGGCCTGCTCGGCGGTCCGGACGCTGGGCGGACCCGGCTCGAACGAGAAGCGGTAGATCGGGCCGTCCCCGGTCGAGATCATGTGCGCGATCTGCACCTCGGACATCAGCAGATCGGGGTCGTAGTCCCAGGCGTGCAGCTCGTCGGAGCTGCGCACGTGCAGCTCGCGGAACAGGTCCGGACCCCGCGCGGTCAGCGGGATCTCCCGGTCCCAGACCCGCGACGCCAGCACCATGCCGATCGAGCGGTGGCCGCGGGCCGTGACCACGCCACCGTAGGCGGGGTAACGCGGGTCCGGGCCGACCGGAGCGTTCATCGGCGTGACGTTCAGGTCGTCGGGCAACTCGACGTGAAAACCCTCGTGGTATCGGTAGGAGCCGTAGGACACGCCGCCGTCGAACGGCGACGGGGCCGTCCTGAAGCTGGCGTAGGCGCGTCGCAGCGCGTCGACGTAGCGCGCGGGATCCGATGTGCGCAGCAGCGTCGCGGACGCCTCGCCGAGCATCGCGTCGACGACACCGCGCAGCAGCGAGCCGTGGTCTCCGCTGGCCAGGAACCCCTCCATCGTCAAGGTCGGGACGTCGCGGCGCGCCGCCTCGAAGGCGTGCTGCAGGAAGCCGGACCGGAGGCAGACGCCAGAGGGGTCGATGAGCTGCTCGGGGTCGCGCAGAAAGGCGGGCGCGGCGATGTCCGGCCGCAGGAGCGCCCGGGCCTGTGGGGTCATGCGCTGGAGCTGGCCCAGCAGCGCGAGCCGCTCCGGTATGGACGGGCCGACGCCGGCCGGCGGGCGCGTCATCGCTGGCCGCCCTCGACGCGTTCGATCAGCGAACGGGCCAGCGCCGCGTCGTCGGGCACCGTGGCCTCCGCCGCCTCCCGCAGGCGCCGCGTGGGATCGTCGCCGAGGGTGGTGACCCGCCGGCCCGAGGCGAGCAGCGAGCCGACCACCCGTTCGGCGACCTCGGGAACGAGCACCCCGCCGAGGGTGACCGCGGCTTCGAGGCCGCTCATCGGCTCGCCGTAGAGGTTCTCCCCGGTCAGCACGTACGACGCGACGCTGCCCAGGTCGCGTAGGTCGTACCCGGCCTGCAGGGGTGGGAACGGAACGAACTCGCCGAGCGTGACGACGATGTGGAGGATCTCCTCGATCGTCGCCGGCCGTGCCTCCAGGAGGCCCTCGGTGTCGACCTCGCCGTCGGCGATCATCAACGGCACGTCGTCGAAGTGGGGGACGACCTTCTCGCGGTACTGGACGATGCCGGCGATGTCCGACTCACCGGTGGCGCCGAGGGGCAGGTCCAGGACGACCCGCACGTTCGTGGTGCGGACCACGGTCAACCGGAAGCACGGTGCGAAGGTCGCGGTCTCGTCCGGCGGTTCGGCCGACGGGTCGCCGTCCGGATCCAGATAGTCGAGTCGATAGGCGAAGCGGTCCTTTCCGCTCGCCGGATCGAGGCGGATGCGGATCGGCACCGGCGCCGTCTCCGGCAGCCCGCCGAGCCACTGGACGTAGGTGTCGAGCAGGCTCATCAGGATCGCGAACACGGCGTCGTCGACGATTTTCGCCGCCTCGACCAGCCAGGTGGGCTGCCAGCTCCACGGGGTTCCCCGAGGTGGCCGGCGCAGGTCGGGCTTCAGCAGCACCAGGTCGACGCCGTCCGGGCGGGTCTCCTGCACCGCCACGGGTCGCGGCTCGCCGAGGGCCCGGCTCATGGCCACGGCGTTCGCGACGATGTCCGGCTCCGCCAGCGGTACGGGGCGCAGCGGCGCGCCGAGCGGCGGCAGCGTCATCGGATGTCGATGCCGCTCGAACTCGAAGCGGAGCGCCTGATCGCAGGTGACGGTGCCCTCGCCCGGTTGGTGGGCCGCCCGGACGACGCTCAGGGCGGTGGCGCTCAGCAGGGGCCGCTGCTCGAAGGTGACGCCGGGTGCCGCGGCGACCCGCAGCGACATCGCACTCCAGTGGAAGATCACCGACGGGTCGGTCACCGGGTCGGTGCCCGGCGGCGTGTCGGTGATGGCGAAGCCGTGCGCGGGCGCGAACGCGTAGCCGAAGGCGAGCGGCTCGTACTCGATCGGCTCGCGGCCCGGCGCGGGCGTGACGCTCTGGGCCGCGTCCCGGATCCGGTGGTCGACGGTCAGGTCGAAGGCGAGCGGGAGTGCGGTCGCGAAGTCCAGCACGGTCGTGGCGGAGGCGCCGAGCGGTCGGCCCAGCGCGGCGGCCGTCGCCACCTCGTAGTACCAGCCGGGCAGGTAGACGATGGAGAGGTTGTCAGGGCCGAGATATCGCACGTGCAGCACGTTGCTCATGGCGTCGACGCAGACGAACACCGGACTGACCGGCGACCCGCGGCACAGCTCCACCCACCGCCCGCCGACGTGGTCCGGAGCGTCCACCGCCAGCCAGACATCCGCCAGCAGGCCACTCAGGTGCCGTACCGCGTCACCGGCGGCCGCGAGGTTGGCGGTGTCTCCCATGCCGGGAGGCTAGCCGCGAAGCGCCGCCAGCACTGTCGCCCAGGTGCCAGTGGCGGCCCGGTCCACTTTCCGCACGGAAGCCGGGCCGATCAGCGTCGGTTGACTTCCCCGCTCAGCGGGTCCTCTTCGTCGGCCGCTTGCGGGGCGGCGTCAGCAGGTCGGCGATCGTGGCGATCGCGGACGGCACCAGGCGGTAGTACGCCCAGACGCCGCGCTTCTCGCGCTCCAGCAGGCCAGCTTCGGTGAGGATCCTGAGGTGATGACTCACGGTCGGCTGGGAGAGCCCAAGCGGCGCGGTGAGGTCACTCACCGACGCCTCGCCCTCCGGAGCGGACTGGATCAGACTGAGCAGTCGCAGCCGGGCCGGATCGGCGAATGCCTTCAGCACCCCCGCCAGCCGCTCGGCATCGGCGCGCTTGATCGGCTCGCCGCCCAGCGGCGAGATAGCCGGCATAGCAGTAGTTTTCGCAGCTCCCACGCCTCCCATCGTTACATCCACATCATCGATAGGACGGTGGAACCGGGACAGTCCCCCGATGGCGACAGCACGGACGGGCGCCCTCGCGGGCCTACGGCGTGGTGCCGCTGTCGTACGCGGTCTGGTGGCGGCGGATCTCGGCGTGGTGGTCGGCGGACCAGTCCGCCAGGGCCAGGACGATGGACAGCAGCGAGGTGCCGAGGTCGGTGAGGGCGTACTCGACGCGGGGCGGGACTTCGGGGTAGGAGGTCCGGCTGACGAGCCCGGTGCGCTGCAGGTGCTTCAGGGTCAGGGTGAGCATGCGCTGGGAGATGCCGGGGATGGCGTCAGCCAGATGCGAGTAGCGGGTGGGGCCGTCGGCGAGGGTGCCGATGATCAGCACGCTCCACTTGTCGCCGACGAGGTCCAGGACCTCACGGATGAAGTCGGCGTCCTCGTCCTTCCAGTGCGCGCAGGGCCCCGGTGCCTTCCGGACGTTCGCCCGGACGTTGGTTCGTCTCCGTCGAAGATCGTCTGCGCTCATCGCCGCCGCCTGTCCGTCGCCCGATCGCTACGCACATGAATGTGCCTTTTGTGGCTCTCCGATACTAATGCATCATGGGGCTACGAACAGGAAGTAAGAATCGAGGGGGAGCGCAATGAAGATCGAGTTCTGGTCGGACATCGTCTGCCCGTACTGCGGATTGATGGATCACCGGCTGCACCTGGCGCTGGACCGGTTCGAGCACGGCGACGACGTGCAGGTGATCCACCGGTCCTTCCAGCTGCACCCTGACCTGCCGCGTGCGGGTGTCAGTCAGGTGAAGCTGATCGAGATGGCCGGGGCGCCCACGACGACCGTGGACCGGGTCCTGCGGCCGATCGAGCGAGCCGCCGAGGCGGAGGGCCTGACGCCCTACCGGGCGGTCGACCGCACGCTCGGCCCGACCGACTTCGCCCACGAGCTGCTCGCCTACGCGGCGGACCAGGGCCGTGGTAACGAGACCTGGACGGCGATGTTCCGCGCGCACTTCGGGCAGGCCCGAAAGCTGTGGACGGCCGGGGAGGTTCTCGACTTCGCCGGCGAGGTGGGCCTGGACCGCGCCGGGGCCGCCGAGGCCCTGCGAAGCCGCCGCTACCGGACCCGCGTGGCGGCTGACCAGCGCGAGGCCGAGCGCCTCGGCGCCCGGGGCGCGCCGTTCCTCGTGTTCGACGGCCGCTTCGCCGTCCCCGGTGCCATCGGCACCGACGACCTGCTGGCGGTGATCAGCAAGGCGTGGGCCGAAGGCCACGCCAGCCTGCGGCCGCTTCCGGTCGTCACCGACGCCGAGGGTCTGTGCGCCCCGGACGGCTGCGCGGTGCCCGACCGCACCATCTGACAATGCCCGCTCTCGGGGCTGCCGGGCCCGCCCGCCACGCTCGGCGGTGGTGACTGTGGTGGGCGGTATACCGGTGAGTCTTAAATATGCCCCTGAGGTACAGCGCTCGTTGGCAACCCCGTCCGGGATCGCCCCGCTCGACCACGTCCGCCGCAGGGCCGGCGGATCGGGTGACGTCACTGAAGGTGACTGTCTGATTGCTGATCGCGCCGCTCGGGCTCGGGTCCTAACGTGATCGCCGCACCGCGCAGCGACCACCGGCCCGGAGACACGATCGTCATGAGCCCGACCAGGCAGGCCGCCAGCGGCGGTGCGGAGGAGGACCTCGTCCGGCTGGCGATCCGGGCGGTGGCTCCGGAGGAGGAGCCGCTGCTGGTATTCCTGCAACCGGCGTACCAGCGTCGGCCGTGGCGGTGGCGCGAGGACCCGCGTGCTCTTCTGCGGGTGGGCGGCGGCGAGGCCGGTGGCGGGGGCTTCGCGGAGACCGTCGAGCCGCTGCTGCCGTACGTGATGGTGCTGACCGGCGTCGCCCTCGCCGGGTTGCGCGACGCGGTCCAGGCACAGGCCACCGATGCGATGCGCGGGGGATTGCGCCGGCTCGGCCGGCGGTGGTGGACCCGCCGCTCGGGCGAGGTGCCGCCCCGGACGGTGCGGCTGCGCCCCGGTCAGGTGCTACGTATCGAGGAGGCGGTCACGGCCGCGGCCCGCGACCCGCGCTGGGCGCTCACCGAGGACCAGGTCGCGGTGCTGCGCGACGCGGTGCGCGAGGCGTTCGTCGCCCGGTTCGGGATGGACGCCGGGAACATCGACGGTGAGTGACCCGACAGCCGGCCCCGCCCTGGCCGGGGTGACCCCTCCGTTGCCGTCACCGGCCCTCGGCCGGTTCGTCGCCGCGGTGACCGCGGTCGTCGGTACGAGCGTCTTCGGTTGGCAGACGGTGCTCATCGACGCCGCGCGCACCCGCCAGCGGGCCGAGTGCATCGACGGACTGCGCGGGCTGCCCGCACCGATCGACGTGCGGACCGGCACGGTCAACGAGGAATCGGCAGCGGCGGTGCGACACTGCCTCGGCACGCTGCACGCCGACGCGGTCCGTCAGATGCTCGTCGGGATGGCCGTGCTGGCGGCGGTGACGGCCGTGATCTACCTGGCCGCGCCGTGGTGCGAACGCCGGCTGCGCGACCTGCGCCGCCTGGACCGGATGCCGGGCACCGAAACGCTGCGCGCGGACCTGTCCGCCCTGGTACGCGAGGCGGGGCTGCGTCGGGCGCCGACGTTCGTGGCGTCGCGGTCGGCACGGGTCAGCGGCAACACCTTCGGCGCGTTCCCCGTCCGCTACGTCCGGCTCGACCTGGGGCTCGTGCACGCCCACCGGGTGGCGCCGGGCGTGTTCCGGGCGGTCGTACTGCACGAGCTGGCCCACCTCCGCAACGCGGACGTGGGCCTGACCCGGCTGACCATCGCGCTGGCCTGGGCCTTCCCGCTGGCCGTTCTCGTACCCGTCGCGGTCAACTACGCGGGCGCCGTGCCCGCCGCCCACCTGCTCGATGACGTCTGGCGGTTGGCGACGTTCGCGCTGGTGGTGCAGGTCTCGGCCTGGTCGGTGCTGCGGGCCCGGGAGTTCGCCGCGGACGCCCGGTTGACCGGGGCCGACGCGGCGACCATCCGGGCGCTGCTCGCGACCAACCCCACCCGCGCCGGACGCTGGCCCCGCCTCGCGGCCATGTTCCGGTTCCAGCCGCTGGCCCGGGCACGCGCCGACGAACTGGACCGGCCGGTGCGTCGAGTCTCCGCTCGCCCCGTCGAGGCGCTGGGCGCCGGCCTGGCTGCCGGGATCGCCGCGCCGCCGTTGGCGGACCTGATGGCGCAACTGCCCCGTACCCTCGGCGGCCCTGATCCGCTCACCGGCGGCGCGTTCCTGGTGGGGCTGCTGCTCGGTGTGCCGTTGGCCCTGGTCACCACCGGCGCGCTGTGGCGGTCGGCCTGGTGGGCGCGGCACGGTGGTGGCACGGCGGCCGGCGGCGGTCTGTTCGGTGCGGCGCTGGCCGTGGGGCTCCTCGTGGGCCGCCGGCTGGCCTGGTCGGCGGCGTATGCCAGCGACCGGCCGGCCTGGTGGGTCGAGCTGGCGTGGGCCGTGCTCGGGATCGCCGCAGGCGTCCTGCTCGGCCGCTGGGTGGCGCTCGGCGCTCGGGCGCACCTGCGGCGGATCCCGGTGACCGACGCGGGTCGTACCCGTCTGGCGTGGGCCGGCGCCGCCACGGCCACCGCACTGCTCATCGCCGCGTTCGTGGCGTCGATCCTGATCCTGGACTCGTGGTCGGCGGACTCCGAGGTGAGCATGCTGCGGGTGCTCGCCGCACGCGAGGGTCACCCCGAACACGTCACCGTGCTCACCCTGGGGGACACCCTCGGCTGGTACGTGCGCGTGCTGGCCGACCACGCCCCGTACCTGCTCGCGTTGCCGCTGGCCGCCGCGCTGCATCCGGTCCTGGCGGACCGGCACGCGACCCGGCGGGCGCTGCGGCTCGGCATCGTCTCGGGGGTCGTCGGCGCGGTGGCGCTCCCCCTGGTGGTGGTGGGCATCGCGGTCGCCGCCCGGGACCCGGGCCTCGGGCCGGCGGCGCTGCGGAGCCTCGTCGACGGCCACACGCTGCTGCCGGTCACCCTGGTCGAGATGACTGTCGCGGTGGCGGCGGTGGCCAATCGGCGGCTGTCGGTGTGGCACGCGCTGCTGGCCGCGGGCACGGCGGGTCTGCTTCTGGCGCCGGTGCTGGTGGCCGCCATGGCGGCGCTGCCCTGCCTCGGCACCGCCGCGGGACCGGGCTGCGTCCGCCCTCCCGAGCAGGTCCTCGCCGTGCGGGCGATCAGCCACGCCCTGCTCGTCGCGCCGGTGTTCGCGACCCTCGCGGCGGCGCTCGGCGCCGCGGTGACGGCGGCACTGACCGTGGTCGTGCGCCCCCGCCACCGCCGGTGGTTGACATCCGGGGCCGCCGTCCTGGTGCTGCTCGGCGCGTCCGGTGCCGTCGCCGCCGCGCACCGGACGTCCGGGCCCGCGGCAGTGACCGGACACGATGGCTGCCTCGTCGGCGTGTGGCGTCTCGCCGCCGGGCGCTACCACGTGCCGGTCCCCGCCGACTCGCCGCTGGGCACGATCACCGGGCTGCGGCAGGACGCGAGTGTCGACCTCACCAGTGGTCCGGAGACCGGCTTCGCCAGCGCCTACCGGATCGACGGCACGGCGACCGACCTGTTCGACCGGGCCGCCGCCGAGGGCCTCCTCAACGGCCACACCGTGCGCAACGTCCGCCGGGGCATGCAGACCTACCGGTGGACTGCCCACGCCGGCCGGTACCGGCAGCGCGACGGCGTGACGGCAGGCGACGTGAACCTGCTGCGGGTCGGCGACAGGGAGCTGGACATCAGCTCGGTCATGGCTGATTCGGAGGGGTCGTACCGCTGTGCCGGTGACCGGCTGGTCATCCGGATGGAGGCCGACGACGGGTCATGGGGCGAGGAGATCTTCGTCCGCAGCGGCGCCTGACGGCGCCTCACGCGGCCGATGTGACTCGGGCGTGCCCGAAGTACATGAGCTCCCAGATCGCGCCCTCGGCGAACTCCTCGACCACGCGTTCGCCCTTGTGATGCTCGATCGTGAGCAGGCCGGCGAAGCGGAGGTAGGCGCCGTCGAACCGGACCAGCCGGGCCGCGGCCCTCTTCAGCCAGGGCAGGTCCTTGGTGAGCGGGTTGCGGACCAGGTCGCGCTTGCGGTCGAAGGTCACCACGTACGTGTCGTCGTCGTCCACGTACGTGTACCGGACCATGCCCGCCACCGGCTTGCCGGTCTTCGCGTCGGTGTAGACCCGGTGTCGTTCGAACGTCATCTTCTCCGGGTCGTCGCCGATGATCCGGCCGTCGCGGGCCAGCATGAAGATGGGGATCTCGGCAAAGCCGTACTTCTCGGCGCTGGTGATGAACGAGGCGATGACCGTGTACGGCCCGGCCTGCCCCCGCCCCCAGTACCAGTCATTGATGATTTTCTGCAGCCCGACGTTTCCCCAGTTGTGGTCGTGGTAGCCGACGCCGGTCGTCTCGTGCCGCACCCCGTCGATCGTGTACGAGCCGCGCACGGCTCCCTGCGGGACCGAGGGCAGCCAGTTGAACTCGAGGTCGCGCTTCGCGCCGAACAGCATGTGCCCGGTGGCCGGGCGCCAGGCCGGGACCTCGGATGTCAGCGTGAAGTCGACCCGCAGCCTCCCGGCGGCCGCCTGGATCCGGTACTCGCGCAGGTTCTCGCCCTGGAAGCGGTTGTCCGGGCCCATCCTTACGTCCGTACGCCCGCTCGCCGCCGACCATTCGGCCGGGGGGATCGCGATCGTGTTGTTGGACATCGTGCCGTCGGGAAGTTCCAGGTTGACGCGGAGTTGCGGCGACAGCGGGCTGCTCGCCGCGCCGAGGTCCTTGTTCATGAACACCACGACCACCTTCGCGCCGTCCTCGAGGTGGGCGTCGAAGTACCACCACTCGTACGACCCGGCGCGATCGTCGGTGCGGGCGCCGTCCTCCCATTCGCGTACGACATCGCGCTCCAGATCGAAGCGTGCGTAGTCGTCGCTCAGCGCGGCCAGTTTGAGGTGTTCCGGCATGACTCTTCCTCTTCGTTGCCTTGCAAGATCAAGATGTGTGGCCCGTTCTCGGACGCCGACGGTGGGCGGATGGCTCACAGGGTGGCGAATCCATCTCGCCAGGAGGGATGAGGCGGGATCCAGTCGAGGTGCGTGCGGGCGTAGTGGTTGCTCGCGCCCCGTGCCCAGCCGTGCCGCTCGCCCACTGTCACCGCGGGTGCCGGGACCCCGGCCGCCGCGCAGAACGCGGGCACCCACTCCGCGGCCGCGGCGGGCTCGTCGTCGCAGACGTTGACCGCGCCGGCGGGCCACTCCAGGGCCGCGACCGCGGCGGCGACGGCGTCGTCGATATGCAGCAGGCTACTCACGTCCGCGTCCGCGGGGACCCTGCCGGCGGCGGCGAACTGGGCCATCAGGCCGTCGCGGGCGTACCAGGTGTCCGGGCCGTAAAGGGTGCCGTACCGCAGCACGACCCACTCGGGCGCCTCCTGGACGGCGGATTCGAGCGCGGCGACACCGGCCACACTGGTCTGGCGCGGCTCTGCGGCGCCGAGGTCGAGCGGGGTCTTCTCGGTCGCGGGCTCGGCGCCCGGTTCGTACGCCCAGGCGATGCTCTGTGCCACGATCCGCCGTACTCCGGCGGCGAGCGCCGCGTCGACCAGGTTGCGGGTCCCGACCCGACGCAGCCGCGAGTTGGCCGCGAGGTCGCCGGTGCTCAGGCTGGTCAGCTGGTGCATCACCACGTCGGGCCGGGTGTCGCGGACGGCGGCCGCCACCGCGTCCCGGTCGAGCACGTCGACGGCCAGCGGGCCGTTACGGGCCAGCCCGATGACCTCATGCCCCTGGGCGGTCAGGAGCGGCTCGAGCCGGCGGCCGATGGTGCCGGTCGAACCGGCGAGAACGATACGCATGAGTGTGCTTCTCCGTCAGTTCGGCCGGGGTGAGCGGCGGTCCTTGCGCTGTTCGAGCTCCTCAGGGCTGACCAGCACCAGCATTTCCTGGCCGGGCGCGCACACCATGACGACCAGGAATGTGCTCACCTGATCGGGCAGGTTGTTGGCGGATCGGTAGTGGATGACGTCGCCGCCAGGCTCCCAGAACGCTTCACCGGCCTTGATCACCCGTTCCGGCTCGCCCTCCAGCTCGAAGATCATCTCGCCGTCGAGCATGTAGCCGAATACCGGGCCGGAGTGCCGGTGCGGCGGCGTGCCCGGGTCACCCGGTGGTAGTTCGATCGTCGCGGTCATCACGTGCGAGCCCTCCGGTAGCTCCGGCGGCATGGCCGTGCCCAGCAGCACGACCTCGTTGTTTCCGATCTTCATGGTCTGCATGAGTCGAACGTATCCCCGACTGGACCAGCAGGATGGACCAGTTAGCGACCGGTCTGATGGACCAGTTGGCAGAGTTCGGACAGTGCCGCCTGCCAGGCGTGAGCCGGTGGCGCCGCGTACCCGATGACCAGGGCCGCCGCCTGCCGCTCATCCGCCGGATCGTGCCAGTAGCCGTTGCTGTGCAGGCCGATCAGGTGGAGTCCCTGGCGGCGTCCGGCCTGGATCAGCCAGCGTTCCTCCGCGACCGAGGCCAGCGGCAGCAGCGCATGCACGCCGGCCGCGATGCCCTCCAGCGAAGTGGTGGTCACCTCGGCCAGGCGCCCAGCCAGCTCGATCCGGCGGCGCCGGTAGGTCAGTCGCATGCGGCGGATGTGCCGGTCGTAGTCGCCGTGCGTGAGCAGGTCGGCCATGGCGAGCTGGTCGATCGCGGAGACTGCGGCGCCGGCCTCCACGATCGTCGTCGTCAGTTCGCGACGCAGTGGCTCGGGTGCGACGAACCAGCCCAGGCGGACGGCCGGCGCCAACGATTTGCTCGTGCTGCCGGCGTACACGATCCGCTCTGGCGCCAGCGCCTGCATCGCGCCCACCGGCCGCTGGTCGTAGCGGAACTCGCCGTCGTAGTCGTCCTCGATCAGGAATGCGTCGTGCTCCCGTGCCCAGGCGATGACTCGGTAGCGTTGCCGTGGGGTGAGTACCACTCCGGTCGGATGCTGGTGCGCCGGAGTGAGCAGCGCGGCCTGACCCGCCGCGTTGTCCGGGTCGGCCCCGCCCGCGCCGACGGTGAGTGGCGTGACCGTCAGGCCCGCGGCCCGCAGCACCATGCGGTGATGGGCCAATCCGGGGTTCTCGGTGGCGATGGCGCGTACGCCGCGCCGGTGCAGCGTCCGCGCCAGCAGGGAGAGGCCCTGGGTGAAGCCTGCCGTGATCACCACCGAGTCCGGGTCGCAGAGCACTCCACGGGTGCGCGCGAGATAGCCGGCCACCGCCGTCCGCAACGCGGGCAGCCCTGCCGGCTCGGAGTAGTCCAGCGTGCCGCGCGAAGCGGTTGCCAGCGCCCGGCGGACACTGTCGGCCCAGGCCGTTCGGGGGAACGAACCGAGATCGGGAATCCCCGGCCGCCACTCGATCACCGGCCCGGCCGCGATCGACGGCCGCGGTTGCCTACGTGGGCCGGGCGGATCATGGAGCACGTCCGCGACCCGGGTGCCCGAGCCGGGTGCCGCCACCAGCCACCCTTCCGCCACCAACTGCGCGTACGCCTGCACCACCGTGCCCCGGGCCAAGCCCAGGTCGGTGGCCAGGCTCCGGCTCCCGGGTAGACGCGATCCGGCCCGCAGCCGGCCGGTCCGAATGCTCTCCCGTAACGCGCTCTCCAGCGAGCGACCCGGGAAACCCGCACCCCGATCGAACTCCAGATGCAGGTCAAGCGACTTTGCCACTCAGCAACGATCTCCTCCGTGCGAGCAGCGCCGGCAGGTTCGGCGATGACTCACGTGCCAGGCTCCGTCGACCCGGCCGCATCGCGGCGGTGCCAGCCGGACCGGGCTGCCCGTCGCTGTGTCACCGGTGACGAAGGTTACCGCTGGAACAGGGCCAGTTTCTGTGGGTTGAGGATGACCAGCACTCGTTCGATTCCGGCGGGGGAGGCCTCGATGGTGACCAACGCGACCGTTGTACCGGGCCGCGAGACGAGGATCGCGGCCTGGCCGTTCGATTCGACGATCTCCAGTGCGAGGTCGTGGCCGAACTTGCGCATCAGTCCCAGGATGTAACGCGCGACGTTGTCACGTCCGACGATGGGTACCTGGGCGGCTCGAACGATGCCGCCGCCGTCGGCGTAGGACGTGGCTGTTTCGGCGAGCAGCTCCTCGAGCCGGGTCAGCTCACCGGACCGGGCGGCGGCGAGAAAGGCACGCAGCAGGCGGTCGTGGTCGGCGTGGGCGACCCGATCGCGCCGCTGCTGGGCCAGGTGCGTACGGGCGCGTCGGCCGAGCTGCCGCGCGTACGCCTCACTGACGTCGAGAATCTCGCCGATCCGCCGGAAGGGGTAGTCGAACGCCTCGCGCAGCACGTACACCGCCCGCTCGGCCGGGGTGAGCCGTTCCAACAGAAGCAGCACGGCGAGTTCGAGTGACTCGTTGCGTTCGGCCTGCAGTGTCGGGTCGGCGGTGGTGTCGACGGGCTCGGGTAGCCACGGTCCGGGATACAGCTCACGTCGGGCGCGAGCCGATGTCGCGGCGTTCAGAGCGAGCCGAGAAGTCGTCGTGACCAGGAACCCGATCGGGTCCCGTACCTGGCTGCGATCGGTCTGCTGCCACCGGAGCCAGGCTTCCTGCACGACGTCCTCCGCCTCGGCGACACTTCCGAGCATCCGGTAGGCGATGCCGAACAGCCGCGGACGGACCCCGCCGAACACCCCCAACGCGCCGATCAGTGTCCCGTCTTCCCCTCGCTCCACCATGACCGCCCGCCTCGTCGCTTCTGTCCCTGACCATGCAGGTGAGCTCGAACCACCGCCGATATCGCTGCTGTCCGGGCACCAACGCATACCCGTGCGCGGCCGTACTACAGCATCGGCGCGTCGCGCCAGGCACCCCACCGCTGAGGCGGACGGTCCGCACCATGGAGGCGACCCGCTCGATCGGCGGTCTGGACACCGGCTCGGGGCGGCGACGATTCGAGCAGACCGATACAGATCCGCACGAGCGTGCCGACGAGCCAGGTGAAGGGGCTGTCGATGCCATCCTGTTGGTCGTCCGGCATCGTGTACCAGCCGGTGTACGCCTCCTGCACCGCGTGCTCGGCGACGTCGACCGAACCGAGCAGGTGATATGCGAGGTTCTTGAGGTGGTGTCGTTCGGCGACGACGACGCAGAACGCGCTGGGTAACGCGTTCGACCGACGTGGCGGGCGGGGTTCGGGAACCATCGGTTCTCCCAGTGGTTGACGCGGAAGGTTCAGTGGGCGGCCCGAGCCGAGGCGAAGCCGCGCCGAGCCGCTGAACGGTCGCGCAGCACCGTCAGGAGGATGATCACCAGGCCGACGAGCGCAACGGCCGCGTTTCCGGTGGTGAGGAGGATCGCCTCACCTACGGTCGCCCCCTCCATGTTCGTGAGGTGGTAGAAGAAATGTGGCACCGCGAAGACCGAATAGGCGCCCGCGGCGGGGATGACGAAATGGGCCTTGGGTTTGATCGCCGCGATGCCCAGTACCAGGGCGATCGCCAGTGATGCCGTGCCGAAGTCCCGCGCGTAGTGCTCGCTGAACGGCGGCGTGAGGTCCACTGTCGGGAAGTACGCGTAGAAGCCGGCCGGCCAGATCGCGTTCCAGGCCCCGACCACGAAATTGTCGACAAACAGGATCGCCAGTGCGATGCGGATGGTGATGGTCATGACTCATTGCTCCTTGCGCCGTCCTGCGGGTGGTGAGCCAGCGTCACCAGTACGGACCGAGCGGGCCTCCGATTCGTGACAGCTGGCCCAGCGGCTAGCTCTGCTGTCACGAATCGGGGGGCCACTCGGTCCACTTCCCAGATGCCGCGGTCGCTCGCGGCGGAGGGGAGCACGCCATGAAGAGAAGCGTCGCGGCGCCCGCGACCGGCGAATCAGCCACCGGTCGAGCGCCTCGCACTCGTCGTACCGTCGGATTGATCGTCACGGTCGTGCTTGCTGCCGGTCTCTCGCCGACGGTCACGCCCGCTCCCGCGTTCGCCCACGGCGCGAGGCATTCGATCACGCCGGCCGACGGCGCCGCGCTCGTGACCGCTCCGGAACGGGTCGAGGTGGCGTTTGCCGCCGACATCACGTCTGACAGCAGCATCACGATCGTTGACCACACGGGAACGAATTGGTCCCACGGTCGGCCAGCTGTCCACGGAGCGAGGCTGATTCATCAGGTGAAAGCGGGAATGCCTGACGGCGGGTACGAGATCAGCTGGCGAGCAACCTTCACCGACGGACACCCGGTAACCGGCACGGCGGAGTTCACTGTGGGAGCGGACACCGCGGCGGCCGCCGCAGCGAATCCTTTGCGTGCCCGGCTCACGCACGGCGGGGTCGTCGCGTTCTACGCCGCCGCAGGCGTCGTCGTACTCGCTCTCCTCCTCGCGATCATGACGCTCTCGCGCGGTGTCTACGCCGGCACCAGACGCGCGGCCACAGGTGAGAAATCCACGCTTTAGTGCGAGTTGCCTAGTTTGAACCTCGGTGAGAAGTCTCGGAGAGGTAGAACCATCAGTGACATCACAGCGGTTGATTTCTCTTTCACCCCGGCGCCCGGTCCGGGCGACGCACCTCTGCGGCGTTACGGCGAATCGGGAGGTGGCTCAGTGCGTATCGCGGTAGCTGGCGGGACCGGCTGGGTCGGACGTCTCGTCGTCGACGCCGTACGGGCTGCCGGCCACGAGCCGCTCATCCTCGCCCGCTCCACAGGCGTGGACCTGATCCGCGGTTCCGGGCTGGACGAGGCGCTGACCGGCGTACCGGTCGTGATCGACGTCAGCAACGTGTCGACGACCAACCGGAAGAAATCGGAAAACTTCTTTGGCACAGCGACAGGTAACCTGCTCACGGCAGGCCAGCGCGTCGGCGTGCGGCACCACGTCGCGCTGTCGGTTGTCGGCGTCGACCGGGTGAATTGGGGTTACTACGCGGGCAAACGACGCCAGGAGAAGCTCGTCCTGGACGGTGCGGTACCCGCGACAGTGCTCCGCTCGACGCAATTCCACGAGTTGGCCGCGCAGATGCTCGCCTCCGTCCCCGGCCCGATCGCAGTGGTACCCCAGATGCTCAGCCAGCCGATCGCGGCCCACGAGGTCGCTCACTGTCTCGTCGACCTCGCCCTGGCAGACCCGGCCGGCCGGGCGCCGGACATCGCCGGCCCACAACAGCTGCACATGCCGGACATGGCCCGCCGTCTGCTACGCGCCCGCGGAAGTCACCGCGTCGTCCTGCCCGTCCGGCTCCCGGGAGCTACCGGTCGAGCCATGGCCGGAGACGGCCTGCTGCCCACCGGCCCCGGCCCCCGAGGCAGACAGACCTTCGACCAGTGGCTGGCCAGCCCGGCAGCGCAAAGAACCATCGGGCGGACCCGGTGAGCGAAGGCCAGTCACCCGTCCCCGCCGCACCGCAGGTCGCGTCAACAGACGGACGGGGCTCCGCGCTGACCGCGCTGATCCGGATCGCCCTGGCCGTACTCTTCCTCGACGAACTCGTTGTCGGGTTCTGGAACCAGATCTTCCCCGAAAGCTTCTACAAAAACTTCCCGACCGTCACCCTCACCCCGCCGCTCAGCGAGCACTACGCGCGAGACTTCGGCGGAGCCACCCTCGGCCTGGCCGTCGTCCTCGGCATAGCGCTCGTCGCACCTCGAGCCGCGTTCACCATCCCCGCGGCGGCGGCATTCTCCACCTTCGCCATACCCCACTTCTTCTTCCACCTGACCCACCTCGACGACGCCACCGCTGGCGAGGCGGTCTTCCTCACGACCGCCAACGCCGTCGTCGCCCTGCTCGGCCTTCTCGTCATCGCCCTGACGCTCATCCGAGACGCCAGGCATCGCCGGTCCCAGGGCAGCGCCGCCAGCGGATGAGCGACTCGTAGCAGGGCTGACTGGAGGGCGCGGCGCAGCCGGCACCGTGGTGAAGTCGGGTCGTGCCGCGCGGCTCATCGAAGCCGAGAGAGGCGCGCGCGTATCGTCGGGGATCATCCGCGATGCCCGGGACTGCCTCGACGTGCGCCGGAGTCGAAAGTCTTCGAAAAGATCCGGGTGTGCTTGTCGATCGGCGTTGGTCCCGTTCGTAGCCCTGGTGAGAGCCCGGCATCCGAGACGGGCCACGCACCCGCTGGAGGGCACGATGACCACCACCGCGAACACGACCCGCGCCACCACGTCGACCTTCGCTGCGCTGATCGGAACCGGTGTCATCGCCGCGGTTGCCGCGAGCGCCGCCACCATGGCCGTCGCCGCAGTAGGCCACGCCGCAGGGATCAGCCTCGACCTGGACGGCGCACCGATCCCGGTGGCGGGGTTCGGTGTGCTGACCGTGGCCTTTTCGCTGATCGGCGTGGTCATCGCCGCGCTGCTGTCCCGTTTCGCTCGGCGCCCGCGGCGCACGTTCGTCCGCACGACGGTCGTGCTGACGGTCCTGTCGCTCGTGCCGGACGTGATCGCCGACGCCGGGACGGCCACCAAGGCGCTGCTGATGCTCACCCACCTGGTCGCGGCCGCGATCGTGATCCCCGCTGTCGCGCGTCGCCTGACCGCCTGACCTGTCGTCATCCCACCATCGACCACCGGAGGATCGTCATGAAGCAGTACCTGCTGTCCGTCCACTTCGTCGAGGGCGCGCCGGACCCGTCCGACGAGGAGATGCAGACCATGTTCAGGGAGACCGAGCGAATCAACGACGACATGCAGGCCGCGGGCGCCTGGGTCTTCGGCGGGGGACTCACGTCACCGGACAGCGCCACCGTCGTCCGGATCGAGAACGGCACCACCACCATGAGCGACGGGCCGTTCGCCGAGACGAAGGAACACATCGCCGGGTTCTGGGTCATCAGGTGCGCGGACCTGGACCAGGCGCTGGCCTGGGCCGAGAGGTGCGCGGCGGCCTGCGGTCCGGTCGAGGTGCGTCCCTTCGACGACCTGTCCCAGGCCTGACCAGGAGCCGGTCTCCCGACATGGACCTGGCGAGCATCTATCGCGCGGAGTACGGCCGCTGCGTCGCCACCCTGGCCCGCATCCTCGGTGACATCAACCTCGCCGAGGAGGCGGTCCAGGACGCCTTCACCACCGCGCTGGAGAAGTGGCAGACGCCGCCGCCGAACCCGGGCGCCTGGATCGTGACCACGGCACGCAACCGGGCCATCGACCGGCTCCGCCGCGAGTCGACCCGCGAGGCCCGGCACGCCCAGGCCCTCCTGCTGCATCAACAGGACGAGCCCAGAGAGGTGGGACCGGTGAAGGACGACCAGCTGCGACTCATCTTCACCTGCTGCCACCCGGCGCTCGCTCCCGACGCGCGCACCGCCCTCACGCTCCGCCTGCTCGGCGGCCTCGACGTGCCGGAGATCGCCCGGGCCTACCTGATCCAGGAGGCGACCGTCGCTCAGCGGATCGTGCGCGCCAAGAAGAAGATCCGGGACGCCGCCATCCCTTACCGGGTACCCGCCGAACATGAGCTGCCGGACCGGCTGCCGCCCGTGCTCACCGTGCTCTACCTGATGTTCAACGAGGGCTACGCGTCCACCGCCGGACCGCTGATCAGAACGGACCTGTGCACCGAGGCGGTCCGACTCGCCCGCGAGCTCGCCGCATTGATGCCCGACGAGCCGGAGGTCCTCGGCCTGCTCGCCCTGCTGCTGCTGACCGAGGCGCGCCGCCCCGCCCGGCTCGGCCCGACGGGCGAGCTGGTGCTGCTGGCCGACCAGGACCGGTCGCTGTGGAACCGGGTGCTCATCGCCGAGGGCCACGACCTGGTCCGCCGTTGCCTGCGGCGCGACCGGCCCGGCCCGTACCAGATCCAGGCCGCGATCAGCGCGGTGCACACCGACGGCGCCGCCACCGACTGGACCCAGGTCCTGGCACTCTACGACCAGCTCCTCGCGCTCGCGCCGACCCCGATCGTCGCGCTCAACCGCGCGGTCGCCGTCGCCGAGGTGCACGGACCGGCGGTGGCCCTCGCCGCGTTGGAGGACGTCGAACTTCCCGGGTACCACCGGCTGCCCGCCACCCGGGCCGAACTGCTGGCCCGGCTCGGACGCGACGCTGAGGCCGGAGCCGCCTACGACCAGGCCATGGCAATGGCCACCAACGAGACCGAACGTGCCTTCCTGCGGACCCGTCGTACCGAACTCACTCGCACGAGGAGAGCATCATGACCGCGACCTACACCTTCGACGTCTTCTCCAGCCTCGACGGCTTCGGCACCAGCAGCGGAAACTGGGGCGGCTACTGGGGTAAGCAGGGTCCCGAGCTGCTCAAGCACCGCCTCGCCGTGTACGGCGAGGAGCAGCGCATGGTCTTCGGAGCCAACACGTACCGGGTGTTCGCGCAGATGCTCGCCGCGAGCACCGAGGAGTCCGAGGTCCGTGACGCCTGGGTCACCCGGATGAGGAGCCTCCCCGCGACGGTGGTGTCGAGCACGCTCGACGGACCCCTCGACTGGCCGGACGCGACCGTCGTGAGTGGGGACGCCGTCGAGGTCGTCGCCCGGCTCAAGGAGGAGTCCGAGGTGCCCCTGCGATCGCACGGCAGCCTGTCGATGAACCGGGCGCTGATGGCCGCCGGTCTGGTCGACCTCGTCCAGGTGACGGTCTTCCCGGTGATCACCGGTCAGACCGGTACGGAGCCGATCTTCCAGGGGGCGGCCGACTTCGACCTGGAGTTGGTGGAGAGTCGGACCCTCGACGGTCGCTCCCAGGAACTCATCTACCGGCCCACCCTGCATGTCTGAGTCCTCCGTGAACCCGTCTGGGCAGCAACCGCTGACCAGCCGCCGGCCCCCGACGCCCCGCTTCTCCTCTCCGTCAGGTTCCCGAAGATGAGAGCGCCTCGGCGATCATTCGGTGGCCCTGGGCTTCGAATCGCTCGTCGCCAACGTGATACGCCCAGGCCGCGGTGCCGATCGCGGCGCGAACTCGTTCGCGGTGCCACGCGCCCGGCTCGCGGGGATCGGTCCCGTACCCGTCCAGAAAGGCTGCCTCGAGGTTCGGGTTGCGGCAGAAGTCCTGGGCGGCCAGCCGGGCGAAGTCCGTGGATGCGGGACGCATCGCCGCACGGCCGAAGTCGATGACGCCCACGACGCCGTGGTGGACGACCCAGTTCCGGGGCTGCCAGTCCCCGTGGGTGGGTACGAGGATCGCGGGCGGCGTCGGCCAGGTGGCGATTTCGGCGCGTAGTCGTTCCGCGATGGTCGCAGCGATTCGGTGTGGTCCGCTGAGCGACGCGAGTGACTTCTCGTTCTCGCGCCTTTCGTAGTCGTCGTCCGTGACGGGAGTCTGTGCGTGTAACAAGGCCAGCAGCTCGCCCGCCTGCCGATAGGTGGAGGTGTCGTCGGCCTGCTTGCTGCCGAGCACCAGTTCACCGGGCAGGTACCGGGTGATGAGCAGCTTCGCGTCCGCGCTGCCCTGCACCAGAGTCGGTGCGCGTCCCCTGTCGGTCCATGGGCGCAACCAGTTGAGATGGGCGTGGAGCTCTCGCTGGACGTGGTGGTCGTCGTCGCCGCCAGCCTTGACGATGAATCGTGATCCGGCGTGGGTCATCTCGAGGACAGTGGTCGCCACCAAGCCCAACTGTGGTCCCTCACGACCGTTGCGCCGGGAAGCCACTGGTCCACCAGTGCCCGCTGCTGCGGAGACAGGTTTCCGAGCGCAGATGTCACAGCCGGATAGTACGAGGTGAACGACCGGACCGGCCGAAAAGTTGGTCGCGGGCAGGACGCCGGCGCCCACGGCTCGGCGATACGTGCCGGTCAGGCCGGCGATGTTGTTGAGCGTGCGCGTGGACAGGGCGCGGGTCGGTGGAGCGGAACGGGCAAACCGAGATGCGGTCACAGCCTGCAGGACTGCTGGCAGACTGACGCGCTCGTACCCGGAGGAGAGGCACGGCAAAGCTCATCTATTCGATGACCACCTGGCTCGACGGCTACGCCAAGGCGGCCGAGGGCGACCTCGGCACCGGGACCGACGATCAGGAGGGTGCAGCTCGCCGGAGCCACATGATCAGGCATTCGCATCTGTCGGTGACAGTGCGTTCGAATCACTCACTGCGCCACCTATCGGAGTAGGCCGATCGTCTGACATGTGCCGTACGATCATTCAGGCGCCTCACCAAATTGACGTAGCACTGAGCCGGAACACGTGATCCCGGCCGCCGCTATTTGCATGGGACCATGCGAGTGATCCAAAGTGCAGCGCATCTATTAAGGCGACGCCAGTGGAGGAGCGATGAGCACACGCAGCGTTCAGCATGAAGAGAGCAACTGGGGCAGTCGCTTTATCGAGGGGGCCCTCTATCCTTTCGCGCAGGTTGCAGCTCCTGGTCTCCTACTCATCCTCATGATCTGGTTCGTAACGCGAGGGTTCGCAGAGGGCGTGGGGGACGGCGTTCGGAGCTTCGCGGGCGTCTTGCTTCCGCTAATGGCCCTTACATTCCTCGTGAAGACCACGCAGGGGTCGGAGCGAGATCCAAAGTCAGGCATCATGGCTATTCCATCCTGGGCGTCGTTTCTGGCAATGCTGATAATTGCGGGCGTTACGCTGCAACTCCTTTCTGTATCAACGACGATACCGATCGTGGAACTTGTTGTATCGGCCGCTTTCTCTATCATTACCTTCATGCGTACCTCGCGGACCCACTACGTCTCTTACTGCCTGGGGACGGTTCTGGGTGCCCTCGGCTACCTGGTGCTGTTCGGCGTACCTTCGCTGTAGTGACTCGCGCAGGCACCGATCGATCGACTGAGCGGATGGCGGCCCGGCTGCAACGAGGTCCTCGCAGCGCGACAACCTCAGGACAACCGTCGCCCAGCGGTTCCAACGGGCAGGGCTGGACGCTGCGATTTGGCAGGACCGTCGGCCGGGTCCGGTCACAATCGGCCGCGTCCATCCGCGACGACGCAAGGGCTATTCGGCTCCTGCTCGGGAAATAGCGCTGCCGGGCTGTTGGGCGTCGCCCTGCCGTCTAAATTCGACCCACTGCCGACTAACGTCCGCCCAAATCTGTTGCTGATCAAGAAAGAATCGATCTAGGCGCTCACGGGTGACCTGGTCCGACGGATTAGTTACGAGGAGATAGTCGATCTCGTCACGCAAGCGGTTGAGGCGGTAGCGCGTCTCTTCCATCAGAATCCACCGCGATCGCCAGTTGTGGAACAATTCGAGTGATCCCAGCAGTGTTACCACTGCGACCATCGGCAACGCGATCGTTGCGTTGAACGGGATCTGCGGGATTCCTAGGACGACAGTCGATAAGGCGGTTAGCCCCAGCGAGAGCCCTTTGGACCATGTGGAGCGACGACGGAAGCGTGTCTTTCGCGAATCCGCCCATTCCATATCGGCCGAAACAAGCTCTCGGAAGGTCGTAAGAGCCTCCGTCAAGGGCAAGCCCGCCCGGCGGCCGGCCAGGACCAGGAGCCCTTGCTCGGAAGCTACCGTCTGTTCATTTACGCGCACGCGTTGCCGGTTCATCGTCTAATTCAGGCAAGGCGACAGGCGTTCAGAGCGCTACTGCGGGAAATCCGACAGTTCAGGGACGAAGTTCTCGTTGGAGCCACAAGATCGAACATCCGCTCATGCCGCAAGGTGTGCGCCGAAGAGAGACGGACGCCGAGCATGCGCGACCGCGACGAGAATGGCTGCCCGCAGTGGCAGGGCTGCTTCGAGCAGCCGAGTTGAAGACAGGGGCGGCGAGGGTGACCACCAAGATTGTTCAACTGTGGGGCCGAGGGTCTCGCGCCCGGGTGGGACGGCCTCTACCGGGCGGACGGCTCTGCACGCGCGGTTGAACTGAGCGGCGGGCGCGGCTGGACGGGTTCGAGCTCTGCCCGCCGCTCGACCTGGACGCCATGTTCGAGGAGGAGCCCGACAACCTAACCCACGTCGACATCCTTCGCGGCGCGGATGTTCTCCTAGCGAACGGTTCCGGTTACCTGTGCGGCGGTGACGGAGCCCACGGCTCTGACGGCTTCCTCGCCCGGCTGGACAAGGACCGCAATCTGATGTGGATCGTGGTGCTGACCGACTCCAACCCCTTCGAGAAAGCGGAGGCGCGTGGCTCACTGGCCAGGTTCACCAACAACCTGGGCAACTCGGTGACGGTCGACCTCGACCATCCCGACTTCGCCTGAGCCTCAGTCGCATCGGCAACGGGCCGGGAGCAGGCCCCGAGTGCCGGACGCTGCTGCTGGGCCATTCATCCCGTCTAGGGCGACGGCGGCGATGCGGAACGCGGGGGTCAGTGCCAACCAGATCTCGTCGGCTAGTTGCTCCCCGTCGTGCGCATCACGCGCTCATCCAAACTCATGGCGCGGTGCAGGCGTAGCCCTTACTCGTAGAAGCATCCGGCGTGCAGGGCGTCCGCGAACAGTTGCCAGGTCGGTTGTGCCGGGAGAGGGTGGCCGGCGCGCTTCTGGAGACGGCTTCGATCCTGTAGATACGCCGCGCATGCCTCCAGGTAGCGGTCGGTGGTCATGTTCTCGACGGCGTCTGGATCGCGGGCGACATCGTCGGCTATCCACCGAAGCCACGTAACCAGGTCGTCCAGGCTCTCGACGCGCTTCCGCGGGCGAGTGTCGTCCTCGGTCATTGCCGCCTTCCCTGTCTCCGTCAGTCCGCGGTCTGCGCGACGCGCGCCGCTCGGTGCCGAGCGTGTGACCGCTCGGCGTTCCTTGATGCTCCCCGGTGCTTCCGTGATCCGCTGAGGGCTTGGCAAAGGCAGGAGGCGGCCGTCGAGACGTCGGCCACGCTCTGGGGACGAGCGGGGCGGCGGCGTGGGCGAACGCCAGGACATGATCCAAACTATCCTCCGGGTCATGACTTCGATCTCACCCGACGGGCGCGGCGTCGACTCGGCCCTGGACCCGTCGGCGGAGCAGATCCGGGACATGGGTGGCCGCGCCGTCGAGTGGATCGCGGCCCACCATGACTCGATCCGGGACCTGCCGATCAGCCCGCGCACCTCCGCTGCCGTGTTGAAGGAGCTGCTCACAGAGCCGCTGCCCGCCGAGGGCCGTGACTTCGCGGACCTGCTGCGGGTCTTCCGAGAGGTGGTCGTGCCCGGCAGCCGGCACAACGGGCATCCCCGCTTCTTCGGGTACGTCTCGGCGCCGGGTTCCGCCGTCGCCGCGGTGGCCGACCTCCTCGCGTCGACGCTGAACGCGAATGTGGTCGCGTGGCGGTCGGCACCGGCTCCGACCGAGCTGGAGCACGTGGCCATCGACTGGATCAAGGAGGCCCTCGGCTGTGACCCGGGTGCCGGAGGCCTTTTCATGAGTGGTGGCTCGATGGCCAACTTCACCGCGCTCGCCGCCGCCCGACACCGCCACTGCGGCGACGCGGTCGCCACCCACGGTATGGCCGCCCACCCGGCGCCGCTGCGCGTCTACGCCTCCACCGAGACCCACCACTCGATCCACAAGGCTGCCGCGCTGCTCGGTATCGGGCGGACCAACGTCCGCGAGATTCCGGTCGACGCCCATTTCCGAATGGACGTCGACGCCCTCGTCAGCGCCATCGCGGAGGACCGGGCCGCCGGTGCGGAACCGTTCTGTGTGGTGGCGAACGCCGGCACCGTCGTCACCGGCGCGGTCGATCCGCTGGCCGACATCGCGGTGGTCGCACGGGAGCACGGGCTCTGGATGCACGTCGACGCGTGCTACGGCGGCTTCGCGCGGCTCGCCCCCTCGGCCCGGCCGCTCTTCGACGGCTTGTCGGAGGCCGATTCGATCTCCCTCGACCCGCACAAGTGGCTCTACCTGCCTGCGGACTGCGGCTGCCTCATCTACCGCGACCCCGAGGCGGCACGGCCCGCTTTCAGCATGGACGCCCACTACACCCGGGTCATGGAGACCGAACCGGCCGAGGCCTTCGCCTTCTGGGACTACGGCCCCGACCTGTCCCGGCGATTCCGGGCGCTCAAGGTCTGGATGACGCTGGCACACGCCGGTTCGCAGACTGTCAGCGATGCGATCGAGAGCAACCTCGACTGCGCCCGTCACCTGGCCGAGCTCGTCACCGACAGTGTCGACTTCGAGCTGCTCGCCCCGGTCGAACTTTCCATCTTCTGCTTCCGTTACCTGCCTCCGGGCGCGCGAGCCGGCTCGCGCTCGCAGGCCGATGAGGAGCACCTCGACCGCCTCAACGAACGGATCATGGTGACGCTGCAGCAGGCCGGCAGCTCGTACGTGTCGAACGCGACCATCAACGGCCGCTTCGCGCTGCGCGGATGCGTGGTCAACTACCGCACCACCCGGCGTGACATGCAGATCCTGCTCGACGACGTGCGCCGCGCCGCCGCGCAGGCGATCGAGGAGATGCGCTGACGCCACGACCTCGGCTCAGCCCTCGGCTGCGGTCGCCGCGATGGCGGCGTGCGGCCGATGAGTGTCGTCGCTGAGCCGCGGCAGGCGCTCGACTTCCGTGAAGCCGGCTCGCGTCAGTCGCTCGGAGACCTCGTCGAGGGGCCAGCGATAGGCGGTCGCGACCTTGTGATCGAAGGCGTCGACCTCGTCGCCGACGAAGAGACCGAGCACCAGCGTTCCGGACGGGGCCATGGCTCGCCGGAACCGGGTGAGCACGCCGTCGAACTGCTGCGGCGGTAGGTGGATCAACGAGTACCAGGCCAGGATGCCGGTGACGGAGTGGTCGGGGATGTCCAGGTCGTCCATCGACCCGAGTTGGTACCTGCCGCTCGGGTGGGTCGCGCGCGCGTGGGCGATGAACTCGGGGACCATGTCGACACCCGTTGCGTCGACGCCCAGGGAACGAAGGTAATCGGTGATGTGGCCAGGCCCGCAGCCGAGGTCGAGCACCGTGCCAGGTCGGCCCGCCAGATGTCGCGCGATGAAGGCGAGGTCGTCGGCGTGCACCTGCTGGCTCGTGCCGAACAGTTCGATGTAGAGCTCCGCGACGGAGGCGTACGCCTGCCGGACCTGTTCCAGTTTCACCGCCTGACTATAAGAGCTCTCGGATCGGGCAGAGCCGACTATCGCGGGCTCACGACGGTCAGCAAGGACGGCCGAGTCCTCGACCGCGGCCAGGGCGTGCCGCTGGGGCGGGATCGTGACGTGATCGCCGTCCCTGCCCTCCCACTCCTCGGTCGAGGTGGCGAGGCGGACGTGGCCGCGTAGCACCAGCAAGGTCGCCTCGCCCGGGCTGCCGCGGTGCGAACGGGCTGACCCGCGAAGACGGCACGTGGAAGCAGGACGACTGCCGAGGATCAGGCCCCACCCAGGGAGAAGGTGGGGCCTGACGATGCGCACAAGCCGAGCGGGGAACTCCGCGTCACAGTTCCTTGAGCAGGTGGTACTGGGAACCCGCCCGGCTGCACTGGTAGTTGCGGTCCGTCTGCGGGCGCAGGAAGCCCGCGTGGAATACGCAGGCGCTGGGACTTCTGCTTCTCGTTCCGCCTGGCATCTTCAGTCTCCGTTCTCCTGGTGCATTGCTTGCGTGAATGCGCCGGCGACCCCGGGCCCGAGCGCAGCCGCGCACCCCCGTCTGTCTCGTACGGATGCCACGGTCTCCCTCCCAGGTGCCTTGGTTGGCTACTGATGTCGCAGTCTCCCAGCAGGATGTTGGCTCGATGTTGGCCGAAGTGCGGAGGACGTCACCGGCTCTCGCGTCAGCGACCGAGGATCTCGACGCAGGCGCTACGCCGGCGACTGTCCTGCGGTGGTGTCGGAGAGCAACTCGGACAGCCGCGCGCGCATCTCGTCGAGGCGACGGTCGCCCAGGGGTTCGAGGATCGTGACGGCTTCCTGCAGGGCTGCGACGGCGGCCGGAAGGTCCCGTCGGGCTGCGGCGACATCGGAGCATCCGTGCAGCGCCCAGGCTTCCCGCATACGGTCGCCGGTGCTCCGGGCCAGCCGGACCGCTGTGTCGTAGTGGTGTCCGGCCTGATCAAGGTTGTTCTGAAGGAGGTGCAGCCGGCCGAGATTGGTGTGGACGCTCGCCGACAGCCAGTCCCGGTTGCCGGACCGCTCGGCGGCCGACAACGCCGACGTGTAGGCGTCGAGTGCCTCCTGCTGGCGGTTGGCGCGTCGGTGCAGGTAGCCAAGGTTGAGTTCGACCTTGAAGGTGAGATCGGGGTCGTTCAGCCGGGTCGCGAGATCCCGCGCCCGCAGCAGCGGGGGAGTGCCTCGTCAAGCTCTCCGCTGTCAGCCAGCATCGCACCCAGGCTCGCCTCGACGTCGGCCCTGCCGGCCGGGTCGCCGCTGTGCCCGAAGAGTGCGATGGCGCGCTCGTACGCGGCGCGGGCCTCGGTACGTTGCAGCAGAAGGCTGTGTGCGACGCCCAGGCTTCCACGCAGGATGGCCTCGCCGGTGCTGCTGCCGGCCAGGACGGCGGAACGGATGCCCTGCTCGATCACGGCGATCCAGGTGTCGCGGGGCGCCCGGCGTTGCAGCCAGCCGCGTATGTTGACGGCGAGGGGCCAGGCCAGATCAGGGTGGGTCCGGACGTGCTGGGCGATCAGCCCGATGATCGTGTCGGCCTCCGTGTCGACCCAGCTCACAGCTGCGACCGTCTCGGTCAGGTCCGGCAGGAAGAGATACCGCGGGTCGGGGACGGCAGCACCGTCAGCTCCGCCTGCCGTGGGCCGGATGCGGTGCTGTGCTTGGCGGGTTGCGTGCCCGTACCAGCGGAGCAGTTCCCGTTCGGCGGCCGCGCGATCGGTCGAGGTGTCTTCGAGCTGGCCCTGCTGACGGGCGAACATGCGGGTCAGCTGATGAAGGCTGACCCGGCCGTCGACTTCGACCGTGACGAGATTGGCCGCGGCGAGCCTGTCGATCAGGTCCGTCAGGACGGCGCCGCAGGAGATGCCGGCCACTGCGGCTGCGGCGCCGCGCGGAACGGCATGGGTGTCCACCAGTCCGAGGTGGCGCAACAGCCGACGTGCCGGTGCGGCCAGCCGCCGGTACGACACCGCGATGACGGCCCGCACGCTCGCATCGCCATCGGTGGTGGTGAGCCGGGCGAGCCGGGTGCGCTCATCGTGCAGGGCCGCGACGAGGGCGTCCGGTCGGGCTCCCAGCCGCAGGTGGGCTCCCACGATCCGGATGGCCAACGGCATCCCGTGGCACAGCTCCACCAGCGTACGGATGTCGCCGGTCGCGGAGCCGGACATCCCGGCGGTCGCTTCGAGCAGAGCGGTCGCCGGCTCGACGTGCAGCGGGTTGAGCACCAGGAGGTGAGTCCCTTCGCGGGCGACGAGCCCGTCCAGCCGGTTCCGGCTGATGATGACCAGCATGCTGTCGCCGGCGCCGGGAAAGAACGGCCGGGCCTGCCGGGCGCTGCCCACGTTGTCCAGGACCAGCAGCACCGTGCGGCTGGACAGCAGCGAACGCAGCTGCGCGGCGCGTGTCTCCGCCTGCCGAGGCACGTCGTCGGGGGCGATGCCGAGATCGACGAGGGCCCTGGCCAGTGCCACCGTCGCGGGAACGTCGTTGTCGAGATCGAGGTAGAGCTGCCCGCCGGGAAAGCTCTGTCGGTTCTGATCTGCCCAGTGCGTGACCAGCGCTGTCTTGCCCATGCCACCGGACCCTGTGACGACCACCGAGCCGCTCGGACGCTGACCGGATCGGGATTTCGCGTGCTCGGCGTCGAGGACGCCGAGCTCGTCGTGCCGCCCGACGAAGTTGCTGGGTGGGACGGGTAGCTGCGCCGGCCGGACCGCGGCAGGAGCGACGGAGGGTGCGACCGCAGGCGTGGGGCCCTGCAGGATCGCGGTGTACAGCTGCCGCAGGCGCGTGCCCGGGTCCGCTCCGAGTTCGTCGGCGAGGATGCGCCTGGTCCGTTCGTAGACGGTCAGCGCCTCGGCGCGACGGTCGCTGCGAACGAGCGCCAGCATCAGCTGCGCCTGGAGGCGCTCGCGCAGCGCGTTCTCGGTGGCCACGGCCGACAGCTCGGCGCACAGGTCGCGGTGCAGTCCGAGACTGAGTTCGATGTCGACGCAGCTCTCGTAGGCGGTCAAACGCTGCTCGCTCAGGCGGTTGGCTGCCGCCCGTACGAGATCGGTGTCGGCGGCGCCGTGGTAGGCGTCCGTTCCCCGCCACAGTCGCAGCGCCGCCCGGTGGCATTCGCGCGCCTCGGCGAACCGCCCCTGCGCCTCGTCGCGCGCCGCCGCATCGACCAGAGCGACGAACTCGTCGGCATCCACCTCGTGACCGGCCAGCCTGATCCGGTAGCCGCCGGTCGCGCGAATGATCGATCCAGGGCCCACGGTACGACGCAGATGATGGACGAGGACGCGCAGAGCCCCGTGCTTGTTGTCGCTGGGGTCGCGACCCCACAGGGCTTCCAGCAACGTGCTGTCGGCGACCGTCCGTCCACCGGCGGCGAGGAGGCAGGCGAGCACCACCTCATGTTGACGCCCGCCGACCGGCACCACTGATCCGGACGTGTCGACGGCTCGCAGTGGCCCCAGGACTTCGAACCGCATGGATTCCTTCTTCGGTCGCGAGCGGTGTGGGACCCGACGATCGTGGCACGGCGGGCAGCACTCAGCGATCCACCCGAAAGATAGACATCGCCCATTGGCAGTGGTGCTGCGCCCACCGGACAAAATGAGAAATCAGGACAGACATCGCCGCACCGCAGGAGCCGCGCAGCGTTCAGCCCAGTGGCCTGCGCCGGGAGGTGGGAGGGGCGCGGCTGCACCTCGACGGCGGGCAGCGAACGGCAGACGGCGGGTATGGCGGTGGCGTTTGCGGGTAAGCGGCCGCCCGCAGCGAGCGGAGGGGGCGACCGATGAGTGACCCGGCGACGCAAGGGTCCGGAGGACCCGGACCAGCGGTCAGCCCGACCGAGCGGTTGGCAGCGGATGTGGCCGAGGTGGTGCGTGCGGAGGTCCGGGAGATGCGCACCCAGGTGATGACCGTGGCACGGCCGACCGGAGTCGGCCTGGCGCTGCTCGCCACGGCCGGGGGATGTCTCGTCCTGGGCGCCGGGGCGGCCTCGGCAACCGCGTTGCGCCTGCTGGAGACCTTTCTGCCCCGCCGGCTGGCCACCGCGGGGCTCACCGGGGGCTACCTCGTCGCCGCCGTTGTGCTGGCACGGGCAGGACTGCGACAGCTGCGGGCGGCTGGAGGTGGCTCGGCCTGGCTGGCGGACGAGGTGCAGGATGCCGTGGCCACCACCGCGAGTCGGGTGGTGCCGGCCGGTGCCGCCGCCGTTCGGGACGAGCTCGACCAGTGGGGCTCCGGCCGGCCGGACCGCTGACGTCGACCTGCGCGGCGGCGACCGCCCCGCTCGGTGGCGAAGGTCAGATCTCGGATGACCATCCGACGATAGGCTCCGGGCCTATGCGGACGAAGCCGGAGCTGAGCGATGCCATCCGACGGGAGCGGCGCGCGGCGCTCGTGGTCAACACCCACTCCCGCCGCGGTCGCCGGCTCTATGAGCACGCTCGGGATCGGCTCACGTCCGCCGGCTTCAAGCTTCTGGCCGCGTACCCGGTCGACCAGCCTGCCGAACTCGAACAGAGCCTCGCCGCCGCCGCCGGCCTCGGGCCGGACCTGCTGATAGCGGGCGGTGGCGACGGCACGATCAGCACCGCCGCACGCCTGCTCGCGCACCGCGACATCGCGCTCGGTCTGCTGCCACTGGGTACCACCAACAACTTCGCGCGCACCGTGGGCGTCCCGCTCCCCCTCGACGCGGCCGTGGCGGTCCTCGCCGACGGCAAGGTGATCGACGTCGACCTCGGGCTCGTGGGTGGCATGCGGTTCACCAACCACGTGGGCGTCGGCCTGTCCGCCGACGTGGCGCTCCGCACGCCGCCCCGCCTCAAGCGGGCCACCGGCCGGCTCGCGTACCCGGCCACGGCGCTGACGCTGCTGACCCGGCACCGTCCGCTGCGTGCCGTGGTGCGTGCGGAGGGGCGGGAGCACGAGTTCGTCACCCACCAGCTGTACGTGGCGAACGGCGGCTTCCACGCCGGCCGGCCGATCACCGCGGACGCGGATGCCGACGACCGGCTCCTGGTCGCCTATCCGGTCGGCGGCCGGCCCCGCCGTGAGCTGCTGCGGGAGACGGCCCGCAACGCCGCGACCGGGCACCGTCGTACGCTCGGCGACGAGCCGTTCCTCGCCGTCCGCCAGCTCTGGCTGGAGACCGACCGACCCGCGCCCGTGGAGGTCGACGGCGAGCTGCACGGCGAGACCCCGATCCGGATCGGCCTGGATCCCAACGCGCTACGCATCATGGCTCCCGCCCACAGCCCGGACCGTTAGGCCTCGGCGCGGGCGGCGAGGGCGTCCACCAGCCGGCGGGCCGAACCGGCCAGATTCCACGTGCCGGCCAGCTCGAGTAGCCGGTCCGGGTCGGCGGGGGTGGTCGGCAGCGCGGTGGGCAGCTCCGGCAGCGGCACGTCCAGCGCGACGCGGACCACTGTCGGCGCGACGGCCAGGTAGTCGCGGGCGGCGGCCAGCTTGGCCCGCAGGCCCGGTGCGAAGGCCGAGTCCGAGTCGTCCAGGGCGGCCAGGATGCCGGCGATGCTGCCGTACCGCTCGATGAGCCGCGCGGCGGTCTTCTCGCCGACGCCCGGCACCCCGGGCAGCCCGTCGCTGGGGTCGCCGCGCAGCGCGGCGAAGTCGGCGTACCGGTCGGCCGGCACCCCGTAACGGACCCGCACGGCCGCGTCGTCGCAGTCGTCGAGCTTGGCCACACCGCGCCCGACGTAGAGCAACCGGACCGGCCGGGCGTCGTCGACGAGCTGGAACAGGTCCCGGTCGCCGGAGACCACCTCCACCGGGCCCGGCTGGGTGACCGAGAGGGTGCCGAGCACGTCGTCGGCCTCGTAGCCGGTCGCGCCGACGGAGGTGATGCCGACCGCGGCCAACACCTCCAGGATCATCGGCACCTGCGGGGAGAGCGTGTCCGGCACGACCTCGCCGCCCTGCGGAGCCACCCGGTGCGCCTTGTACGACGGCAGCAGGTCGACGCGCCACGCCGGACGCCAGTCGTAGTCGAGGGCGCAGACCATCCGGTCCGCGCCGCGCCCGCGGATCAGGGTGGCGAGCATGTCGAGGAAGCCGCGCACCGCGTTGACCGGGGTGCCGTCCTCGGCCCGGGCGGCGGATTCCGGGATGCCGAAGTAGGCCCGGAAGTAGAGGCTGGGTGCGTCGATCAGCAGGATCGGGGATCGGTGTGCCACGCCCGACAGCCTGGCACAGCCGTCCGACGATCAGGGGTACACCCGGCCGCCGTCCGCGTCAGCGTCGGTCGTCGTGTCGGTAGACGGTCTCCCGTCGGGCCAGGTACTGCACGGCGTAACTGGCCACCAGCAGCAGGATCGCGACGAGCACCTCGACCCAGGCCGCGACGCCGTCGGCCACGGTGAGGCCGATGATCAGCAGGACCAGGCCGGCGAGCGCGAGGACCCCGGCCCACAGTTGCCGGCGTCGGCGCGTCGCCGCCCGGTCCGCCTCGTTCGCTGCCACGTCGGTCCTCCCGGTCGCGGCGCCCGTGCGGGCGCCCCGGACCCAGGCTATGACCCCCGGGGCCGTCCGACCGGGCAAACCGTGGTGCGGCACAGGCCCGACCGGCGCAGACTGCCGGTGTGGCGTTCCTTCCCGGGCTGACGCTCGCCCGCCGCTACCACGACGAGGTGGTCGCACCGGTCCTGCGCCGCCGCTTCCCGGGTCTGCGGTACGCGGCCGGTCTGCTCGACGGCGGCTCGGAGTTGCTGGGCCTGGACACCGAGCGGTCCACCGACCACGACTGGGGGCCGCGCGTGCAGGTCTTCGTCGGGACCACGGACGCCACCCGGATCCCCGGGGTACGTGCCGCGCTGGACGCCGACCTGCCAACCGAGTTCCTCGGTTGGCCGACCCGCTTCGCCGGCGACGACGGGCGCCTCGGCGTCGCCGACCCGGTGGGCAGGCGGCACGGCGTCAGCGTCGACGAGTTGGCTGGTTGGTGGCGCCACCGGCTCGGCTTCGACCCCGCGGCCGGTGTCACCGTGGCGGACTGGCTGGCCACCCCCACGCAGCGGCTGGCCGAGGTGACCGGCGGCGCGATCTTCCACGACGGCCTCGACGGCGCGCTGACGGCTCGCCGGGTGGCGCTGGCCTGGTATCCGCCGGACGTGTGGCGGCACGTGCTCGCCGCGGCGTGGACCCGGATCGCGCAGGCCGAGCATCTGCCCGGCCGGTGCGCCGAGGTCGGCGACGAGTTGGGCAGCCGGGTCGTCGCCGCCGGCCTGGCCCGAGACCTGATGCGACTCGGTCTGCTGCTGCGCCGGCGCTGGCCCCCGTACGACAAGTGGCTCGGCACGGTCTTCGGCGGGCTGCCCGACGCGGCGCCGGTGGTCGCGGCACTGACCGACGCGCTCGGCCCGGGCGACTGGACCCGGCGCCAGGCCGGGCTGGTCGGGGCGCTGGAGGCGGTGGCCCGGTGGACCGACGAGACCGGGCTCGCGGCACCGGTGCGCGCCCGCGCCCGGCAGTTTCACCGTCGTCCGTTTCTGGTGCTGCACGCCGAGCGGATCGCCGTCGCGCTGCGCGGCGGCGTGCGCGACCCGCTGCTGCGCGACCGGCCGCCGCTGGGCGCGGTCGACCAGTACGTGCACAGCGTCGACGTGCTCACCCACGCAGGCCGGATCCGTCCGCTGGCGGACAGCCTCTGGTCGGGCAGCGGGCTCACCGACCCCCGACGGTGACCGCCGTCGCGGCGGGACGCGGCGGGTCGTCGTCCCGGTCGTGGTCGGTGAGGTCACGCAGGTGGCGGACGGGGGAGAACAGCAGCGCCAGCGGCGCGCACACCGCCACCGCCGCGACGATGAACAGGGTGGTGCGCGCGCCGAGGGGGCCGGCCAGGGCGCCGGCGACCAGCCCGCCGACCGGGATCGCGCCCCACGAGACGAACCGGACGGTCGCCATCACGCGCGAGAGCAGGTCGGGTGGGCTGGCGATCTGCCGGTAGGTCCGGGTGGTCACGCTGAGCACCACCGTCCCGAGGGAGAAGACGACGTTGCCGGCGGCGAAGGCGGCGTACGCCGGCCAGCCGGTGCCCCAGGGGATCAGGAAGGCCCCGGCGACGGTGGTGAATCCGGCGGCGATCAGCGCGCGGGCGGTGCCGATCCGTGCGGTGATCCGTGCGGTGAGCGCCGCCCCGACCAGGGCGCCGACCCCCTCGACGGCGAGCAGCACCCCGACCAGGCCGATCGGGGCGTGCAGCTCGCGGACCAGGTAGAGGGGGTGGAGCGCGTACTGCGCGCCGCAGACGAAGTTCATGGCCGTGGCGGCCCACATGCCGGGCCCCATCACGGGGTGGTGCGCGACGAAGCGCCACCCCTCCCGGATCAGCTCGCCGACCGGTGGCCACCGGTCCGGAGCGTCCTCGCGGCGGGCGGGCAGGGTACGCAGCAGCGCCGCCGAGACGAGGTAGCTGACCGAGTCGACGAGCAGGGTGGGCACCGCGCCCAGCGCGTGCACGGCGAGCCCGCCGAGCGAGGGGCCGCTGAGCTGGGTGGCGGCGTGGGTTGCCGAGGTGAGGCTGTTGCGGGACTGCAACTCCTCGCGGTCGACGATGCTGGGCAGGAAGGTCGAGTTCGCCACGTCGAAAAGCACGTTGGCGAAGCTGACCACGAGCGCGACGAGGACCAGGTGGAAGACGGTGAGGTGGCCCCACCACCAGGCCAGCGGGATCGACGCGACGGCGGTCGCGCGGGCCAGGTCGGCGCCCACCTGGGCGCCGCGCAGCGGCAGGCGCTGCACGATGACGCCGGCGGGCAGGCCGATCACGATCCAGGCGACGTAGCTGGCGGCGGCGATCAGGCCCATCTCGAACGCGGTGGCGTCGAGCACGGTGAGTGCGGTCAGCGGTAGGGCCACCGCGCCGACCGCCGACCCGACCATGCTGGTCGTGCCGGCGGTCCACCATCGCCAGAACACCCCGGCCCGATCGTCGACGTGCATGTCGTCCGCCCCCGTTCGACCGTGCCAGTCAGTTCCGATCTGGAACGGACTATAGTCGAGGGCGGAGCGGACGGAGGTGACGGGGTGCGGCGGGAGGATCTTGCCGACGCCGACTGCGGCATCGCGCAGGCGCTCGGCGTCCTGGGGGACTGGTGGACCTTCCTCATCGTGCGCGACGTCGCCGGCGGAACGACCCGCTTCGACGCCCTCCAACGCGAGCTCGGCGTCAGTCGGCGGGCGCTGACCGACCGTCTCGCGGCGCTGGCCGAGCACGGCGTGCTGGAGCGCCGGCCCTACTCCCAGCACCCCCCGCGCTTCGACTATCTGCTGACCGCCAAGGGCGCGGGGCTGCTCCCGGTGCTGATCGCATTGCAGGACTGGGGGACGAGACATCTGATGGGTGACGGTGAGCTGACCGCGACCGCGGACCCCGACTCGGCCGAGGCGCGCCGGGTGCACGACCTGATCGGGCGGCGGCTGCCCGAGGTCGAGCTGGCGGGGCCGGACGGCCAGCCGGTCGCCCTGACGGGCGGCGACGCGTGGAGCGTCCTCTACTTCTTCCCGGGGGCGTACGCGCCGGGGACGCAGGGCTACCCGCCGGGCTGGGCCGAGATCCCCGGCGCCCGTGGCTGCACCCTGGAGTCGACCACCTACGCCGACCGCTACGCGGACTTCCAGGCGTCCGGGGCGCGGGTGTGGGGGGTCAGCACGCAGCGGCCGGATCAGCTCGCCGACTTCGCCGCGTACGCCCGGCTGCCGTTTCCACTCCTGTCCGACCAGGACAACCGGCTCGCCGCCGGGCTGCTGCTGCCCACCTTCCGGGCCGGCGGGATCCCCCGGTTCAAGCGGCTGACGCTGCTGGTCGACCCGGCCGCGGTGGTCCGCGCGGTGCAGTTCCCGGTCACCGATCCGGCCGGCTCGGTCGACGAGATGCTCGACGTGGTCCGCGAGCACCGCGCCGCCTGATCCGGGTGTGCCGAAGGGCCCCCGGTCGAACGCTCGGCGTCGACCGGGAGCCCTGCGCACCGCGGGTCAGGCCGGGAGGGTCCAGCGCTGGTTGGCGCCGGCGAAGCAGTCCCAGATCTGCAGCCGGGTGCCGTCGGCGGAGCTGTTGCCGGTGGCGTCCAGGCACTTGTTCGACTGCGGGTTGCGCAGCGTGCCGTTGGACTGGGCCTGCCACACCTGGGCGCCGCTGCCGTTGCATTCCCAGAGCTGCACCTGGGCGCCGTTGGCGGTGGAGCCGCTGGCGACGTCGGCGCACTTGCCGAGGGCGCGCAGCGTGCCGTTGCTGGCCACGGTCCAGCTCTGCGCGGTGGTGCCGTTGCAGCCCCACAGCTGCACCGCCGTGCCGTTGGCGCTGCTCGCCGAGGCCACATCGACGCACTTGCCGCCGATCCCGGTGATCGGGCCGGTACGGCCGGTCGGCGGTGGGGTCGTGCCGCCCATGATGGTGTCGTACATCGCGCTGACCAGCGAGGTCGAGCCGGTGGTGTCCTGGGACAGCTCCCAGTTCATCACCCCGCCGGCGTTGGCCAGGGCCCACTGCGTCTTGCGCTTGACCGTCGGGATGCCGTTGTAGCACTGCTGCGCGCCGCCGACGGTGGTGCAGTCCCGGTTGGCGTTCGCCGGGTCCATTCCGACCAGCGCCGAGTACGTGTAGTAGCCGGGGCGGCTGTAGAAGGGGATCCCGAGGACGGCCTTGCTGGCCGGCAGCCCGCGGGACTTCCACAGGTTGATGCTGGCGATCGACCAGTCGTAGTTGGCGTGCGGGCTGCCGCCGTCGTACGCCATGATGTTGAGCCAGTCGACCTGGCCGAACACGGCCGTCTGTACGCCCTGGACGCTGCCGCCCTCGGAGACCACGGCGGCGGTGAGCAGCTTGCCGCGGCTGTGCATCGCGCTGCTCAGCTGCGTCATGAGTTGGGTGTAGTTGTTGGCCGAGGCGCCCGGGTCCGGGTACTCCCAGTCCATGTCGACGCCGTCGAGGTTGTACTGGTTGACGAAGTTGACCAGGTTGTTGACGAAGGTGGTCCGGCTGCCGGCGTTGGCGGCGAGGGCCTCGAAGGCCGAGTCGTTGCCGTCGTTCCAGCCGCCGACCGCGATCGACACCTTGACGTTGTTGGCGTGCCCGAGCGAGACCAGCGAGGAGAGTTTGCTGGGGTTCTCCACCGGGCGCAGGCTGCCGTCGTTGTTGGGCAGCACGAAGGCGTAGTTGATGTGGGTGAGCTTGTTGTACTGGACGGTGTTGACGTTGCCGGCCCAGGAGGGCATGTAGCCGACGCTCTTGAAGTTGTTCGGCAGCACCACTGCCTGCGCGGCGGTGGGGACGAGGGTGAGGGTGGCGCCGGCCGTGGCCAGCGCGAGCAGACCGGCGGCGAGGGCGCGGCGAAGTGGTGAGGACATCGGGGGCCTTCCCGTGGGCGGGGGACGACAGCCGCCCACGCAGGGTGGTCGCGGGCGGTCGGTGCGGGACGCAGGGACGGGGGGGCCTCGAGGCAGCCAAATCTTAAAGAGTGTTAACTGTCCGAGTCAATCAACGTCGGTGGATTTCCGGACATGCGTGCCGTCGCGAAGGATCCGGCGCCCCGCAACGCCGCCCCTCCGTCGGCTGTGCGCCGGCTGCCGGGGATCCCAAACGACCGTTAAGCTGACCGGGTGGGAATCGACGAGCTGTACCCGTCCGACCGGCTGAGCGCCGCGCAGCGCGCCACCGCTGCCGCAGGCCTGGACGCCCTGCTGCTCACGCCCGGCTCCGACCTGCGCTACCTCACCGGGTACGACGCCCACGCGGGCGAGCGGCTGACCTGTCTGGTGCTGCCCGCCGAGGGCACGCCGACGCTGATCGTGCCCACGCTGGAGCGACCGGCCGCCGAGGCCTCCCCGGCACCGGCCACCGGAGTGCGCATCGTCGATCACGCCGACGGCGCCGACCCGTACCCCCTGGTCGTCGCCGCCCTCGACGCCCCGCCCGCGGCGGTCGGCCTGGCCGACCGGATGTGGGCCGAGCAGGTCCTCGCGCTGCGGGCCGCGCTGCCCGGCGCGGCGCAGCGGCTCGCCGGCGAGGTGCTGCGCGAGCTGCGGATCCGCAAGTCCCCGGCGGAGGTCGCGGCCCTCGCCGAGGCCGGCGCGGCAATCGACGAGGTGCACCTGCGGATGGGGGAGTGGCTGCGCCCGGGGCGCACCGAGGCCGAGGTGGCGGCCGACATCGCGGCGGCGATCCGCGCCGCCGGGCACGTCAGCGTGGACTTCGTGATCGTGGCCGCCGGGCCGAACGGGGCCAGCCCGCACCACGGCACCTCGGACCGGCCGATCGGCGCCGGTGAGCCGGTGGTGGTGGACATCGGCGGCACCATGGCATCGGGGTACCGCTCGGACTGCACCCGCACGTACGTCGCGGGCGGGCCGGCTCCGGCCGAGTTCCTGGACTACTACGCGGTGCTGCGCGACGCCCAGCGCGCCGCGGTGGCGGCGGTACGGCCCGGAATCAGCGGCGCCGCGGCCGACGCCGCCGCCCGGGAGCCGATCGCCGCCGCCGGCTACGGCCCAGCGTTCCTGCACCGCACCGGCCACGGCATCGGCCTGGACGGTCACGAGGAGCCCTACCTGGTGGCCGGCAACGACCGGCCGCTGGAGCCCGGAATGGCGTTCTCCATCGAACCGGGCATCTACCTGGCGGGCCGGCACGGCGCCCGCATCGAGGACATCGTCGTCTGCACCACGGACGGCGTGCAGCGGCTCAACACCACCCCCACGGAGCTCATCGCGCTATGACTGTCGACCGGATCCTCCCCACCGACGAGGCCCACGACCTGCTGGACCTCGCCACCGAACTCGCCGATCGCGAGCTCGCGCCGAAGGCCGTCGGCTTCGAGGAGCGCGCCGAGTTCCCCCGCGAGGTGCTGCGAACCCTCGGCCGGGCCGGCCTGCTCGGCCTGCCGTACCCGGAGGAGCACGGCGGCGCCGCACAGCCGTACGAGGTGTACCTCCAGGTGCTGGAGATCCTGGCCAGCCGCTGGCTCGCGGTCGCCGAGGCGGTCAGCGTGCACACCCTGTCCTGCTATCCGGTGGCCGCGTTCGGCAGCGACGAGCAGCGCAAGCTGCTGCCCGACATGCTCGGGGGCGAACTGCTCGGGGCGTACTGCCTCTCCGAGCCGCAGGGCGGCTCCGACGCGGCGGCGCTGAGCACCCGGGCGGTCCGCGACGGCGACGCGTACGTCGTCTCCGGCACCAAGGCGTGGATCACCCATGCCCGGACCGCCGACTTCTACAACGTCTTCTGCCGCACCGGGGGGCCCGGCCCGAAGGGCATCTCCTGCCTGCTCGCCGACGCGGGCACCGCCGGCATCACCCCCCAGGCGGCCGAGCGGACCATGGGTCTGCGCTCCTCGCCGGTGGCGCAGATCGCCTTCGACGAGGCGCGGGTGCCGGGCGAGCGGCTGATCGGCGGCGAGGGGGCGGGTTTCACCATCGCCATGTCCGCACTGGACTCGGGCCGGCTGGGCATCGCGGCCTGCGCGGTCGGGCTGGCCCAGGCCGCACTGGACTACGCGGTGGGGTACGCGCGCGAGCGGCAGCAGTTCGGTCGGGCGATCGTCGACTTCCAGGGGCTGGGCTTCCTTCTCGCCGACGCGGCGACCCAGATCTCCGCCGCCCGCGCGCTGACCCTCGCGGCGGCCCGGCTGCGCGACGCCGGGCGTCCGTACTCGATCGAGGCGGCCAAGGCGAAGCTGTTCGCCACCGACATGGCGATGCGGGTGACGACCGACGCGGTGCAGGTGCTCGGTGGCGCCGGCTACGTGGCCGACCACCCGGTGGAGCGGTACATGCGCGAGGCCAAGGTGTTGCAGATCGTGGAGGGCACCAACCAGATCCAGCGGCTGGTCATCTCCCGGGCTCTGGCCAGGGGCTGAGCGCGGGTCGACGATGCGTGGCGGCGCGGCTGCGGTGGGTCCACCGCGGCCCGCCGCCGGCACGGCCCGGTGGGCGCCTCGTCGCCGTCGGGCGTTTTTCCCGGTAGGTTGCTCGCCGTGGAGGAGATCGACCGCGCCATCGTCGCAGCGTTGACCGCTGACGGCCGTCTGTCGTACACCGACCTGGCCGACAAGGTGGGGCTGTCGGTGTCCGCCGTGCACCAGCGGGTGCGCCGGCTTGAGCAGCGCGGGGTGGTCAAGGGGTACGCCGCGCGGGTCTCCTTCGAGGCGCTGGACCTGCCGTTGACCGCGTTCGTGGCGATCCGCCCGTTCGACCCGTCGCAGCCCGATGACGCCCCGGAGCGGCTGGCCCACCTGCCCGAGATCGACTCCTGCTACTCGGTGGCGGGGGAGGACTTCTACATGCTGCTGGTGCGGGTTGCCAGCCCGGCCGACCTGGAGCGGGTGCTCCAGGAGATCCGTACGTCGGCGAACGTGACCACCCGGACCACGGTGGTGCTGTCCACCCCGTACGAGAACCGGCCGCCGAAGATCAGTGCCGGGCCACCGAGTCGGTCGCGGTCCCGGGCGCCGGAGGAGCCGGCTGGTTCCACCGCAGGATGACCTGCCGGCCGTGCTCGTGACCGAGCACGCTGACCGTGGCGGTGTCCAACCGCAGCAGGCCGCCGGCGGACGGCGGCAGGCCGATCCAGCGGGCGCCGAGCACCCGCAGGCTGTGCGCGTGGCCCACCAGCGCCACGGTGCCCCGGTCGAGCAGCGGGGCGACCCGGGTCAGCACCCGGTCGAGGCGGGTGCCCACCTGCGCGGGCGACTCTCCGCCGGGGCAGCCGTCGGTCCAGATGTTCCAGTGCGGTTGGTCCTCGTGGATGTCGACGGTGGTGCGTCCCTCGTACTCGCCGTAGTTCCACTCGCTGAGGTCCTCGTCGACGCCGTCGACGGTGAGCCCGGCCAGCTGCGCGGTGCGCAGCGCCCGGGAGCGGGGGCTGGCCAGCACCGTGACGAATCGCCGCCCGGCCAGGAACGCGGCGAGGGTGCGGGCCTGCCGCTCGCCGTCGGGGGTCAGCTCCAGATCGGTGTACGAGGTGTGCCGCCGCGTGGCGCTCCAGGTGGTCTCGCCGTGCCGGATCAGCAGGAGCTCTCCCATGCGGCCAGTTAACCATCGCGGACATCGCGGCACCCGGCGGCCTCCGATGCCACCGTCCCGGATACTCAACCTATCTTCCTAGGATGCCTTACAGGGTGTGCCGACCGGCACCACCGGTTTCGGCACCGGGAGAGCGGGCAAGCGAGCCGGGAGAGACGCCAGACGGAGGAGGCGCGATGAGCTTCACCGAGAAGGCCCGAAACAAGGTCGAGCAGATGGCCGGTGCCGCGAAGGAGCGGATCGGCGACAAGACCGACAACGAGCAGATGCGTGGCGAGGGCGCCAGCCAGCAGAGCGACGCGCGCGCCAAGCAGGCCGGTCAGAACGTCAAGGAAGCCGGCCGCAACGTGAAGGACGCCTTCACGAAGTGACCTGAGCGGTCCACCGGGTCCCTGGGCGGTCGCCGCCCGGGGACCCGGCGTGTGCTCCGGTTAGGGTCGCGGGGTGACCGTGCTCCGCTCCCTGGTGTTGTTCGCGCTGGCCGCGCTGGCGGAGATCGGCGGCGCGTGGCTGGTCTGGCAGGGCTGGCGGGAGCAGCGCGGCCTGTGGTGGATCGCCGCCGGCGTGGTGGCGCTGGGCTGCTACGGCTTCGTGGCCACGTTCCAGCCGGACCCGAACTTTGGCCGGATCCTGGCCGCGTACGGCGGGGTGTTCGTGGCGGGCTCGCTGGGCTGGGCGATGGTGGTGGACGGCTTCCGGCCGGACCGGTGGGACCTGGCCGGCGCGGCGCTGTGCCTGCTCGGCGTCGCTGTCATCATGTATGCGCCGCGCAGCGGCTCGGCTTGATTCCGCAGGACGCGCTCCACGCCTCCCGGACGGGGGCGGCGCGAGCGGGGGCACCGAACTCCATTCACGTCTGCCATGATCCACGTTGTGATCCGGCCTCGACTCCGTCCGCTGCTCGCTGCGCTGGCGACGGGGACCGTCCTCTCTGGCGCCGCGTGCGCGGTCCCGCCCTCCCGGGCCGCACCGCCGATCTTCGTCGGTCCGTCGGTCACCACGGCCGCGCCGTCACCCACCGCCACGGCCGGACCGTTACCCGCCGCCACGGGGCTGGAGAGTCCGCCGGCGGCTGGCGTTCCGGGTGCGACGCCGGTGGGGGCCCGGCCACCGGTGGTGGATCACGGACCGCGTACCGGCAATCGGGTCGCGCTGACCTTCGACGCGGACATGACCGACGGGATGCTGCAGAACCTGCGCACCGGTCGGGTGAAGTCGTACGCCAACCTGCGCATCGTCGACCTGCTGGAACGGGAGCAGATCCCGGCGACCTTCTTCCTGACCGGCAAGTGGGTGCAGCGGTATCCGGAGGTGACCCGTCGGCTCGCCGGTAACCCGCGCTTCGAGTTGGCCAACCACACGTACGGGCATGAGGCGTTCACCGGCGACTGTTACGACCTGCCCCGGGTGCGGGCGACCGGGATGACCGACAACGTGGCGAGGACGTTTCGGGCGATCGAGCCGTACGGCGGCCGGCAGACCCGGTACTTTCGCTTTCCGGGGCTCTGCCACGACGCGGCGGCGCTGGACGCGCTGGCACCGCTCGGGCTGACGGTGGTGGACGGGGACGTGGTCAGCGGTGATCCGTTCGCCACCGCCTGGGAGCCGCTCGTGCGGGCGGTGCTGGACAACGTGCGCCCCGGGTCGGTCGTGATCATGCACGTGACCGAGGCGAATGCCCGGATGACGGACGAGGCGCTGCCGCACATCCTGGCGGGGCTCCGCGAGCGGGGCCTGGTCCCGGCGACGCTGTCCGAGGTGCTGGCGGGCGCCTGAGTGGCGCCGGCAGGACGCCGGTGAGCGCGATACCTCAGGGTCATTTTCATACCTGAGAGTCATCGCGCTCATGCGGCACCGACCGACCCCCGGGGGAAGGATCCCCGGGGGTGTCGTGGGTGGTGGGTCAGTCGTCGCGGTGGTCGGCCCACCACTGCTGGCCGCTGTCGGGCAGGGTGTCGATCGGGTCGTAGTAGGCGTAGCGCTTGTTGAGCGCCTCCAGGTCGGCGGACTCGATGGAGGTGCGGTAGTTCTTGGTCCAGTAGGAGATGCCGCGGTCGCGGTCGTAGTCGGTGAGCATGTGCACCCAGCGCTTGCCGACGAAGGGGACGTCGCAGACGATCCGCGGGGTGGCGTAGCCGGGCAGGTAGCCCATGATGTCGTGCTGGAGCTGCTGGGCGTGCCAGACCGGGACCCGCCAGTGTTCGGCGTTGGGGATCATGTCGCACATGTAGAAGTAGTACGGCAGGATGCCGGCCTCGCCCTGGAGCGCGAAGCAGAGGTCGAGCAGCTCGGGGGTGGTGGCGTTGACGCCGCGCATGAGCACGCCCTGGTTGCGGACGTCGCGGACGCCGACGTCGAGGGCGGTCTGGGCGGCCTTGGCAACCAGTGGGGTGAGCGACTGGGCGTGGTTGACGTGGGTGTGGATGGCGAGGTTGACGCCGCGGCGGGCGGCGGTGCGGGCGACGCGTTCCAGGCCTTCGACGACGTCGGGCTGCAGCCAGTGTTGGGGCAGGCCCATGAGGGCCTTGGTGGCGAGCCGGATGTCGCGGACCGTCTCCAGTTCCAGCAGGCGCATGAGGTACGACTCGAGGTTGCGCCAGGGCACGTTGGCCACGTCGCCACCGCTGACGACGACGTCGCGGACGCCGGGGTGGGCCTTGAGGTAGCTGATGTGGGCGTCGTAGCGCTCGACGGGCTTGAGGGTGAGTTTGAGCTTGTCGACGGCGGGGGTGGAGTTGCCGACGAGGTCCATCCGGGTGCAGTGCCCGCAGTACTGGGGGCAGGTGGAGAGCAGTTCGGCGAGGACCTTGGTGGGGTAGCGGTGGGTGAGCCCCTCGGCGACCCACATGTCGTGTTCGTGCAGTGAGTCGCGGCTGGCGTACGGGTGCGACGGCCAGTCGGTGCGCCGGTCGGAGGCGACGGGGATCATGTAGCGGCGGATGGGGTCGGCGAGCAGCGCCTCGGTGGTGAGGGGCGCGAACGGCACCATCGTGTTGATCATTTGGGGTGGCACCAGCATCGACATGGTGGCCAGGGCCTTCTGGTCGGCCTCGAGGTCGGTGTAGAAGCTCTCGTCGATGAGGTCGCCGAGGACGGTGCGCAGCTGCTTGATGTTCTTGACGCAGTTGACGCGCTGCCACTGGGCGGATTCCCACTGGTCGCGGGTGACGTGGCGCCAGCCGGGGAAGCGGGTCCAGTCGGGTTCGACCAGGGGGTGGCGGCGGTATTCGTACGGCTGCCCGGCGGTCGGTACGGCGACCGGGGCGTGACGGGGTTGAGGGATGGTCTCAACCGGTTGGGTCTGGGTCACGGCCCCTCCTCGGTGCTGCGGCTGATCAACGAAACCCGAAGGCTACTGGAAAATATCCGGTGAAGAAATTAGTCTGCCGTAAGTTTTCCCGTTACGCGATCCCCCGACCGGGGCTTCGGGCGGCTGGAGAGGGGGAGGTCGGCGTGACGTCACCGGTGGGACTGCACCGCGTCGTGGAACCGGCGGGGGTGCTGCCGCAGGCGGCCTGGCGGTTGGACGCGTCCGCCGCGATCGCGCCGAACGAGGTGCGGATCCGGGTGGAACGGCTGAACCTGGACGCGGCGAGCTTCCGGCAGCTGTCGGAGAAGCACGGTGGGGACGGCGACGCGGTCCGCGCCGAGGTGCTGGAGATCATCTCCACCCGGGGGAAGATGCAGAACCCGGTGACCGGGTCCGGTGGGATGCTGATCGGCACGGTCGAGGAGGCCGGTCGGCGTTCCCCGCTGGGCCTCAAGCCGGGCGAGCGGGTCGCCACCCTGGTGTCGCTGACCCTGACGCCGCTGGTGGTGACCGACGGGTTGGCCCGTTGGGACGGGCGCAGCGAGCAGGTGCCCTGCGACGGGTGGGCGATCCTGTTCGCCCGCTCCATCGCCGCGGTGCTCCCGGACGACGAGGACCCGCAGCTGTCCCTGGCCGTGCTGGACGTGTGCGGGGCGCCCGCGCTGACCGCGCGGGTGGTGTCGCGCTACGTCGAGGAGCGGCACCGTGCGGGTGATCCGACGCCGGTGCGCGTCGCGGTGATCGGCGGCGCGGGCAAGAGCGGGTCGCTGTCGCTGGCCGCGGCGCGGCGGGCGGGCGCCGCGCGTACGGTCGGGGTGGTGCCGGTGGCGGCGGAGCGCGACGCGCTGACGGCCGCCGGCCTGGCCTCGGTGGTGGCGATGGCCGACGCCCGCGACCCGGTGGGGCTGTCCACGGCGGTGACCACCGCGCTGGGCGCCCCGGCGGACGTCACCGTGGTGTGCGTGGACGTGCCGGGCTGCGAGCACGGGGCGGTGCTGGCCACCGCCGACGGCGGCACGGTGATCTTCTTCTCGATGGCGACGAGCTTCTCCGCCGCGGCGTTGGGCGCCGAGGGGTTGGCCGCGGACGTGACGATGCTGGTGGGCAACGGGTACGTGCCGGGGCACGCGGAGCTGGCGTTGGGGCTGCTGCGCGCCGAGGCGGGGGTCCGTCGGCTGTTCGCGGCGCGGATCGCGGCAGACTGAGGTCATGACGAACCCCTCGACCTTGTACCGCGGCGGCGTGCTGCACTGTCCCGCCGACCCGAGCGCTACCGCGCTGCTGGTTTCCGGTGGGCGGATCGCCTGGCTGGGCACCGACGGTGACGCGCCGCCCGCCGACCGGGTGGTGGACCTCGGCGGGGCGCTGGTGACGCCGGCGTTCGTGGACGCGCACGTGCACGCCACCGACACCGGGTTGACGCTGTCCGGGCTGGAGTTGTCCGGGGTGCGCTCGGCGGCGGAGTTGCTGGACGCGGTGGCCGCGTTCGCGGCCGGCCAGCCGGCGGACGCGGTGGTGCTGGGGCACGGCTGGGACGAGTCGGGCTGGCCGGACCCGGCGCTGCCGGACGCGGCGGCGCTGGACCGGGCGGCGGGCGGCCGGCCGGTGTACCTGTCGCAGGCCTCCATCCACTCGGCGCTGGTGTCGACGACGATGCTGGCGGCGTGTCCGCAGGCGGCGGCCGCGCCCGGGTACGACGCGTCGGGGTGGCTGCGTCGTGACGCGCATCATGTGGTGCGGGCGGCGGCGCAGGGATCGGTGAGCCGGGCGCAGCGGGTCGCCGCGCAGCGGGTGGCCCTGGCGCACGCGGCGTCGCTGGGTATCGCCGCGGTGCACGAGTGCGGTGGCCCGGACATCTCCGACGAGGAGGACTTCACCGGCCTGCTGGGCATCTCCGGCGCCGGGCTGCCGGAGGTGTACGGGTACTGGGGTGAGCTGGGTGGCGCGGCGCGGGCCCGGGAGTTGGGCGCGGTGGGCGCCGGCGGTGACCTGTTCGCGGACGGGGCGTTGGGTTCGCGGACGGCGCACGTGTCGCAGCCGTACGGCGACGGTGACGGTTGCGGGCACGGGTACCTGTCGGTCGAGCAGGTGCGCGATCACCTGCTGGACTGTGCGGCGCACGGTATGCAGGGCGGGTTCCACGCGATCGGTGACGCGGCGATCGGCACGGTGCTGGAGGGCTTCGCGGCGGCGGCGCGGACGGTGGGCGTGGAGCGGTTGCGCGCGGCCCGGCACCGCATCGAGCACGCGGAAATCATGAGTAAGCGGCTGATCGCCGGGTTCGTGGAGTACGGGGTCGTGGCGAGCATGCAGCCGGCGTTCGACCGGCTGTGGGGTGGCGCGGGCCGGATGTACGAGTCGCGGCTGGGTCTGGACCGGTCGTTGGAGTCGAACCCGATGGGCGCGATGCACGGGGTGGGGGTGGCGCTGGCGTTCGGGTCGGATTCGCCGGTGACGCCGCTGGACCCGTGGGGGTCGGTGCGGGCGGCGGCGGCGCACCACAACCCGGCGCAGCGGATGAGCGTGCGGGCGGCGTTCGCCGCGCACACGCGCGGCGGGTGGCGGGCGGTGCACCTGGACGTCGAGGGGGTCCTCGCCCTGGGCGCGCCGGCGACGTTCGCGGTGTGGTCGACGCCGGCCGGTGTGCAGCAGGGCCTGCCGGTGCTGCTGGCCGAGGATCCGGAGCTGCGGGGTCCGGACGACCCGACGCCGCTGCCGGTGTGCCGGAGCCTGGTGCTGCGCGGTGAGGTCATCTATGAGGAAGGTTCGTCGTGACCGGAAAGCTTGATCTTGACCCTGCGCTGGTGGCGCGGGCGCGGGAGTTGGCGCGTCGGGCCGGGCAGCCGGTGGTGGACCTGGCGCGCAGCCACACCACGGTGTCGGTGGAGCGGGCGGTGCTGCGGCTGGCCGGGGTGACCGGCGCCGACCCGGACGGCATTCCGTGGGTGAACCGGCTTGTCGACGCCGTCGTCGCGGACGTGGGGCTGGGTCACGGGGTGGCCGTGCCGGTGTTCGACGCGCTGGCCCGCGAGGGCGTCACGGATGTGACGCTGTTGGCGCAGAAGGCCGCCGCCGGTTCGGTGCGGTTCACCCAGCCCACCGGGCGGGCCGCCACGGCCGCCCGGTCGGCGGCGCGCCGGGCGGTCGGCGCGGGCATCCGGCGTATCGACCGGCGGCGCGCCGAGCGTGATCGCCTCGTCAAGCGGCACGGGGATCCGGCGCAGCGGCCGTGGATCTACCTGATCGTGGCGACCGGGGACATCTACGAGGACATTCCGCAGGCGCAGGCCGCGGCCCGGGCCGGCGCGGATGTCATCGCGGTGATCCGCTCCACGGGGCAGTCGCTGCTGGACTACGTGCCCGAGGGCGCGACCCGGGAGGGGTTCGCCGGCACGTACGCCACGCAGGAGAACTTCCGGCTGATGCGGGCGGCGCTGGACGAGTCGTCGAAGGAGTTGGGCCGCTACGTGCGGTTGACCAACTACGCGTCCGGGCTGTGCATGCCGGAGATGGCGACCCTCGCGGGGTTGGAACGCCTCGACATGATGTTGAACGACTCGATGTACGGGATCCTGTTCCGCGACATCAACCCGATCCGCACCTTCGTCGACCAGCGGTTCTCCCGACAGGTCCACGCCCGCGCCGGCATCATCATCAACACCGGTGAGGACAACTACCTGACCACCGCCGACGCCGTCGACGAGGCGCACACGGTGACCGTGTCGCAGCTGCTCAACGAGTTCTTCGCGCACGAGGCGGGCCTGGCGGACTGGCAGTTGGGGCTGGGGCACGCGTTCGAGATCAACCCGGAGGTGCCGGAGTCGTTCCGGTTGGAGTTGGCGCACGCGCTGCTGGCCCGGGAGTTGTTCCCGGACGCGCCGCTGAAGTGGATGCCGCCGACCAAGCACATGACCGGTGACGTGTTCCGGGGCAACCTGCTCGACGGGTTCTTCAACCTGGCGGGAGCGCTGACCGGTCAGGGCATCCTGCTGGTGGGGATGATGACCGAGGCGGTGGTGACGCCGTGGCTGTCCGACCGGGACATCGCCCTGCAGAACGTACGGTACGTGCTGGGCGCCGCCGGTGGGCTGCACGAGGACTTCGTGCCCGCGCCGGGCGGGTTCATCCGGCGGCGCGCCAACCAGGTCCTCGGCGAGGCGTTGGACCTGCTGGAGCGCATCGGGGAACAGACGCTGCTCACGGCGATCGCCGAGGGCACCTTCGGGATCATGAAGCGGCCGGCGGACCGCGGTAAGGGCCTCGCCGGGGTCGCCGCGCACGAGGCCGACTACTGCAACCCGGCCACCGAGATCCTGGAGGCGGCGGCGTGAGCGAGCGCAGCGAGCGAACCGGCCAGCACAGCAGCCACGCGCTCACGACGCCGCGAAGCGGTGGCGTGAGCAAGCAGATCGTGCGGCCGTACGGGGACACCACGGGCGACGGGATGGTGCAGGTGTCGTTCACCCTGCCGGTGTCGCACGACAAGCGGGCCGAGGGCGCGGCGGTGCAGCTGGCCAACAAGATGGGCATCGACCCGGCGATGGTGGTGCACGCCAAGCCGATGGGCGACGGGTTCACCTTCTTCGTCGTCTACGGGCGGGTGAACCACCTGGTCGACTTGGGCGCCGTGCAGGTGGTGGAGCGGGACTTCGCGCTGCTGTCGGCCAAGGAGGTCAACACGGTGGTCAAGCAGCGGCTGCGGCGCAAGCTGTCCGTGGTCGGGGCGTGCATCGGCACCGACGCCCACACCGTGGGCATCGACGCGATCCTCAACGTCAAGGGCATCGCGGGGGAGAAGGGCCTGGAGTACTACCGGGAGTTGAAGGTCACCAACCTGGGCGCGCAGGTCAGCGTGCCGGAGCTGGTGGAGGCCGCCCGGGCCGAGAAGGCCGACGCGGTGCTCGTGTCGCAGGTCGTCACCCAACGCGACGCGCACCTGCACAACACCCGGGAGATGTCCGCGGCGTTCCGCGAGGCGATGCCCGCCGGGCGGCGACCGTTGCTCATCGTCGGCGGCCCCCGGTTCGACGAGACGATGACCGACGAGTTGGGCGTGGACCGGATCTTCGGCCGGGGCACCACGCCCGGCGAGGTGGCCAGCTACCTCGTGCACGCCCTGATCACGCAGCGAAAGGCGATGGCATGACCGACTCCAGGCTCGGGTTGACGGTGACGCACCGGCGGTACGTGCCGTACTCGCACGCCCACTACGCCGGCAACCTCGTCGACGGGGCGTACGCCCTCGGACTGTTCGGCGACGTCGCCACCGAGGTGTGCATCCGCACCGACGGCGACGAGGGTCTGTTCGCGGGCTACTCCGACGTGCGGTTCAGCGCGCCGATCCGCGCCGGTGACGTCATCGAGGTGACCGCGCAGGTGTCGCGCGTGGGCGCCCGCAGCCGCACGCTGGAGTTGAGCTGCGCGGTGGTGTGCCGGGGCCGGCCGGACCGTTCCGAGTCCGCCGCCGAGGTCCTGGACCCGCCGATCGTGGCGGTCACCGCGACCGGCACCGTGGTCGTTCCCGCCGCGTCGTGACCCTGGCGGTCTGCGCGGACGTCGGCTCGACGTACACCAAGGCGGCCGTGGTGGACCTGGCCGCCGGGCTGCTGGTGGGCGCGGCGGCCGCGCCCACCACGGTGGGCAGCGACGTGCTGCACGGCCTGGACGCCGCGGTCGCGGCGGCCACCGCCGGGCTCGGCGTGCGCGAGATGCCGTGGTACGTCTGCTCGTCGGCCGGCGGTGGGCTGCGGCTGGCCGTGATCGGCTACGAGCCGCTGGTCACCGCGCAGGCGGGCCGGCGCGTCGGGCTGTCCGCCGGCGCGCACGTGGTGCACGTGGCGGCCGGGCGGCTCGGCGCGGCGGACCTGGCGGCCCTGCGGGCTGTGCGACCGGACGTGGTGCTGCTCGTCGGCGGCACCGACGGCGGTGACGCCGACACGATCACCCACAACGCGACCCGGCTGGCCCGGGCCCGCTGGCGGGTGCCGGTGGTGCTCGCCGGCAACGGCGACGTCCGCGCGGAGCTGACCGGGCTGCTGGAGTCCGCCGGGGTGCCCGTGACGGCGGCCCAGAACGTGCTGCCCCGCATCGGGGTGCTCGCCCCCGCGTCGGCGCGGGCGGCGATCCGCGCGGTGTTCCTGCGCCACGTCATCGGCGGCAAACGGCTGTCGCGGGGCACCCGGTTCGCCCGGCTGGTCCGCGCGGCGACCCCCGACGCGGTCCTCACCGGCGTGGAGGTCCTCGCCGACACCATCGGCGGGGACCTCGCCGTGGTCGACGTGGGTGGGGCCACCACCGACGTGTACTCGGTGCTCACCCCCGACGAGCGGGCCACCGGGCCGGGCCGGGAGGTCGCCGGCAGCCTGTGGCGGGCCCGCACCGTGGAGGGGGACCTGGGCATGCGGTGGAGCGCCCCCGGGGTCGTGCGCGCCGCCGAGGACGAGCGGCTACTCGCCCCCGGTGAGCGGGACGACCTGGCGGCGGCCGCGCAACGCCGCGCCGCCGACCCGGCGTTCCTGGCCGCCGACGACGCCGAGCGGGCCGTGGACGCCCGGATCGCCACCCTCGCGGCCACGGTGGCGCTGCGCCGGCACGCCCGGGGCGCCGCGACCGGCGAACGCGCCGGCCGGGACCTGCGCGACGTGCGGCTCATGGTGGGCTCCGGCGGGGTGCTGCGGCACGCGCCGGCGCACACGGCGGGGCAGGTTCTGGGGGCGGTGCTGGGTGACCACGCCGGGGGATGGGCGCTGCCGCGCGACGCCCGGCCGGTCGTGGACACCGACTACGTGCTGGCCGCCGGTGGGCTGCTCGCCGAGGAGCACCGGGCCGCCGCGGGGGCGCTGCTGCGCCACCACCTGACCACGCATTGAGACACGCCGACCCGACACGCCGTGGTGCAACACACGACAGGCCGGGGGTGGGTTGACAGAGGGCGGGGTGCAACACGTACCGTCTTTGAGTCCTACCACGGGAAGCGGCTGTTGTTCGCTTCGTCCCTTCGTCCGCTGGCCGAGCGACAGTTTTCAGCGTCATCGTCGCGGCGGCCAGGTCCAGCGGGCGGGGGTCGGCGGGGCGGCGCGAACCGGTCGCGGTTACCGGTGTACGGGCAGGGTGAGGTGCACGGCCAGTAGACAACGGCCCGGCGGGGGCAGCCAGTCCGCGTCCGGTCGGTCCGAAGGTCGGCGTGCCTCGTCCCCGCCGCACCGGCCGGGGAGGGCCTGGGAGCATCGGGGCGCGGCGCGAGCCGCGCCCCGATTTCATTCCCGCCGGGTGGTCCGTCCCCGGTGCCCGATGCGGCCGACACGCCCCCCGGCCAGGTAGCCTTCGCCCCGTGATCGAGGAACTGCGGTGACGACCCTGGACCGGGACGAGACGCGCGCCCCGGCGGTGCCGCACCGGCCGGTCGTCGCCGGCCGACCGCTACCGCTCAGGGTCGCCGCGCCGATGGCCGTGGCCGCCGGGCTGGCCCTGCTGGTGGCGTTCCCGCCGTACGGGGTGTGGCCGCTCGCGCCCGTCGGGGTGGCGTTGCTGGCCGCCGCGGCGCACCGGCGGCGGCTGCGCGCCGGCGCCGGCCTGGGCTTCCTCACCGGGGTGGCCCTGTTCGCGCCGCTGCTGGCCTGGACGAACCTGCACACCGGCTACCTGCCGTGGGTGCTGCTGTCGCTGTTGCAGGCCGGCTACCTGGCGCTGCTCGGTGCCGCCACCGCCTGGGTATCGCCGCTGGCCGACCGGAGCCGCTGGGCGTGGCCGGCGCTGACCGGGCTGCTCTGGGTGGGGCAGGAGGCGCTGCGCGACCGCACCCCGTTCGGCGGGTTCCCGTGGGGGCGCCTCGCGTTCAGTCAGGACTCCTCGCCGCTGCTGCGCCTGGCCGCGCTGGGCGGCGCCCCGCTGGTCACCTTCGCGGTGGCCCTCATCGGTGGGCTGCTGGTCACCGCCGCCTGGCGGGGCTGGGCCGCCGCCCGGACGGCACCCTCGGGCGAGCCGCCCGCGCGTCGGTGGCTGCCGGTGGCCGTACCGGCCGCCGTCGCGGTGGCGCTGGGCGCGGCGGGTCTGCTGGTGCCGGTCGCGTCCGCCGGGTCCGGCGCACCGGTGACCGTCGCCATCGTGCAGGGCAACGTGCCGCGCCTCGGGCTGGACTTCAACGCCCAGCGGCAGGCGGTGCTCAACAACCACGTCGACGCCACCCTGGAGCTGGCCGCGCGGGTCGCCGCCGGCGCGCAGCGCCAACCCGACCTGGTGGTGTGGCCGGAGAACTCCAGCGACATCGACCCGCTGCGCAACCCCACCGCGGGGGCCCGCATCGCCCAGGCCGCCGACACGGTCCGCGCGCCGATCCTGGTCGGCGCGGTGCTGCTCGGCCCCGGCCCCGGCGAGGTCCGCAACGCGGGCATCCTGTGGCGCCCCGGCACCGGCGCGGACCTGAGCCAGCTGTACACCAAGCGCCACCCCGTGCCGTTCGCCGAGTACGTGCCGCTGCGCGACATCGCCCGCATGGTCAGCAAGCAGGTCGACCTGATCCGCAACGACTTCGTGCCCGGCAGCACCCCGGGCGTGGTACGCGCCGGCCCGGCGGTCCTCGGCGACGTGATCTGCTTCGAGGTCGCGTACGACGAGGTGGTCCGCGACACCGTCACCGGCGGCGCGCAACTGCTGGTGGTGCAGACCAACAACGCCACCTTCGACGTGGCCGAGGCCCGCCAGCAGCTCGCCATGGTGCGCCTGCGGGCCGTCGAGCACGGCCGTCCGGCGTTGATGGCCTCCACGGTCGGGGTGTCCGGGTTCGTCGCCCCCGACGGGCGGGTAAGCGACGCCACCGGGTTCAACACCCGGGAGGTCGTGGTGCGGGAGATGCGGCTCGACGACGGGCGCACTCTCGCCACCCGGCTCGGCTGGTGGCCGGAGCTGGCGCTCGCCGGGCTGGCCACGGCCGCCCTGGTCGGCGCGGCGGTGCTGCGTCGACGGCAGCGGATCCTGCCCGGATAGCAGCAGCCGGTACGCCGGCGGGAGCGGAGGAACCGTGATCCAGGCGACCGACACCATCCGACGTCCCGACGAGGTGCCCGGCGTGGGCCGGGTGCTGGTGGTGATCCCCACCTACAACGAGGCCGACAACATCGCCGCGATCGTGGGCCGGGTCCGCCGGGCCGCCCCGGCGGTGCAGATCCTGATCGCCGACGACAACAGCCCCGACGGCACCGGCGCCATCGCCGACGCCCTCGCCGACGGCGACGCGCACGTGCAGGTGCTGCACCGCGAGGGCAAACAGGGCCTCGGGGCGGCGTACCTGGCCGGCTTCGACTGGGCGGGCGAGCGCGGCTACCAGGCCGTGGTGGAGATGGACGCCGACGGCTCGCACGCCCCGGAGGACCTGCCGGCGCTGCTGCGGGCCGCCGCCGACGCGGACGTGGTGATCGGATCGCGGTGGACCAGCGGCGCGCGGGTGGTGAACTGGCCGCTGCGGCGGCTGCTGCTGTCCCGCATGGGCAACCTGTACGCGCGCCTCGCGCTGGGCATGCCGGTCTCCGACGCCACCGGCGGCTACCGGGTGTACCGGCTCAGCGCGCTGGACGCCATCGACCTGGCGTCGGTGTGCTCGCAGGGCTACTCGTTCCAGGTGGAGTTGTCCCGGCTCGCGCACCAGGCCGGGGTGCGGATCGTGGAGGTGCCGATCACGTTCGCCGAACGCGAGCGCGGGGACAGCAAGATGAGCCCGCGGATCGTGGCCGAGGCGCTGTGGCGGATCACGACCTGGGGGGTGCAGGACCGCCGGCAGGCGGTGCGCCGGGGCCTGCACGGCACCGCCACCGGTCAGGTGCGGTGGCCGTGAGCGCGGCCGTGTCATGCTGGATGGGCGGGACACGTTCCTGTGTGGCCGACGTTCATTCGGTCCGGAGTGCCGCTCTGCGGCCCGGAGGCCGAATTATCGTCGCGGGATGGCGATGAGGTGAGATGCGCCGAGGACTGAGGTTCGTACCGTTGGCCCTGCTGCTGGCGGTGGTGCTGGAGATTGCGGTGTTCGTCCTGGTGGGGCGGGCGCTGGGGTTCGGTGCGGCGGTGCTGCTGGTGTTCGCGGCCTCGCTGCTCGGGCTGGTGCTGCTGCGCCGGGAGGGGATGCGCGCCTGGCGTGGTTTCCGCTCCGCCACCACAGCGCGGCAGCCACCGGGACGGCAGGTGACCGACGGGCTCGTCGGGTTGGGCGGCGCGCTGTTGCTGGCGGTGCCCGGTCTGGTCAGCGGGCTGGTGGGGTTGCTGCTGCTCGTGCCGCCGGTGCGGCGTCTGGCCCGCTCCGGGGTGCAACGCACCACCGAGCGGCGGGTGTCGTCGATGGTCGCCGGTGACCTGTTCGGGCCGCGTACGGTGCGGGTCCGCCAGGGTGCGCCGCAACCGACAGCGCCGGCGCAAACGGAGCAGCCGGTGGTGGTCGACGGCGGCCGGGCCATCGAGGGCGAGATCATCGAGCCTGGCCGCAACTGACGTCGGACACGACGGCGCCCCCGGGGGAAAGATCCCCGGGGGCGCCGTCGTCGTGCGGGTTGCGGCTCAGGCGCGGCCGCGGCGGGTACGAACCTCCTGGAGCCTCTCGGCGAGGATGTCCTCAAGCTCGGCGATCGAGCGCCGCTCCAGCAGCATGTCCCAGTGGGTACGCGGCGGCTTGGCCTTCTTCTGCTCCGGCTCGCTGCCGTCGACGAGTCGAGCGACGCTGCCGTCGAACTTGCACTCCCAGGTCGTCGGGACCTCGGCGTCGACGGCGAACGGCACCTCGAACTGGTGGCCCTTGGCGCAGAGGTACTCGCGGGTCTGGCGCGGCGCGAGCTCCGTGTTGCGGTCGGATTCATAGCTGACCGCGCCCAGGCGGCTTCCGCGCAGCATACGCTCGCCCATGATCGACTTCCCCTCGTTCGTGGTGCTGGTCTTCTGGGTGTAACGGTGCGTTCCCGTCGAGCCATTCCCGCCCGAGGGCGTGAGGCGTCCACGGGTGGGCCGGGACCAAGGGTAGCCGGCCTGGACGGTCACCCGGCCAGGTGATCCCCGGCCGGGTCGGAACGGTGGAGTGTTTCGGCCGCCACCGGGGATGTTAACCGCCCGAGTGCAGCGGAGGTTGCGATGGCCCATGACGTCCCGGTCGAGCGTCCCGCTGCCAACGGGCGGACGTTCTTCGGTCATCCCCGGGCACTGGCCACCCTCTTCCTCACTGAGATGTGGGAGCGGTTCAGCTTCTACGGCATGCGGGCGATCCTCGTGCTGTACCTGACGGCCGAGGCCGCCGACGACGGGCTGGGCCTGAGCGAGTCCAGCGCCAACGCCGTCTACGGCACGTACAACGCGATGGTGTACCTGATGGCGCTGCCCGGCGGCTGGGTCGCCGACCGGCTGATCGGGGCCCGGCGCAGCGTGCTGTGGGGCGGGGTGGTGATCGCCGCCGGGCACTACGTGATGGCGGTGCCGACGCGGTGGAGCGTCTTCGCCGGGATGACCCTGATCGTCGTGGGCACCGGCCTGCTCAAACCCAACATCTCCACCATGGTCGGCGCCCTGTACGACCGGGACTCGCCGCGCCGCGACGCCGGCTTCTCGATCTTCTACATGGGCATCAACCTGGGCGCGTTCATCGCCCCGCTGATCACCGGCTTCCTCGGGGAGAAGATCAACTGGCATCTGGGGTTCGCCGTCGCCGCGGTCGGGATGACCTTCGGCGTGATCCAGTACGTCCTGGGCCGGCGCAACCTGGGCGACGCCGGGGCCCGCCCGGCCGACCCGCTGCTCGGCGCCGACCGCCGACGGGCGCTCACCCGCGCGGGCGTGGCGGTCGCGGTGCTCGTCGTGCTCGTGGCCGCCCTCGCGTTGACCGGGCTTTTCACCGTCAACACGGTGGTGAACACGCTCACCGCGGTCACCGTGCTGGTCACCGTCGGCTACTTCGCCCGGATCATGACCGACCGGGAACTCAGCGCGACCGAACGCAGCCGGATGAAGGCGTACCTGTGGCTGTTCGTGTTCGCCGCCGCGTTCTGGCTCATCTACGACCAGGCCGGGTCGGTGCTGAACATCTTCGCCGCCGAGCGCACCGACCGGGACGTGGCCGGCTTCACCTTCCCGGCGTCCTGGCTCCAGTCGGTCAACCCCATCCTGGTCATCATCGGCGCGCCGCTGTTCGCGCTGCTCTGGCTGCGCGTGGGCAACCGCGTGTCGACGCCGGTGAAGTTCGCCGTCGGCCTGGTCCTCAACGGCCTGTCGTTCGTGCTGATGGCCGCCGCCGCGCAGGCCGCCGTCGGCGGTGACCTGGTGTCCCCGTGGTGGCTGGTGGCGGTCTTCGCCATCCAGGTCGCCGGCGAGCTGTCGCTGAGCCCGGTCGGCCTGTCCGCCACCACCAAGCTGGCGCCGGTGAAGTACGCCAGCCAGATGCTGGGCCTGTGGTTCCTCGCCACCGCCGTCGGCGACGCGATCGGCGGGCAGGTGGCGCGGCTCGCCGACACCTGGTCCGAGTCGACCTACTTCCTCACCTTCGGCCTCGCGTCGGTGGCGTTCGGGCTGGGCGCGGTGATGTTCGCCCGGCACATCCGCGCGCTGATGGCCGGCATCCACTGACCGCCCACGTCACCGGGTGGCGTCGTCGGGCGTGGCGGCGCCGAGCCGGGCCAGCGCCACGGCCAGGTCGCTGACCTGGTCGCCGAGCTGCGCCACCCGCCGCTGAGCCAGGTCACGGTCGGTCTCGGCGGCCTCCAGCCGTACCGTCAAAGCGGTGAGCCGGCCCTCGGCGGTGGCCGCGGCCTGCCGGGCGGCCGTCAGCTCGGCGGCGAGGGTGTCGCGTTGCGCGGCGGTCGCCGTCAGCTCCGCGCGCAGCCGCGCGGCCAGCTCGGCGGCCTCCTGCCGGGCGTTGTCGGCCTCCCGCGCGGCGGCCTGCGCGCGGTCGCGGGCCCGGTCGGCCTGCTCCCGGGCCCGGGCCGCGCCACCCAGCTCACCCCAGTACCCGTAC
>NZ_RCVJ01000047.1 GCF_003667505.1 Micromonospora sp. BL4
GGATCAGTTGGGTGTCCAGGAGGATGTGCGGGGCGGGGAGGTCGTCGCCGCGGATCCGGGCGACCAGCAGCCGGGCCATCTGCCGGCCCATCTCCTCCACCGGCTGGAAGACGGTGGTCAGTGGCGGGTCCGCCTGCCGGGCGATCGGCGCGTCGTCGAAGCCGATCACCGCGACGTCCTCGGGCACCCGCCGGCCGGCCTCGCGCAGCGTCCGTAGCGCGCCGAACGCCATCAGGTCGGACGCGACGAAGACCGCGTCCAGGTCCGGGCAGGCATCCAGGAGTCGGCGCATGCCGGCCGCCCCGCTGCCCTCGCTGAAGTCGCCGTACGCGATCAGGTCGGGGTTGACGCCGGCCCCGGTGGCCTTGACCGCCTCGGTGTAGCCGGCCAGCCGGGCCAGGCCGGCGCCCATGTCCTGTGGACCGGCGATGGTGGCGATGCGTCGCCGTCCCCGGCCGGCCAGGTACTCCACGGCCTGCCGGGCGCCGCCCACGTTGTCCACGTCGACGAACCAGGCCGGCTGGGCGCCGGGTTGCAGCATCCGGGCCGGCCGGCCGCCGAGCACGGCGGGCAGGCCGCGCTCCTCCAGCAGGGTCGGCAGCGGGTCGGAGTCGTGCAACGACAACAGGAGTACGCCGTCGACGTGCTGGTTGGTCAGGTGGTGTTCGACCCGCTCCCGCTCCACCGGCGACTGGGCCATGGCCAGCCAGAGCTGCATCGGCGTCTCCAGCAGGCCGGAGCTGATCCCCCGCACGATGCCGGCGAAGAACGGCTCGGTGAAGACCCGTTCGCCGGATTCGGACACCACCAGCGCGACGGAGTCGGTCCGCTGGGTGACGAGGGCCCGGGCGGCCCGGTTCGGCACGTACCCCAGCTCGGCGATGGCCTGCTGGACCGCGGCCCGGGCCTCCGGGCTGACCTGGGGCGAGCCGTTGACCACGCGGGAGACCGTGCCCCGCCCGACGCCGGCGCGCGCCGCGACCGCGTCGAGGGTCGGGCGCCCGAGCGACCGGGTGCGCTGCGTTGTCATCGTCTGCTCCTCCGACGGCGGGCGGGCCCGGTGCCACCTGCGGGAGGTGGACACCAGGACCGCCCTGATGGCTGGCCCGAGCCTATTGTGCGGCCAGACCGTTGCGTCGGATCACCGAGGCGTACCACCTGGCGCTGGACTTGGGGATGCGAACCTGGGTGTCGTAGTCGATGTGGATCATGCCGAACCGCTTGGTGTAACCCCAGGCCCATTCGAAATTATCCATCAGCGACCAGGCGAAGTATCCCCGCAGGGGCACCCCGGCGTTGATCGCCTCGTGCGCGGCGCGCAGGTGGGCGTCGAAGTAGGCCAGCCGGTCGACGTCGTCGACCTCCCCGTCGACCACCGTGTCGACGAACGCGGAGCCGTTCTCGGTGACGTAGAGCGGCAGGTCGGTGTACTCGTCGTGCACCCGGCGCAGCGTCTCGACCAGACCCGGGGCGTCGATCTCCCAGTTCATGTCGGTGACGGGGATGCCCCGCGTCACGAACCGGACGTCCTCGCTGCCCGGCCAGCAGGAGGGCGCCCGCCAGTACGGCTCGGGCTCGGCGCCCTCGACCGGGGCGGCGACCACGTGCCGGCTGTAGTAGTTGACCCCGACCAGGTCCAGCGGGGTGGCGATGGTGGCCAGGTCACCGTCGCGTACGTGGTCGAAGTCGGTCACCGTGCTCAGGTCGGCCACCAGGTCCTCCGGGTACGACCCGCGCAGCAGCGGGTCGAGGAAGAACCGGTTGGCCAGCCCGTCGATGCGCCGGGCGGCGTCCACGTCCGCGGGGGCGTCGCTGGCCGGGTCGACCGGGTAGAGGTTGACGGTCACCCCCACCTCGGCGCTGGGTCGGGCGGCCCGCAGCGCCTGCACGGCGAGGCCGTGCCCCAGCATCAGGTGGTGTCCGGCGCGGACCGCGTCCGCCCCGTTGGACCGGCCGGGGGCGTGCACCCCGGAGCCGTAGCCGAGGAACGCCGAGCACCACGGCTCGTTCAGCGTGGTCCAGTAGCGCACCCGGTCGCCGAGCGCGTCGGCGACCAGCGTGGTGTAGTCGGCGAAGCGGGCTGCGGTGTCCCGGGCGGGCCAGCCGCCGGCGTCCTCCAGCGGCTGCGGCAGGTCCCAGTGGTAGAGGGTGAGCCACGGCTCGATGCCGTGCGCCAGCAGCTCGTCGACCAACCGGCGGTAGAAGTCCAGCCCCTGCGGGTTGGCCGCGCCGGCGCCGCCGGGCTGCACCCGGGGCCAGGAGACCGAGAAACGGTACGACTTGAGCCCCAGCTCCGCCATCAGCGCGACGTCGTCGCCGAGCCGGTGGTAGTGGTCGCAGGCGACGTCGCCGGTGTGCCCGGCGACGACCCGGCCGGCGGTGTGGCTGAAGGTGTCCCAGATCGACGGGGTACGGCCGTCCTCGGCCGCCGCCCCCTCGATCTGGTACGCCGCGGTCGCGGCCCCCCACAGGAAGCCGGGCGGAAAGGTCAGCCCGGGGCGCTCGTCGAGGACACCAACGGCGGGCGGGCTGGCGGGGTTGCTCACGACTTGACGGCACCTTCCATGATCCCGCCGATGATCTGGCGGCCGAACACGAGAAAGACGAGAACCAGGGGGATGGTGCCGATCGCCGTGGCGGCGAACACCTGGGAGTAGTCGGTGTAGTAGGCGTACGAGAGGAAGGAGAGCGAGACCTGGAGGGTCGGGTTCTCCGGGGTGAGGACGGCGTACGGCCACAGGAACGAGTTCCAGGTCTCCATGAAGGTCAGCAGACCGAGGACGCCGGCGGCGGGGCGCAGCGCGGGCAGCACGATGCTCCAGTAGATCCGGAACGTGCTCGCCCCGTCGACGCGGCCGGCCTCGATCAGCTCGTCGGAGATCGCCTGGCTGGCGTACTGCCGCATCATGAACACACCGAAGGCGCTGACCAGGAACGGCACGGTGACCGCGTAGAGGGTGTCGTACCACCCGAGGTCCTGCATCATGCCCCAGAGCGGGATGAGGCCCATCTGGGTCGGGATCATCATGGTGACGATGATCGCCAGCAGCAGGGCGTTGCTGCCCCGGAACTTCAACTTGGCGAAGGCGAACCCGGCCAGTGAACCGGTGAGCACCACCGACAGGGTGACCACCGAGGAGACGATGATCGAGTTCATCATGCCGGTGAGGAAGTTGGCGGCGTCGTTGTCGAGCACCCGCCCGAAGTTGTCACCGAACGCTCCGCCGGGGGTTACCGGTGGCGGGACATCGTTGATGGAGTCCAGGCTGCGAGTGCCGATCACCAGCATGTAGTAGAACGGGTAGATCGACAGCAGTGCCGCCAGGACGAGCGCCACGTAGGTCAGCGGACTGGTGCGCCACAGGCGCTGGGAAGCCGAGATCATCGATCTCTCCTCACTTCGCCGAGCGGCGGACGAGTAGGAAGTTGACCAGCGACACCAGGACGATGATCATGAAGATCGCCCAGGCGACCGCGGCTCCGTAGCCGGCGGAGTTCAGATTCACGATGCCCATCTCGTACATGTACATGGCCAGCGTCTGGAACTCCCGCTGGCTGCCGCCGAGAATGTTGCCGTTGGCGAAAAGCAGTGGCTCGGTGAAGAGCTGCATGCCGCCGATCGTGGACAGGATGACCACGAAGATGAACGTGGGCTTGAGCATGGGCAGGGTGATCTGCCAGAACTGCCGCCACGGGCTGGCGCCGTCGATCGCCGCGGCCTCGTAGAGATCCTTCGGGATCGCCTGCATTCCGGCGAGCAGGATCAGGGTGTTGTACCCGGTCCAGCGCCAGTTGACCATCGAGGAGATGGCGAACCACGAACTCCACCGCTGCCCGTCCCAGTCGACCGGGTCGACACCGACGAGGCTCAGCAGCCAGTTGAACAGGCCGAACTCCCGCTGGAACAGCATCCCGAAGACGATCGCGACCGCGGCCACCGACACCACGTTCGGCATGAAGATGGCCATCCGGAAGAAGGTCTTGGCGCGCAGGAAGGTCCGGTTGAGCAGGTTCGCCAGGAAGAGGGCGAGCAACAGCTGCGGGATGGTCGACAGGGCGAAGATGCCGAACGTGTTGACCAGCGCGTTCCAGAAGTACTCGTCGGAGAACAGCCGGGTGTAGTTGTCGAAGCCGATGAACGAGTGGTCGCCGATCATGTCCCAGTCATGCAGCGACATCCAGGCGGTACGCACCATCGGGTACAGCCCGAACGCACCGAAGATCACGAAGAACGGGGCGACGTAGAGGTACGGCGAGTACTTGACGTCGAGACGGTTGAGAAGCCTTCCCCGGGAACGCCCGGAAGGGACGTGGGGAGAAGGAGGTGCTGCTGGCGACGGCGGCGCCGTCGTGGCCGACAGGCTCATGCGAATGTCCTTTTCCGGCGAGGCCCGGGGGCCCTCGCGCAGGGTGCTACGCGGAGGGGACCGGCCGGTGGCGTCCGGGAAGCCCCGAACGCCACCGGCAGGGAATCACTCAGAAGACACCCTGAGTCTTTGCGTCCTTCGTGAACTGCTCCCAGGCCTTCGCCTTGTCGGCCTGCCCGCTCTCGAACGCCCGCAGGGCCGGCTCGAGCGCGTTCTCCTTGACCGCCTGGTGCTTCGGGCCCAGGTGGGTCGGCTGGATCTTGGCGACGCTCTCCCCGAAGATCTTGCCGGTCGGCGCGTTGCTGAAGTACTCGTTGGTGTAGCCGATGAACGCCTCGTTCTTCAGCGCCTCCAGGTTGGTGGGCAGCGGGCCCTTGGCCTTGAAGGCCTCCACCTGGCTCTTCGCGTTGGTCAGGTACTCGGCGAGCTTCGCCGCCTCCTTCGGGTACTTGCTCTGCGCCGGAACCGCGAGCCACGAGCCGCCCCAGTTACCGCCGCCGCCCGGCACGGACGCGACGTCCCACTTGCCCTTGTTGGCCGGGCCGGAGTTCTCCGAGACGATGCCGAGCATCCAGGACGGGCAGAAGGTCGCCGCGAAGGTGCCCTGCTTGAAGCCACCCGACCACTCCGGTGACCAGGTCTGCGCCTTGGCGGAGATGTCCGCCATCGAGGTGGCGGTGTCCCAGGCGTTCTTCACCGCGGGGCTGGTGTCCGCGATGATGTTGTCTTCCTTGTCGTAGAACAGGTCACCGTTGCCCTGGAACATCACGCCGTTGGAGACGGCGGTGATCGAGTCGATGAACGCCTTGCCGCCGCTACCCTGCTTGTACTTCAGACCGGCGTCGTGGAAGCCCTTCCAGTCCGGCCAGAGCGCCGACACCTGGTCGCGCTCGGTGGGCAGGCCGGCGGCCTGGAACAGGTCCTTGCGGTAGCAGACGGCGAGGCTGCCGACGTCGGTCGGGAGGCCGATCAGTCGACCGTCCGGCGCCTTGCCCAACTCCCACTTCCAGGGCAGGAACTCCTTGGAGTGGTCGGCGACCAACGGGTTGAGGTCGGCCCAGTTGCGCGCGTTGGGCTTGAACTCGTTGAGGATGCCCTCTTCCAGGGCGGTGACGTCCGCGGCGCCCTTGCCGGTGGCAAGGTAGCGGACCAGCTTCGGCCGGTACTCAGCGAGCTGCGCGGTCTTGCGCAGCTCGACCTTGATGCCGGTGTCCTTCTCGTACTGCTTGACGATGTCGTCGTAGCCGAACTCGCCGAAGGTGTCGACGACCAGCTTGGCCGGCTTCTCGCCGGCCGCCGGCTCGTCGTCGTCGTTGCCGCAGGCTGCGAGACCGCCGATTGCGGTGATCGCGGCCAGGGCAGCGGCCGCCAGGCGGGTACGCCGCGTGGTGACACTCATTCGCTGACCCCTCTTTCCGGTGGTGAGGCTGGGTGGTTGTGGTGGGGGGTGCTCATCGCGCCAGCCCGGGATAGGTGCGTGCGTGACCCATGCCACCCCGGGAGCGCTCCCATGAGATTGCCGGCGGGTAACGGGGGTGTCAATAGGGCGATGGGAGCGTTCCCAGATCGTTACCGCCATCGACCGCGGTGACGGGTCATCCGAAAAAGCGAGAATCCCGGCACCCCGGCCGGTGACTCACCGAAGATGCCCGGCTACCGGGGGACTCCGGGTCAGCAGAAGCGGCGCAGCAGGGTGCCGGTGCGGCCGGCGTCGAAGCGGGACGGGTCGAACGTGGAGCCGGCCCAGTCGCGCAGGGCGGCGTGCGCCGGGTCGGCGAAGTCGGCCGGATCCGCCAGCGCGACCAGCAGCGCCTGATAGCCCGACGGGCCGCCGATACCCTCCGGCGGGCAGGCCCGCTCGCCCTCCAGGCAGACCGGGTACCGCTCCTCGGGGTCGGCGGTCAGCGCGTCCTCGACCACCAGGTCGTGCTCCCACCAGTCGCCGAAGTCGTAGGTGTAGGAGAACCGGCTGCCCTTGCCGAGCACCGCGTCGAGCCGGACGTCCAGCTCGTCGTGCAGCGCCAGCTCGCCGTCCGGGTCGGGCTCGCCGTACTGCACCGCGTCGATCTCGAACGAGTGCAGGTGGCAGTCCCGCCAGCCCATCGCGTGCTGCACCACCCGGTGCAGCCGATCCAGTGTGTAGCCGGCCGGAACGAGGACGCGACGCCAGACCGGCGGACGGACGCCGGCGAGGGACATCTTCAGCTGGAAGATCTGACGCGGCATGCTGTCCTGTCCTCCCGCGGCTTAGGCTGCCAGCATGATCTGCCGATCGTGCCGGGCCCGGCGACACGACGAATGCCCGGGCCGGAACTGGTGCGACTGCCAGCACCGTACCGCCCGACCGACCCCTCCGGTCACCGGTCCGGCCAGCGAATGACCGTCGGAATCCCGATCCGACGGCTCTGGCCCGAGCCGTCGGACCTGCCGCTCGACGACGCCACGCTCACCGCTCTCTACGGCCGTGCCGACCAGCCCCGGTTGCGGGTCAACTTCGTCGCCAGCCTGGACGGCGCGGTCACCGTCGACGGCTACTCCGCCGGGCTCTCCGGCGAGCCGGACAAGCGGGTCTTCAGTCTGCTGCGGATGCTCTGCGACGCGCTGGTGGTGGCCGCCGGCACGCTCCGCCACGAGGGCTACCGGGCGGTCCGGCTCGACGAACGCCGCCGCGCCTGGCGCCGGGAGCACGGGCTGGCCGAGTACCCGACGCTGGTCGTCGTCTCCGGCTCGCTCGACCTCGACCCGGCGCAGGCCGCCTTCGCCGACGCGCCCGTACGGCCGGTGGTGCTCACCCACGCCGGCGTGGACCCACCACCCGGGCTGGCCGACGTCGCCGACGTGCTGCGCTGCGGCACCGACCGGGTCGACCTGGCCGCCGGCCTCGACGAGCTGCACCGGCGGGGGCTGACCCAACTGCTCTGCGAAGGCGGCCCGCACCTGCTCGGAGCGCTCACCGCCGCCGACCTGGTGGACGAGCTGTGCCTCACCGTCGCGCCGCTGCTCGCCGGGCCCGGACCGGGCCGGATCACCGCCGGCGACGCCACGCCACCCCGGCAGCTCCCGCTGCGGCACGTGCTCGCCGCCGACGACGGCGTCCTCCTGCTCCGCCACGCCCGGGGCTGACCTCCGGCCGCTGTCCGTCCGATTCAAGGATCGCCCAAGGTTTCCTGCATCCCGGTCGCGGATCGTGACTCTCGGAACGGCCGTCGTCGGGCGTACGCACCGCGTCCGGCACGGCCCTTCCGACCTCATTCCTCTACCAGTCCGGCTGGCGCGGCCGGTACTACAGCTGCCTGACCGGCTGAACCGGGCCGGCAGACGGAGGGGACGGGGG
>NZ_RCVJ01000249.1 GCF_003667505.1 Micromonospora sp. BL4
GGGCGGGGGCGAGCCGGCCGCTGCACGTGGACGAACGCCGCAGGGCGCCCGACCAACCGGTCGGGCGCCCTGCGGAAGTGGTGCGGGTGATGCTGGTGTTATCGGGTGACGCTGCGGCGGCGACCCACGCCGGCCACCAGCGCGACCGCGATCGCGGCCACGACGACCTGCACGAGCAGCTCGCCCCAGTCGATGCCGTTGGTCTCGGTCGCGATGCCGATCGCCCGCGCCAGCACGGTGCCCAGCAGGGCCGCGCCGACACCAATCAGCATGTGCAGCCACATGGGCATGTTCTGGCGGCCCGGAACGACCAGGCGGCCCAGCGCGCCGACGATGAGACCAACAACAAGCGCAGTGATGATGCCCCACACGGTGAGCTCCACGATCGCCCTCCTTCAAAGAATGTCTGCCACACGATGTGTGTTTCCTGTCGTGACCGCTAAGTGCCCGACCCACCGAAAATCCAAACCGACTCACTTGTAGAGGCGACGGTGACCGTCAATGCGGTCCGACTGCGTCGATTGGCACGGGGGCGCATCCACACAGGTCACCGGCACTGCCGTCGGGTCACCCGCCGCCGGCACGGCTCGAAAAATTCCTTCACCCGCCGCCCAGTCGCGCCGCCGCAGGCCGCGCTCCGGCCGGTTCGGCACGCCGCCGAGGCACGGCGAGCAAGAGGGCACCGCGAGCAAGAAGGCACCGCGAGCAAGAAGGCACCGCGAGCAAGAAGGCACCGCGAGCAAGAAGGCACCGCGAGCAAGAAGGCACCGCGAGCAAGAAGGCACCACGAGCAAGAACGCACCACGAGCAAGAACGCACCACGAGCAAGAACGCACCACGAGCAAGAACGCACCACGAGCAAGAGGTCGCGGTCCGCGACACGGGGACCGCCACCGGGGTACGGCGAACGGCCGGCGCCCCGTCGAGCGTTCGGCCTTTCGCGACCGACCCGGCCGGGCACCGGCCGTCTTCGTCTGTCAGCGCCGGCGCACCGGCGTCGGTGTCACTTCTTGCCGACAGCCTTGCCGTCGCCGGAGTCGGAGGAGAGGGCGGCGATGAAGGCCTCCTGCGGAACCTCGACCCGGCCGACCATCTTCATCCGCTTCTTGCCTTCCTTCTGCTTCTCCAGCAGCTTGCGCTTACGGCTGATGTCACCGCCGTAGCACTTGGCGAGCACGTCCTTGCGGATCGCCCGGATGGTCTCGCGGGCGATGACCCGGCTGCCGATGGCCGCCTGGATCGGCACCTCGAACTGCTGGCGCGGGATCAGGGTGCGCAGCTTGGCGGCGATGGTGACGCCGTAGTTGTACGCCTTGTCCTTGTGCACGATGGCGCTGAACGCGTCCACCGGCTCGCCGTGCAGCAGGATGTCCACCTTCACCAGGTCGGACGCCTGCTCGCCGGAGGGCTCGTAGTCCAGCGAGGCGTAGCCCTTGGTCCGGCTCTTCAACTGGTCGAAGAAGTCGTAGATGATCTCTGCGAGGGGCAGTGTGTAGCGCAGCTCCACCCGGTCGGCGGAGAGGTAGTCCATGCCGAGCAGGCTGCCCCGCCGGCCCTGGCAGAGCTCCATCACCGCGCCCACGTAGTCGTTGGGCGTCAGCACGGTGGCGCGGACCACCGGCTCGTACACCTCGGCGATCTTGCCGGTGGGGTACTCGCTCGGGTTGGTCACGACGATCTCCTCGCCATCGTCCGTGATGGCCCGGTAGACGACGTTCGGCGCGGTGGAGATCAGGTCGAGGTTGTACTCGCGCTCCAGCCGCTCCCGGATGATCTCCAGGTGGAGCAGGCCGAGGAAGCCGCAGCGGAAGCCGAAGCCGAGCGCGCCGGAGGTCTCCGGCTCGTAGTCCAGCGCGGCGTCGTTGAGCTTGAGCTTGTCCAGTGCCTCGCGCAGGTTGGGGTAGTCGGACCCGTCGATCGGGTAGAGGCCGGAGTAGACCATCGGCTTCGGGTCCTTGTAGCCGCCCAGCGCCTCGGCGGCCGGCCGACTGTTGATGGTGACCGTGTCACCGACCCGGGACTGCCGGACGTCCTTCACACCGGTGATGAGATAACCGACCTCGCCGACGCCGAGCGCCTCGGCCTTCACCATCTCCGGCGAGATGACGCCGATCTCCAGCAGCTCGTGCACCGCCCCGGTGGACATCATCTTGATCCGGTCCCGGGCGCTGATCCGGCCGTCGACGACCCGGACGTAGGTGACGACGCCGCGGTAGACGTCGTACACCGAGTCGAAGATCATCGCTCGGGCGGGCGCGTCGGCGTCGCCGGTCGGCGGGATGAACTGCCGGACGATCTCGTCCAGCAGGTGCGGCACGCCCTCGCCGGTCTTGCCGGAGACCCGGATGCAGTCGGCGGGGTCGCCGCCGATGAGGTGGGCCAGCTCCTCGGCGTACTTCTCCGGCTGGGCGGCCGGCAGGTCGATCTTGTTGAGGACCGGGATGATGCGCAGGTCGTTCTCGAGCGCCAGGTAGAGGTTCGCCAAGGTCTGCGCCTCGATGCCCTGCGCGGCGTCGACCAGCAGCACGGCACCCTCGCAGGCGGCCAGCGACCGGGACACCTCGTAGGTGAAGTCGACGTGCCCCGGGGTGTCGATCATGTTGAGCACGGCGTGCTCGCCGGTCCGCTCGCCCTCGCGGATGGTCCACGGCATCCGGACGGCCTGGCTCTTGATGGTGATGCCGCGCTCGCGCTCGATGTCCATCCGGTCCAGGTACTGGGCGCGCATCTGCCGGGGGTCGACCACGCCGGTGAGCTGCAGCATCCGGTCGGCCAGGGTCGACTTCCCGTGGTCGATGTGGGCGATGATGCCGAAGTTCCGGATGCGACCGGGGTCGGTGGCACCAGGAGCATTCGCGCCGGGATCGAGCTTCGGTGGCACAGCGGTCCGTTCTGGTCGGCTGACGTGAACAGGCCGGCGCGCCGCCGACCCCCTCTATGTTCCCACGCCGCCAGGGTGCCCCCGCTGTGCGGGCGATGGATCGTCCGGCGGAGCGCCCGCGCCGGTCACTCCACCGGCGGCTCCACGAAGAGCGCGGCCAGCCGCGGCAGCCGTCGGCGGGCCTCCTCCTCGTCGTCGAAGTCCCAGAAGTCGTTGAGGTCCGGCGCGCGCACCGGGTCCCGGTCCGCGGGCAGCTCCGACGCGGTGGCCTTGCGGTACGCGTCCCAGGGCACCGTCAGCATCTGCTCGGCGGAGAACTCCTCCCCGCTGAGCGACGCGGCCCGCACCTGGGGCAGCTCGGCCAGCGAGTCCGGGTCGGCGACCGCGCGGGCGAAGACCGCCCGGCCCTGGGTCATCAGCCAGCCCCGGAAGTGCTCGAAGCCGTCCGCCGACGCCCCGCCGTTGATCAGGTACGCGGCCCCCCACAGATCCGCCTTGTGCGAGGCGGCCAGCACCCGCGTCTGGTGCCGGGCGTACCCGACGATGTCCTCCGGGTCGCGCTCGGCGAGCAGCGCCACGGCGCGCGCGGCCACCGGGCCCGGCTCTCCCCCGCCGCCGGCCCGGGCCTCGTCGATCAGCTGCCAGAAGTCCTCGGTCCTCATGGCTTGGCAGTCTGGCAGTGTCGGCGCGCGCTGTGCACGTACCCCGGGGCAGCATGGTGGGGTGTCCCCGCCGTCGCTGCCTCCGGTGCCGTACCACGCGAGCGCGCTGCGTCCGTCGTGGCCGGCGCTGCCGGCGGCGCTGCGGGCCGCGATCGCCGACCGGCTCGGCGCGCCGGTGGTCACCGCCCGGGTGGCCGGCGCGGGCTTCACCCGGGGTTTCGCCGCCGTGCTCGACACCGCCGACGGCGGCCGGGCCTTCGTGAAGGCCGCGTCCGCCGTCGAGCAACCGCGCCTGGTCGACTCGTACGCCCGGGAGGCCGCGATCCTCGACCGGCTGCCGGCCGGCCTGCCCGCGCCCCGCCCCCGGTGGACCCTGTACGAGGTCGGCTGGTTCGTGCTCTGCACCGACGCCGTCGACGGCCACACCCCGCGGCTGCCCTGGGCGCCGGCCGAGCTGGACGCCACGCTCGCCGGGTACGCCGAGGTCGCCGCCGCGCTGGCCGACCCGCCGGCCGGGCTGACCGAGCTCGGGCTGCCGCACCTGGCCGACCTGGCCCGGTCGGACATCCTCTGGTGGGAGGAGGTCGCGGCCGACCGGGAGCCGCTGCCGGCGTTGCCCGAGCCCGTGCGCGGCCGACTGCCCGAGCTGGTGGAGCTGGAGTCCCGCCTCCCCCGGTACGCCGCCGGGGCGACCGGCCTGACCCACGGTGACCTGCGGGTGGACAACGTCCTCATCGACGCGGACGGCCGGGCCTGGTTCTGCGACTGGACCTGGGTGTGTCACGGGCCGGCCTGGTTCGACCTGGCCGGTCTGCTGCTGACCGCGTACGCCGGCGGCCTGGACGCGGACCGGCTCTTCACGGCGCATCCGGTGACCGCGGGCGCGCCCCCGGACGCGCTGGACGCCACCCTGGCCGCGCTGGCCGGCTACTTCCTCACCGGCGCCGCCGCGGCCCCGGGAACGGCCTCGCCGCACCTGCCCGCGCACCAGCGGTGGAGCGGCGAGCAGGCGCTCGACTGGCTCGCCCACCGCCAGGGCTGGCGGTGACCGGCGGGAGCATCCGGGGGCGTAGTGTGATCCCCGGCGGGCCGGGATTCGGCCGCGCGGTGGTCGGGCCGTTTTGGCTCGTCCCGGGCGACCTGGTAACCTGGCTCTTCGCGCAGCGATGACGCATGTTCGTCATCCCGCGCACCTAAGCTGACCAACCCGAGCTATCAAGACGAGGCTGTCGCGTGGCGAACATCAAGTCCCAGATCAAGCGCAACCGGCAGAACGAGAAGGCCCGGCTGCGCAACAAGTCGGTCAAGTCGTCGCTGAAGACCGCCGTCCGGAAGTTCCACGAGGCTGCTGAGGCCGGTGACGTCGAGAAGGCCACCGCGCTGATGCTGGAGGCCTCGCGCAAGCTGGACAAGGCTGTCAGCAAGGGCGTGATCCACTCCAACCAAGCCGCGAACCGCAAGTCCGCGATCGCCAAGCGCGTGGGGTCGCTCTCCGCCTGACGACTCTTCCGTCAGACTGATTCGGAAAGCCCCGGACCTCGGTCCGGGGCTTCCGTGTGTCCGGAGCAGTCGCCTGCCGCTCACCCCCGCGCGATCACCGGCCTGGATCTTGGAGGAAAAGCGCCCCTGAAGGGGGCCGTTCCGCTCCAAGATCTACTGCGACTGGGTGGGTGGGCGCGTCGGGGCGTCGCTGCGCGGGGTCGGCGCGTCCACCGTGACGATGACGCCGGGCACGCTATGCGTGATCCATTCCACCCGGGCCCGCCCGACCACCGGTTCCATCTGCCGGCGGAAGCGGTCCCGTTCCTGCTCGGGCACGAGCGCGGCGGAGCGCACCACGATCGCGGCCACCATGTCGTTGAGCTTCACCATCGCCGCCACCACGGCGGGCAGCACCAGCACGGCCCACCAGGTGACCAGTTCGGCGAGGGCGAGCAGCACGGCCAGCGCGACCGTGCCCTCGAAGAAGAGGAAGCAGAGCACGCCGCCGGGGTTGACGAACCGCAGGCCGAGGAGCCGGGCGTAGAGCGGCCGGTAACGGTCCTCGTCGGCGGGGAGGGTGGCCCACGCCGTGCGGTTCGGCCCGGTCACCGGGTGCTGCCCTGCCGTGCCGCCGCGACCGAGAAGACAGCGCGTTCCAGGGCGTACGCCCGGTCGTCCGAGCCGCCCTTGACGGCCGCGTTGCACTCGGCGGCGACCTGCATGGCCCGGACCAGCCCTTCGGGCGTCCAGCCGCGCCCCTGCCGCTGCGCCCGCTCGATCTTCCAGGCCGGCATGCCGAGGCTGCTGGCGAGCTGGTACGGGTTGCCCCGCCCGGCCGACGCCACCCGGGCCACCGTGCGTACGCCGTCGGCCAGGGCGTCGGCGATGGGAACCGGGTCCACCCCGACGTGCAGGGCCCAGCGCAGCGCCTCCAGCGCGGCCGGCACGTCCCCGACCATGGTGGCGTCCGCCACGGTGAAGCCGCTCACCTCGACCCGGCCCCGGTAGTAGCGGGCGACCGTGTCGGCGCCGATCCGGCCGTCGGTGTCGGCGATCAGTTGGGAGCAGGCGGCGGCAAGCTCGCGCAGGTCGTTGCCGACCGCCGCGATCAGTGCTTCGGCGGCGTCGTCGGTGCACCTGCCGCCGGCCCGGCGGATCTCGTCGCGGACGAAGGCCAGCCGGTCGCGGTGCCCCTTGAGCTTGGCCGCCGGGATCACCGTCGCGCCCGCCGCCCGCAGCCCGTCGGCGAACGCCTTGCCCTTGGCGCCGCCCAGGTGCAGCACGAGCAGTTGGACGTCCGGGTCGGGGTTCTTCGCGTACGCCAGCAGCGCGGTGACCAGGTCCTTGCGGGCGTCCTGGCCGGAGCGCAGGATGAGCAGCCGCCGCCCGCCGAACAGCGACGGGCTGAGCATCTCGGCGATCTCGCCGACGGTGAGCGCGCTGGCCTGGTACTCGCGGACGTCCACGTCGGGGTCGACGCTGCGGACCCTCGCGACAGCTTCGGTCACCGCTCGCGTGGCGAGCAACTCCTCATCACCGAGGACGAGCAGAATGGGGGCGAGGCTGGCGGGGGTCACGCCGCCCATATTCGCACGGCCCACGCCGGGAACGTGCCTGGTCATTCGCCCCTCAGTCGGCGGAGCCCGCAGTCAGTGCAAATCCCGACATTCACCACAATCCACTGCGTAATTCTTAATACGCCCAGCATTGGTGCCGTTGATCGCGCAATTTCCACCGCGAGTCGGGCCGGCCTCCTTTCCGCTCCCCTCAGGTTCGTCGACCCGGGGGCACGCCCCGGCGGACCACCGCCAGGCCCTCCCCCGCCCGGATCGCCGCCAGATCGCCCTCGGTGTCGGTGCGCAGGACCCGGGCGCCGCCCCTGCTGAGCCGGGCGAGCAGCCCCGGATTCGGGTGCCCGTAGGTGTTGCCGGTGCCGACCGGCACCAGCGCGACGGCTGGCCGAACCGCGTCGAGGAAGCCCGGATCCTGATAGGCCGAACCATGGTGGGCGACCTTCAGCACGTCCGCGCGCAACTGCCCCGGCGCCGCCCGCGCCAGCACCGCGTGCTGTTCCTCGGTCTCCGCGTCGCCGGGCAGCAGGATCCGCACCCCGGCCACCGTGGCGAGCAGCACCAGTGAGTTGTTGTTCGGGTCGGACCTGGTCCCCGCCAGCGGGTACGGCGGACCGAGCACGAGCAGGTCGACCCGGCCGACCGTATGGCGGGCACCGGCGACGGTGGTCAACAGCGCGGCCC
>NZ_RCVJ01000251.1 GCF_003667505.1 Micromonospora sp. BL4
AGATGCAGCATCACGACGATTCGGGGCGGTTGGGGTGGGTATGCGGGGCGCCGGAGGTGACATGACATGGCTTCAGGTGGCTCGCGCAAGGGGCTCTGGATCGCGGTGGTAGTGGTGATCATCATCATCGTGATCGTGCTGATCGCGCTCGCGTCCGGCGGCGGCGACGGCGGCAACGGTTACTGACCCGGCGGATCCGGCAGGCGGCACCGAACGGGTATATAACAGTCGGCATGGCCGAGCAGACCGGAAGCGCTCCGGGCGCCCAGCGATTCATTCCGCCGGACGCGGACACCATCGACGAGCTGCGCGCCGCCTCGGGTGGCTGCCGGGGGTGCGAGCTGTACCGGGACGCCACCCAGACGGTCTTCGGCCGGGGCGACGAGAGCGCCCGGGTGGTCCTGGTCGGCGAACAGCCCGGCGACATGGAGGACCAGAAGGGGCTGCCCTTCGTCGGTCCGGCCGGCCGGCTGCTGCGCAAGGCCGTCGACGACGCCGGGCTCGACCCCGCGCAGATCTATCTGACCAACGCCGTCAAGCACTTCCGCTTCGAGTTGCGCGGTAAGCGACGGATCCACCAGACCCCGGACCGGGTCCACATCACCGCGTGCCGGCCCTGGCTGGTCGCCGAGTTCGCCCGGCTGCGCCCGGAGATCGTGGTGGTCCTCGGCGCGACAGCCGCGAAGGCGCTGCTCGGTCCGGCGTTCCGGGTGACGAAGCAGCGCGGGGAGCTGCTGCCCTGGCCCGCGTCGGCCCAGCACCCGGAGGACTTCACCCAGGTGCCGGTCGACAGCGCCGGAAAGCGGGCCGACGCGCCGGAGGCCCGGCTGCTGGCCACCATCCACCCGTCCGCGGTGCTGCGCGCCGACGATCAGGACAAGGCGTACGAGGGGCTGGTCGCCGACCTGACCGTCGGCGCCCGCGCCCTGTCCGGCTGACACCGGCGCCCTCGACGGGATGTGCGCGGCCAGGAACGGTTCCCCGGCAACCAAGGCGAGACAGGCTGTGCCGCCGCAGTTACTCCAGATCTTGGACAGTTGCCGTTCGGCGCGAACGGCAACTGTCCAAGATTGACGATGCCGCGGCGCTGGCGCGTGCGGGCGCCGGCTCGGCCGACAGCGAAACCCCCTGCCGCTCGTCGGCCCGGGTACGCGAGGATGGGTCACCCCCGTCCTGAGGAGCGCCGATGGCCACCGACCTGACCGCGCCGCGTACCGTCCGGCCGGACGTCGCGTCGATCCAGCGGCGTACCCTGCGGCTGCTCTTCACCACCCAGATCATCGGCGGCATCGGCGTGACCATCGGCATCGCCGTCGGCGCGCTGCTCGCCGCCCGGATCGCCGGCACGGCCGCGGCCGGGCTGGCGCAGAGCGCCGGGGTGGTGGGCGCGGCGCTGCTCGCCATCCCGGTCACCCGGATCATGGCGCGGCACGGCCGCCGGCCGGGCCTGGTGGTGGCGTACGTGGTCGGTGCCGTCGGCGGCGTGCTGGTGGTGGTGGCCGCCGCCAACCGCTGGGTGCCGCTGCTCTTCCTCGGCATGCTGCTCTTCGGCGGAGGCACCGCCGCCAACCTCCAGGCCCGCTACACGGCGGTGGATCTCGCCGAGCCGGCCCGCCGGGGGCGGCAGCTCTCCCTGATCGTGTGGGCCACCACCATCGGCGCGGTGGCCGCGCCGAACTTCGCCGCGCTGGCCGACCGGGTCACCAGCGGCTGGGGGCTGCCGCCGCTGGCCGGCCCGTTCGCGTTCAGCGCGGTCGCGTTCGTGCTGGCTGGCGGCGTACTCCTCGGGTTGCTCCGGCCCGACCCGCTGCTCACCGCGCACCGTGACCGGGCCGGCGGCCCGGCTCGGCATCGCGGCGGTGGCGGTCGGTCACCTGGTGATGGTCGCGGTGATGTCGATGACCCCGGTCCGGCTCGGTGAGTCGCACGCCGACGCCGACGTGCTGCGACTGGTCGGCATCGTGCTGAGCCTGCACATCGCCGGCATGTACGCGTTCTCACCGCTGGTCGGCTGGCTCACCGACCGGCTCGGCCGGCGGGTGGTGATCCTCGGTGGGGTGGGGCTGCTGCTGGCCGCCTGCGCGGTCGCCGGCACCGCCGGGCACCACACGCCCCGGCTCTCGGTGGGGCTGGTCCTGCTCGGTCTGGGTTGGTCGGGGACGATGGTGGCCGGGTCGACGCTGCTCTCCGAGTCGGTGCCGGCCGGGGTGCGGCCGAGCGTCCAGGGGCTGTCCGACCTGACCATGGGGCTGGCCGGGGCCGGCGCCGCCATGGTCAGCGGGTTTGTGATGCAGGTGGCCGGTTATCCGGTGCTCGCCCTGCTCGCGGCGGTCGCGACGGTGCCCCTGGTGGCGCTAGCGTTGCGCCCGGTGCCGACCGGGGCACCGGACGAGGAGGGCTGATCACGTGCGGCTGACCGACTTCTGGGCGCGGCTGGAGGAGGCGTTCGGCCCCGGCTACGCGGCCAGCATCGCCCGCGACCAGGTGCTGTCCCAGCTCGATGGACGCACCATCGAGCAGGCGCTGGCGTCGGGGGAGCAGACGCACGTGGTGTGGCGGGCGGTCTGCGCCGCGTATCCCGACCGAGTGCCCGCGCGACTACGCTGAGCAGCCTTTTTCCGGCTTCCGCGTGTCGCTTGTCTTGTCGTACACCTGTTCGGCTATTGTCCACAGCGGGGTGCTCGTCCACAGCTCGCGGCCCGTCGGCTGGTTTTCTGTCGGACCCAGCGCCTAGCGTGTCCGCGTGACGCGAAGCTCAGCAAAGACGCCGGCGAAGGCAGGGGTGGCAACCATGGCAGCAGGGCCTGACCGGGAGAAGGCACTCGACCTTGCTCTCGCTCAGATCGACAAGCAATTCGGCAAGGGCTCGGTGATGCGGCTGGGGGAGCGGCCGGTCATCCAGACCGCCGTGATCCCGACCGGTTCCATCGCGCTCGACGTGGCACTCGGTGTGGGTGGTCTGCCGCGCGGCCGGGTGGTGGAGGTCTACGGTCCCGAGTCCAGCGGTAAGACCACGGTGGCACTGCACGCGGTGGCCAACGCCCAGCGGGCCGGTGGCATCGCCGCCTTCATCGACGCCGAGCACGCGCTCGACCCGGAGTACGCGAAGGCCCTCGGTGTCGACACCGACGCGATGCTGGTCTCCCAGCCGGACACCGGCGAGCAGGCGCTGGAGATCGCGGACATGCTGATCCGCTCCGGCGCGCTGGACATCATCGTGATCGACTCGGTGGCGGCCCTGGTGCCGCGTGCCGAGATCGAGGGCGAGATGGGCGACAGCCACGTGGGTCTCCAGGCCCGGCTGATGAGCCAGGCGCTGCGGAAGATCACCGGTGTGCTCAGCAACACCGGCACCACGGCGATCTTCATCAACCAGCTCCGGGAAAAGATCGGCGTGATGTTCGGCAGCCCCGAGACCACGACCGGTGGCCGGGCGCTGAAGTTCTACGCCTCGGTCCGGCTCGACGTGCGCCGCATCGAGAGCCTCAAGGACGGCACCGACGTGGTCGGTAACCGCACCCGGGTCAAGGTCGTGAAGAACAAGGTCGCCGCGCCGTTCAAGCAGGCCGAGTTCGACATCATGTACGGCAAGGGCATCTCGCGCGAGGGCTCGCTGATCGACGTCGGCGTGGAGCAGGCGATCATCCGCAAGTCCGGCGCCTGGTACACGTACGACGGCGACCAGCTCGGCCAGGGCAAGGAGAAGGCCCGGGAGTTCCTGAAGGAGAACCCGGACGTGGCGGCCGAGATCGAGAAGAAGATCCTGGAGAAGCTCGGCGTCGGGATTGGCGCGGGTGACGCCGCCGGCGGCCCGGAGCTGCCGCCGGTCGACTTCTGATCGGTCGCTGATCAGTGGCAGGACGACGCGCCCGTACGGGGCGGGGCTGGGATGCCAGTCCGCCCCGTACGGGCGACGCCACCGATCCGCCCCGCCCCCGGCGGGGTCGCCGTGGCCGGTCCGAGGAGGCCGGTGCGGCCGAGCCCCCGGCGCCACCTCGCGACGAGTCGGAGGTGGCCCGCGAGATCTGTCTGCGCCAGCTCGCCGTCCGGCCACGCACCCGGGCCGAGCTGGCCGGGGCGTTGGCCAAGCGGGGCATCTCCGAGCAGGTCTCGGCCGAGGTGCTCGACCGGTACGACGAGGTCGGCATCATCGACGACGCCGCGTTCGCCCGGGCCTGGGTCTCCAGCCGGCATTCCGGGCGGGGTCTGGCCCGGCGGGCGCTCGCGAACGAGCTGCGCCAGAAGGGCGTGGACGGCGAGGTGGCCACCGAGGCGCTCGGCGAGCTGGACGAGGAGACCGAGGCGGAGACCGCCCGTGCGCTGGTGGAGCGGAAGCTGCGTACCGCGCGGGGTGAGCCCGACGCGATCTTCCGCCGGCTGGTGGGCATGCTGGCCCGCAAGGGCTACCCGCCCGGCGTGGCGATCCGGGCGGTGAAGGACGCGATCGCCGCGCAGAGCGCCGAGGCGGCCGAGTTCGCCGAGCAGATCGACGCCGACGCGCTCGCCGACGCGGAGGGCGAGCTGGAGCGGGACAACCACCCGGCCGGGTGAGCGGCCCGCTGCTCCGGGGTGAACCCGCCGCGCCGCTCGGCGATGTCCACAATCGGACGGATACGTCACACCAGGGCCGGCCCTGGCTGGTCGAGCGTCGTCCAGGGCGGGCTTGAGCCGGGGCTGAGCAGGCCCGACACGCTCACCGGCAGGGCCTCCTCGTGGAGTTTGTCCACTCCTGTCCGGGCCCGACATCAGCAGGCGGTGATGCCGCGGCTTCTCTCCGTTCGGGGGGTTTGATCATGAGTTCTTGACCAGACCGCCCCCGGCGACCTAGCCTCGCCATACAGGCTCACATTGCCCGACCAAGCGCAGGCTAAGCGCACAACATAGATCGCGTAACAAGACAGCATCACTTTGGCCAGCGCAACCGGCCATACATCGCAGCTCCGGGCAGGCCGGTCCGGAGCCGGCGCGACAACTGCACCCGGCCGCCGACGATGCCCGCGGGCACCGCCGGCGGAGAGAGCTACCCCACGGCCAGTCGCTCCGGTCGGGCGTCCAGAGCCGCAGGAGCGTGCCCTTGGCACGGTCGCTGCGGTGCAGACGTATCAGGGGAGGCGGCCATGGCGGGGCGGCACAGGTTCACCGGCGGTCCGCACGAGGTCCCGGCATGAGCACCTTCGACATCGTGCTCCTCGCCGCCGTACTCATCCTGGCCCTGGTGGTCGTCGGCGCGGTGCTCTTCGGCGTCCGGACGCTGCGGCAGGTGGGCGCGGCCCCGGTGCCGGAGGACCCGGCGTTCATCGCCGAGAAGGACCGTCAGGAGCAGTCCCTGGCCGCCCTGCGCAGCGCGGCCGACCAGGCGAACAGCACGATCGACGTGGCGAAGTCGGCGGCGTCGGCCGCCCGGGCCGAGGCCGCGGCGGCCAAGGCGGAGGCGAAGGCGGCCCGGGCCGAGGCCCGCAGGGTGCTCGACGACGCCCGCGCGGAGGCCGACACCGTTCTCGAACGGGCCCACAAGCAGGCGGAGGCGGACGCCGAGCAGTTGCGCACCACGGCCCGGCGCAGCGGCGAGCGGGAGGTCGCGGTGCTCGCCGCCACCACCCGCGAGCAGGCGGCCGAGGTGGAGCGCCGGGCGGCCCGGATGGACGAGCGCGAGCGGCTGCACACCGAGGAGGTGGAGCGGTTCGCCGAGCGGGAACGGCAACTCACCGCCGCCCGCGCCGCCCTCGCGGCCCGCGAGTCCGAACTCAGCCGGCGGGAGGCCGAACTCGCCGAGGCGGAGGAGCTGCGCCGCCGGGAGCTGGAGCGGGTTGCCGGTCTCACCGCCGAGGCGGCCCGCCTGGAGCTGATCGACGCGATCGAGACGCAGGCCAAGCGGGAGGCGGCGCTACTGGTGCGGGACATCGAGTCCGACGCCCGCAGCACCGCCGAGCAGCGGGCCCGGCACATCGTGGTCGACGCGATCCAGCGGGTGGCCAGCGAGCAGACCGCGGAGAGCGTGGTCAGCGTCCTGCACCTGCCCGGCGACGAGATGAAGGGGCGCATCATCGGCCGGGAGGGGCGCAACATCCGCGCCTTCGAGTCGGTGACCGGGGTCAACCTGATCATCGACGACACCCCGGAGGCGGTGCTGCTCAGCTGCTTCGACCCGGTACGCCGGGAGGTCGGCCGGCTCACCCTGGAGAAGCTGGTGCTGGACGGGCGGATCCACCCGCACCGGATCGAGGAGGTCTACGACCTGGCCCGGCACGAGGTGGAGGAGCTCTGCCACCGGGCCGCCGAGGACGCCCTCGTCGAGGTCGGCATCACCGAGATCCACCCCGAGCTGGTGACCCTGCTGGGTCGGCTGCGCTACCGCACCTCGTACGGGCAGAACGTGCTCAAGCACCTGGTCGAGACCGCGCACATCGCCGGCATCATGGCCGCCGAGCTGCGGCTGGACGTGCCCACCATCAAGCGGTCGGCGTTCCTGCACGACATCGGCAAGGCGCTCACCCACGAGGTGGAGGGCAGCCACGCCATCATCGGCGCCGACCTGGCCCGCAAGTACGGCGAGCACGAGGACGTGGTGCACGCCATCGAGGCGCACCACAACGAGGTGCCCCCGCAGACCATCGAGGCCGTCCTCACGCAGGCCTCCGACGCCTGCTCCGGTGGTCGGCCGGGCGCGCGCCGGGAGAGCCTGGAGGCGTACGTCAAGCGGCTGGAACGGATCGAGGAGATCGCCGCCAGCAAGCTCGGCGTCGACAAGGTCTTCGCCATGCAGGCCGGCCGGGAGATCCGGGTGATGGTCAAGCCGGACGACGTGGACGACATCGGGGCGGCCGTGCTGGCCCGGGACGTGGCCAAGCAGATCGAGGAGGAGCTGACCTATCCGGGCCAGATCCGGGTCACCGTGGTCCGCGAGTCCCGGGTCACCGAGATCGCCCGCTGACCGCCCGCGCCTGGGGGCGCGGTGCGGTTCTCCCAGTCCGTGCAGGTAACCAACGACGGCAGCAGTGACCGAAGGGCCGCCCCGAACAGTTCGGGGCGGCCCTTCGATTGGTCGGTGTGGCGCGGATCAGGCGCCGCCGCCCCCACCACCCC
>NZ_RCVJ01000252.1 GCF_003667505.1 Micromonospora sp. BL4
TGCTTCGGCAGGCCGACGGACCCACCCACCGGCGGCCTGCCGAAGCACCTGCTCACCGGCTACTGGCACAACTTCGACAACCCAGCCGTCGAGCTGCGGCTGCGCGACGTCCCCGCCGAGTACGACCTCGTCGCGGTCGCCTTCGCCGAGGCCACCGCGACGCCGGGGGCGCTGACCTTCGGCGTCGACCCGGGGCTCGCCGCGGCGCTCGGCAGCTACACCGACGCGGACTTCACCGCCGACGTGCGCACCCTGCACTCCCGGGGCAAGCGGGTGATCCTCTCGGTCGGCGGTGAGACCGGCCGGGTCACGGTCAACGACGCCGCCTCGGCCACCGCGTTCGCCGACACCGCCGCCGCGCTGATCGCCCGCTACGGCTTCGACGGCATCGACATCGACCTGGAGAACGGGCTCAACCCGACCTACATGGCGCAGGCGCTGCGCGCGCTCCGGGCCAGGGTCGGCGCCGGCCTGATCATCGCGATGGCGCCGCAGACCATCGACATGCAGTCCCCGGGCGGCGGCTACTTCAAGCTGGCCCTGGACATCAAGGACATCCTCACCGTGGTCAACACCCAGTACTACAACTCCGGGGCGATGCTCGGCTGCGACCAGAACGCCGCGTACGCCCAGGGCACGGTGAACTTCATCGTCGCGCTGGCGTGCATCCAACTGGAGGCGGGGCTCCGGCCCGACCAGGTCGGCCTCGGCCTGCCCGCCGGTCCCGGCGCGGCCGGCGGGGGCATCGTCGCGCCCAGCGTCGTCAACGCGGCGCTGGACTGCCTGGCCCGGGGCACCAACTGCGGCAGCTTCCGGCCGCCGCGCACCTACCCCGGCATTCGCGGCGCGATGACCTGGTCGGTGAACTGGGACGTCAGCAACGGCAACGGTTTCGCCCGTACGGTTGCCCCGCACCTGGACACCCTGCCCTGAGCCGACCCCACCCCCGGCACGGGCGGACGCGGATCAGCGACCGGCGGTCACCGACCGCCGGTCGTCGCGCTCCCGGCGTCGGCGCATCTTGCGGATCACCCAGGTGGCCACCATGACGACGAAGACCGCGACGATCGCGTAGTTGAACCAGTCGCTGTAGCGTTCGACGTCCTGCCAGCGGCTGCCCAGCGCGTAACCGGCCCCGACGATGAGCGTGTTCCACACCCCGCTGCCGATCGTGGTGAGCAGGATGAACTCGCCCAGCGGCATCCGGTTCGCCCCGGCCGGAACGGAGACCAGGCTGCGGACCACCGGCACCACCCGGCCGATCAGCACCGCCCACCGGCCGTGCCGTTCGAACCACTCGTCGGCCTTCTCCAGGTCGTCGCGGTCCACCAGGGGGATGCGGTCGAGCCAGCGCTTGAGCCGCTCCTCACCCAGTGCCGCGCCGAGCCAGTAGAGCACCAACGCACCGACCAGCGAGCCGACCGTCGCGGCCACCACCACGAGCACCACGTTGAAACGGCCCTCGCTGGCCAGGTAGCCGGCGAGGGCCAGCACGATCTCGCTGGGAATGGGCGGGACGATGCTCTCCAGCGCCACCAGCAGCGCCACCCCGACCGGGCCCATCCCCTCGATCACGGTGGCCACCCAACCGGTCAGCCCGGTGAACTTGGCCGGGTCGACATTCTGGGCGAGCGCCATGGTCGTCCTTCCGGGTCGGCGGCCGGGGATCAGATGGTCATACCCGATGGGCGCTTCGCCACACCTACCGGTGAGTCGGGCCACACTGCCGTGCCGGTCAGTGCTCCGGGTGCAGCGCGGTGTCGGCCGGCCCCTGCCGCCAACCGGTGAACACCACGGTGAGGCCGTCGCGGACCGGCGCGCAGCAGAACGGCCCGGCCATGGCCTCGGCCTCCGGGTCCAGTGGGGCGAGGCGGACGAACCGCCACGGTTCGTCGTCCACCCGGGCGCGGACGGTCAGCGCGTCGCCCGCCCGGCTCACCCGGACGGTCACCTCCCGACCCGCCCACTCCGGCACCGGCGCCACCGACCAGTCGGAGAACTCCCGGGTCACCACCGCGCCGAGTTGGAGTTCGCCGTCGCTCACCTCGACGCCCGCCTTGGTCCAGTTCCGCTCGTCCACCCGGACCAGCGCACCGGCCTGGTCGAACTGCCCGGTGAGGTCGAGCCGGAAGCTCACCTCCATGGCGCTGCCGACCGCCAGCGGTGCCAGCAGGGCGGGCCCGTTGTCGTGCACGAAGCCGTAGCTGGTCCGCCGCCAGAAGTCACTCTCCGCCGCCGGTTCGACGATCAGCTCTCCGGCCGGGCCCTCCTCGACGCGGACCGGCGGATACAGCCAGCCGCCCCGGGCCCAGTCCAACGGTTCACTCGGCGGTACGAGGTCGATCTCCATGACCGGCACGGTACCGGCCGAGAGCGACCGTCCGGGCTCCGCCGCCCGCCGGCCGGGTTTGCCACGGTGATCGACCGGAGAAGTTCATCCGGCATGGGTGACCGTTGGTATTCCGAAGCCGTCGTCTACTGCCTCGACATCGACACGTACGCCGACTCCGACGGCGACGGCGTCGGTGACATCCGTGGCCTGATCGGGCGGCTGGACTACCTGGCCCGGCTGGGCGTGACCTGCCTGTGGCTGCACCCGATCCACCCGTCGCCGAACCGCGACGACGGCTACGACGCCACCGACTTCTACAACGTGGACCCGCGCTTCGGCACCCTCGGCGACTTCGCGGAACTGCTGCACCAGGCGCAGAACCGGGGCATCCGCGTGATCATCGACCTGGTGGTCAACCACACCTCCGACGAGCACCCGTGGTTCCAGTCCGCCCGCTCCTCGCCGGACTCGCCGTACCGCGACTGGTACGTCTGGTCCGACACCGAGCCGGACGACCGGCACCAGGGCATGGTCTTCCCCGGTGAGCAGAACGAGACCTGGAGCTACGACCGCACCGCCAAGGCATGGTTCTACCACCGGTTCTACAAGTTCCAGCCGGACCTCAACTTCGCCAACCCGGAGGTCCGGGCGGAGATCAAGAAGATCATGTCGTTCTGGCTCCAGCTCGGCGTCTCCGGCTTCCGGATGGACGCGGTGCCGTTCATCATCGAGCTGACCGAGCCGGGCAACCCGAACTCGCCGAAGGACTTCGAGTTCCTCACCGAGATGCGCCAGCACGTGCAGTGGCGGCGCGGCGACGCGGTCCTGCTGGCCGAGGCGAACGTCGAGCCGGACCAGCTGCCGACGTTCTTCGGTGACGCCGGCGGTTCCGGCAACCGGATCCACATGCTCTTCGACTTCATGCTCAACGGTCGACTCATGCTCGCCCTCGCCCGCCAGGACCCGGAGTCGCTGGTCGAGGCGTTGCGCGACACCCCGACGCTGCCGGTCGGTGGGCAGTGGGCGACCTTCCTGCGTAACCACGACGAGATCGACCTGTCCCGGCTCACCACCGAACAACGCAACCAGGTGTACGCGCAGTTCGGCCCGGACGAGAACATGCGCATCTACGACCGGGGCATCCGTCGCCGGCTCGCCCCGATGCTCGGCAACGACCGGCGTCGCATCGAGCTGGCGTACGCCCTGCAGTTCTCGCTGCGCGGCACGCCGGTGCTGCGCTACGGCGAGGAGATCGGGATGGGCGAGGACCTGTCGCTGCCCGGTCGGGAGGCGATCCGTACCCCGATGCAGTGGTCGTACCAGCCGAATGCCGGCTTCTCCACCGCGGACCCGGAGAAGCTGGTCCGCCCGGTCATCGACAAGGGCGAGTTCGGCTACCAGACGGTCAACGTCACGGCTCAGCGCGGTGATCCGAAGTCGCTGCTCGCCTGGTTCGAACGCATGATCCGGACGCTGCGGGAGGCGCCGGAGGTGGGCTCCGGCTCGACGACCCACATCGACGTGCCGTTGCCGGCCGGAGTGCTGGCGCACCGGGCGGACGGGCCGACCGGGACCATGGTCTTCCTGCACAACCTGGGCACCGACGACGTCGAGGTGGACCTGAGCAGCCTGGAGGCGGAGGCCGACCTGCCGAACGACGTGCTCGCCGACCGCGGCTACGGCGAGTTGGGCAAGCTCGGCGCGCTCAAGCTTTCCGGCTACGGCTACCGCTGGATCCGGCTCTGCCGGGGCGCGACCCGCTGACTCCGACAGGGACGGGTTAAGCTCCATCGATCGAGCCAAGTTACCGGGAGGTAATCATGTCGGAGGAGCCCCGCGTCGCCATCGTCACCGGAGCCGCACGCGGTATCGGTGCGGCCACCGCCCGCCGGCTGGCCGCCGACGGGATGGCCGTCGCCGTGGTCGACATCGAGGAGGCGGCCACCAAGGAGACGGTGGACGCCATCGCCGGCGCCGGCGGCCAAGCGCTCGGCGTGGGCGCCGACGTGTCCGACCGGGCCCAGGTCGAGGCGGCCGTGGAGCGGATCGCAACCGAGCTGGGCGCGCCCACCGTGCTGGTCAACAACGCCGGGGTGCTCCGCGACAACCTGCTGTTCAAGATGACCAACGCCGACTGGGACACGGTCATGGGTGTGCACCTGCGCGGCGCGTTCCTGTTCAGCCAGGCCGCTCAGAAGCACATGGTGGACCGCAGGTGGGGGCGGATCGTCAACCTCTCCAGCACCTCCGCGCTGGGCAACCGGGGCCAGGCGAACTACGCCGCCGCCAAGGCCGGTCTCCAGGGCTTCACCAAGACGCTCGCCATCGAGCTGGGGCCGTTCGGGGTGACCGTCAACGCGGTGGCGCCCGGCTTCATCGTCACCGACATGACCGCCGCCACCGCCGCCCGGATGAAGGTCGACTTCGAGGACCTGCAGAAGCACGCCGCCGCCGAGATCCCGGTGCGTCGACCGGGCCGGCCGGAGGACGTCGCGCACACCATCTCGTTCCTGGCCAGTGAGGGGGCCGGGTTCGTCTCCGGCCAGGTCATCTACGTGGCCGGCGGCCCGCGCGACTGACCCGTACCTCCGTCGAGGGCGCTTCCCGTGCGGCGGGGAGCGCCCTCGACGCGTGCGCGGGGTCGGCGGCGACCGCCGACCCGCGTTTCCAGCCCGTCGGTCAGGCGGGGTCGCGGCGGGTGCGCCAGAGCCAGAACAGGCCGAGCACCGGCAGCACCAGCGGGATGTAGCCGTACCCGCTGCCGAACTGCGACCAGACCGTCTCGTCGGGGAAGAGTTCCTTGTCGGCCAGGCTCAGGATGCCGACCGCGACCACCCCGACCAGCTCCAGCGAGCAGCAGGCCAGCGCGACCCGCCGGCCGGTGTGCCCGGCACGGGCCAGCCCCACCGCGGCAACGATGTAGATGAGCGCGGCCAGCGCGGAGAGCAGGTACGCCACCGGGGCCTCGTCGAACCTGGTGGCGATCTGGAGGCCCGCCCGGCTGGTCGCCGCGATGGCGAAGAGCAGGTAGACCGCGATCAGCAGCCGGCCCGGACCGGTGTTCGTCGCGCGTCGGGCCGGTCGTGTCTCAACCACCGAGGACCTCCCAGGTCTGCTGCAACCGGACCACCACCACCGGGGCCACCAGGCAGACCGCGCAGACGATCGCCGAACCCCAGCGGGTCGGCTCCATCCGGGCCAGCACCCAGGCCAGCGGCGGCATGCAGACCAGCGTGACCAGGTAGCCGAAGAAGGCGCCGGGCTCGCCGGGCCGTTCCCCGCCGCCGACCGCGACCAGCGCGACCACGGCCAGCGCGAGCAGGATCAGTTCCAGTACGGCCAGGCCGGCGACCTGCACCCGGTCCGGTGGCCGGTGGCGTACCGCCGCCACCAGTGCCCACACCGCGACGAGCAGCGACAGCACGATCGACGCCGTCGCGAGGATCCCGTCCACCGGCGAGTCGGCCGCCGCCGCACTGGTCATCGGCCCCACCTGGTCGTTGCCTCGGTCACCGGCACAGCCTACTAACCGTCGTAGTACCCGAGCGATGCTGCCTCGCTGTCTTTCGCCGCTGTCCTCCGCCGCGCGTTGCTGAGCTGCCCCGGAAACGACGTGGACTCGTGGGCGTCCGGTCGCCGGTTGGTCGACCCGCCGCCGTCACGGCTGCTGGGGAGACTAGCGTGGATCTCGGCCGTGGCGTCGCCGCGGTGAGGGGAAACGGCGGAGGTACACGTGCTGCGGTTCGGCTTGTTCGGCACCGGTCACTGGGCGATCGAGACGCACGGGAAGGCGCTGCACGCCCACCCGGACGCGGAGTTGGTCGGGGTCTGGGGGCGTAACCCGGAGCGGGCCGCCGCGCTGGGCGAGCGGTACGGGGTGCCGGCCTTCGCCGAGGTCGACGCGTTGCTCGACGTGTGTGACGCGATCGCCGTCGCGCTGCCGCCGGACATCCAGGCCGACATCGCGACCCGGGCGGCGGCCGCCGGCCGGCACCTGCTGCTGGACAAGCCGTTGGCGCTCACCGTCGAAGACGCCGACCGGGTGGTCGAGGCAGCCGAGGCGTCCGGGGTCGCCTCGGTCGTCTTCTTCACCCAGCGGTTCCAGCCGAACGTGACCGCGTTCCTCGCCGCCACCGCGGCCGCCGGAGGTTGGCAGCACGGCCGGACCGTCGCGTTCGCCTCGATCTTCCAGGAGGGCAGCCCGTACGGCGGGTCGCTGTGGCGCCGGGAGCACGGCGCGCTCTGGGACATCGCCCCGCACGCGCTCTCCATCATCCTGCCGGTGCTGGGCAAGGTGACCCGGGTGACCGCGATGGACGGGCCGAACGGAATGGTGCACCTGCTGCTCACCCATGACGGCGGCGCCACCAGCAGCGCCTCGCTCTCCCTCGACGCCCCGACCGAGTCGATGACCCGGGAGTTCGTGTTCTACGGCGAGAACGGCATCGAGACCGTCCCGGCCGGCGAGAACGAGCCCGCCACGGCGTTCGGCGTGGCGATCGACCAACTCGTCGAGCAGGTGCAGGCGGGCACCCGCGACCACCGCTGCGACGTCCGCTTCGGCCGCGAGGTGGTCGCCATCCTGGCCGCCGCCGAAACCGCCCGCACCGAATCCCGCACCATCCCCC
>NZ_RCVJ01000133.1 GCF_003667505.1 Micromonospora sp. BL4
GCCCAGCCAGGTTCGCCACAACCAGCGTCTCCCCCCGCCGCATCAGCAGGAACTGATCCCCATGCTGCACAGAAACCGCGTGCAACCGAGGATCCGACAAGTCAGGAAGCGACCGACGCAGCGCAATCAACCGCTGGTAGAACGCCAACATCTCCCGATGCTCAGGCTTGTCCAGCTCCGCCCAGTCCAACCGCGACCGCACAAACGTCTGCGGGTCCTGCGGATCGGGCACGTCCCCTTCAGGCCATCCGTGCGCCGCGAACTCCCGCCGCCGCCCGTCCACCACAGCAGACGCCAACTCCGGCTCCGGATGCGACGTGAAGAACTGCCACGGCGTAGAAGCCGCCCACTCCTCCCCCATGAACAGCATCGGCGTAAAGGGCGCGGTCAGCAGCAACACCGCCCCCACCCGCAGCAACGAAGGCGACAAAGAAGCCGAGATCCGATCCCCGGTAGCCCGGTTCCCGATCTGGTCATGGTTCTGCAAATAGGCCACCAGCCGATGCCCAGGCACCCGCGAGTCCAGAGGCCGCCCATGGTGCCGGTTACGGAAGCTCGACCAGGTGCCCGCGTGGAAGAACCCCCCGGTCAGCACGTCCGACAGCGTTTCGAGGGACCCGAAGTCGCCGTAGTACCCCTGCCGCTCCCCCGTCAACAACGTGTGCAGCGCGTGGTGGGCGTCGTCGTTCCACTGGGCGTGCAGCCCGAACCCACCAGCCTCCCGAGGCGTGATCAGCCGTGGATCGTTGAGGTCGGATTCGGCGATCAGCGACAACGGCCGCCCGAGGTGCGTCGACAACGACTCAACGGAAACGGCCAGCTCTTCCAAAATCGGAACGGCCCGCGAGTCGGGCAGGGCGTGCACGGCGTCCAGGCGCAGGCCGTCGACGTGGTAGTCGCGCAGCCACATGAGCACGCTGTCGATGATGTAGCGGCGTACCTCGTCGGAGTGCGGGCCGTCCAGGTTGATCGAGCGGCCCCAACTGTTGCTCTGCTCGGCGAGGTACGGCCCGAACCGCGGCGCGTAGGCCCCGGAGGGCCCGAAATGGTTGTAGACGACGTCGAGGATCACCCCCAGCCCCTTGGCGTGGGCGGCGTCGACGAGCCGTTTCAGGCCGTCCGGGCCGCCGTAGGGCTGGTGTGGGGCGTACCAGCAGACACCGTCGTACCCCCAGTTGTGTTCGCCGTTGAAGGCGTTGACCGGGAGCAGTTCGATCAGGTCGACGCCCAACTCGACGAGGTGGTCGAGGCGGTCGATGGCCGCGTCGAAGGTGCCCTCCGGGGTGAAGGTGCCGATGTGCAGCTCGTAGAGGATGCTGCCGGGCAGTTGCCGGCCTGTCCACGAGCTGTCGGACCACGCAAAGGCGGCGTGGTCGTAGCGTCGGCTCGGCCCGTGCACACCAGCAGGCTGCCACGGCGACCGGGGGTCGGGCAGCGGGGTTTCGTCGTCGTTCAGCAGAAAGGAGTAGTCGAGCCCGGCGTCGGGCACCTCGACCCGCCACCAGCCGTCGGCGGCGGCGCGCATCTCGTGGTCGCCGTCGCCGGGCAGGCGCAGCCGGACCCGGGTGGCGTCCGGCGCCCACACGGTGAATTCGGTCATCACGCAGCCTCCACGGAAGCGGTGGAAGGAGCCAGCAGTGCGACGGGATAGTCGGCCAGCAGATCGGCCACGGAGGTCTCCCCGCCACTGTAGACCCGGCCGGTGAACAGGTCCTTCACCTCGTTAACGGGAAGCGACAGGACTGTGTCACACCAGCCGCCAGCTCGGGCCAGGCCCAGCGGCAGCCGGGTGGCCACGGCGATCGCGCCGCCCCGGTCGAAGGCCACCGCGTGCCGCCCCTCCGGCCCGTGCGCCGGCACCGGCCGGTAGCCGGTGAACAGCTCCGGGTGCGCCCGCCGCAGCCGCAGGGTCCGCGAGACCACGAGCAGCTTCGCGGCGCCACTGTCGTCCACCGGGGGACGCCAGCCGCCGTCCAGGCGTGCCAGCAGCTCCCGGCGTACGGGAAAGTCGACCGGGCGGCGGTTGTCGGGGTCGACGAGGGAGTTGTCCCACAGCTCGGTGCCCTGGTAGGTGTCCGGGACCCCGGGCATGGCGAGCTGCACCAGTTTCTGGCCCAGCGAGTTGGACCAGCCGGCCGGGGTGATCGCGGTCGCCAGCTCGGTCAGCTCGTCGTGCAGGCTCGGGTCGTCGTACATCAGGTCGACCACTGCGTGCATGGCCTGCTCGAAGACCGGGTCGGGGTCAGCCCAACTGGTCGAGGTCGACGCCTCCCGGGCGGCCTTCTCGACGTACGCGTGCAGCCGCTCCCGTTCGATGGGCCACGCGCCGACGGCGGTCTGCCACAGCAGGTGGGCGAACGCGGGGTCGGGCAGCGGGGCGTACTCCATCCAGCTCTTGACCTGCTCCGCCCAGCGGCCCGGCAGCTCGCTGAGCACGGCCAGGCGGGCGCGAACGTCCTCGCCGCGTTTGGTGTCGTGGGTGGAGATGGTGGTCATGCTCGCCGGCCAACGGACCTGCTGGGCGGCGGCGAAGCGGTGGAACTCCGCCGGCGGCACCCCGAAGTGGGCGGGGCTGTCGCCGACCTCGTTGAGCGCCACGAACCGGCTCCACCGGTAGAAGGCGGTGTCCTCCACGCCCTTCGCCATCACCGCGCCGGTGAACTGGGGAAAGCGCTGGGCCAGCTCGTCGTCGGGGTCCCGCAGCCGGCGGGTGACCGCGTCCAGGGCGAGCGTCAGGTCGGGGCGGCGTCGGCCCGCCTCTGAGCGGGCGGCGGCGAGGTGCCGGGCGCCGTGCGGCGGGTAGCCCCGGTAGACGGCGAACGCGGCGGCCAGCTCGGCGAGCGCCGCGCGGGCCTGCTCGGTCGGCACGTCGGGGGCGAGCGCGGCCAGCCGGGTCAGCTCGGCGGCGAGCAGCCGGGTGGCGGCGGCCAACTTGGTGGCGTGGGTCAGGTCCTCCCACGAGGTGTGCTGCCCGGTCAGCCGGGTGTCCAGCACGGTGAAGTCGCCCTCGGCGTCGGTGTCGATGAAGAGCCCGCCGACCGCGGCGAGGGCGTCGTAGCCGGTGGTGCCGTCCACCGGCCAGTCCGGCAGCTCCTCGCCGTACTCCAGGATCTTCTCCACGATCAGCCAGGCGTCCGGCGCGGCGGCCCGCAGCCGGGTCAGGTAGCCCTCGGGGTCGCGCAGCCCGTCGGGGTGGTCGACGCGGATGCCGTCGACCTCCCCGGCGGCGGCCCAGCGCAGGATCAGCTCGTGGGTGGCGGCGAACACCGCCGGGTCCTCCACCCGCAGCCCCGCCAGGTCCGAAACGGCGAAGAACCGGCGGTACGTCAGCTCGGCGTCGCCGCGCCGCCAGGAGATCAGCTCGTAGTGCTGCCGGTCGTGCACCTCGCGGGCGCTGCCGTCGCCGGTGCCGTCGGCGATCGGGAACCGGTGCTCGTGGTAGCGCAGCTCCCCGTCGACCACCTTCAGGTCGTTCAGGGCGGCCGGGTCGTCGGCCAGCACCGGCAGCAGCAGCCGGCCCCGGTCCCAGTCGATGTCGAACCAGTCGGCGTACGCGGAGGCGCGGCCCCGGCGCAGCACGTCCCACCAGGCGGGGTTGGCCGGTGGTACGGCCACCCCGGCGTGGTTGGGCACGATGTCGACGACCAGGCCGAGCTTCTTGTCGCGCAGCGCCCGCAGCAGCCGCTGCCGACCCGCCTCGCCGCCCAGCTCCGGGTTGACCGCGCGGTGGTCGACCACGTCGTAGCCGTGCGCGGAGCCGGGGGTGGCGGTCAGCAGCGGCGCGCTGTAGAGGTGGCTGACGCCGAGATCCGCCAGGTAGTCGGCGATCTCGGCGGTGGCGTCCAGGCCGAAGCCGGGGCGGACCTGCACCCGGTAGGTGGCCGTCGGCGTCTTCTGGTCGGGCTGAGGGGTGGCAGCCATCTCAGATCGTCCTCTCCAGCACCACCAGGGAACGGTCCGGCACCCGGAGGCTGCCTCCCGCGCTGATCACCGTGACGTCGTCCGGTTCGGGCTCGGCGGTGCTGACGACGCGTTCCCACTTCTGGCCGTACTCGCTGCCGGGCAGGGTGAAGTCCAGCGGCGCGTCGTGGGCGTTGAAGCAGAGCAGGAACGAGGCGTCGTGGTGCTTCTGGCCGTACTGGCCGCGCTCGCGGATGCCCTCGCCGTTGACGAAGAGCGCCACCGAGCGGCCGAAGTCGTTGCCCCAGTCCTCGCCGGTCATCTCCCGCCCGTCCGGGGTGTACCAGGCCAGGTCGGGCAGCGGCTCGTCGACCTCGCGCCCGCCGACCGGCAGGCCGGTGAAGAACCGGCGGCGGCGGAACACCTGGTGCCGCTTGCGGAAGGCGGTGAGCGTCCGGGTGAACTCCAGCAGCTGGGAGTCGGCGTTGTCCCAGTCGATCCAGGCCAGCTCGCTGTCCTGGCAGTAGGCGTTGTTGTTGCCCCGCTGGGTGCGGCCCAGCTCGTCGCCGTGGCCGATCATCGGCACGCCCTGCGACAGCATCAGGGTGGCCAGGAAGTTGCGCCGCTGCTTGGCGCGCAGGGCGAGCACCGCCTCGTCGTCGGTGTCGCCCTCGACGCCGCAGTTCCAGGACCGGTTGTGGCTCTCCCCGTCCCGGTTGTCCTCGCCGTTGGCCTCGTTGTGCTTGTCGTTGTACGAGACGAGGTCGTTGAGCGTGAACCCGTCGTGCACGGTGACGAAGTTGATGCTGTGGAAGGGCCGGCGGCCGTCGTCCTGGTAGAGGTCGGCGGAGCCGGAGATGCGGGACGCGAACTCCGCCAGGGTCGCCGGCTCGCCGCGCCAGAAGTCCCGCACGGTGTCGCGGTACTTGCCGTTCCACTCGGTCCACAGCGGCGGGAAGTTGCCCACCTGGTAGCCGCCGGGGCCGACGTCCCACGGCTCGGCGATCAACTTGACCTGGCTGACCACCGGGTCCTGCTGGACCACCTCGAAGAAGGTGGAGAGCCGGTCCACCTCGTAGAACTCGCGGGCCAGGGTGGCCGCCAGGTCGAACCGGAAGCCGTCGACGTGCATCTCCTGCACCCAGTAACGCAGCGAATCCATGATCAGCTGGAGGGAGTGCGGGCTGCGCACGTTGAGGCTGTTGCCGGTGCCCGTGTAGTCGACGAAGTAGCGGCGGTCCTCCTCGCTGAGCCGGTAGTAGCTGGGGGCGTCGACCCCCTTGAAGCTCAACGTCGGCCCGAGGTGGTTGCCCTCGGCGGTGTGGTTGTAGACCACGTCGAGGATGACCTCGATGCCGGCCGCGTGCAGCGCCTTGACCATGCCGCGGAACTCCTGCACCTGCTGACCCAGCCGGCCCAGGGCGGAGTAGCCGTGGTGCGGGGCGAAGAAGCCGATGGTGTTGTAGCCCCAGTAGTTGCGCAGCCCCAGGTCGACGAGCCGGTTGTCGTGGATGAACTGGTGCACCGGCATCAGCTCGATGGCGGTCACGCCCAGCCGGGTCAGGTGCTCGATCATCGGCGGGGAGGCGATGCCGGCGTACGTGCCGCGCAGCTCCTCCGGGATGTCCGGGTGGCGCATGGTAAGCCCGCGCACGTGCGCCTCGTAGATCACCGAGTGGTGGTACGGGGTGCGCGGCGGCTTGTCGTTGCCCCAGTCGAAGTACGGGTTGACCACCACCGACTTCGGCATGAACGGCGCCGAGTCGGTCTCCGACATCCGCTCCGGGTGCTCCAGGTCGTAGTCGTAGACCGCCGGGTCCCACTCCACGTCGCCGTCGATCGCCTTCGCGTACGGGTCGAGCAGCAGCTTGTGCGGGTTGCAGCGCAGCCCGTTCGCCGGGTCGTACGGCCCGTGCACCCGGTAGCCGTAGCGCTGGCCCGGCTCGATCCCCGGCAGGTACGCGTGCCACACGTACGCGTCCACCTCACGCAGCTCGACCCGCAGCTCGGCGCCGGTGTCCCACTCGTCGAAGAGGCACAGCTCGACCCGCTCGGCCAGCTCCGAAAAAATGGCGAAGTTGGTGCCCATCCCGTCGTAGGTGGCGCCCAGGGGATACCGCTCGCCCGGCCAGACCTGCATGTCGCTCCTTCAGACCCATGGTCATGGACGCACCGCGTCATGAGCGCACAGCGGACCGGCCGCGTGCACGCACGCCGGTATTGCCCGTCGCCCGCTCGCGCCAATCCATCCTTTCAGGCGATGCCCGGAATCCACCTGTCTGATGCGCACCAGACCATCAGGTGTCTTCCGTCACCTTGACCCCTCTCAGGATGCGCAACGGCGTTCGATGCCCTTTGCTTGTTCAGGGGCACGCGCCCGCGCGCAGCCCCACTCGGCCCTCGGCCACCCCGCCACCTCCCCTTACGCCGCCACCGCTGCCGGCGCGTACCACCATGCCTGGACGGAGATTGATGTGACGACCCTGCGGGTCGGCGAGCAGCTCGCTACCACCCCGGATCGGATCCACCGACCCACCCTGACCTCCCGGCCCCAGCTCCCGGCGCAGCCCGGCCCGGGGGTGCCCCCGCAGACCCGCCGCATCCTGCTGCTCTCGTGGGAGTACCCGCCGGTGCTCGTCGGCGGGCTCGGCCGACACGTCCACGCCCTCTCCGTCGCCCTCGCCGCCGCCGGCCACGAGGTCACCGTCGTCACCCGCCACGCCGAAGGCGCACCCCTGGAGGAATTCGCCG
>NZ_RCVJ01000083.1 GCF_003667505.1 Micromonospora sp. BL4
GTGCGGCGGGGCGGGCCGGGTGCGGCGCGGTGGAACAGTTCGGTGAGGGGCGAAGGGTCGGCGTCCTACGGTCAGGCGGTGACTGATGCCTGGCCTGTTGTCCCGCCCGCAGCCGGTGTGCCGGCCTGCGGGCCACCCACGTTCGAGATCGGCAGCGGCGGGTGGTGGGTCACCCGGCACGCCGACGTCCGGACGGCGCTGACCGACCCGGCCTTCCGGGTGCCGGCCGTGGACACCGGAGCGCCCGGCACCCTCGCCTGGCTGCGCGGCACGGTCAGCCGGTTCAGCCCGCCCGAGCGGCACACCGAGCGCAGGATGATCGGGGTGACCGCGCTGTCCGCGCTGGACCCGGACGAGCTGCGGCACGAGGCGACCCGCCGGACGGCCGCCGCCCTGGATCGCGCCGGTGAGCACCTCAACGTCATGCGCGACCTTGCCCGACCGGTGCCGCTGCGGATCCTGGCCGGGCGGCTCGGCTTCTCCGATCCGGTCGCTGCCGGGACGGCGGTCGGGGCCGTCGCCGCCGCGTACCACCCGGGGGCTGACGCGACGCTGGTCCGGCGGGCCGACCGTGCGGTGGCGACGCTTCTGGCCCTGTCGCCGCCGGCCGGGCCGGAGGTGCGGGCGAACCTGATCGGCCTGCTGGTCCAGGCGTGCGACGCGACCGCCGGCCTGATCGGCGCCGCCGCTCACCACCTGCTCGCCACGCCCGACCGCCGCGCGTCCGGCGTCCCGCCGCTCGCCGGGGTGGGTACCGCCGACCTGCTGGCCGAGGTGTTGCGACTCGACCCGCCGGTGCGGGCCACCCGACGGGTCACCGTCGCCGTGGCGCGGCTGGGCGGCCGGGACCTGCCGCCGGGCAGCCCGGTGCTGCTCCGGTTCGACGCCGCGAACCGCGACCCGGAGGCGTTCGCCGAGCCGGCCGCGTTCCGGCCCGGCCGGCCCGGCGCCGGGCTGCTCACCTTCGGCGCGGGGGAGCGCGGCTGCCCCGGCGACCGGCACGCCCTGGCCCTCGCCACCGGGGTGTTCGACGTGCTGCGCGAGCGGTGCCTGCGCACCGACGCGGCGCTGCGCCACGCGCCGCACCCGACCCTACGAGTTCCGGCGACCCTGGAGGTGAGCGTCCGATGACCGACCGCCGTGCGGCGTTCCGCGCCCTGCACCACACCGGCCGTCCCCTGCTGCTGCCGAACGCCTGGGACCACGCCTCGGCGGCGGCGCTCGCCGCGCGCGGTCATCCGGCGATCGGCACCACCAGCCTCGGGGTGGCCGCCGCCGCCGGCCGACCCGACGGAGCGGCGGCCACCGGCGCGGAGACGCTGGCCCTGGCCCGCCGGCTGGCCCGGCTTCCGGTGCTGCTCACCGTCGACGTGGAGGCCGGGTTCGCCGACGATCCGGCAACGGTCGCCGGGTACGTGGCGGAGCTGGCCGGGCTCGGCGCCGTCGGGATCAACCTGGAGGACGGGCGCGCCGACGGCACCCTCGCCGATCCGGAGTGCACCGCCGACAAGATCGCGGCGGTGAAGGCGGCGGTGCCGGACCTGTTCGTCAACGCCCGCACGGACACCTGGTGGCTCGGCGTGACCGACCCGCTGCCGCAGACCCTGGCCCGCGCCCGTGCCTACCGGGCCGCCGGCGCCGACGGGATCTTCGTGCCCGGCGTCGTCGATCTACCGACACTGCGCATGCTGACCGAACGGATCGACGCGCCGCTGAACGCGCTGTACCAACCGGGCGGGCCGGGGCCGGACGAGCTGGGCCGGGTCGGCGTGGCCCGGGTCAGCACCGGCTCGCTGCTGTTCCGGGCCGCGCTGGCCGCCGCCGTGGCCGCCGCCGACGCGGTCCGCGCCGCCGGGTTCACGGCGCCGCCGGGGCTGCCGTCGTACGCCGAGGTGCAGGGCCTGGTGCCGGCGGACGGCGGTTGATCGTCGCCGTCGGCCACCGGCGGCGGGTTCGTCACCCCGCGACGCACCTGCCGCCGCCTCGGCCCCGCCGCTCCCTTCGAGGCAGATAGGAGGATTGTTCGGTCCATTCCCGTCCCGATGATTACGGTGTGTTCAGGGCAAACTACCGACAGTCGTGACCGGAGAAGGGACCCCCGTCATGCGAGTGCCCAGCCGTAGTCCGGGACAGCAACCCCGTCCGTCCGTGTCGCCCACCGCCCCGGCTCGTCGGCGGCCCTCCGGCACCGCGCCCCGTCGCCTCCCCGCCACCGCCCCGGATCTCGCCGCCTACCGGGAGGCCGTCGCCGACCTGCTGGTCGAGGTGGGCGCCCTGGCCGACGCGGCCAGCACCCGGGCTCGCCAGGTGCTCATCGACGAGCGGCTGCGTGAACCGGCGCTCGCCGCGGTGCTCGACGCCACCCCGCAGGGGCTGATCGGCGCGCGCGAGACGCTGCTGCTGGAGATGGCGCGCTACCAGCCGAACGAGCGCACCTCGGCGCGTGACCTCACCGCGCTGGTCCGGATCTACCTGCTCTCCCGCATCGACGTGCTGTGGTGGCAGGACGCCCCCACCTTCGTCACCGACGACCAGGTCAACGGCAGTGCCGACCTGGTCGACCTTGAATGGCTGCGGCGGCGCGACCTGTTGAGCTTCCGCTACCAGGAGCAGCCCGCCACCATCCTGGGCCGGGCCGCGCGGGGACTGCGTCGCCGGCTGCGGCCGGACGCCACCCCGCGCACCGCCGGGCTGCTGTTCCGGCGTGCCCGGCGGGAGGTCGTCGCGCTGCTGAACGACATCGGGCGGGAGTTCGCCGCTGCCGCCCCACCGGCCACCCCGCCACTCTGGGTGACGAGTCTGGTCCGCAGCACCGAACACCAGTACCGGCTGCGCCGCCTGGGCTACGCCGCGATGCTGCCCAGCGGGCACTGTCTCGGCTACTCCATGGACGTCGAGCTGGCCTGGTACGAGCGCTTCGGCGCGCGGGTGGCGCTGGCGGAGCTGCTGCTGGCCCGGCAGGAGAATGGCGAGGTCAGCGTTATCGACGAGGGCCAGGCCTGGCATCTCTGTCTGGCGCCCACCGCCCGGCGTCGGCTGCGCCGCGCGTACGAGACCGAGATGGGGGCCTGAGTCGATGTGCGGTATCGCGTTGAGCATCGGCCCCGAGGCCGACCCGGCGACCTTCCGGCGGATGCTCAGCGTCCTCGCCTCCCGCGGCGAGGTCACCGAGACCCGCTCCGAGAACGGGCTGCTGGCCGGCACCCGCCGGCTGCGGGTGGTGGACCGGGACCGGGCGGTGCAGCCGTGGACCTCGGCCGACGAGCGCTGGCTGCTCTGCTTCAACGGCGAGATCTTCAACCATCGCGAGCTGCGCGTGCAGCTGACCCGGCTCGGGCAGGTGTTCCGCACCGAGAGCGACACCGAGGTGCTGCTCGCCGCGTTCGAGCAGTGGGGCGAGGCGGCGGTGACCCGGCTGCGCGGCGAGTACGCCTTCGCGGTCGTCGAGCGCGGCACCGGCCGGGCGTACCTGGCCCGCGACCCGCTCGGGGTGAAGCCGCTGTACTGGTCGCGGCGGCCCGGTTGCCTGCACCTCGCCTCGGAGGTCAAGGCGCTGGTCGGGCACGGCGCCCCGATCGCCGAGGTGCCGCCCGGGCACCACGGCTGGGCGGATTCGGACGGCCACGTGCGGCTGCGCCCGTACGTGGACCTGCTCACCCTCGGCGACGGACTGCCGGTCATCGACGACCCGGACGAGGCCGCCCTGCTCGTCCGTGCCGCGCTGACCGACGCGATCCGGATGCGCGTGGAGACCGACCTCACCGTCGGGGTGGTGCTCTCCGGCGGGCTGGACAGCTCGTTGACCCTGCGGCAGGTGCGGGACATGCACCCGGACTGCGTGGCGGTCACGGTCGGCGTGCCGGACAGCCCGGACGTGGCGTACGCGCGGCGGTTCGCCGCCGACCTGGGCGTGCCGCACGAGGTGATCGAGCTGCGCCCGCGCGACATCCGGCTCACCGACGTGCGCGAGGCGATCCGGATCTCCGAGCTGACCGAGTACGGGGACATCATCAACGCGGTGGTCTCGGTGCCGATCTTCCGGCGGCTGCGCGCGCTGGGCGTCAAGGTGGTGCTCACCGGCGACGGCTCCGACGAGCTGTTCGGCGGGTACCCGATGTACCGGCAGGTCGACCCCGTCGCGTCGCGCCGGCTGTTCCTGCACCGGATCCGCAACCTGTGCCGGACCGAGTTGCAGCGGGTGGACCGGGCGGCCATGGGGCACGGTGTCGAGGCCCGGGTGCCGTTCCTCGACCTCAGCGTGGTGGAGCTGGCGATGCGTCTGCCGCTGGAGTTGAAGCTGCGCGACGGGCAGGAGAAGTGGATCGTCCGGAGAGCGTTCGCGGACGTGCTGCCGGACTACATCCGCCGCCGGCCGAAGAACCCGATGTCGTACTCCAGCGGCCTGCACGAGCGGGTCCGGCTGTACAAGCCACTCTTCGCCCGGCTGCACCGCGCGTTCGGCTACGACCTGCTGGAGCCGGTCCGCCGCGACTTCGACACGGTGCTGAGCCGGTGCGGCAACGACCTCGACCGGGCCATCGCCGACGGGCTGAGCCGACCCGACTACACGGTGCTGGAGCACGCCCGGGACCTGGTCGGTGCGGCGAAGTGGAACGCCGCGCCGGTGGTGCGCCGGCTGGTCGGGCCCCGGCCGCCCCGCCGGTCGCCGGTCGGCTGACCGCTCGCCTCCACACGGCGAACCGCACCGGGGACGGACCGTTGCGCGCCCAGCGCCAGGTCCGATCGCCGCCAGCATCCGTGCCGTCGTCGGGCGAGGCTGGACGCATGACGACCACCAGGACCTTCCGCGTCCGCGCCCTGCCGGCCGCGACGCTCGAAACCGTCCGACGCACCGGTCGGGACGCCGCCGACCGACCCGTCGAGGCGCTTGTGGCGGGCGGCGGGGAACCGCTGCGTTGCTGCCTGCGCGACGCCGAGGCCGGGGAGTCCCTGCTGCTCTTCGGGTACGCGCCGCCGGGCGCCGCCGGCCCGTACCGGGAGGTCGGCCCGATCTTCGCGCACGCCGCCGCCTGCCGGGGTCCGGAGCCGGCCGACGGCCACCCGCCGGCCTGGCGGGGGCGACCCCAGGTCCTGCGGGCGTACGACCGGAGGGGCCGGATCCATGGTGGCCGGCTGCACGACGGCACGGACCCGGAGACGGTGATCGCCGAGCTGTTCGCCGACCCGGCCGTGCACCAGCTGCACAGCCGCAACGTGGTGTACGGGTGCTTCATGTTCGCCGTGGAGCGGGCCGCCGGGTGACGCCGACCGGCCGGCCTCGGCGCTCAGCTCACCAGCAGCAGCGCGCCGACCGCGGCGAGCGTGCCGGTGACGGCGAGCAGGACGCTGGTCGCCACGAACCGGGTCACCGGCACCGCCACCCCCGCCGCCCGGCACCGCTCGAACCACAGCAGGGTGGCCAGCGAGGCCCAGGGGGCAGCCAGCGGCCCGATGTTGGTGCCGATCAGCAGCGCCAGCAGGCGGGTCCCGTCACCGGTGTGCAGCACCGACTCGCCGGCCAGGTACGCCGGCAGGTTGTTCACCGCGTTGGCCAGCAGCGCCCCGGTGCCACCGGCGCGTAACGCCCCCGCTGCCCCGCCGTCGGCGCCGAGCAGACCGGCGACCAGGTCGTCCAGCCCGTGCCGGCCGAGGGTCTGCACCACCAGGAACAGGCCGGTGACGAAGAGCAGCAGCCGCAGCGGCACCAGCCCCGGGCGCAGCGTCGAGCGGGAGCGGACGACGAACCCGAGCAGCACCAGCGCGAGCGCGACGGTGGACGCGAGGGCGATCTCCACGCCGGCGAGGATGCCGGCGACGAAGAGCAGGCAACCGGCGAGCGCGGTCCGGTGCAGCACCGGATCGGGCGGCACGTGGGGGGCGGGTGGAACGAAGCGCCCGCCGGCCGGCCGGTCCCGCCGCCACCACGCGAACCAGAGCAGCGCCATGGTGAGGGCCACCGCGGCGAGTTGCGGCAGCGCCATCCGCTCCGCGTAGGCCAACGGCGCCAGCCCGACCCGGTCGGCGGCCAGCAGGTTGGTCAGGTTGGACACCGGCAGCAGCAGGCTCGCGGTGTTGGCCAACCAGACCGTGGTCACCGCGAGCGGGCCGGCCGGGACCCGCAGGCTGCGGGCCAGCGCGATCAGCACCGGGGTGAGCAGCACGGCGGTGGTGTCCAGGTTGAGCACGAGGGTGGTCAGCGTGGCGAGGCCGCCGCAGAGCAGGAACAGCGCCGCCCAACTGCCCCGGGCGGCCCTGGCCAGCCGGCTCGCCAGCACGTCGAAGACGCCGGCGACGGCGGTCAGCTCGGCCAGCACGATCACGGTCCCGAGGAAGAGCAGCAGCGGCAGGACCCGGTGCAGGGTGGCGGTGGTGTCGGCGCGGGGCAGCAGCCCGCTCAGCGCGCAGACCGCGCCGGCCACGGCGAGGAACACCGCCACCAGGTCGAGCGGATGGGGACGCCAGGGCGTGGTCGGCTCGGGCGGGGCGGGCGGGGC
>NZ_RCVJ01000254.1 GCF_003667505.1 Micromonospora sp. BL4
CCTCGCAGGGCGACCGCCCCATGATCACGCTCGATCCTGGATGTAGTGGCATCGACACGCGCAGAGGCCACTACATCCAGGATCGAGCGTGATCATGGGGCGGTCGCCCTGCGAGGAGCGCTCCGCGAGGAGCGGGCCCGGGGGCGGCACGCAGCGGTGACGCGACGTGTGCCGGGACGGGTCGGGCCCCGGAGCGGGTGCTCCGGGGCCCGGTCGTCACGGGGCCGTCCGTCAGGCGGCGGGGACCTCGGCGGTGGTGCGGATCCGATCCAGCGTCGGAGCGGAGACCGGCGACTGCGCGGTCAGGTACGCCACGAACGCGTCCAGATCGATCTGCCCGGTGACCAGGTTCGTGCCGCCGGTGAGGGCGCTGAACCCGTCGCCGCCGCCGGCCAGGAAGTTGTTCACCGTCACCCGGTAGGTGGCGGCCGTGTCAACCGCGGTGCCGCCGAAGGTGAGGCTGCCCCGGACGACGCGGGTGCCGACGCACGGGTCGGCGGCGGTGCCGGTGGTGCCGTTCGGGTCGACCACGTAGCCGACCGTCGCGGACGGGTACAGCGTGCGGCCGGTGACGAACTGCTGCTCCAGTACGCAGTAGAGCTGCGCGCCGGTCAGGTCGAGGGTCACCAGGTTGTTGGCGAACGGCTGGACCGTGAACGCCTCCTCGTAGGTGACCGGGCCGGCGTCGAGGTCGGCCCGGACGCCGCCCGGGTTCATGAACGCGGCGACCGCGCCCTGCTCGTCGTCGGTGGCGGCGAGCTGCGCGTCGGCGATCACGTTGCCCAGCGGGGACTCGCCCATGGTCGTACCGAAGAGGGTCTCCTGGGCGCGGGTGATCGCCTGGGTGGTCTCGCCGACCTGGCGGTCGGCGACCGGGCCGAGCACCGTCTTGTACCGGTCGATCAGAGCGGTCTGCTTCGGGTCCTTGGCGACGTCCCGGCTGACCACGACGTTGTTCGCCGCGGCGGAGAGCACGTCCCCGCTCCGACGGTCGATCTTGAGGTCGATGTCGGTGACCAGGCGACCGAACGAGCTGGCGCTGGTGACCAGCTTGCCGTTGATGTCGCAGTTGTACGCCTGGTGGGTGTGCCCGCTGACCACCACGTCGATCGACGGGTCCATCCGGTTGGCGATGTCCACGATGGGGCCGGTCATGCCGACGCAGTCGTTGATGCCGCCGGTCGCGGCCTGGGTGCCGCCCTCGTGCAGCAGGACGACGATCGTCTCCACGTCCTTGCGGCGCAGCTCGCGCGCGTACCGGTTGGCGGTGACCGCCTCGTCGGCGAAGGTGAGACCCGCGACGCCCTGCTGGCTGACGATCTCCGGGGTGCCCTCCAGCGTCATCCCGATGAAGCCGACCTTGACGCCCTGCACCTTGTGGATCGCGTACGGCGCCATCAACGGCTTGCCGGTGGCGGTCTTGAAGGCGTTCGCGGACAGGTACTGGAAGCCGGCGCCCTTGTACGGGGTGCCGTCGGCGCAGCCGTCCACCGGGTGGCAGCCGCCGTTCTGGATCCGCAGCAGCTCGGCGGCGCCCTCGTCGAACTCGTGGTTGCCGACGCTGGCGTAGTCCAGCCCGGCCATGCTCAGCGCCTCGATGGTCGGCTCGTCGTGGAACGCCGCGGAGAGCAGCGGCGACGCGCCGATCAGGTCACCGGCGGCGACCGTGATGGTGTTCTTCTTCTTGGCGGCGGCACGCAGCTCGGCCAGGTGCGTCGCGAGGTATTCGACGCCGCCCGCGGCCTGCCCGGCGATGGTGCCGCTGGACCCGCTGGGCGGTTCGAGGTTGCCGTGGAAGTCGTTGAGGGCCAGCAGGGTGACGTCGACCGGCTTCGGTCGCGCGTCGGCCTGTTCGGGGTTGGTGGCGACCGCGCCGAAGGCGGCCAGCGCGAGTGCGGTCAGGCCGACGGCGGCCCGACGCATCCCGGGGATGGACATGGAACTCCTCGTGAGAATCGGCGCGTGCGGTGCCCGGCTGTGGGTCGACCGGGCCGCCGACCGACGCCGTCGGAAGGGTCGATCGCGGATGCCGGCGGTTGGTTCGCCGCCTGCTCGGACAGCCTCTCATCCGGACGCCCGCCGGTCGACCCGGGCAGCACATCAGAGCTGCGGGTACGCCCGGAACGGGATCGATGGTCGGTTGTCGCGGTCCGCCAGACAATGTCCGACCACGGGTCTAGAAAGGACGGGACGGTCAGCGCGGACGAAGGCGGCATCGTGAGCGGAACGACACCGGTGGTGGAGCAGGTGCGATCGGCGGACGGCACACCCATCGCGTTCGAGCGGTCCGGTGCCGGGCCGGCGGTCATCCTGGTCGGCGGCGCGTTCAGCGATCGCAACGCGACCCGTGACCTGGGTGCCGCGCTGGCGGCGGATTTCACCGTCCTCGGCTACGACCGCCGGGGTCGGGGCCACAGCGGCGACACCGCACCGTACGAGATCGGCCGCGAGATCGACGACCTGGCGGCCCTGATCGCGACGGCGGGTGGTTCCGCCGCTGTGTACGGCATCTCCTCGGGGGCGATCCTGGCCGCCCTCGCCACCGCCCAGGGCCTGCCGGTGACCGGGTTGGTCCTGTTCGAGCCGCCGTTTCAGGTTGGCTCGCACGTGGGCATCCGGAAGGACATCACCGCACAGCTCATCGAGCTGATCGCCGCCGGCGACCGGGACGGCGCGGTGGCGGCCTTCCTCACCGCCTCGGTGGGGTTGCCGGCCGAGGCGATCGCCGGAATGAAGACGCAGCCGATGTGGGGCGCGCTGACCGCCATCGCGCACACCCTGGTGTACGACTCGATCGTCACCGCCGGAGGACGACTGCCCGACCGGCTGGCGGCGATCACCGCGCCGACCCTCGCGGTGGACAGCACCGGTAGTCCACAGTGGCTGCGGGACGGTAGCCGGGCCGCGGCCGAGGCGATCCCGGGCGGCCGGGCCATCAGCCTCGACGGTGGTTACCACGACGTGCCGCCGGCGACCTTGGCCCCCGCGCTGCGGGAGTTCCTGCTGGGCTGACGGCACAGCCCGACCGGCGAAAGGGCCTGGCGGGCCGGCAGCAAAGAACCTGGCGGGCCGGCCGAACCGCCAGCACAGGAGGACAGCGGGCCGGCCGGTCAGGCGTCGAGCAGCGCCTCGGCGACCAGGGCCGCGACGGCCTCGGGCGGCCATGCGCCCGCCACGCCGGGCCGGGCGGTCAGATAGCCGGCGATCCGCTCGGCGGGCCAGCCGTGCGACTCGCGCAGACCCCGGGCGATCATGCCGAGGTAGGTCGGCGCGGGTGCCCGGCACCGCACACCCGACGCCCCCTCCGGGGCGGTGAAGGTGAGCATCGGGGCGCCGCTGCGGCTGCCCGGGCAGACCAGTGTCTCGTACCGTCCCGGGCCCAGCGTGGCCCGCCCGTCGGCGACGGCGGTGTCGATGGCCGCGCCGGTCGTCGCGATCAGGTCGGCGGTGTCACCCGGTCGGCGGTACATCTCCTGCGCCGCGATGTCCGTGAACTGCTCCAGGGTGACCAGGTAGGCGCGGGCCGCGGCCTCGCCCGACAGCTGCGGGTCGTAGAACGCCATCCCGCCGGTCCAGGCGCCGGACTCGCCGGCGAAGTAGATCCCGCCGGGCAGCGACACCGGCACCGACCGGCTCGGTGGACGGCGGTCCCGACAGCCCGGGTAGGTCCGCCGCCCACCCGGCGGGCAGCCACCGCCGATGTACCACGCCAGCCGGGCGGCGTGCATGTTCGAGCCGTACGCGACGTACCAGACCAGCCGCTCCGCGGTGTCCACCACGACGCCCGTCCTCAGAAACCGCACGTCTGGCCGGCGGAGTGACTCACCTGCACCGTGTGCGTCACGCAGCCGCCCGGCTCGACCGCGTGCAGCAGGAAGACGGTCGGCTCGGCGACCCAGCCGATCAGCTCGTCGGCGCTCAGGGTGAGCGTGCTCTGCCGCCAGGTGCTGGGCGCCACGGTGAGCACGGTGCCGGCGTACCCCGTGGTGACCGGGCGGTGCAGGTGCCCGGCGGCGACCCGCACGACGTGCCGGTGCCGGCCGATCACCTCGGCCAGCGCGTCGCCGTCGGCGAGCCGGATGGCGTCGGCCGCCGGGATGCCGACCGCGACCGGCGGGTGGTGCAGGCAGACCATCGCGGGCACGTCGGGTCGCCCGGCCAGCACGCCGTCGAGCCAGCCGAGCTGCTCCTCGCCGAGCTGGCCGCCGTCGCTGCCGGGAACGAGCGAATCGAGCACCACGACGGTCGCCGCCTCGTGGTCGACGTGGTAGTAGGCGGAGAACCCGCCGCCGAGCCAGGGCGTGCCACCGAAGGCGTCGAGCAGCGACTCCCGGTCGTCGTGATTGCCGGCGACCAGGTGCACCGGCAGCGGAAACCGGCCGATCAGCTCGCGTAGCGCGGCGTACTCGTCGGGTCGCCCGTGGTCGACCAGGTCGCCGGTGATCACCACGCAGTCCGGTCGGGGTCGCAGCGCCAGCACCCGGCCGAGCGCGCGGTGCAGCCCGGCGGCCGGCTCGGCGGCGAGCACGCCGGTGGTCAGGTGGGGGTCACTGAGCTGGGCGATGAGCATGGGCTCGCCTCCTCGGTGCCGGAAGCTCCACGCTATCGCCGGCCGGCGCCGTCCGGGGACCCGCGCCGCCCACAGGCTGTGTCCACAGCCTGTGGATGGCACATGTGTACGAAGCCCGGTCGGCCCTCGGGCGGCCGTGGGTACGCTTGATCGTGCGGCTTGGCGCCGGCCGGGCCCCTCCCCTACCTGGAACGACGTGCGAGTGGATCATCAGCGAGTCATCCGTGACGTCACCGTCCGCCTGCCGATGGCGTCGAGCGCGCAAGAGGCCTGCCGGTGGACGGTCACCGCGCTGTCCCGCCACACCCCGGCGACCATCTCCGTGCTGCTCCAGGTCCACGACCGGCTGCGCTGCGTCGCGGCGACCGGCGCGTGGCAGGTCTTCGCCACCGTTCCGCCGGGGACCGGGATCGTCGGCCGGGTGTACGCGACCGGCGCCGCGGCCGTCGTCCCGGATGTCACCGCCGACCCGGACTACCTGCCGATACGCCCGGACGTGACCGCGGAGCTGTGCGTGCCGGTGCTGGATCGGTCCGGCCGGGCGATCGGCGTGCTCGACCTGCAGTGGAGCGGGCCGGTCGACCTGGCGCCGTGGCGGGAGACCGCGCAGCGGCTGGCCGCCCAGCTCGGCGCGCGGATCGTCGCGCTCGGCGGCCCTCCGGCGGAGAGCCGCAGCGAGAAGCTGCTCCGGCACGCCGCCGCGCTCTCCTCCGCGCCGACCGAGTGGGATCTGATGGGCGTGGCGAGTTGCGCCGCTCGGGAGGTCTCCACCCTCTCCACCGCGGTGCTGCTGATCGCCGGCCCGGAGGGCGCCCTGCTGGGGCCGTCGCCGCTGGTCCCGGGCGAGCTGGAGACCCGCATCCGGGCCGAGCTGACCGAGGCGGGCCCGACCACGCTGGGTCGGATGGTCGATCGGGCGCACCGGTACGGCGCCGGGTACACGCTGGGCGAGGCGGATCAGCCGCCGACCGAGGACTACCGGCCGTTGACCCGGGCCGGGGTGCGCACGCTTGTCGCCGTTCCCGTCGGGCCGGTGGACGCGGGCGGAGTGCTGCTGGTCGCCGACGAGCGGTTGCTGCGCCCCGACCCGACCACGGTCAGCCTGATGGAGCTGCTCGCCGGGCAGGCCTGGACCAGCCTGGACCGGCTGCGCACGCTGGCCCGGCTGCGGGAGCAGGCCAGCTCCGATCCGCTGACCGGGCTGGGGCACACCGGCCCGTTCGGGAGGCGGATCGCGGCGGCCACCCCGGGCCGTACGGCCCTGCTCGCGATCGACGTGGACGGATTCAAGACCGTCAACGACACGTACGGCCACCAGGCCGGCGACCGGGTGCTCGTGGGGCTGGCCCGGGCGTTGGAGGGGGCGCTGCGGCACGGCGACGAGTTGTACCGGATCGGCGGCGACGAGTTCGTGGCGGTGATCGAGGTGAGCCGCCCGGAGGAGGCGGTCCGGATCGCCGAGCGGCTGACCGAGGCGGCTCGGCGCACCGGCCGCACGATCAGCGTGGGCGTCGCGCTGCCCCGCCCCGGCGAGTCTCCCGACCGCACCCTCCGCCGCGCCGACCAGGCCCTCTACGCCGTCAAACGCCAGGGCCGCGACGGCGTACACCTAGCCGCCGCCTAACC
>NZ_RCVJ01000157.1 GCF_003667505.1 Micromonospora sp. BL4
ACCGCCCACGGCGGGCGGGCCGCCGGCGGGAGGCTCGCCAGGGTCGCGTCGCGGGCGTCGGCGGCAGCGCCGGCCAGCTCGGCGGCGCTGGCGAACCGATCCGCCGGCCGCTTGGCCAACGCCCGCGTGACGACCGCCACCACCGCCGGTGGGGCGTCCGACGGCAGCGGCGCCGGTTCGTCCTGGGCGTGCCGCAGCGCCACCGCGAGCGGGTTGTCACCGTCGAACGGCGGCTGCCCGGCGAGGCAGAAGTACGCCACCGCGCCCAGCGCGTAGACGTCGGTGGCGGGGGACACCGGCTGCCCGGTGGCCTGCTCGGGGGACATGTACGAGGCGGTGCCGAGCACCATGTTCGCGGCGGTGAGCCCGGCCATGCTGCGGGACCGGGCGATGCCGAAGTCGACCAGCACCACCCTGCCGTCCGCCTTGAGCAGCAGGTTGCCCGGCTTCACGTCCCGGTGCACGATGCCGGCGAGGTGAGCGGTGTGCAGCGCCTCCGCGGCCTGCGCGAGCACCGACATGGTGGTGGCCGCGTCCAGCCGGCCCGCCGCGCGTACCCGGGCCGACAACGGCTCGCCCTCGACGTACTCCATCACCAGGTAGTCGACCCGGCCGCCGTCGGCGAGCGTGGCCTGCCCGACGTCGTGCACCGCGACCACGCCGGGGTGCCGCAGCGCCGCCAGCATCTGCGCCTCGGCCCGGAACCGCGCGGTGAACTCCGGGTCGGCGACCAGCGACGGCAGCAGCACCTTCACCGCCACCTCGCGTTCCAGCAGCACGTCGGTGCCGCGCCAGACCGCGCCCATCCCGCCCGTCGCCACCCGCTCGTCCAGCCGGTACCGGTCCCCGAGCAGCACTCCCCGTGTCAGCACCGAGCCACCGTACCGGCCGACGTTGATGGGTTGATCAGCCCGTGGGTCGCGGCCGGGGCGAGCGAGGGGCCGTTCCGGGTCGGGCCGACTACGCTGGCGAGGGTTCGTCCCACGGGGACTTCAGCGGCGAGGGGAGACGCGGCATGGCGTGGAGCTGGCGGTACGAGGGCACGGACGGCCAGACGGTCGAGGGACCGGCGGAGTCGTTCGGCAGCCAGGCCGACGCCGAATCCTGGATCGGTCAGTCCTGGCGGGAGCTCGCGGCGTCCGGCGTCACCTCGGTCGCGCTCGTGGAGGACGACCGCGTGGAGTACCGGATGAGCCTGCTGCCCACGGCCGAGTGATGGGGTACGACCGGCCGGGCGGGGAGCGGCTGGTGCTCGGCGTGCCCAGGGCGGCGTTCCGGCCCAGCCCGGTCTTCCTCGGCCTGGTCGCGCTCTTCGCGGTCAGCGGGGTGCTGGCCTGGAACGGGTACGGCAGCGTCCGGTTCGACGTGTTCGTCTTCGTGGTCTCCGGGTGGCTGGTCTCGCTCTGCCTGCACGAGTACGCGCACGCGGTGGTGGCCTTCCGGGCCGGCGACCGGGACATCGCCCACCGCGGCTACCTGACGCTCAACCCGTTGAAATACACCCACCCGCTGCTGTCGATCGTGCTGCCGGTGGTGGTCGTGCTGCTCGGCGGCATCGGCCTGCCCGGCGGCGCGGTGTGGGTGGACCGGCACGCCATCCCGGGCCGCTTGCGGCACACCCTGGTCAGCCTCGCCGGCCCGGCGACCAACGTGCTGTTCACGCTGGTGCTGGTGGCGGCGTTGCGGATCGGCATCGAGGCGGGCGGCCCGGTGGAGTTCTGGGCCGGAGTGGCGTTGCTGGCCTTCCTCCAGCTCACCGCGAGCGTGCTCAACCTGCTGCCGGTCCCCGGTCTGGACGGCGGCAACATGATCCAGCCGTGGCTCAACCCGCAGTGGCGCCGGATGTACGACCTGTTCGCCCCGTACGGCTTCCTGCTGCTCTTCGCGCTGCTGTGGAACCCGCGCATCGGCGGCTGGTTCTTCGACGCCGTCTTCGCGGTCGGGGATCTGCTCGGCCTGCCCTCGTGGCTCTACGCCACCGGCCTCGACCTGATCCGCTTCTGGCGGAGCTGACCGGCTTCTGGCGGAGCTGACCGGCTTCTGGCGGAGCTGACCGGCTTCCGGCGGAGCCGACCGGGCCGACCCGGTCCGGTCGGCGCGCGAACCCGCGCGGACCGGACCGGGGCCGGCGTCAGGGACGCTGGGCGGGGGACTCGGTCTTCGCCGGGTCCCGCTCGGTGACCGGCTCGACGATCTCGTCGATGGCCTTGAGCAGCTCGGCGTCGAGCTTCACCCCGGCCGCCTTGACGTTGTCGTGCACCTGCTCCGGGCGGGACGCGCCGATGATCGCCGACGACACGTTCGGGTTCTGCAACACCCAGGCCACCGCGAGCTGGGCCATGCTCAGCCCGGCCTGCTCCGCGAGGGGCTTGAGCTGCTGAACCCGGGTCAGCACGTCGTCGTTCATGAACCGGGAGATGAAGCCCGCGCCCGACTTCTCGTCGGTGGCGCGGGAACCGGCCGGCGGCGGCTGCCCCGGCAGGTACTTGCCGGACAGCACGCCCTGCGCCATCGGCGACCAGACGATCTGCCCGATGCCCAGCTCCTCGCTGGCCGGCACGACCTCGGCCTCGATGACCCGCCAGAGCATCGAGTACTGAGGCTGGTTGGAGACCAGCGGGATGTGCAGCTCCCGGGCGAGCGGGTGGGCGGCACGCAGCTGCTCCGCGGACCACTCGGAGACGCCGATGTAGTGCGCCTTGCCGGAGTGCACGACGTCGGCGAACGCCTCCATCGTCTCTTCCAGCGGCGTGCTGTGGTCGTACCGGTGGGCCTGGTAGAGGTCCACGTAGTCGGTGCGCAGCCGGCGCAGCGAGCCGTTGATCGACTCCATGATGTGCTTGCGGGACAGGCCGCGGTCGTTGCGACCGGGACCGGTGGGCCAGTAGACCTTGGTGAAGATCTCCAGGCCCTCGCGACGCTCGTTCTGCAGCGCCCGGCCGAGCACGTCCTCGGCCCGGGTGCCGGCGTACACGTCGGCGGTGTCGAAGGTGGTGATCCCCGCGTCGAGGGCGGCCCGCACGCAGGCGAACGCGGCGTCCTCCTCGACCTGCGAGCCGTGGGTGATCCAGTTGCCGTACGAGATCTCGCTGACCAACAGGCCGGAACGGCCCAGGTGTCGGAATTCCATGCCACGACCCTAGCCCCGCCGGTTCGGAGTCGCCGAACCGCCGGTCAGAGCACGGGGTTGGCGTCGGTGAGCAACCGGTCGATCTCGGCCAGCACCGCGGCGCGGTCGCGGTGCACCGGATCGATGAGCGGCTCGCCCCGCCGGTCCAGCGCGCCCCAGCGTCCGGTGGCGTCGCCGACCAGGAACGCCACCGGGTGGATGACCAGCATGGGGTGCGCCGGGGGCACCAGCGGTGTGCCGTTGCGGTCCACCACGCCCCGCCGGCCGCCGACGTCGACCACGGCGAGGCCCTCGTCGGTGAACCCGTCGATCTGCTGCCCGTCGGCCAGTTCGGTGGCGAAGCCGTGGTAGCGGGTGGGCACCACGATCCGGCCGGTCCGGTCGACCGCACCCCAACCCTCGCGCCGCACGGCGGCCACGCCGCGGCGGAACGGGCGCACCTCGGCGAAATTGGGTCGCACCTGCACCTCGCCGGTCGCGTCGATCGCCGTCCAGCCGCCGTCCGTGACCACCCAGGCGAGGCCGTCGCTGAACGGGCGCGCCGCGCGGTAGGTCGGAGGGATCACCGTCGTACCGAGCAGGTTGATCAGCGACCACCGGTCGGTGTCCGGCCGGCGGACCCAGGCCAACCCGTCGTGGAACGGCTGCGCCTCGGCGTAGCGGGCGGGGATGACGAGGTCACCCTCCGGGTCGGTGTACCCCCACAGCGGTCCGTCCCGGCCCGGCATCGGGGGCCGGTCGCGGTCGAGCACCTCGTCCCGACCCCGGGGGTACGGCCCGAAGCCGTCCGCCGCGGCCCGGGTGGCGACCGCGTCGAGGGCAACCCGGATCCGGTCCAGCAGTTCGGCGTCGCCGGCGCCGCGCAGGTCGAGGGCCTGCTCGAAGTGGTGGCAGGCCTCCATCAGCCGGCCCTGATCGTGACAGGAGCGCCCGGCGTGCTCGTGCAGGGCGGCCCGCAGCCGGTCGGGCAGCTCGACCGAGTTGGCTTTGGCGAAGAGCTGGTCGGCCTCGGCGAAGTCGCCGCGCCAGCGCAGCACGTGGGCCAGCCGGGCCTGGGCCAGCGCGGTCCGGCGCAGCTCGCCGGTGGCCTCGGCGTAGGTGAGGGCGAGCCTGCCGTCGGCCAGCGCGTCGTCCAGTTCGCCCAGGATGCGGGAGGTCACCGCCCGCAGGCTGAGCAGCCGCGCCCGGGCCCGGTTGTCGATGGCCGAGCCCAACTTCTCGGTCAGCCGCCGCCGGATCGCCCGCATGTCGTCCGGCTCGGTCAGCTCTTCCCGAAGGGTGACCGGGTCCAGCCGCCACCGGTACGCCGCGAGGACCTGCTCCGGGTCGCCCTGCTCGGCCAGCGGCCGACGGGCCGCCGGCGGCGCAGAGACGGGCGGCGCGGCGGATGGCGGCGCAGAGGCGGGTGGCGCGGACACCGGTGCGCTCTCCCCGGGTGGTCCGCTCCGCGGCCCGGGAACGGCTGCGGCCGGCGGCGCGGAGACGGGCGGTGCGGAGATCGGCGCTGCGGGCGGGGCCGAGACTGGCGGGGCCGAGACCGGCGGGGCCGAGACCGGCGGGGCCGAGACCGGCGGGGCTGAGACTGGCAAAGCTGAGACCGGCGGGGCTGAGACCGGCGGGGCTGAGACCGGCGGGGCTGAGATTGGCGCGGCTGAGACCGGCGGGGCTGAGATTGGCGTGGCTGAGATTGGCGCGGCTGAGACCGGCGCGGCCGGGTCCGGCTCAGCGGGCTCCGGCTCAGCGAGCTCCGGCGTGACGAGCTGGTTCGGGTCGTCGGACGGCGTAGGTCGGGCCGACAGGTCAGCGCTGGACACGTCGTCGGCCTGTGGTTCGCCGGTGCTCCGATCGTCCAGCGCGTCCAGTGGTGGCTCGTCCGGCGCGAAGCGCACCTCGTCCACCGGGTCGCGCTCGGCCGGGCCGCTGTCCCGTGCGGGCCCCGCGGAGACCGGCCGCTCCAGCGGCGCCGCGATCGGCTGGTGGGCGTCGGCCGATGCCGGCGGTGCCGATACCGGCGGCGCCGATGTCGGCCAGTCCGGTGTCTCCGGCTCGTCGAGGCGATCGGCCGTCCAGCTGTCCGGTTCGTCGTAGGCCGGCGCGTCGCGGGATCCGGAGACGTCGAGGTCGGTCTCGGACACCGGGTAGGCCGGCGGTGCGGACACCGGGTGGGCCGGCGGTGCGGACACCGGGCCGAGGGTGTCCATGCGTGTCGACCCGACCGCAGGGTGAGGATCGGTGACCACGTCGTCGGCCCAGGCATCGCGGTCGCCGGTGACCGGTTCGGCCGGCGGTGCGGAGACCGGTTGCGCGGGCGGTGCGGAGACCGGCCGGGCCTGGGACGTGGGGGCCAGCGCCACGACAGCGGGCTCGACCGTGGCATGCGGCTCGGTCGTCCGGCCATCGGCGGCCGGCTCGGCACCGGGCGTCGACGGGTCGGACTCCGCTCCGGTCGGCACGGAGGAACTGGCCTCGCCAGCGGCGGTCGACCGGTCGTCGGTGGCCTCGGTCGGCTGCCGGTCCGTCTCCGGTTCGTCCTGGTCGGACTCCACCTCCTGAGCAGGGTTGAACCAGGCGGCCGGTCCCCGGGTGACCGGAGTCTCGACCGGCTCGGGGATGGGCGCTACCGGCGCTTCCGACGGCGGTGGGGGTACGTAGCGGCGCGGCATGCCGGGTGCCAGGGGAATCGCCGGCTCGGCGTCCGCCGTGGGTGTCGGAGCCGGGGATGTCGGTGCCGTGGACGTCCGAGCCGGGGGTGGCGGGACCGACGGGGAATCCGGGGCCTGCCAGGCGGGCGGCGGCGCGGCCGGCGGGCGCGCGCCCGCCGTCGGGGCCGGCTGCTCCGGCGGTGTCGGCTCGGCCGGCGTCCGGCGCTCGGGGGACACCGGCGGGTCCGGGTGTTCGTCGGACAGCGGCGGGTCCACCGGCGCCGGCAGGAACTCCAGCCGGAGCCGGGCGGCCGGCGGACCCGAGACGGGTACGTCGGCCGCCGGTGAGACCGGAGCCGCCGACAC
>NZ_RCVJ01000184.1 GCF_003667505.1 Micromonospora sp. BL4
TTCCGGGGGTGTGGCGGCTGCCGGGAGGTGCGGTGGCACACGCCGAACATCCGGAGCACGCGGTGGTCCGGGAGGTGGCCCGGCAGACCGGGCTGACCGTGACGGTCGACCGGCTGCTGGCGGCCGTGGCCGACGTGACCACCTACCCGGAGGACGACGTCGCCCTGCACACCGACCGGTTGGCGTTCGAGCTGACCGCGCGCGGCGGCACGCTGCGCGACGCCGGGGACGGCCCGACCGACCAGGCCCTCTGGGTCACCACGGCCGAGGCGGCCCGCCTGCCGCTGGCGCCGTTCAGCGCCGAGCTGCTCGGCCTGCCGGTCACCCCGCTCCCGACCGGTGCCCGTCGGCCCGCCGAGCCGTTCCCGCCGGCGCACCCCGACCGGCGGCTGCGCTTCGGGGCGTACGGGCTGGTCACCGACCCGGCCGGGCGGATCCTGCTCACTCAGATCGCGGACGGCTACCCGGGGGCCGGCAGGTGGCACCTGCCCGGGGGCGGCACCGATCACGGCGAGCAACCGACCACCGGGCTGCTCCGTGAGCTGATCGAGGAGGGCGGTCAGCTGGGCCGGGTGGTGGAGCTGCTCGGCGTGGACAATCTGCACAACCCCGCCGCGTTCGGCCCGGAGGGGCGGCCACTGGACTGGCACGGCGTCCGGGTGATCTATCGGGTGCTGGTGGACGTACCTACCGACGCGGTGGTCACCGAGTCGGCGGGTGGTTCGACGGCCCGGGCCGGCTGGTTCACCCCGGCTCAGGCCGCCGACCTGCCGTTGACGGGGATCGCTGCCTCGGCAATCGGACAGTCGGGTCGATAGCCCCGCGCTCGGTGAGCCGAGATGGTGACCCTCCGGTACAGTCGATGGCGGGAATGATGGAGGAACGGGCGATGAGGCCCGGCATGGGAATAAGAGTGCGGTTCGCGCGGTTTAAGCCAGATATAAGTACCGCCGGCAGCTATCGCCAAGTCCTGTTCCCTTATGCGATGGTGTACTCCGCAAAACGGCTGCCGGGCCACGCAAGGTCCGGCACGAGACAGCCGGACACCCGCCCTCGCGGCGGCAGTCGATCCGGTGATGGAGGAAACGTGCCGAGAGCCCTATGGCGCCGGCGTCGTACGACTGACAGTCCGCGCCCCGCCGGACGTCGCTGGGCGGGCCGCTTGCGCCGCAGCAGCACGTTCGCGCGCCAGGTGCTACTGGTCCGGGTGGGTCGCCGCGACGGCGACCTGCGGACCACCGATGTGGCGCTGCCCGAGCACCGGTACGCCGACCGGCAGCGTCGCCGCTACGGCCTGGACCGCCTCGGCCGCCCAGCGCTCGGCACCGGTCGATCGGAGATCGAGGCCGTCATGCCGGTCAGCCCGGCGCTGCCGCCGATGGCACACGTCGACGAGGCTTCGGCCCACTCGATCCCACTGCTCCCCGGCGAGCGCACAGTCGCCCGCCGGATGAAGTTCGGCCTGGTCAACGCGTGCACGCTGGCCAGCCTGATGCTCGGCATGCTCGCCATCTTCCAGGCCATGCAGGGTGAGGTACGCATCGCCGCGCTCTGCCTGATCGCCTGCGTCGCCTTCGACGGCCTGGACGGCGCGCTGGCTCGCCGGCTCAACGTGGCCAGCCCGTTCGGCGCGCAGATGGATTCGCTGGCCGACATGTGCTCGTTCGGCCTCGCCGCACCGGTCGTGGTCTACGCCTCGCTCGCCGGTTCGGTGTCGACGGCCGCGGCGGCGGTGGCCTGCGCCCTGGTCGCGGCATGTGCCGCGATCCGGCTGGCCCGTTTCAACGTCTCGCCGAAGGACGGCCGCTTCTTCTGCGGGGTCCCCACCACCATGGCGGCCGCGGTGCTCGCCGTGACCGTCGCGATCGGTCTGCCCGTGCCCGGCCCCGTGCTGGTCGCGGGGGTGGCGCTGCTCGCCTTCGCGATGGTCTCCAGCTTCCCGTACGCCAAGCTCGCACGGCTGGTCAAGCTGCCGCCGTGGCTCTGGCTGGCCCCGGTGATCGGCGCACTTGTCGACATCCGGCTCACGTTCGCCCTGATCGTGGTGGGCTACCTGGTCAGCGGGCCGGTGCTCTGGCTGCGGCAGCGTCGTACCGCCTGAATCCGCGTAACGAAGAACGGGGTGCCCGCGGGCACCCCGTTCTGTCGTTGACGGGTCAGCGCCAGCGGGCGATGACCGTGGAACCCCCGACCACCTTGTCGCCCGGCCCGACCAGCGGCTCGGCGGCCTCGGCCGGCAGGTACACGTCGGTCCGGGAGCCGAACCTGATGAGCCCGAAACGCTCGCCCTTCGCCAGCAGCGCGCCGATCGGAGCGCGCTGCACGATCCGGCGGGCGATCAGCCCGGTCCGCTGCGCGACCACCACCGTGCCGCGGCTGGTGTCCAGCACGGTGTACGCGGCCACGTTGTGCTCGGCGTCCGGCTTCATCGCGTTCACGAAGCCACCGTCGGCGACGAAGTAGTCCACCACCTTGCCGGCGACCGGCGCCCGGTTGACGTGCACGTCCAGCACGGACAGGAAGACCGCGATCCGCAGCCACTCACCGTCGCCGAAACGTTCGTCGTGCAGTCGCTGCACCGACAGGACCTGCCCGTCCGCGCTGGCGACCACGGCCGCCGGATCCTCCGGAACGTCGCGCTGCGGATCGCGGAAGAACGCGGCGACCGGCCCGGCGGCCAGCGCCGGCAACAGCCAGAGCTTGGACGAGGGACGCGCCACCCGGGCCAGCGCGGCCAGGCCGAGCGTGATGCCCGCCGCTGCCACCCCGTTGGAGTCGATGTGCATGCCGCGGGTCAGCGGCACGCTCGACGGCCGGTGTGCCGGGGCCAACCGGTCGGCCGCCGCCGGGCTGGCCGGGGTGAACCGCAGCCGGTAGATCCGGACCGGCGGCGAGTTGCGCAGCACCAGGTCGGCGCCGACGCCGTAGAGGGCGTCCTGCCGGGCCAGCTCGGCCGCGGCGCCGGTGGTCCGGCCGGGCGTCGCGGCGGTGGCGACGCTCAGCACCGCGCCGTCGGCCAGGTGCTTGACCAGGGACTCGATGCCGCCGCGGGTCTCCTCGGCGGTGCCGGTGAACGCCTCGGCGGCGATGACCACCGCGGCGGCCTCGGCCTCGGCCAGCGAGTCGATCACGTTGACCCGGTCGGCGACCCACCGGCCCTGGGCGGTGATGTGCTCGCGGAGCACGGTGACACCGGACGACTCGGCGGGCACCACGGCGAGCCGGTCACCGGGGAGCAGCGCCTCGATCGCCGCGGCCAGCACAGCGGACTCCGGGCTCGCGCCGACCAGGAGGGCGACCTTGGGATCGTTGATCCGGGCCAGCTCGGTGACGAGCGTACGGGCGGCTCGCTCGCCGATGCGGACCGGACCGGACCGGCCGGTGGTACGCACGGCGGGGGACTGGGTCATGTCGGACGGGCTCCTGACGGGGTAGAGACGGGAATCGCGGCGGGGCCCGCCATGGCGGGACGGGCCGGCCGGCGGAGGCGAGATCTCCACCGGCCAGCATATGCGCCTGCCCGCGCCGACCGCACCGTCGGAGCGGTTGAGAAGGTCGGCGCGGGCAGGCGCCCGGTCAGGGCTCCCGGCGCTGTTCGTTCCGCTCGTCCGCCGGCTGGTCGACCCGGGTCGGCTCGTCGATCTCCGCGCCGGTCGGGCGGTCGGCGAGGCCGGCGGTCGGCTCGTCGCCCCCGTCGGCGCGCTGATCGGAGACCGGGGTGGTTTCCGGCTCCGACGGCGGGTGGGCCAGCCAGGCCGGGTGGATCACCTCGGCCGTCGGCGTCTCCGGCGCCCGCACCTCGGCGGTCGACGTCTCCGGCGCCGGCCCTGGTGCGGGAGCGTCCCAGGTGGAGCGTTCGGCGTCCCAGGACGGCAGGCCCGCGCCGGAGGTCGGCGCGGACGCACCGGAAACCGGCGCGGCGGACTCGGTGGTGACGGCGTTCTGAGCGGTCGGTTCCGGTTGGACCGGACGGCTGGAGCGCAGCGCGCCGACCAACCCGAAGATCCCGATCAGGATCAGCGCGCCGGCCAGGAACCAGCCGACCGGCGGCAGCGCGAGCCCGAGCAGTTGGGCGAGCAGCCACCAGACGGACAGCCCGAGGAACACCAACCCGAAGGCGAACGACACCAGATCCGTACGGTGAGCCTTCACCGGGTCACCTCCAGGTTGCCGGCATTGACGTGGATGTACAGGCGCAGCGTCCCGCCCCCGGGCCCGTCCGCGCCGAGGTCGGTGGACTCGCGCAGGCGTCCGTCCAGCCCGCCGGACCGGCTGCCGAAGATGGTGGCGTCGCCCGCGTTGACGTCGGCCACCGTGGTGACGTCCACGTTCGGGGGTACGACCACGGTCGCCTGGCCGAAGTTGACCGCCACGGTCACCTGGCTGTCCCGCTTGGCGAAGTCGATCCCGCGCAGGTCGAGCACGGCGTCACCGAAGCTGTTCTCGTACCGGTCGGCGAGGTCGCGGTGGTCGGTCGGCGCCCAGGTGACCGCGCCGTCGACCCCGCGGATCCGGTCGTAGGACTCGGCCACCGTGGCCGTTCCCAGCGCGGCGGCGGTCACCAGGCCGAGCGCGATGAGCCAGCGGGCCCGGCCGAACCAGGTGCCGACCAGCAACCCCAGCGCGATCGTGGCCAACGCGGCGGCGAAGTACGCGGACGCGCCGACGTCGAAGACGTCCAGCAGGTCGAGCAGGGCGACCACGCCGAGGGCCAGGAAGATCAGCGAGAAGGTCACCGCGCCGAGCGGCGACCGCTCCCGGGGTCGCTTCGGCGGCTTCGGTGGCTTCGGCGGCTTGGGCGGGGGGTACGCGGCCGGCGAGGCGTACGGCCCGTGCGGCGCGAACGGAGGGCGGTATCCGGCCGGCGCCGGCGGCGTGACCGGGTAGCCGGTCGGGGTGCCGGCAGCGGGGGCGCCGGTCACCGGCGCCGACGGCCAACTGCCGCTGGGCGTGCCGGTGCTCGGCCACCCGGGGCTGGCGGGGCCAGGCGCCGGCCAGCCCGCCTGCGCGGCCGTCGTGCCGGCCGGCTGCCCGGACACCGGGCCCACCCCGGACACCGGCTGCGCGCCGGTGAACGGCTGCGGACCGGTGGCCGGCTGCGTGTCGTGCGTCGGGGCGTGCGGGGTCGGCGACACGTCCGGCGCGGCGGTGGCGTACGCCGGATACCCGCCGGGCGGTGCCGTCGCCGGCGGGTTGGTGGGCGGCACGACGCCGTGCGCCGGCGCCGGCCAGGTGACCGGCGGGACGGGCCCGGACGGCGTACCGACCGGTGCGGACGGGACCGGACCGCCCGGGGTGCCGGGCTGCGGCCCTCGGCTGTCCCGGTTGAGCAGCAGCGCACCGCCGATCAGGATGGCCGCGCCGAGCAGCACCGCGCGGAAGGCGTCGGTGACGATGTAGCCGAAGCTGGCCGCGACCAGGATGCCCAGGATGATCACGGTCACCGGCGACATGCTGGACCGACCGCGCCCGAGCATGGACTCCACCGGGGACGCGGTGTCGCCCTCGTTGGGGATGATCAGCCAGGCGGCGACGTACACCAGGATGCCGATGCCGCCGAAGAAGCCGAGCACCGCGAGCAGCACCCGCCAGAGCACCGGATCGGTGTTGGTGGCTCGTCCGATGGCCGCGCAGACCCCGGCCAGGTAGCGCCCCTCACGCGGCCGGACCAGCCCGTACCGCGACGTGAAGCCGGCGCCGCCCAGCGGCGGTGGCGGTGCCGACGGGCCGGGACCACCCGGCCCGGGTGGCCCTCGGCTCACCGCCGAACTGGCCGGCCGGCTGGCCGAGCGGGTGGACGCGGACGTGCGGTGGACCATCCGGGAAGGCTGGGGTGAGGTGGCGCCGCGCCGTGACGGTGGCGTTGAGGCGCTGCTCGAGGATCTTGCCCAACGGCGCGCCGACGACCGGTGGGACATCGCGATCTGTCTGACCGACCTACCGC
>NZ_RCVJ01000255.1 GCF_003667505.1 Micromonospora sp. BL4
CCGTCTCTGTCCGCCCGTCCCTCCCTTCCTCGGTCGATCATGGAGTTGTGGTGGGTGACAAGAGCCGCGGATCAGGGTCATCCGGGCACCACAACTCCATGATCGACCGAGGAAGGGAGGGACGGGCGGACAGAGACGGGGCGGGACTTCGCACCGGGCCGCCTCGGCGGTAGCGTTGCGCCACACTCCCGGCCCGCGGGGCGGTAGACCGCCGGCGCTGGCGCCCCGATCGTACGGAGGATGGTGCATGTCCATCGGCGCTGAGCCGCTCGCAGCACGCGACGATGCGGCCTCGCGGCCGAGCTTCGAGCTCACGCTGCGCGGCTACGACAAACGCCAGGTCGACCGACACCTGGAGCAGCTCGACGGTCAGATCGCGATGCTGAGTGGGGAGCACGGGCGCTCCGCCGTCCGGGTCCGTGAGCTGACCGCCGAGGTGCAGCGGCTGCGCGCCGAGCTGGCCGAGCTGCGCGAGCAGCCGGTGCAGGTGGACCGCGCCTCGTTCCAGGATCTGGGCCCGATGGTCGGCGAGATCCTGGCCCTCGCGGAGAAGCAGGCCGCCATGATCAGCCAGTCCGCCACGGACCTGGCCAACGAGCTGCGCGCCGAGGCCGAGCGAGTCCTCGCCGACACCCGCGAGCGGGCCGCGCAGGCGCGCCAGGACCTGGCGGAGGAGCTGGCGGCCCGGCGCGCCGAGCAGGAGCAGGCCCACGAGGAGCGGCGCAGCATGGCCGAGGCCGAGCTGACCGCGATCCGGGAGCACGCGGAGCAGCTGCGCGCCGAAGGTGAGGCCGCCAACGAGCGCGCCCAGAACGAGGCGAAGCGGATCACCGAACAGAGCGCGCAGCAGCTCAACCAGACCCGGGTCGCCGCCGACGCGCTGATGAAGTCGGCCCGTACCCAGATCCAGCAGGAGCTGCAGGCTGCCCGGGCCAAGAGCCAGCAGGAGCTGGCCCAGTGGCAGGCCGGGATCGAGCGCGACGTCAATGAGCGGCGGACCGTCGCCGAGCAGGAGATCGCCGAGCAGCAGGCCGCCGCGGAGCGGGAGTTGGCCGAGCAGCGCAGCGCGACCGAGCAGCAGATCGCCGCGCTGCTGGCCGAAGCGCAGCAGCACGTGACCGACCTGCGCAACCGGGCCGACGAGCAGGCCGCCACCCACCAGGAGCAGCTCGCCGCCCTCCAGCAGGACATCGAGGAGCGCCGGCAGGAGTCGACGCAGCTGCACGCCGAGCTGGAGTCCGCCCAGCAGCAGCTCGCGGAGGTGCGCCAGGAGGGCGAGACCCTGGAGAACGAGCTGTCCCGGTTGCAGCAGCGGCTGGGTGAGGTCCGTCGGGACCTCACCGCCGAGAGCGCCCGGCTGGACGAGGCTCGGCGGGCCGGAGACTCCGCCGAGCGGCACGCCAAGGACGTCCGGGCCCGGGTGCAGCGGGAGGCGAAGCGGGTGGCCGACCTGGCCGCCGCCGCCGTCATGGCCGCCGCCGCGGGTGGCACGGAGACCGCCGAGTACCCGATGGTGGGCAACCGCTCCGGCGCCGAGCGACCCGGTGCTGAGCGGCCCGGTGTCGAGCGGCTCAGTGTCGAGCGGCCCGGAGTCGAGCGGCTCAGTGTTGACCGGCACAGCGCCGATCGGCACGACGACCAGTCCGGCAACGACCAGTCCGGGAGCGACCGGCCGAGCGACGACCAGCCCACGGAGGACCCGGCAGCGGCTGCCGACCGTACGGCCGCTGCGGAGGAACCCACCGCGGACGTCGACCCGACCTTCACGCGACCCGGCGGCACCGGCGAACCGGCCCCCGTGCCGTTCCTGCCCTTCGGCCAGCCGGTCAGCGAGAACGGCGCCGCCCGGCACTCGGCCTGAGGTGGGTCCGGCCCGGAGTTGGCGGTTCTGCTCGGAACGGGGGCCGGTGGGTCACCGGAGCTGACAGGCTGGTCTGGCCGTCGTGCTCCCGCGGCGGCACCGGCCCGGCGACCGTGAGGAGCACCCGGTGACCGACCGACCGGAGGAGTTCGACCTGCTCGTCGTGGGCGGCGGCAAGGCCGGCAAGACGTTGAGCATGGACGTCGCCCGATCCGGCCGGCGGGTGGCGATGGTCGAACGCGGCATGATCGGCGGCAGCTGCATCAACGTCGCGTGCATCCCGACCAAGGCGCTGGTCACGAGCGCCCGCGCCGCCCGCCAGCTCCGCGGCGCGGCCGCACTCGGCCTGGTGGTCGAGGGTGGCCGGGTCGACGTGGACCTGCTGCGCGCCCACAAACAGGACGTCGTCGAGGGGATGGTGGCCGCCAACCGGCAGCAGTTCCTCGACTCAGGCCTGCACCTGGTGATCGGTGCGGCCCGGTTCGTCGGCCCCCGCACCGTACGGGTGTCGGTGTCCAACGGTGGCGAACGGCTCCTGCGCGGCGCCGACGTGGTGATCAACACCGGCACCCGCCCGCACCTGCCGTCGGTGCCCGGGATGGCCGAGGCCTCGGTGCTGACCAGTGACACCCTGCTGCACCTGGACCGGCTGCCGGGCCGACTGGTGGTGCTCGGCGGTGGCACCGTCGGGGTGGAGTTCGCGCAGATGTTCGCGTCGTTCGGCAGTGCGGTGACGCTGATCGAGGGTGGCCCACGGCTGCTCACCCGCGAGGATCCCGACGTCGGCGACGCGGTGATGCGGATCCTGCTCGACGACGGCATCGACGTACGCGCCGGCACGACGGTCGCCCGGATCGACCGCGACGCCGACGGCACGGTCCGGGTGACGCTGGACGACGGCAGCCTGGTGACCGGGGACGACGTGCTGGTCGCGGTCGGCCGCGAGCCGGTCACCGACGGGCTCGGCCTGGACGCCGCCGGCGTGCGGTTGAACGACCGTGGCTTCGTGGCGGTCGACGAGTACCTGCGGACCAGCGCCGAGCGGACCTGGGCGGCCGGAGACGTCGCCGGAACCCCGCAGTTCACCCACGCCTCGCTGGACGACTACCGGATCATCCGGGCGAACCTGGCGGGTGAGCGGCGCAGCACCGCCGGGCGGCTCATCCCGTACACCGTCTTCACCACCCCGGAGCTGGCCCGGGTCGGTGTCACCGAGACCGAGGCGCGCCGCGCCGGGTACGACGTCCAGGTGGCCCACCTGCCGGTCGCCGCGATCCCCCGGGCCCGCACCCTGCGCCAGACCGAGGGGATGTGGAAGGCGGTGGTCGACGCCGAAACCGACCAGATCCTCGGCGCGGCGTTGCTCGGCGCCGAGGCAGGTGAGGTGATCACCTCGGTGCAGCTGGCCATGCTCGCCGGGATGCCGTGGACCGCCCTGCGGGACGCGGTCATCACCCACCCGACGATGACCGAGGGCCTCAACCTGCTCTTCGCCTCGCTCCAGTCCCGCCCGGTGCGCTAGTCGGCGCCGAGGGTCGGCTGGTCAACGCCGCTGGTCTCGGGGCTGGCCGGCGATCTCGGCGCGGACCCGGTGCTGGAAGGCGCGCGCCTGCGTGCCGGTGGGCGGCGGCCCTCCGTGCCGCGCGGCGACCGCCCGACCGATCACCTCGGCCGGGTCGCCGGCGTCGATCAGGCGCCGCCCGGCCTCCACCTTGGACAGCCAGACGCCGTCGCGGTGGCGCACCAGGGATCGGCAGGCGCCGAGCACCGCGTCCTCCGCGCCGGGCGTGGGCCGGTCGTCCGGCGGCGTCGGCAGGGCCAGCCACCAGGACAGCGCCTCGATCAGCAGGCGGCGCAGGTCGGCCGGGGTCAGGTCGGCGAAGACCTCCCCCGCCGGCGGCCCGAGCAGTGGCAGACCGCTCTGGTGCAGGATGCTGCGGTCCAGCCCGTACCAGAACCGGCCGTCGGCCGCCGGCCGGTCGGCCGGGTCGAGGGTGCGGCGGAACGGCATGCCGGACCCGGTGTTCAGCTCGACCTCGAAGCCGGGCTCGGGGCTGCCGGCGGCGGCCACCTCCCGCCGGTAGACGACCAGCTCCAGCCCGCGTGCCGGGCAGGGCAGCGCCTCGTGCCGCAGCCGCGCCACCAGCGCCCGCTTGTCGGCCTCGCTCAGCGGCCCGGCGCAGAGCAGCGCCACGTCCACGTCGCTGCGGCCCGGCTGGTACGCGCCAAGCCCCACCGAGCCGGCCGCGTACGCGCCCACCAGGTCGTCGCCGAGCACGTCACGGGCGGCGTCGACCAGCTCGTCGAGGTAGCGCCGAAGATCAGAATCCACGCCTCATCCTCACCCCCGCCCGGCACCGCCGCGGAACCGGGTCGCCCGGTCGTCGGCGGCCTACCCGGCGTAGAGGAGCAGCAGGCCGGCGACGGTGTAGGCGACCATCAGCGCCAGCAGGGGGAGCTGGCCGGTCACGGCCCGGGCCCGGGGGAACAGGTACAGGGCGCGGTCGTGCGCGAGCAGCGTGCCGAGCAGGTGCCCGAGGATGATGACGGTGATCTGGAGAGTGGCCACCCCGGACGGCGTGACCAGGCCGGTGTGCGGTTCCCAGCCGGCGGTGCCGAACCAGTTCGCGCCGGTGTCCAGCGGGTCGGAGAGCAGCGCGACGGTGCGCTGACCCTCCAGGATCAACAACGAGTAGTAGTGGGCCACCAGGTAGCCCACGGCGATCGGCACGATGGAGTGGGCGAGTTCGCCGGGCAGCCCGCGGGCGTCGGCGCCGGCGGGCCCGACACGGCCGATCCGGGTCGCCGCTCCGGTGGTGACGAGGTACGCCGCGGCGACGGCGGCGATGACCAGGATCAGCCCGGCGCTGCCGGTGACCACCGGGGGCAGGCCGTTCTCCTGGCTGAAGCGCAGCCAGGCCGGCGCGTTGGAGAGGCTGTCGAACATGGTCGACCCGAGCAGCACGATCACCACGGCGACCAGCCCGGGCCGGGGCCGCAGCCCGGCGATCCCGTCGAGCGGGTTACGCCACACCAGCACGCCGTCCGCCGCGCGGCCGACCGGGGCGAGGTGGCCGACCAGCGCGCTGTACACCTCGAACGGGTCGGCCCGGTCGAACCAGCCCGCGCCGAACAGCGCCGCCCCGGCGAGCATGAGCACGGCGTACCCGGCGAGCCAGGCGGTGATGACCGGCAGGGTGGCCCGGTCGGGCGCGACCAGTTCCAGCCAGACGAACCCGAACAGGGCCACCGCCGCCGGCCAGAGCCCCAGGCCGGCCGGCAGCTCGCGCAGGCCGCGCTCCGGGTCCCGGCGCGCCGCCAGCGCGGCGAGCACATGGGCGGTACGCAGCGGGTTGACCGCCCGCCAGACGGGGCCGAGCAGCAGCGACACGGGCACCAGCCCGACCCAGAGCAGCACGTAGAGCACCCCGGCCGTCGGGTTGTCCGGCGTGTCCGGCCCGGCCAGCAGGCCGAGGCAGAACCAACCGGCGGCAAGCAGGCCCAGCCCGTGCAGGACCCACCGGAAGGCGGGCGCGTCGACGAGTCGGGCCAGCGGCTCCGGCACGGGCCGTCCGCCGGTCGCGTCCCGGTCGAGCCGCGGCTCGCGCCACAGCAGGCCCAGCGCGAGGAACGTGACGACCAGGGTCAGGGCGGCGGCGACGACGAGCTGCGGCAGGGTGATCGGCAGGTCCTGACGGCCGCCGACGCCGTGCGCCAGCACCGCCGGGGCGCCGGTCATGGTGCTCAGCGGACGACGAGCTGGAAGAGCACCAGCTCGGACTCGTGCGTCTCCACCTCGAACAGCCCGGTCTTCTCGGCGCGGAACTCCACCGACGCGGGCGTGCCGGCCGGCAGTCGGGCGCCCAGGTCGTAGCCGTGCACGTGCAGCTCGTCGGCGACGTCCGAGGTGACCGTGATCCGGACCAGCTCACCCTTACCCACGGTGACCCGCCCGGTGGGTGGATCGACCCGCCGCTTGGCGATCGTCACGGTGATCTGCCGGTCCACCGCCGGCGTGCTGGCGCTGGGTGTGGGACTGCCCGACGGTGTGGCCGCCGTGGTGGCGCTGGGCGGTGCGGCGG
>NZ_RCVJ01000043.1 GCF_003667505.1 Micromonospora sp. BL4
CGGGGTCACCATTCACGAGCGGACCGCGGTCACCGCGGTCCGGGCCGGCGCGGCGGTCACCGCGGCCGGCACGGTACGAGCGCCGGTGGGGTCAGTTGCCTAGGAGGCGGGAGAGGGTTGTTGCGCGGCGGGAGGGGCGGTTGGTGCGGATTTCCGTCGCGTCGGCGTTGGTCAGCACGCGTAGGGCGGCGTTGACGGCCAGCCACCGCAGCGGCTCGGGCTCCCAGCGGCGGGAGCGGTGGTTCACCCAGGGCAGGGCGGTCAGCTCGGTGCGCTCACCCCGGATCAGGTCCGCCAGGGTGCGGCCGGCGAGGTTGCTGGAACCCACCCCGTCCCCGACGTAGCCGCCCGCCCAGGCCAGCCCGCTCGCCCGGTCGAAGCCGACGGAGGCCGCCCAGTCCCGGGCCACCCCCAGCGGGCCTCCCCAGGTGTGCGTCACCGGCACATCCGGGCCGAGCGCCGGGAAGAGCTCCCCGAGCGTCCGCCGCAGAGCCGCGAAGACCCGTGGCTCGCGGTCGTAGCCGGGGGAGACCCGGGACCCGAAATGGTACGGAGCGCCACGCCCGCCGAAGGCCAGCCGACCGTCCGCGGTGCGCTGCCCGTAGATGATCACGTGTCGGTGGTCGGAGAACGTCTCCCGGCGGGCCAGTCCGATCCGCTCCCAGGTCTCGGGCGCAAGCGGTTCGGTGGCCACCATCAGCGAGTACACCGGCGCCACGGCGCGGCGCTGACCGGGCAGCGTGGGCGTGTACCCCTCGGTCGCCCGGACCACCACCGGCGCTCGTACCGTGCCGGCCGCGGTGACCGCCGCGCCGGCCCGGACCGCGGTGACCGCGGTCCGCTCGTGAATGGTGACCCCGAGACGTTCCACCACCCGGGCCAGGCCGCGGACCAGCTTCGCCGGGTGCACCGCCGCGCAGTGCGGGGTGTACGTCCCACCGCGTACCCCCTCGGCGGCGCAGCGGGCGGCGGCCTCGCCGGGGTCGAGGAGCGCCAGGTGCTCCGCGCCGAAACCGAACGCGCGGGCCTCGTCCACGGCGGCCCGGGCCCGGGCGAGCTGCGGGCCGGTGCGGGCCAGGGTGACCGTGCCGCCGTCCGCCCAGTCGCAGTCGATGCCCTCCGCCGCGACCACCCGGCCCACCTCGCGCACCGTCTCGTGCAGGGCCCGCTGCATGGCGACCGCCGCGTCCCGGCCGTGCCGGCGGGCCAGGCCGGTCAGCGACGTGGGAAAGAGCGCGGAGCACCAGCCGCCGTTACGGCCGGACGCGCCGTACCCCGCGATCTCCTTCTCCACCACGATGATCCGCAGCGCCCGGTCCGCCCGGGCCAGGTGGTACGCCGTCCACAGCCCGGTGTACCCGGCGCCCACGATCACCACGTCGGCGTCCGCGTCACCGGGCAACGCGGGCCGAGGTGTCAGCGGCTCGTCCAGGGTGGACAACCAGTACGACAGCTCCCGATAGTGGGACGTCACGGCCGCACCGCCGGTCAGAGCCGTGCCCACGCCTCGGTGAGCACCGTTCGTAGAATCTGCTCGATCTCGTCGAAGTGCCGCTGCTCGGCGATCAGCGGCGGGGCGAGCTGCACGACGGGGTCGCCCCGGTCGTCGGCCCGGCAGTAGAGCCCGGCCTGGAACAGCGCGGTGGAGAGGAAGCCGCGCAGCAGCCGCTCCGACTCGGCCTCGTCGAAGGTCTCCCGGGTCGTCTTGTCCTTGACCAGCTCGATGCCGTAGAAGTAGCCGTCGCCGCGCACGTCGCCGACGATCGGCAGGTCGTTGAGCTTCTCCAGAGTGGACCGGAACGCGTTCTCGTTGGCCCGTACGTGACCGACCAGGTCCTCGCGGGCGAAGACCTCCAGGTTGGCCAGGGCGACCGCGCAGGAGACCGGGTGGCCACCGAAGGTCACCCCGTGGGCGAACATGCCGGTCTCGGTGAGGAACGGCTCCATCAGCCGGTCGCTGGCGATCATCGCGCCGAGCGGGGCGTACCCGGAGGTGATGCCCTTGGCGGTGGTGATGATGTCCGGCTGGTAGCCGTAGCGCACGGCGCCGAAGTACTCGCCGAGCCGCCCCCAGGAGCAGATCACCTCGTCGGAGACGAGCAGCACGTCGTACGCGTCGCAGATCTCCCGTACCCGCTCGAAGTAGCCGGGTGGTGGTGGGAAGCAGCCGCCGGAGTTCTGCACCGGCTCCAGGAAGACCGCGGCGACCGTGTCCGGCCCCTCCCGCTCGATCGCCCGGCCGATCTCGTCGGCGGCCCAGCGGCCGAACGCCTCGGGGTCGTCGCCGTGCTCGGGCGCCCGGTAGAAGTTAGTGTTCGGCACCTTGATCCCGCCGGGCACCAGCGGCTCGAAGTCACTCTTGATCCCGGGCAGGCCGGTGATCGACAGCGCGCCCATCGAGGTGCCGTGGTAAGCGATGTACCGGCTGACCACCTTGTGCTTGTTGGGCTGGCCGGTGCGCTTGAAGTAGGCCCGGGCCAGCTTCCACGCCGCCTCGACGGCCTCGGAGCCGCCGGTGGTGAAGAAGACCCGGTTCAGGTCGCCGGGGGTGAGTGACGCGATCTTCTCGGCCAGCTCGACGGCCTTGGGGTGGGCGTACGACCAGAGCGGAAAGTACGCCAGCTCGCCGGCCTGCTTGGCGGCCGCCTCGGCCAGTTCGGTGCGGCCGTGGCCGGCGTTGACGACGAAGAGCCCGGCGAGCCCGTCCAGGTAGCGGCGGCCCTGCGCATCCCACACGTACGCGCCCTCGCCGCGCACGATGGTCGGCACCTCGCCGGCGGAGTAGCTCGCCATCCGGGTGAAGTGCATCCAGAGGTGGTCGGTGGCGTTGGCCATGTCAGCCCCATCGGTCGTCGGGCCGGTCCAAGGGGTGACGCCGGCCGCTCTGCCCACGGTTATCGCACAGCACGACCCGTGAAAGCAAGTGTGATCGATGGTAGTTGGGCGGCATGGCGACGGATTCAGCGATAAGCTGCCTTACTCGCGACGGAATCCGCACGCCGCGGTCGGCCTGTCAGGTTGGTGGATTGTCGGCCGGGTGGGCCTGCCGGGTGATCCGTTGTTCGTCGGCCACGATCCACTCCGTTTCGCCGATGTTGGGGTGCTGATCCACTCGGGATCAAGGAATTCGGGCTGTCGGCGCGGCGTGGACACCGCGACTTCCGGAAAGTCGAGTGGATCAAGGGACGGCGTGCGCGTCAGGCCGTACCCCAGGTGTAGGTCTGCTTGCGCAGCTTGAGGTAGACGAACGCCTCTGTGGACAGCACGCCGGGTACCGCGCGCAGCCGTTGCAGGATCTCCAGCAGGTGGTCGTCGTTGCGGCAGACCACCTCGGTGAGCAGGTCGAACGACCCGGCCGTGATCACCACGTAGTCGACCTCCTCCAGCTCGGCCAGCCGGTCGGCCACCGCCTCCAGGTCGCCGTCGGTACGCAGGCCGATCATCGCCTGGCGGGGGAAGCCGAGCTGTAGCGGATCGGTCACCGCGACGATCTGCATCACGCCGGAGTCGAGCAGCCGCTGTACCCGCTGACGAACCGCCGCCTCGGAGAGCCCGACCGCCTTGCCGATGGTGGCGTACGGCCGGCGGCCGTCCTCCTGGAGCTGTTCGATGATCCGCTTGGCCACGTCGTCCAGCAGAGCGTGATTGGCGCCTTCACGGACAGCGACGCGTCGGCCGCCGTTGCCGTTCTCGTGCTGCCGGTTCGTCATCGTCCGCTCCCCATGTCCTGAATCGTGATGTCGCGCGTGTGTCCTCGCGCAGTCTGGCGTATTTCGTCGTGCATCGCTAACACCGCAACGGAATCCCTTGTAAGGAAGGTCACCTCATGTCAGGATCAGTCGTCCATGGCACCTGACCCTCCCGCCGGCGCGCCACCCCCGTCCCGCCCGCCGACGATGACCCTTTAGGAGTCGTCATGCGTACTCCCCTCCGGCCCCTCACCCGGCGTGGACTGCTCACCGGCACTCTCGGTTCGGCCGCGCTCCTCGCCACGGGCGGCAGCCTCGCCGGCTGCGGCACCAAGGGCGCGCAGCAGACCGAGGCCGGCTGCGTCAGCGAAGACCTCTCCGGCACCGAGAAGAAGCTTGCCTTCTCCAACTGGCCGCAGTACATGGACGTGGACGAGAAGGACGAGTCCAAGCGACCCAGCCTGGACGGGTTCATCACGAAGACCGGCATCCAGGTCACGTACACCGAGGACATCAACGACAACAACGAGTTCTTCGGCAAGGTGCAGAACCAGCTGGCGGCCTGCCAGAGCACGGACCGGGACCTCATCGTGCTGACCGACTGGATGGCGGCCCGGATGATCCGGCTCGGCTGGATCCAGAAGCTCGACCCGGCGAAGATCCCGAACGTCCAGGCCAATCTGCTTCCGTCGCTGCTCAACCGCTCCTTCGACCCCGAGAACCGGATCTCCATCCCGTGGCAGTCCGGCCTCGCCGGTCTGGCGTACAACGGGGATGTCACCAAGGAGCTGCGCACCGTCGACGAGCTGCTCACCCGTCCCGATCTCAAGGGCAAGGTGACCGCGCTCAGCGAGATGCGCGACACGATGGGGCTGCTGCTCGGCTCCAACGGGCACGACCCGGCCAACTTCACCACCGCCCAGTTCGACGACGCGCTCAACAAGCTGAAGAAGGCCGTCGACTCCGGGCAGATCCGCAAGTTCACCGGCAACGACTACGCACCCGACCTGGCCAAGGGTGACATCGCCGCGTGCATCGGCTGGTCCGGGGACGTCATCCAGCTCTCCAGCGAGAACGAGAAGGTGCAGTTCGTCGCGCCCGACTCCGGCGTGATGCTGTTCAGCGACAACATGATGGTCCCCAACAAGGCCACCCACAAGGGCAACGCCGAGGCGCTCATCAACTACTACTACGAGCCGGCCGTCGCCGCGACGCTCGCCGCGTACGTCAACTACATCTGCCCGGTCAAGGGCGCCCAGGCCGAGATGGAGAAGATCGACCCCGAGCTGGCCGCCAACCCGCTGATCTTCCCCGATGAGGCGCTGCTGTCGAAGTCCAAGGTGTTCATGGCCCTGGACGAGAAGCAGGAGAAGGAGTACGAGGGCAAGTTCCAGCAGGTCATCGGGGCGTGACGGAATGACGCGCGAGACACCGGCCGGCGACCTGCGCCTGGCCAACCTCACCAAGCGGTTCGGCATCTTCACCGCCGTCGACGACCTCAGCCTGACCGTTCCGCAGGGCTCGTTCTTCGCCCTGCTCGGCGCGTCCGGCTGCGGCAAGACCACCACGCTGCGCATGATCGCCGGCCTGGAGGAGCCGACCAGCGGTCAGGTGCTGCTCGGCGACCGCGACATCGCGCGGCTGCGGCCGTACAAGCGGCCGGTCAACACCGTGTTCCAGAGCTACGCGCTCTTTCCGCATCTGAACATCTTCGAGAACGTGGCGTTCGGGCTGCGCCGGCGCGGCATCCGCTCGGTCGACGACGAGGTCCTGCGGATGCTGTCGCTGGTGCAGCTCGACGGCTACGGCAACCGCCGCCCGGCACAGCTCTCCGGCGGCCAGCAGCAGCGGGTGGCGCTGGCCCGTGCGCTGATCAACCAGCCGCAGGTGCTGCTGCTCGACGAGCCGCTGGGTGCGCTCGACCTGAAGCTGCGCCGGCAGATGCAGATCGAGCTGAAGCGGATCCAGACCGAGGTGGGCATCACGTTCGTGCACGTCACCCACGACCAGGAGGAGGCCATGACCATGGCCGACACCGTCGCCGTGATGAACGCCGGCCGGATAGAGCAGCTCGGCGCGCCGGCCGACATCTACGAGTTCCCGGCCACCGCGTTCGTCGCGAACTTCCTCGGCCAGTCCAACCTGCTCGCCGGCGAGGCCGCCGGCACCGCCGGCGGCGAGGTGGCGGTGACGGCACACGACGCGCGGTTCTCGGTGCCCGCCGGCCGCGCCCGGGCCGACCGTGGCCCGGTCCACCTGGGGGTACGCCCGGAGAAGCTGCAGCTGGTCGGCTCCGCCGACCAGGTGCCCGCCGGCCAGCAACACGTGACCGGGGTGGTCACCGACGCCTCCTACGTCGGCGTCAGCACGCAGTACCTGCTGCGGACCGGCTGGGGCACCGAGCTGTCGGTCTTCACGGCCAACAGTGGAGCGGTGGCTCAGGTGCCGGTCGGCAGCGAGGCCGTCGCGTACTGGGATCCGCGGCACGCGTTCCTGCTGCCCCGGGACGCCGCCGACAGCGACCGGACCGCGCCGGTGGTCGACGAGCCGGTGGGTGCGTCGTCGTGACCGTCCTGGCCCAGGTGCCGACGGGATCGGGCCAGCCGCCGCCCACGCCGCCGGCAGCCCGGTCCGGGCGGCACCGCCTGCTGCCGTACCTGTTGCTGCTGCCGGGCGCGGCCTGGCTGCTGATCTTCTTCGGCGTGCCGCTGCTGCAGCTCGCCGCGGCCAGCCTCTACGACCCCAGCGGCTCGCTCTCCACCGGGTACGCGATGACCTGGGCGTTCGGCAACTACCCGGACGTGTTGCAGGCGTACTGGCCGCAGTTCCTGCGCTCGTTCGGCTACGCCGGCGTGGCCCTGGTGCTGGCGCTGCTGCTCGGCTACCCGCTGGCGTACGCCATCGCGCAGAAGGCCGGCCGCTGGAAGAACCTGCTGCTGGTCTGCGTGGTCGCGCCGATGTTCACCAGCTTCCTGGTCCGCACGCTGGCCTGGAAGACCATCCTGTCGGACAACGGCGCGCTGGTCGGCGTGCTGCGCGACGTGCACCTGCTCGCCCCGGACGGCCGGTTGCTGGCCACCCCGTTCGCGGTGGTGCTCGGCCTCACGTACAACTTCCTGCCGTTCCTGGTGCTGCCGCTGTACGCGAGCCTGGAGCGGCTGGACCACCGGCTGCTGGAGGCGGCCAGCGACCTGTACGCGAGCCCGGTGCAGGCGTTCCGCCGGGTGACGCTGCCGCTGTCCATGCCGGGCCTGGTCGCCGGCACGCTGCTGTTCTTCATTCCGGCCAGCGGCGACTACATCAACGCCGAGCTGCTCGGCACCCCGAACGAGTACATGATCGGCAACGTCATCGATTCGGCGTTCCTGGTCCGGCTGGACTACCCGCAGGGCGCCGCGCTGTCGTTCCTGCTGATGGCGGCGATCCTCGCGGTGGTCTTCGGCTACCTCCGTCGGGCCGGCACGGAGGAGGTGCTCTAGATGAGAGTGTCCCGCTGGTTGGCCGACCGCTGGGTGATGATCGTGGCGCTGCTGGTGCTCGGCTACCTGGCGCTTCCGATCCTGGTGGTGGCCGGGCTGTCGTTCAACCGTCCGTCCAGCCGGCTGTCGTACGACTTCAACGAGTTCACCCTGGACAACTGGCGTCAGCCGTGCGCCACGTCGGACATGTGCGACGCGGTTGTCCGCAGCGTGCAGATCGGTTTCATCGCCACGGTGGTCGCCACCGTGCTCGGGACCCTGATGGCGTTCGCGCTGGTCCGGCACCGCTTCCGCGGTCGTTCCGGTGTCAACGTGCTGATCTTCCTGCCGATGGCGACCCCGGAGCTGGTGATGGGCACCTCGCTGTTGGCGCTCTTCGTCTCCGCCGGGGTGCCGCTGGGCTTCTGGACGATCGTCATCGCGCACGTGATGTTCTGCGTCTCGTTCGTGGTGGTGACCGTCAAGGCGCGGCTGGCCGGGATGGACCGGCGGCTGGAGGAGGCCGCCATGGACCTCTACGCCAGCGAGTGGCAGACCTTCCGGCGGATCACCCTGCCGCTGGTGCTGCCCGGCATCGTGGCCGCCGCGCTGCTGGCCTTCTCGCTCAGCTTCGACGACTTCATCATCACGAACTTCAACGCCGGCACCACCGTCACGTTCCCGATGTACGTCTGGGGCGCTGCCCAGCGGGGCATCCCACCGCAGGTCAACGTCATCGGCACCGCGATGTTCGCGATCGCGCTGCTGCTGGTCGGGCTCAGCTCGCTGCGGGGGCGGCGGGCCCGCCGCGCCGATCTGCTGGCCGGTCCGGCCCCGGCTCATCCGGCCCGTCGGTCGTCATGACCCTTCCGCACACCGGCCGGGCGCTCGCCGACGCGGCCCCCGTGCCGTACTGGCTCGACCGTCCGGACCGCCCGGACCCGCTGCCGCCGCTCACCGGCCCGCGGACCGCCGACCTGCTGGTGATCGGCGGCGGGTACAGCGGGCTCTGGGCCGCCCTGCTGGCCAAGCAGGCCGACCCCGACCGTGACGTGCTGCTGGTCGACGCGGGCACCTGCGGCTGGGCCGCGTCCGGGCGCAACGGCGGGTTCTGCGCCGCCTCGCTCACCCACGGCCTGGCCAACGGCGTCGACCGGTTCCCCGACGAAGTCGGTGAGTTGGAACGCCTCGGCCGGGAGAACCTGGACGCCATCGCCGCCACGGTCGCGAAGTTCGACATCGACTGCGACTTCGAGCGCACCGGCGAGCTGGCGGTCGCCGTCGAGCCGTACCAACTGGCCGGGCTCGCCGACGACGCGGAGCTGGCCCGCCGGTACGGCCACCGGGTGCGGCTGCTGGACCGGGACGAGGTGCGCGCCGAGGTGAACTCGCCGACGTACCTGGGCGGGATGTTCGACGCCGACCGGGTGGCCATGCTGGACCCGGCGAAGCTGGCGTGGGGGTTGCGCCGAGCCTGCCTCCACCTCGGCGTCCGGGTGCACGAGCACACGCGGGTGACGGGGCTGCGCGCCGACGGCCCCGCGCTGCACGCGCGGACCGCCGGCGGGTCGGACGGCGCGCCCGGGTCGGTGCGGGCCCGGCGGGTGGTGCTGGCCACCAACGCCTTCCCGCCGCTGCTGCGCCGGCTGCGGGCGTACCTGGTGCCGGTCTACGACCACGTGCTGATGACCGAGCCGCTCAGCCCGGCCCAACGCGACGCGATCGGCTGGCGCAACCGGCAGGGGCTGGCCGACACCGGCAACCAGTTCCACTACTACCGGATCACCTCGGACGGGCGGATCCTCTTCGGCGGCTACGACGCGGTCTACCACTACGGCAACCGGGTCGCCCCCGAGCTGGAGCAGCGCGAGGCCACCTTCACGACTCTCGCCGAGCACTTCTTCACCACGTTCCCGCAGCTCGCCGACGTGCGCTTCAGCCACCGCTGGGGTGGCGTCATCGACACCTGCACCCGGTTCTGCCCGTTCTTCGGCACCGCGTACGGCGGTCGGCTGGCGTACGCGGCCGGCTACACCGGTCTCGGCGTGGGCGCCACCCGCTTCGGCGCCCGGGTGCTGCTCGACCTGCTGGACGGCGGGGACACCCCGTTGACCGGGCTCGATCTGGTCCGCCGTAAGCCACTGCCGTTCCCACCGGAACCCGTCCGCTCGGTCGGCATCAATCTCACCCGCTGGTCACTGGCCCGCGCCGACGCGCGCGAGGGCCGGCGCGACCTCTGGCTCCGTACTCTCGATCGTCTCGGTTTGGGGTTTGATTCCTGATGCGTGTCCTGCTCGTCGGCGCCGGTGGCGTCGGCTCCGCCGCCGTAGCCATCGCCGCCCGACGCTCCTTCTTCGAGACCATCGTGGTCGCCGACCACGACCCGGGTCGCGCCGAGCGCGCCGTCGCCGGGCACGGGGACCGCTTCGTCGCCGCCCAGGTGGACGCGTCCTCGGCCGAGGCGGTCGCCGCGCTCTGCCGGGAGCACCGGATCACCCACGTGCTCAACGCCGTCGATCCGCGTTTCGTCATGCCGATCTTCGACGGCGCGTTCGCGGCCGGCGCGGACTACCTGGACATGGCGATGTCGCTGTCACACCCGCACCCGTCCCGCCCGTACGCCGAGACCGGGGTGATGCTCGGCGACGCGCAGTTCGCGCTCTCCGACGACTGGTCCGCGGCCGGCCGGCTGGCGCTGTGCGGCATCGGTGTCGAGCCCGGCCTGTCCGACGTCTTCGCCCGGTACGCCGCCGACGAGCTGTTCAGCGAGATCGACGAGATCGGCGTCCGGGACGGGGCGAACCTCACCGTCGACGGATACGACTTCGCGCCCTCGTTCTCCATCTGGACGACGATCGAGGAGTGCCTCAACCCGCCGGTGATCTGGGAGAGGGACCGGGGCTGGTACACCACCGAGCCGTTCAGCGAGCCGGAGGTCTTCCACTTCCCCGACGGGATCGGGCCGGTCGAGTGCGTCAACGTGGAGCACGAGGAGGTGCTGCTCATCCCGCGCTGGGTCAAGGCCCGCCGGGTCACCTTCAAGTACGGCCTCGGCGAGGAGTTCATCGAGGTGCTCAGGACGTTGCACAAGCTCGGGCTCGACTCGACGGCGCCGGTCAACGTGCGCGGCGTCCAGGTGTCCCCGCGCGACGTGGTGGCCGCCTGCCTGCCCGACCCGGCGACCCTCGGTGAGCGGATGCGCGGCAAGACCTGCGCCGGCACGTGGGTGCGCGGCCTGGGCCCGGACGGGCAGCCGCGGGAGGTCTACCTGTACCACGTGGTCGACAACGAGTGGTCCATGCGGGAGTACGGTCACCAGGCAGTGGTCTGGCAGACGGCGGTCAACCCGGTGGTCGCGCTGGAACTGCTCGCCGGCGGCGCCTGGTCCGGCGTCGGGGTGCTCGGCCCGGAGGCGCTGCCCCCGGTGCCGTTCCTCGACCTGCTGGCCGGCTACGGGTCGCCATGGGGGATGGAGGAGCGATGAGCCGCTACGGAGCCATGTACGGGCCGGACGTCACCTTCCTGGGCGTGGACCGGTGCGCGCTCGACGACGCCGGGTCGTACGCCGACGCCGACGTGGTGATCGTCGGTGCTCCCTTCGACGGCGGCACCTCGCACCGGCCCGGCACCCGGTTCGGGCCGTCGGCGATCCGCCAGGCCTGCTACCTGGCCCACGACGGCTCCCGCCCGTCGCTCGCCCTGCGTGTCGACGCGCTGCGCGACCTGCGGGTGTACGACGCCGGCGACGTGGAGATGTTCTCCGGGGACATCGAACGTTCGCTGGGGGCACTGGAAGCCGCGGTGTACGCCGTGTCGTCCTCCGGCGCCATCCCGGTGGTGCTCGGCGGGGACCACTCCATCGCGCTGCCGGACGCCACCGGTGTGGCCCGGCAGCACGGGCACGGGCGCGTGTCGCTGGTGCACTTCGACGCGCACGCCGACACCGGAGAGATCGAGTTCGGCTCGCTGCACGGGCACGGCCAGCCGATGCGCCGGCTCATCGAGTCCGGCGCGGTACGCGGCGACCGGTTCCTCCAGATCGGGCTGCGCGGCTACTGGCCCGGCCCGGACATCCTGTCCTGGATGGCGGAGCAGCGGATGCGGTCGTACGAGATGACCGAGCTGGTCGCTCGTGGCCTCGACCCGTGCCTCACCGAGGCGTTCGCCATCGCGGTCGACGAGTGCGAGGGAGTGTTTCTCTCCGTCGACGTGGACGTGGTCGACCCGGGGATGGCGCCCGGCACCGGCACGCCCGAGCCGGGCGGCCTGACCTCGCGGCAACTGCTCGACGCGGTCCGCCGGGTCTGCTACGAGCTGCCCGTCGTCGGGGTGGACGTGGTCGAGGTCGCCCCGCCGTACGACCACGCCGACATCACCGCGTACCTGGGCAACCGCGTGGTCCTGGAGGCGCTCTCGGCGATCGCGCGCCGCCGACGAGACGCGGCCGGCGGTCCACCGTGGAACCCGCGACAGCCTCTCCTGGACGCCCGCTGATAAACGGTGATTCGCGGCGTTGATGCCCGTGTGGGGCCGCACGATCGGCCCCGCCCGGTCCGGCCGAGCGGAGGCCAGGCATGTCGTCCCGTCGCCGGCCAGAAACGGTCGGGCGGCGGGGCTTCGCCCCTCGATCAGCGGCGAGGGAGCGAACGGCGCAGGTGACGAGCGCTACGGTGGATATTGCACGTCGTGATTGCGACGACACTCATCGCCGTGACGATGTATCCGCCGCCCGCGCCCCGCCCGCCCGCCGCCCCGAACTGGTTCCGCCGGGCCAGCCCGGGCCGCCGCGTGGCCGTGATCCTCGGCTCGGTTGCCCTGTCGTTCCTGCTGCTCTGCTGCGCCGGTACCGCCATCGTCGGCGCGCTGGTCGGCGATCCGGAGCCCACCCGGACCGGCACCGCGGCCGAGCAACCGCAGCAGCCCATCGTGGCGGCGCCCGCCGAGCCGACCGAGGAAGCCCCCGCGCAGGAGGTGTCGCCGGTCGCCGAACCCTCTGTTCCCGCCGCTCCCTCGCCGACCTCAGCCCCGTCCAGCGCCGCAGCCGCGTCCAGCGCCGCAGCCGCGCCCGTGGTGCAGGTGACCACCGTGACGGAGCGAGCCACCATCCGGTACGGCCAGCGGACTGTCAAGGACTCGTCCCTCGCCGAGGGCAAGCGGGTCGTGCGGACCAAGGGCGTCAACGGTGTGAAGACGCTGACCTACGAGGTGACCACCACCGACGGCGTGCGGACGGCCAAGAAGCTGGTCAAGTCCGTCGTGACGAAGCAACCGGTGACCCAGGTCGTCGCCGTCGGCACCAAGAAACCGCAGCAGGCGACGTGCGACCCGAACTACAGCGGCTGCGTCCCGATCGCCAGCGACGTCGACTGCAAGCCCGGCAGCGGCAACGGCCCCGCCTACGTCACAGGCCCGGTCAGGGTCATCGGCGACGACATCTACGACCTGGACCGCGACAACGACGGCTACGGCTGCGACTGATCCCGCGGCGCGCCCAACGGTCACGCAGCGTCATCTCGTGCGGCGGGGGACTGGGTTTCGAGCGTGATACCTCTGAGTCATATTTATGCCTCAGAGGTATCACGCTCTCCAGCGCGGCATGCCTCCGCTGCCCACGCCGCTGGTAAGGGGTGACCTAGGCGGCCAGGTGGGAGCGGATGAGGAAGCGGAGGCCGTCGGGGGCTTCCAGGGAGAAGCCACTGCCTCGGCCCGGGACCACGTCGACGGTGAGCCTCGTGTGTTTCCACAGCTCCCACTGGGCGGTGGACATCCAGAACTCGACCGGCTCCGGCACCCCGTCCACGACGAGCGAGGCGAGCAGGACGTCGGACGAGCCGGTACGGAACTCACCCGCCGGGTAGCACATCGGGGCACTGCCGTCGCAGCAGCCGCCGGACTGGTGGAACATCAGCGGCCCGTGCCGCCCCCGCAGCGACCGGATCAGGTCGGCCGCCGCGGGGGTCACGGAGACGACGGACATCAGAAGAAGCCGAGCTTCTGGGTCGAGTAGCTGACCAGCAGGTTCTTGGTCTGCTGGTAGTGCTCCAGCATCATCTTGTGGTTCTCCCGGCCGATGCCGGACTGCTTGTACCCGCCGAACGCGGCGTGCGCCGGGTACGCGTGGTAGCAGTTGGTCCACACCCGGCCCGCCTGGATGGCCCGCCCGGCCCGGTACGCGGTGTTCATGTCCCGGGTCCACACGCCCGCGCCCAGCCCGTACAGGGTGTCGTTGGCGGTCTTCACGGCGTCGTCGAGGTCGGCGAAGGAGGTCACCGAGACCACCGGGCCGAAGATCTCCTCCTGGAAGACCCGCATCGAGTTGTCGCCCTCGAAGATCGTCGGCTCGACGTAGTACCCGCCGGACAGTTCGCCGCCCAGGTCCGCGCGGGAGCCACCGGTGAGCACCTTGGCGCCCTCCTGCCGGCCGATGTCCAGGTAGGACAGGATCTTCTCCAACTGGTCGTTGGAGGCCTGCGCGCCGATCATCGTGTCGGTGTCCAGGGGATGCCCGGCGACGATCGCTTTCGTGCGGTCCACCGCCGCGGCGAGGAAGTCGCTGTAGTGGCCCTGCTGGATCAGCGCCCGTGACGGGCAGGTGCAGACCTCGCCCTGGTTGAGGGCGAACATGGTGAAGCCTTCCAGCGCCTTGTCCAGGAATTCGTCGGAAGCAGCGCTGACGTCGTCGAAGAAGATGTTCGGGCTCTTGCCGCCCAGTTCCAGGGTGACGGGCTTGATGTTCTCGCTGGCGTACTGCATGATCAGCCGCCCGGTGGTGGTCTCACCGGTGAACGCCACCTTGGCCACCCGTGCCGAGGATGCCAGCGGCTTGCCGGCCTCCACGCCGAAGCCGTTGACGATGTTGAGCACGCCCGGCGGCAGCAGGTCCGCCACCAGCGACAGCCAGTAGTGGATCGATGCCGGGGTCTGCTCGGCCGGCTTGAGCACCACGGCGTTGCCGGCGGCCAGCGCGGGCGCCAGCTTCCAGGTGGCCATCAGGATCGGGAAGTTCCACGGGATGATCTGCCCGACCACGCCGAGCGGCTCGTGGAAGTGGTACGCGATGGTGTCGTCGTCGATCTCGCCGAGCGAGCCTTCCTGCGCCCGGATCGCCCCCGCGAAGTAGCGGAAGTGGTCGATGGCCAGCGGGATGTCGGCGGCCATCGTCTCGCGGATCGGCTTGCCGTTCTCCCAGGTCTCGGCGATGGCCAGCGACTCCAGGTTCTCCTGCATCCGGTCGGCGATGCGATTGAGGATCAGCGCCCGCTCGGCCACCGAGGTGCGCCCCCAGGCGTCGGCGGCGCCGTGCGCGGCGTCCAGGGCCTTCTCGACGTCCGGGGCGGTGCCCCGGGCCACCTCGGTGAAGGTCTGCCCGGTGACCGGGGTCGGGTTCTCGAAGTAGTCGCCACCGTGCGGCTTGACGTACTCGCCGCCGATGAAGTGGTCGTAACGGGACTGCCAGTGGGTGGGCGCGTCGTAGCGCGTCATGGTTACCTCCGCCGTCGTTGTGCGGGTGTGCCGACGGCGACGGTAGTTTCAGGAACGTTGCAGCCACGTTGCGCGCGGTAGGTCGTACTCCCCGGCGAGCTGGTCGATGCGGGCGAGCGCGAGCGGCCGGCGTGGCGCGCCGGTGGGCAACGCCCGCGCCAGGGCCTGCCACGCGGTCAGGTCGTCGGCCCCGGCGGACGTCGCGGTCCAGGCCGCGAGCAGCGCCGGGTCCGCGGTGGCCAGCACGGCCGCGCGGAGCTGGCCGTCGATGAGCCGGCGGAGTCGCGTCACTCCCGGCGCGTCCGAGCCGGGTAGCAACGGCCCGGAGTACGCGTCGAGCGCGCCCGCCGGATCGCCCTGGTCCAACCGGTCGGCGACGGTGGTGAAGTCGGCGCGGACGGTGCCGCGCAGCCGGTACGGGCGGGAGTCAAGCAGCTCGGGGCCGAGCACCCGGCGTAGCCGGGACAGCTCCGCGCGCAGGGTGACCGGGTGCAGCCGGTCGTCTCCGTACAGGTCGAGGCCGAGCTGTTCGCCGGTACGTCCCTCGGGATGGTGCAGCAGCAGCACCAGCAGCTCGCTGTGCCGTCGGCCGAGCCGGAGCCGTCGCCCGTCGACCCGTAGCTCCGCCTCGTCCCGGCCGAGCGCGGTCACCGTGGCGACGCCGGGCTCCACCGGTCGGTCGGTGGCGAGCTGCGCCTCGGCGGCCCGGGCGGTGGCCCGGACCAGCGCCAGACTGTGCGGGTTGGCCAGGTGGTCGCCGCCGGTGATGTCGACGGCGCCGAGCAGCCGCCCGGTGGCCGGGTCGTGGATCGGGGCCGCGGCGCAGGTCCAGCGCTGCACCGGCCGGCTGAAGTGCTCGGTGGCGAAGATCTGCACGCTGTGGTCGACGGCCAGCGCGGTGCCGGGGGCGTTGGTGCCGGCGTGCCGCTCGTCCCACAGGGCGCCGGGCACGAAGTTCATCCGCTCGGCGTGCCGGCGCACCCCCGGGTGGCCCTCCACCCAGAGCAGCCGCCCGTACGCGTCGCAGACCGCCATCAGGTGCGCGCCGTCCTGGGCGATGCCGCCCAACAGGTCCCGGAACAGCGGCAGCACCCGGGCCAGCGGGTGAGCGGCCCGATAGCCCGCCAGCGCGTCGTCGGTCAGGTCGATCGGCGGGGTGGCCTCCGGGTCGAGCCGCGCCGACCGTTCCCACGAGCGGCGGACCACTTCCCGCACCCGGTGCGGTGCGGCGCCGGCGGCGAGGAACGCCTCGTGGGCGGCGCCGACCTGCGCGATCCGCTCCGCCGGATCGACGCCGAATTCCAGGGCGAGCCACGGGTCAGCCATCGGGCGACCTCCTCGGCCCCCATCGTGACGCAGCTCACCCTCGATCGCCAACCGCCCGGTCTCCCGGGGACGGATGGCGCAAGGAGCATGGCGTGGGGACGAAGCCGACGCAGCCTGGCTTGCACTGGTTTGTCCGGCGGGCGGTGCGGTGGAGGATGGCTCGGCGGGTGCTTACAGAACCCTTAACCCCGGCCTGCGACGGTATGCCGGACGAGCTGAACCACGGGGAGCGGAAGCGTGCGGGTGCTGGTGGCGGACGACGAGCGGTTGTTGGCGGACACGGTGGCCGAGGGGCTGCGACGCCTCTCGATGGCCGTCGACGTCTGCTACGACGGCGACGGTGCGCTGGAGCGGATCGGGGTGAACCGGTACGACGTCGCGGTCCTGGACCGGGACATGCCGGGGCACACCGGTGACGAGGTGTGCCGCAGCATCGCCGGCTCCCAGGTGGGCACCCGGGTGCTGCTGCTCACCGCGGCGGCGGGCATCCGGGACCGGGTGGCAGGTCTGGACCTCGGCGCGGACGACTACCTGACCAAGCCGTTCGCGTTCGCCGAACTGGTCGCCCGGGTGCAGGCCCTCGGCCGGCGGTCCACCCCGGCGCTCCCGCCGGTGCTCGAACGGGACGGTGTGGTGCTGGACGTGGCCCGGCACGTGGCCACCCGGGACGGCCGCCCGCTGGCGCTGAGCCCGAAGGAGTTCGCCGTGCTGCACGTGCTGCTGCGTGCCGCCGGGCAGGTGGTCAGCGCCGAGGAACTGCTGGAGCAGGCCTGGGACGAGTTCGCCGACCCGTTCACCAACGCCGTACGGGTCACCGTGATGACCCTGCGCAAGAAGCTCGGCGACCCGGCGGTCATCCACACCGTGCCCAAGGCCGGTTACCGGCTCGGCGGCCCGGCGTGAGCTGGACCCCCCGTCGCCGGGTGCTGCTGGTGGGCCTGCTGGCCCTGCTGGCCGGGCCGCTCCTGCCGACGGTCGGCAGGTGGCTGGCGGGGCTGATCTGGTTCCGTGGCCAGGAGCTCTGCGACCTGCCCGTGCCCGGTCTGCTGGACGTCTGCGGGTCGGTACGCCAGAGCGCGTTCGTGCTGCCCGTGGGGGCCGTGCTGGTCGTGGTCCTGGCCACCCTCGTGGCGCTCTGGTTCGGTGCGGCGTGGTGCCTGCGTCCGGTCCGCGACCTGGCCGGGCCGATCGAGCACCTGGGCCCGCAGAACCTCGGCCACCGGATCCGGCCCCGCGGCAGCGACGAACTGGCCCGGCTGGCCCGGGCGATCGACGAGATGATGGAGCGGGTCTCCGCCGGGTACGAGGGGCAGCGGCGGTTCGCCGCGAACGCCTCGCACGAGCTGCGCACTCCGCTGGCGGTGCAGCGGACGCTAATCGAGGTCGGGATGGCCCGGTCGCTCACCGCTGAGCAGTTGGAGCTGTTGACCGGCCAGCTGCTGGAGACCAACGAGCGCAACGAGCGGCTGATCGAGGGGCTGCTCGCGCTCAGCGAGTGCGAGGAGGGACTGCGCTCGCGTACGCCGCAGCGGCTCGACGAGATCGTCACCTCGGTGCTCACCGGGTACCTGGACCGCGCCCGGGACGCCGCCGTGACGATCGACAGCCACCTCACGCCCCGGGTCGTCGTCGGCGAGCGGGTGCTGCTGGAACGCCTGGTCACCAACCTGGTGGAGAACGGGATCAAGTACAACCGGCGCGGCGGCTCGCTGACCGTCACGGTCGGCGGCACGCCCGCGCTGTCCGTGGTCAACACCGGGCAGCCCGTGCCGGCCGAGGCGGTGGCCAGCCTCTTCGAGCCGTTCCGCCGCCTCGCCCGGGACCGCACCTCGCACGGCGGCGGGGCCGGCCTCGGCCTGGCCATCGCCCGCTCGATCACCCAGGCGCACGAGGGCATCATCGCGGCCCGACCCGCCGAGCACGGCGGCCTGCGGGTGGACGTGCAGCTACCCACCCCGCCCTAGCACCCAGAACCCACCAGCCCAAGGGTCCGCGTCTCGCGGCATCCCTGCCTCCGGCGTGCCCGAAAACGACCAGCTGTGCGGACCGAACCGGCGCCAGCCTCGACCGAAGGAGAACCCATGTCACCCACCGCCGCGCCGGCCGTCCTGCACCGCGCCGACATCGAGGAGACCGCCCGCTGGCTGTCCCGCCGGGTGGTCCGTACTCCGGTGCTGCGATCCCCGGTGATCGACCGGCTGGCCGGGGCCCGGGTCCTGCTCAAGGCGGAGAACCTCCAGAACGGCGGCTCGTACAAGATGCGCGGCGCGCTACGGGCGGTCGGCCGGCTCGCCGCGGCCGGCCAGGACGGGGTGATCGCGCAGAGCACCGGCAACCACGCGGTGGCGGTGGCGTTGGCGGCCCGGCAGCACAGGCTCACGGCCACCGTGGTGCTGCCGGTCGACGCGTCCCCGAGCAAGGTCGAGCGGGCGCGGGCGGCCGGCGCGCGGGTGGTGTTCGCCGGCACCGGCGTCGAGGAGCGGGTGGCGGCGGCCCGGAGGCTCTCCGACGAGACCGGTCACCCCGTGATCGACGCGTACGACCACGCGGACGTGATCGCCGGGCAGGGCACCGCCAGCCTGGAGCTGATCGAGCAGGCCGAGCGCGCCGGCACACCGCTTGACGCGTTGGTGGTTCCGGTTGGTGGTGGCGGCGGGGTGGCGGGCGCCTGCCTGGCCGCCGCCGGCACCGGCATCGAGGTGTACGGCGTGGAGCCGGTGGGCTGCGACTCCCTGGCGCGCAGCCTCGCGGCCGGCGAGCGGGTTCCGGTCGCGCCGGCGCCCACGATCGCCGACGGGCTGCGGCCGTCCTGCGTGGGTGAACTGCCGTTCGCCATCCTGCGGACCGCCCTGCGCGGGGTCGTCCGGGTCGACGACGAGGAGATCGCGGCGGCCTTCCGGCTGCTCCTGATGGAGCTGAAGGTGCTGGTCGAGCCGTCCGGGGCGGCCGGTCTGGCCGGCGCGCTGCGGCTCGCCACCGAGGCCGGTGTGCGGCGGCATCGAACGGTCGGCGTGGTGCTGACCGGCGGAAACGTGGAGGCGGAGCTGGTGGCCCGGTTGACGGTCCAGCGGCTCGCCGAGGTGACGACTGTGGAAGGAGCGGCGGCATGAGCGCGCCGATTCGGATCGGAATCCTGTTCGGTGGCCCGTCGGCGGAGCACGAGGTCTCCTGCGCCTCCGCGCTCGGCGTGGCCCGGGCGCTGGCCGGCGGGGGATACCGCACGGTCGCCATCGGTGTCACCCGCACCGGCGGGTTCCGGCTGGTGCCGGACGCGGTGCTGGCCGAGTTGCGCGACCGGCCCGCCGCCGAGCGGGCCATCGACGACCGGCTGACGGTGACCGGGCCGGCGGTCGAGCTGCGCGCCGGTCCCCGCCCGGGCACCGTGCAGGTGTCCGCGGTGAACGCCCCCGGCGCGGTGCACGCGGAGCTGGACGTGGTCTTCCCCGTGCTGCACGGTCCGTTCGGTGAGGACGGGGTGGTGCAGGGGCTGCTGGAGTCCCTGGACGTGCCGTACGTCGGGTGCGGCATCCTGGCCTCGGCGGTGGGCATGAACAAGGTGGCGATGAAGCGGGCGCTGCGCGCCGACGGCATCCCGATCACCCCGCACGTCGCGTTCGACGCGCACACCTACCGGGCGACCGACGACCCGGAGAAGCTGGTGCTGGGGCTGCGTCGCCCGCTGTTCGTCAAGCCGGCCAGCATGGGCTCCTCGATCGGCATCTCCCGGGTCGCGGAGGGCGACGATCTGGCCGCCGCGATCGAGGAGGCGCTCCGCCACGACCAGCTCGTCATGGTCGAGCAGGGCGTCACCGGCCGTGAGCTGGAGTGCGCGGTGCTCGGCGGCTGGCGCCCGGAGGCGTCGGCGGTGGGCGAGGTGCGCGTCGCCGGCGGCTGGTTCGACTACCAGCAGAAGTACTTCGGGAACGCCGACCCCATGATCGTCCCGGCGGTGCTGCCCGACGACGTGACCGAGCGGGTTCGCGAGCTGTCGCTGCGCGCGTTCGCCGCGATCGGCGGCTGGGGCCTGGCCCGGGTCGACTTCCTGTACGACGAGACGACCGGTGAGCTGTACGTCAACGAGCTGAACACGATGCCCGGCTTCACCGCGCACTCCATGTACCCGAAGGTGTGGGCGGCGGCCGGCGTCGGCTACCGGGAGGTGGTGGACCGGCTGGTCGAGCTGGCCCGTACCCGGCACGCGAAGCGCGCCGCGACCGCTGTCCGGGGCGCCCGATGATCCTGCTGTCCGACCCCCGGGTGGCGGCGGTGCCCGGCGGCGACGACGGCGACCCGCTGGTGGACCTGCGTGAGCTGCCGGAGCTGCGGCTGGACGAACGCGCGGCAGACCCGTCCGGCGCGTACGCCCGGCTGCGCGCCGGTGTCGCGGACCGGTTGCTGGCCGCGCAGCGTGCGCTGCCCAGCGGGGTGCGCCTGCTGGTCATCGAGGGGTACCGGCCGTACCGGGCGCAGCTGGCCATCTTCACCGGCTACCGGGACGAGCTGCGCCGGCGGCATCCGGACTGGACCCCGGAGCGGCTGCACCGGGAGACCACCAAGTTCGTGTCGCCGGTCGAGGTGGCCCCGCACAGCACCGGCGGGGCGGTGGATCTGACCCTGTGCACCGACGACGGCGTGGAGCTGGACCTGGGCACGGCCGTCGACGCCACGCCGGAGGACAGCGCGGACGCCTGCTTCACCGACGCTCCCACCATCGGCGCGGCCGCCCGGCGGCACCGGCAGCTCATGGTGGACGCGCTCGGCGGCGCCGGGCTGGTGAACTACCCGACCGAGTGGTGGCACTGGTCGTACGGGGACCGCTACTGGGCGCTGACCACCGGGGCATCGCGCACCCGGTACGGGCCGGTGGACCTGGCCGCCACGTCGATCGGTGCCCGTGTGGGCTGAACGGTAGGGCGCTCCCATCCGTACCAGGCGGTGAAGGACACACCGAGGACGGGAGTGACGGCGATGAGGGTGCAGCGCAAGCACGTGCTGGCAGCGACCGTGGCGGTGCTCGCCGCGGGAGGCGTGGCGGTGGGGACCGGTTTCGGGTTCGCCGGCACCGCACCGGCCCGGCAGTCCGCCTGCACGGGCTCGGTCACCTTCTCGGCGGAGGGCGGCGCGCCGGCGGCGACCAGTGACCGGTTCCCGGTGGGTACGCGCCTGCGAGTGACCAATCTGGACAACGACCGGGCGGCCACGGTGACGGTGACCGGCCCGTCGGGCAGTTGTGTGCTGCTCAACGCCGCCGCGATGGAGCTGGTCCGTGAGCCCGGAAAGAACGTGATCCGCCGCAACGTGGTGGAGCGGCTCGACGGCGAGGCCGCGCCGCCCGCCGGGCCGCCGGCAGCCGAAACGGTCCGCCCCGGTGCCGCGTCTCCCGGCGCGCCGGGCCCGGCGCCCCGTTCGGCCTGCTCGGGCTCGGTCACCTTCTTCGCCGAGAACGCCGCGCCGGCGGCGACCAGCGGGCAGTTCCCGGTGGGTACGCGGCTGCGGGTGACCAACCTGGACAACAACCGGGCGACCACGGTGACGGTGACCGGCGTGTCGGGCAGTTGCGTGCTGCTCAACACCGCGGCCATGGACCAGATCCGTGAGCCGGGGAAGAACGTGGTCCGCCGCAACACCGTCGAGGTGCTCCGCTGACCCTGTGATGAGCAGGGGCCCCGTCCGGGGAGGGGCCCCTGCCTCGGAGCCGGAGAGGGGCCCCTGCCTCGGAGTCAGCCGAAGGCGGCGTCGAGGATGTCGGCGCCGCGGTTGAGCTGTCCGTCGGAGATCACCAGCGGGGGCAGGAAGCGCAGCACGTTGCCGTACGTGCCGCAGGTCAGGGTGAGCAGGCCGGCGGCGTGACAGGCGGCCGAGACCGCCGCCGTGGCCGACGGGTCGGGAACGAGCGTGCCCGGCTGCACCAGCTCGACGGCGAGCATCCCGCCCCGACCGCGTACCTCGGCGATCCGGGGGTCCCGCTCGGCGATGGCCCGTAGCCGCGGCGCCAGCAGGGCCTCGATCCGGCGTGCCGCGCCGGCCAGGTCCAGCTCGTGCATGGTCTCGATGGTGGCCAGCGCGGCGGCGCAGGCGAGCGGGTTGCCGCCGTACGTGCCGCCGAGCCCGCCGACGTGCACCGCGTCCATCAGCTCGGCCCGGCCGGTCACCGCCGCCAACGGCAGGCCACCGGCGATGCCCTTGGCCAGGGTGACCAGGTCGGGCTCGACGCCCTCGTGCTGGCTGGCGAACCAGTCGCCGGTGCGGCAGAAACCGGTCTGGATCTCGTCGGCGACGAAGACAACTCCGGCCGCCGTCGCCCAGTCGCGCAGTGCCGGCAGGAAACCCGGCGCGGGCACCACGAAGCCGCCCTCGCCCTGGATCGGCTCGATCAGGAGTGCGGCGACGTTCTCCGCGCCGACCTGCTTCTCGATCATCTCGATCGCCCGCGCCGCCGCGTCCGCGCCGGACAGCCCACCGTCGCGCAGCGGGTACGACATCGGCACCCGGTAGATCTCACCGGCGAACGGCCCGAACCGGTGCTTGTACGGCATGTTCTTCGCGGTCAACGCCATGGTCAGGTTGGTGCGGCCGTGGTACGCGTGGTCGAAGACGACGATCGCCGGCCGTCCGGTGGCGTGTCGGGCGATCTTCACCGCGTTCTCCACCGCCTCTGCCCCGGAGTTGAACAGGGCCGAGCGCTTCTCGAACCCGCCGGGCGTCAACGCGTTGAGCTGCTCGCACACCGCCACGTACGACTCGTACGGCGCGACCATGAAGCAGGTGTGGGTGAACCGCTCGACCTGCGCCCGTACCGCCTCGACGACCTTCGGCGCGGAGTTGCCGACGCTCGTCACCGCGATGCCGGCGGCGAAGTCGATCCACTCGCGGCCGTCCACGTCGGTGAGCGTCCCGCCGCCGGCGGTGTCCACGTAGGACCCGATGACGCTGCCGACACCCCGGGCGACGGCGCCGCCGCGCCGTTTGCGCAGTTCCTCGGAGGACGGCATGGCTCAGCCCTCGATGTTGTGCATGACGTGCTTGATCCGGGTGTAGTCCTCCAGGCTGTAGACCGAGAGGTCCTTGCCGTGCCCGGAGTGCTTGAACCCGCCGTGCGGCATCTCGGAGACGAACGGGATGTGCGTGTTCACCCAGACGCAGCCGAAGTCGAGCCGCCGGGTCATCCGCATGGCTCGACCGTGGTCCTTCGTCCAGACCGACGCCGAGAGGCCGTAGTCGACGCCGTTGGCCCAGCGCACCGCCTCGTCCTCGTCGGAGAACCGCTGCACGGTGATCACCGGCCCGAACACCTCGTCCTGGATGATCTCGTCGGCCTGGCGCAGCCCGGAGACCACGGTCGGCGCGTAGAAGTAGCCCCGCTCGCCCTGCCGGGAGCCCCCGGTCTGGATCGCCGCGTGGTCCGGCAGCCGGTCGACGAAACCGCTGACCCGGGCGAGCTGGTTGGCGTTGTTCAACGGGCCGTAGAGCACGTCGGCGTCGTCCGGTGCGCCGGTCTTCGTGCCGCGGGCCTGCTCGGCGAGCGCCGCCACGAAGTCGTCGTGGACGCCCGGCCCGGCAAGCACCCGGGTGGCCGCCGTGCAGTCCTGCCCGGCGTTGAAGTAGCCGCCCATCGCGATGGCCTCGGCCGCCGCCGCCACGTCCGCGTCGTCGAAGATCACCACCGGGGCCTTGCCGCCCAGCTCCAGGTGGGTCCGCTTCAGGTCGGGGGCCGCCGCGGCGGCGACCTCCATGCCCGCGCGGGTCGAGCCGGTGATCGACACCAGCTGCGGGGTCGGGTGCGACACGAGGGTACGACCGGTGTCCCGGTCACCGCAGACCACGTTGAACACGCCCGGCGGGAAGAACTCCGCGGCGATCTCGGCCAGCAGCAGCGTCGACACCGGCGTGGTGTCCGACGGCTTGAGCACCACCGTGTTGCCGGCGGCGAGCGCCGGGGCGATCTTCCAGACCGCCATCATCAGCGGGTAGTTCCACGGGGTGACCTGGGCGCAGACACCGATCGGCTCGCGTCGCACGTACGACGTGTGGCCGGCCAGGTACTCCCCGGCGGACCGCCCCTCCAGCAGCCGGGCGGCGCCGGCGAAGAAGCGGAACTGGTCCACCGCCGGCGGCAGCTCCTCCTCGACGGTGAGCTGGCGCGGCTTGCCGGTGTTGCGGACCTCGGCGTCGACCAGCTCCGCCGCCCGGGCCTCCACCGCGTCGGCGAGCTTGAGCATGGCCCGCTGCCGCTCGGCCGGGGTGACCTCCCGCCAGCTCTCGAAAGCGGTCGCGGCAGCGGTCATCGCCGCGTCCACGTCCGCCACGCCGGACACCGGGGCCTGGGCGAACACCTCACCGGTGCAGGGGTCGATCAGGTCGGCGTAGCCGCCGTCGACCGGTTCGACGTAGGAGCCGTTGACGAAGTTGCGCAGCTGCTGCTGGTCACTCATGACTGGATCTCTCCCGAAGGGGGTCGGGGTGCGGTCGGCGGCGGTTATCGCAATCTGTCTGCCATCTTGGCTACTGAATTCGCGGCAGACAAGGGCTGCGGCGACTGTTTCCGTCGGCTGCTCTCTCGTCTACGCTGCTCGGCGTGGAGCCCGCAGCCTTCTTCGTCGCCTCCCGCCCCGCCCATGGCGAGGGCGAACTGACCGTCCACCACCCGTTCGACGGTCGCGCGGTGGGGCGTACCACCCTCGCCACGACCGACCAGGTCGAGGCCGCCGTCGCCGCGGCGGCCGCAGTGGCCGCGCAGGCCGCGGCCCTGCCCGCACACGCGCGCGCAGCGGCCCTGGACCACATCTCCCGGCGGCTCGCCGACCGCGCCGACGAGGTCGCGGCGCTGATCACCGCCGAGAACGGCAAGCCGGTGAAATGGGCCCGCGCCGAGGTCGGGCGGGCCGTCTCCACCTTCCGGTGGGCGGCGGAGGAGGCTCGGCGCTTCTCCGGGGAACTGCAACGCCTCGACACCGACCCGGCCGCCAACGGGCGGATCGCGCTGGTGCGGCGAGTGCCCAAGGGGCCCGTGCTGGGCATCACGCCGTTCAACTTCCCGCTCAACCTGGTCGCGCACAAGGTGGCGCCGGCCATCGCGGTCGGCGCGCCGATCATCGTCAAGCCGGCCCCGGCGACGCCGCTGTCCGCGCTGCTGCTCGGCGAGCTGCTGGCCGAGACCGAGCTGCCGGCCGGCATGTTCTCCGTCCTGCCACTGCCGAACTCCCGCGCCGCCGAACTGGTCACCGACCCCCGACTGCCGGTCGTGTCGTTCACCGGCTCCGGGCCGGTCGGCGCGGCCATCCGCCGGCAGGCGCCGGAGAAGCACGTGACGCTGGAGCTGGGCGGGAACGCGGCCGCGGTGATCTGCGCGGACTGGACGACCGACGAGGACCTGACCTTCGCCGCGCAGCGGATCGCCACCTTCGCCAACTACCAGGCCGGCCAGTCGTGCATCGCCGTCCAACGCGTGTACGTGCACCACGAACTCTTCGCCGATTTCCTGCCCCGGCTGGTGGCGGCGGTACGCGCGCTGCGTACCGGCGATCCGGCCTCGGAACTGACCGACGTCGGCCCGATGGTGTCCGAGGACGCGGCCCGCCGGGTCGAGACGTGGGTGGCCGAGGCGGTGGCGGCCGGCGCCACCGTCGAGGTGGGCGGCGAGCGCGACGGCGCGACGTACCCCCCGACCGTCCTCACCGGCGTGCCGGCGGGCGCCAAGGTCGTCGCCGAGGAGGTGTTCGGCCCGGTGCTCGTGGTCGCCCCCGTCGCCGACGACCAGGCCGCGTTCACGGCGGTCAACGATTCGGCGTACGGGTTGCAGGCGGGCGTGTTCACCCACCGTCTCGACGTGGCCTTCGCCGCCGCCCGGTCGCTGGAGGTCGGCGGGGTGATCGTCGGCGACGTGCCGTCGTACCGGGCGGACCAGATGCCCTACGGCGGGGTCAAGGGCAGCGGCGTCGGCCGGGAGGGGCTGCGCAGCGCGATGGACGACTACACCGAACCGCGGGTCATGGTGCTGACCGGGCTCGCGCTCTAGCCGATCTGCCAGGTGCCGTCGTCACGGACCCGGGCGGGGGCACGGCCGAGCAGCAGGGTGATCAGCGCGGCGTCGATGGTGTCGCCGAGGAACCACTCGCCGGCCTGGTCCAGTGCGAAGACCCGGCCACGCTCGTCCACCGCCAGGATGCTGTCCTGCTGTTCGGTGCCGATCGGGAAGAGCCGTACGCCGAGCACCGTCCCGAAGTCGGCGAGCGTGTCGGCGGTGCGCGCGATGGTGTGCGGGCGGATGTCGAAGCGGGAGATCCACACCTGCTCGCCCGGGCCGCGCCGCGCGCCGACCAGGCTGGGAAACGCGGTCAGCGCCTCCACCGCGGCGGGAAAGACCGCGTGCTGATGGGCCCGCCCCGGCACGGCGGTGACGTCCCGCACCGCCGCGGCGGCCATGAGCTGGTCCCCGATGTGCGGTCGCCAACCGGCCGCCACCAGCGCGTTGGTGACCTCCGGCGGGAAGCGGCCCGGGTCGGGGTCGGGCGCGGCCTCCGGGTGCCAGGGCTGCGAGAAGGCCCGCTGCGAGATCGGCAACACGTTGGCGTGCACCAGGAAGTTGATGCAGGAATCGCAGGGGCGTTCGGCCGGACCGCCGGCGGGATCGCCCGGCTCGCGCACCCGGAAGGTCTCGAACCGGGCGTCCTCCAACAGCGTCGCCGCCTCGCCCGGACCCATCGGCGCGATGCCCTCGGCGGCCCGGCGGTGGTCGTACTCGTGCAGCACGTCGGAGACGACGATCAGCTCGGCGTGCCGGTCGCCGCCGCGCACCAGCGCACCGGCCGGCAGCCCGTCCAGGTAGGCCCGGACCAGCGGATGGTGACGCAGTCGTACGTCGCCCTTCGCGCCCTGGGCCGTCCAGATCCGACCTCCCACGGTCAGGTGCGCGACGGTGTCCGGGGTCGGCAGCCGGTGGATCTCCCGCAGTAGCCGGCCCTCCGGCTCGACGGTGCGCGGGGCGGTGGGGCCCTCGGGCCGGCTGCGCCGGTACATCTCCGCCACGACCTGGGTCGGCACCCGCGGCCACGTGGTCACCTCGCCGGTCGCCTTGTCGACCACGGTGGTCGGCAGGTCGCCGGGGAGCGCCCGCTCCCGGGTGGCCACAGTGGACAGGATGACGTAGCCGAGGTCGAATTCGTCGACCGTCGGCGTGCACTCGTAGCCGAGGCGCAGGGAATCCCGGTGGGCCCAGGCGGCCGCGAGCTGCTCGGCCTGTTGGCGGTCGATCACGCACCGAAACTACCGGACTACGCGGACCCGTGGCAGCCGGTATGGTTCGCCCTACCGACGGTGACGGGAGGAGCGGCGGTGAGCGAACGCGCGGACCGGGACGCCAATCGCGAGCTACGGGCCCGATTCGACGACGTGTACGGCCAGTACCAGCAGCTCAGGTCCAACCTGGACGATCTGCGGACGCGTCTCGCCGAGCTGCGGGTGACCCGGCGGTCAGCCGACGGTCAGGTGAGCGCGACCGTGGGCGCCCGCGGCGAGGTGGTCGCGGTCGAGCTGGACCCGGCCGTCTACCGGGACCGGGACGCCGGGGCGCTGAGCCGGAAGATCACCGAGACGGTCCGCGCCGCCACGGCCGCCGCCACCGAAGCCACCCGTGAGCTGGTGGCCGGCAGCATGCCGACCGGCTCCGGGTCGGCCGAGTTCCTGCGTACCGGTGATTACGGCGCGCTGCTCGGCCGTGCCGACGCCGTGCTCGGGCGGGGCGAGGGGGCGGTATGACCGCCGAGCAGCTCTGGCTCGATCCGGGCCGGGCCCGCCGGGGCGGTGCCGATCTGGCGCTCGCCGGCGAGGCGGTGACGGCCCGCCGCGCGGCGGAGGGCGGCGAGATCGAGGCCGCCAGCGCCGCGCGGCCCTGGGGCCGCGACGACATCGGCGCCGCGTTCGAGCGGAACTACCGCGGCATCGAGCAGACCGTCCTGCGGGCCTGGACGGGCGTCGGGCACCGACTCGCCGAGCTGGGCACCGACGTGGTCCGCGCCGTCGACGCGAGCGTGCAGACCGACGGGACCAGCGCCGCCCGGCTCGACCGGGCCGCCGACCAGCGCTGACGGCGGGCCGACCCGGATGAGCGTGCTGCCCAGCCCGATTCCGCACCCACTGGACTACGCACCCTGGGACGTGCCCGGCTGGATCTACGAGGCCCTCGACTGGGCGGTCGGCGTGCAGTGGCCCGAGGGGAACGAGCGGGCCGTCTGGGACGTCGCCGACCGGTGGTACGACGTCGCCGCCCTGCTCGCCGGCCCGCACACCGACGCCGCCGCGGCCGCCGCCGAGGTACGCAGCGGATACGGCGGCGTCGGAATGGTCGACGCAGCGTTCGAGGCGGCCTGGCGGGCGATCGCCGAGGGCGACGACGCGCCGCTGCCGGTGCTGCTCGCGGTCACCGCCGACCTGGGCCGCCTGGTCGAGGAATGTGGCTGCGACATCGAGGGGGCCAAGCTGGAAGTCTGGATCGAGCTGGGCATCCTGGTCATCGAGCTGCTCGCGGTCGCGGTGGCGGCCCTGCTCACCGCCGGTGCCGCATCCCCTGCGGCCGGCGCGGCGATCACCGCGACCCGGCTGCTGATCCAGCAGATCGTCAAGCGGCTGATGGGACAGCTGGCCAGTAAGTCCCTCAAGCACGGGCTCAAGGAGGCCGGCGAGCGGGCGGCCAAGGAGGTCACGCGGGGCGGTGTGCGTGGGCTGGCCACGCGCGCCGCCCGTGGAGGGTTGGAGGAGGCGGCGGAGGAGGCCGGCGTCAGCCTCGCCACCCAGGCGTACCAGAACTCGACCGGACGCGCGCATGGCCTCGACCTCACCGACCTCGGCGCGTCGGCGGTCGGTGGGCTCGCCGGCGGGGCGGTAGCGCCGCTGGCCGGACTCGGCCGGCACGCGACCGGGCGCGCGGCACGGGTCGGCGAGCACCTCGGTCGGGAGATGACCGGCGAAATGCTGGCCGAGAGCGCCGCCAGCCTCGCCACCGGTCAGGGCCTGACCTCCGTGGAGGACGCGGTGCGGGCCGCCGCGTCCGGGGCCACCGGCTCGGCGACCGGGCAGGCCGACCGCGCGTTGCACGCCCGGCTCGACGCGCAGACCGCCGCCCTCAACGGGGTTCCACCCACCGGACCCTCCCTCGCACCGGTCACTCCTGCCGCGGTGGCCTCCTCCGAGGTGGCCTCTTCCGAGGTGGCCTCTTCCGAGGCGGCCTTTCCCGCTGAGGCGGCTTCTGCGGTGGCTTCGACCGGTGCGGATCCCTCCCTGGCGGTCGAGTCCTCGGTGGATTCGTCTTCAGCGGATCCGTCCTCGTTGGGATCGTCTTCGGTGGGTTCGTCCTCCGTGGGTTTGTCTTCGGCTGTTCCGTCTTCGGTCGGTTCGTCGTCGGCTGTTCCGTCGTCGGCTGTTCCGTCCTCGGCTGCTCCATCGTCGGTCGTTCCGGCGCAGGCGTCGGCTTTCGTCGCCGGGGTGGACGTGGTCGCCTCGCCCGAGACCGATCACGGGCCTCCGGTGCGCGGAGAGGATCCGCCGTACTCGGGCGCCGGCCTGCCGCACGCGGTCGACCTGGCGCAAGCCCCGAACGGGTCGTCGCCACCGGCTGCCACCGGGCTGTCCGAGCTCGCAAACGGCCCGGCCCATGCGTTGCTTCCACCCGCGACCGGGCCGTCGTCGGACGAGCCGGGCGGCGTGCCCGTGATGCCTGCGGCCGACCGATCGGCTGCGTCGTCCCCGGTCGCCGCCGACCCCACGTCCTTCCCCGTGGCCGCCGATCCCACGCTCTCCTCGGTCGCCGCGCCCGCGCCCGCAAGCCTCGAGGCGATCAGCGGACCGGCCGCCGGTGCCCCGGCCAGCCCGCACGCCAGCACCCCCGGGGCGGTTGCCCCCACCGTGTCCGGTCCACCGCCGCCGGTCACGTCGACCGGCTCGCCGCCGAGCGCCGGGACTCCGCCCGGTGCGCCGTTCACTGGCGCTTGGAGCACAACGGCCACCGGACTGGGCCGCTATGGGAACGCCGCACCCTCGCGCTCCCCGGCCCGGGACGCGCCCGCGCCGGTCCGCGTACCCGCGCATCCGGCTCGCGGCCGGGCGCCGATCCCCGCCGACGTGGCGGCGTTCGACGACCCGTCGCTGCCCGCCCCGCAAGACAGCGATTGGTACGCGGCCCGGTGGGCCGCCGAGGCGGACGCCGTCGAGCGGCAGCGGTACCAGGGCTACTACGAGTCGCAGCGGACCTCGTTCGAGAACAACCGCCGGCAGTCCGAGGCCGGTCGGATGCGCGCCCGGGCCGCGGAGCACGACCGCCGCGCCGCCGAGTACTCCAGTTACGCCCGGCAGTTGCGCCAAGCGGGTCACCCGCGCTGGGCCGACGGCTGGCAGCGGACCGCGTACGACGAGCTGCGGGCGTACTCCGAATGGCATGACCTGGCCGACGCGGTGCTGGCCGGCACCACGGCGCCACGGGTCGTGGACATCGGCGACGCCCACTTCCGGCAGGCCAACGAGGACGTCGGCGCCCTCGCCCTCGGCGCGGTGGAGACCGTCGACCGGTCGGTGCTGACCGGCGACGACGTGCCGCCGCCGATCGACGACTCCCGTCCGTACGGGCGGCCCGGCGGGCTCCGACCGCCGCTGGCCCTCCATCAGGTCGACGTCGAACGGCGGATGCCCCGCGAGCCGGACGGCACCGTCACCCGCACCGCCGATCCCCGCCGCGGCGGCTGGTTCCGGCTCCTGAACGACGGCGGTCCCCGAGCCGACGCCACCCGGGGCATCAACTGCCTCGACTGCACCCTGTCGTTGTTCGAGACATGGGTGCACGGACGGCCACGGGTGTCGGCGCCGCGTACCTTCGACGGCTACCTGGACGGTGACACCCGCCGCCCGATCCGCGGCGAGGCGGGCGGCCCGGGCCGGGTCGAGGACGTGACCGGTGGCCGCTTCCAGCAACTCCTCGCCCCGCCCACCGGCCAACGGCCGCACCCGGAGCAGGCACGGCGTACCGCCGAGCGGAGCTACGCCAACCTGCACGACCAACTGCTGCTGGGGGGCCACGGCAGCTACGCCTTCCTGGTCACCGAGTGGGCGCACGGTGGCTCGCACGCCTGGGTGGCGCTCAACCAGAACGGCACGGTCCTCTACGTCGACCCGCAGACCGGCCTCATCCGGGACCGGCCGCTATACCCCGACGTGGTCGGCATCGACGCGCTGGTGCTGAGCGGCGACGGCCGGCCGATGCCGCTCGGCGGGCTGCCCCGAGGCCGGTTCAGTGAACGCCCCGACCTGCCGGACCATCCGCCGGCAAACGAGGACGGCGGTCACGGCGACCCGTACATCAACCGGATGCACCTGCTGCTGGACGGCCCGGGCTCGGCTGAGAAGCCCTCGCCATCGCAGGAGGCCGAGCCGTCGGACCGCGCTCACGAGGAGGTGGCAGCGAGAGGCGGCCCGGCTGGAGCTGTATCGGTGGCTGGCAGCCTGGACGAGATCTTCGCGGCCGGGGTGAGTCCCGCCCAGTTCGCGACGACCGTGGATCTGCCGACCCTGCGGCGGCTGGTGCCGGAGTTGGACGAGGCGTCGGCCCGGGACCTGACGCGGCTGTTCGCCGACGACCGGGTCCGCGACATGCTGGACAGCGCCGAACGGGAGCCGCCGCCGACCGCGCCGAAGCTGGCCGAGACCCTGGTCCGGCAGTTGGTACGGCAACCGGATCTGGTGCGCATGATCCTGACCACGCCGGAACTCGCGAACTCGCTGACGGCTCGCCCGCTGACCCTGCATCACCTGGCGGATCATCAGCAGGCGATCGACGTCTTGGCAGAGGTGCTCGACGACGTCTCCCGGCAGGACGCTGCGACGTTGTCGGCAAGGAGCACCCAGGGGGTGCCTCAGCCGAATCCGACGCCCCTCACCGACGAGCAGCGAGTGGTCAGCGCGAGCATTCAGGTGCAGCAGGGTCCGATCGCGCAGGCAGGCTTCGATGATCGTCGGCGCGTCGACGTTGCCTATGCAAGCCGTTACCTCGACGACCTCTACTCTGCGGCAGCCGTGGCGCAAGTCGAGCTGAACCAACTCGCGGTGTCACTGGCTCAGGTCGGTGACCTACGTGTCGGTGAGCCCGGCTGGCGTCCTGAGCCCAAGGATCGTCGTCGGGCTCTGGACAAGGTGCACAAGCATCAGGGTGATGCGTCGAAGCTGCTCGACCTTGCCGCCGCGAAGGTCGAGTTCCGCTGCCTCGATGATCTTTACGTGGCTCTGGCTCGGTTGCGCGATCACCCAGACGTCGTGATCGTGAGCTTCGAGGACAGATTCGTGTTCCCGATGAGCAGCGGCTACCGGGATGTGCAGCTCGGGCTGCGGATGCGAAACGGGCACATAGCTGAGCTCCGCCTACACCTGGCCGCGCTTGATGCTGTAGCAGTTTGGGAGCATGTGCTTTACGAGGTGCGTCGTGATGTGGAAGCCCTCGCTGACGTGCAGATGCGAGCCTTGACACCACGTGAGCGGGCGATCACAGATGGCATCCGTGTTCGCGAGCAACAACTGTTCTGGCAAGCGTTGCAGTCGACGTACGAGGAGAAGTCCGGATGACGGAAATGCCCAGCCTGGTGCTTCCCTCCTTCTACCTCTATTACCAGTCGCCGGTGAAGATCGTGGAGACCCCTGACGGTGGCGCCCGGGTATGGCGGGTGGGTATCGACACCGGCGGGTGGCAGGAAAAGAACGACCTCTTTGTGGAGATCACGCTCGGCGTCGGCGGCGAGATTTTCGGCCGCACCCGGGAGGACTTCGTGCAGGAAGTCGAGGCGTTCCGGGCTCATTACCTTCGTGGTGAGGGGCCTGTCTTCGCGCTTTATGAGACGGTGCGGTCGATCGAGGATCAGGCAGACGCCGAGGGGCGTCATCTGACGCCGAAAGAGCAGGCTCTCATCCGGGGCATCCGGCAGCGGACGTTCGTCATGTTCGAGGAGCAGCTGCGCGCTGCCGGTGACCCAGGCGCGGACCCCGAGCTGGCGGCTAGTTAGTCGGACATGCTTGCGCCGGCCTCGGCCCGGGCCCGCCTTGGTGACTGTGGGCCTGAGCCGCATCGAGCGGCTTGATCGACTCGGTTTCGCCGATATCGCGGTATCACGGCGTTGGGATACCCCCATGTCAGCGATAACGAGTTGATCAGCGGTTGACAGGGCGGATGGATCGGGCAAAAACGACGAATTAAGCGTCAGGCCAGGGCGGCGTGGACGGCGGGCGCACGAAAAGGGGCAGCCACCGCCTGACTGGGGCGTACGGAAGGGGCAGCCACCGCCTGAGTGGGCGCAAAGACCGGCGAGGCGCTCCGACTGGTCGGACAGCACGTCCGACCGGGTGGGTGGCCCCATCGGTGATACGGAGCGGGGGCCACACAACCGCAGAGGTCGCACAAGTGAGGCAGCCTCTCAGACGTCAGCAGGTTGGTGGCGAAAGGACGTTGCCGCGCCGAATAACATCGAGGGATGGCAGAGCCCGAGACGGAGAGCAGCAAGTCCCATGCCTGGGCCTGGCCGGTGGGCATCCTGCTCGGTCTGGCGATCGGCATCCCCGTGTTCGGTTCGACGGGCGGCGTCGCCTTCGGTGTCGCGATCGGCATCGCCTTCGCGATCGCCTTCGGTGCTACGAAGAATCGCGCCGAGGAGCAGGCCGACACCGGTGACCGGGGTGGCAGTGCCGGCGCCAACGACGGAGACCGGGCTGGCAGCACCGACGTCGCCGACGGTGGCCCGGGCGACGGCGACGGCGCCACCGGGAGCGGCCCGACCCGCGGCGGGCCGGAGGACAACGCCACTGAGGACGACGCCGGCGGCTCGCGCCAAGGATGAACGACTCCGGATCAGGAATATCGCGGCATCGAGGGCGGTGGGACAGCCCGATTCCGCTGAACCCGAGTGGATCATGGCCGGACGCGGACGCGGGGGCGGAGGCGCGGCAGGGGGCGGGGCCGCGCAGTGTGGCGGCTGCGGTGGCCGTGCAGGAGGAGTTGCGGCCGCTGGTCGACCTGGTGGGGCCGGGGCCGGCCGCGCCGGCCACGGTGGCTGGCCTGGACGTCGCGTACGCGAAGAGCGGCGACCTTCTCGCGGCGGCGGTGACCGTGCTGGACGCCCGGACGTTGGCGGTGGTGGATTCCGCGGTCAGCGTGGGCCGGCCCGCGTTCGGCTACGTCCCGGGGTTGTTCGCCTTCCGTGAGCTGCCTGCGTTGCTCGCCGCGCTGGACCGGCTGACCACCGCTCCGGCGCTGCTGGTCTGCGACGGGCACGGGCTGGCCCATCCGCGCCGGTTCGGGCTCGCCTGTCATCTTGGGGTGGTCACCGGGCTGCCCGCGATCGGGGTGGGGAAGACGCCACTGGTCGGCGAGTGGGCGCCGCCGCCCACCGAGCGGGGTGCCTGGTCGCCGCTGCGTGACGGGGGCGACGTCGTCGGCCGGGTGCTGCGGACCCAGGCCGGGGTGAAGCCGGTCTTCGTCAGCGTCGGGCACCGGATGAGTCTGGCCAACGCCACCGCGCAGGTGCTCGCGCTGACGCCGCGCTACCGGTTGCCGGAGACCACCCGCACCGCCGACCGGCTCTGCCGGGACGCCCTCGCCGGTGCGGTCTGACCAGCCGGGAAGCGACGGCACGGGGCGAGCGTGGCAGGTCGGCGGGTCGGGGTGGCAAACCGTAACGCCGCACACATGCGGGCCGCTCTATGACCGGTGGTGGGGGTGGCCCGGTAGTAGCCTGACCGCGGACCCCACCCGGGGAGGAACGGTGAGGTGATCATGACGGTACGTCGGCGCGTGGCGCGTCTCGCGACGGTCTGTGGTCTGGTGGGCGGCCTGGTGATGCTCGGTGCGTCGCCCGCGCTGGCCGACGACGACTCCGTCCGGGTGGGTGCGGCCAGCAGCTTCGCCGCCGGCGGCTCCCCGCAGGGGGTGAACGTCGCGGTGCGCAAGCGCTCCGACGGGTGCGTCCTGCTGCGTACCGCCCTGGGCCTGCGCCTTGAGGGTCTCCGGCCGGACCAGGTGGCGGTGCACGTCAACGCGGGTGGGCGCTGGTTCCCGGTGCCTGTCGCCGGCGGTGGCGGCAGCGTGGCGACCGGGCAGACCTCGCCGGCGAAGCCGACCCTGTGCAAGGGCAAGGGCATCACCGTGCGGTACCGGGTGGCGTTCGCCGCCGGTGCGCCGGCTGGGCGGCTCGCGGTGACCGGCGTGGCGCTCAGCGCGGCCGGGCAGGAGTTGGGTCGGGGTTCCGACTCGTCGAAGCTGAACAGCCGGGCCTCCGCCTCGCCCACGCCGACCCCGTCGAAGAAGCCGTCGCCCACCCCGAGGGTGACCACCGAGGCCGCTCCGGCCGGCGACGCGGTGAACGAGGCCGCGCTGGGTGGCGTGTCCCGCGGGCCCGACACCACGGCGACCGCGGCCGAATCGTCCGGCGGCTCGCCGGTGATGTTCTTCGGCATCGCGATGGTGGCGGTCGGACTGCTGCTCATCGTGCTGCTGTTCCGTCGCTCGCGTCAGGACCGGAAGCCGACCGACGACCTGACCGCGCCGCTGCCGGGCAACCCCGGCGGCACCACCTACCGCTCCGGTGGTGGGTCGCCGGCCGTGCCCGGCCAGCCCGGCCCGGTGTACGGGCAGCAGCCGCCGCCCGGCGGTTACGGCGCGGTGCCGGCTCCCCGGCCCGCGACCGGCGGGGTCTACGGCGCCCGCCCGGCCGGGCCCGCGTCGCCGCCCGAGGCGACGCAGGCCATGCCGGGTACTCCGGGTGGCCAGTCGGGGCCCGACGACCCGCCCGCCGAGGGCGGGGGCGACCACACCGTGTTCATGCCTCGGCTCCCCGGCTGAGCGGGGTCCGACCCTGACCCTCCGATACGCTCAGGTCCGGTGGAACCTGCGGCCAAGGAGCGGAACCTGTGTCTGGTCTGTCCCAGATCGTGAAGGCGTACGACGTCCGAGGGACGGTGCCGGACCAGTGGGACGAACGGGTCGCCGAAGCCCTCGGTGCGGCCTTCACCCAGCTGCTCAACAGCACCGACGAGCCGGGCGACGCGGTCGTCATCGGGTACGACATGCGGGCCACCTCGCCCGGGCTGGCCGCGGCCTTCGCCGCCGGCGTACGCGCCGAGGGGCGTTCGGTGATCGAGATCGGGCTGGCCTCCACCGACCTGCTCTACTTCGCGTCCGGCTCCCTCGATCTGCCCGGCGCGATGTTCACCGCCAGTCACAATCCCGCGCAGTACAACGGCATCAAGATGTGTCGCTCCGGTGCTCGGCCGATCGGCCAGGCCAGCGGTCTGGCGGAGATCCGTGAGCGGGCCCAGGCCCTGCTGGACTCGGGCGCGGCCCGCCCGGCCGGCGAGCCGGTCCGGCCGGCCGAGCGGCGGGACCTGCTGCCCGACTACGCCGCCTACCTGCGCAAGCTGGTCGACCTCTCCGGCATCCGGCCACTGAAGGTGGTGGTCGACGCCGGCAACGGGATGGGCGGCTTCACCGTCCCCACGGTCCTCGGCGACGCCGCCCTGTCGGCCCTGCCGTTGGACATCGTGCCGCTCTACTTCGAGCTGGACGGCACCTTCCCCAACCACGAGGCCAACCCACTGGACCCGGCGAACCTGGTCGACCTCCAGCGCGCCGTGGTCGAGCACGGCGCCGAGATCGGGCTGGCCTTCGACGGCGACGCCGACCGTTGCTTCGTGGTGGACGAGCGCGGTGAGCCCGTCTCGCCGTCGGCGATCACCGCCCTGGTCGCCGCACGTGAGCTGGCCAAGCACCCGGGCTCCACGGTGATCCACGGTCTGATCACGTCCAGCGCGGTGCCGGAGATCATCCGGGAGCACGGTGGGGAACCGGTGGTCGCCCGGGTCGGGCACTCCTTCATCAAGGCGGAGATGGCCCGCACCAACGCCGTCTTCGGCGGGGAGCACTCCGCGCACTACTACTTCCGGGACTTCTGGTTCGCCGACACCGGGATGCTCGCCGCGATGCACACGTTGGCCGCGCTCGGCGAGCAGTCGCTGCCCCTGTCCGTGCTGGCCGGCGAGTACGAGCGCTACGTCGCCTCCGGTGAAATCAACTCGACGGTCGTCGACCAGGCGGCGGCGGTGGCCGAGGTGCGGGCCGCGTACCCCGAGGGGGTGGCCGACGAGATGGACGGGCTCACCCTGCGTTTCCCCGACGGGGCCTGGTTCAACCTGCGAGCCTCCAACACGGAGCCGTTGCTGCGGCTCAACGTGGAGGCGCCCACCCGCGAGCGGATGGTCTCGCTCCGCGACGAGGTGCTGGGCCGGGTTCGCCGATAAGATCGCCTGCGCCGGTCGGCACCGCCGCCGGTGAAGCCGCACACGTGGAAGGAGCCGCGCCATGGCCCTGGATCCGCAGTTGCTCGAGATCCTCGCCTGTCCGGACACGCACCACGCCCCGCTCACCTACGACGCCGAGGCGCAGACGCTGACCTGCACGGAGTGCGGCCGGATCTTCGAGGTCCGTGACGACGTGCCGGTGCTGCTGCTCGACGAGGCGCGCGGCGGCCCCGGGCAGTCGTCATGATCGACGGTACGGCCGGGGTCAGCGGACGTCGCGACGCCGACGAGGCCCTGCTCGACAGCCCGGAGGCACTGGCCGAGCACGACCCGGGTGGCATGCTCCGGCACACCGCCTCGGCCGGCGCGCAGGTCCGCGAGTCGGCCGCACTGGCCGCCGAGGCGAACCTTGCGGTGCTCGCCGACGACGGGCGGCCCCGGGCCGTGGTGATCGCCGGCATCGGCACCGCCGGGCGTACCGGGGACGTGCTGGCCACGGTCGCCGGGCCGCGCTGCCCGGTGCCGGTCATCGCGCACCGCAGCGCCGGCGTACCCGGTTGGGTCGGCGCGGCCGACGTGGTCATCGCGGTGAGCGCGTCCGGCCGCAGCCCGGAGGCGCTCGGCGCCGCCGAGGCGGCGCACCGGCGTGGCGCCCGGCTGGTCGCGGTGGGCGCACCCGACTCGCAGTTGCAGTCGGTCGCCGAGCGGGCCCGGGCGCCGTTCATCCCGGTGCCCCGGCGCGCTCCGGCCCGGGCCAGCCTGTGGGCGCTCACCGTGCCGGTCCTGCTCGCCGCCCGTACCCTCGGGCTGGTGAAGGTCAACGAGGCGGACCTGGCGGAGACCGCGGCCCGGCTGGACGCGGACGCGGACCGCTGCCGGTCCACCGCGGAGTCCTTCGTCAACCCGGCGAAGTCGCTGGCCCTGGGCCTGGCCGGCTCGGTCCCGATCGTCTGGGGCTCATCCCCGCTGGCCACCGTGGCGGCCCGCCGGTTCGGCGACACCCTGTCGGCGAACGCCCGCTACCCGGTGGTCACCGGGGCGCTCGGCGAAGCCGGCCGGGGCCGGGTCGGGCTGCTGGACGGTGTCTTCGGTGGCCTGGCCGAGGGGGAGCGGGACATCTTCGCCGATCGTGCGGAGGACGACGGCGAGGGGACCCGGCTGCGGCTGGTGCTGCTGCGTGACGGCGGGCTCAACGCCGAGGACGACACGGACGAGCCGCTGGCCGTCGAGGAGCGCCGGGCCGACGCGGTGCAGACCCTCGCCGAACGCCGCGGTGTGCGCTGCGACGTGGTGACCGCCGAGGGTGGGTCCGCGCTGGAGCGGCTGGCCTCGCTCATCGCCGTACCGGACTTCGCCTCGATCTACCTCGCCCTGGCCCACGGACTGGACCCGATGGCGGTCCCCGCCATCACCGAGATGAAGGAGCTGTCGAACCAGTGAACGGACCTAGGCGGCGACGCGGCACGCGCGCACCGGGCAACGCGGCGCGGCGAAGCGGAGCGGTGGCGTGAGCGCGAACGGCGGGACGAAGGCGATTGTCGCCGCCCTGCTGGCCAACATCGGCATCGCCGTCACCAAGTTCATCGCGTTCCTGCTCTCCGGTTCGTCGTCGATGCTGGCCGAGTCGATCCACTCGGTCGCCGACTCCGGCAATCAGGGCCTGCTCCTGCTCGGTGGTAAGCGCGCCAGGCGGGAGGCGACCCCGCAGCACCCGTTCGGGTACGGCCGGGAGCGCTACATCTACGCGTTCATCGTGTCGATCGTGCTGTTCAGCGTCGGTGGCCTGTTCGCCCTGTACGAGGCGTACCACAAGTGGGATCACGAGGAGGGCATCAAGTCCTGGCACTGGCTGCCGGTGGTCGTGCTGGTGGCGGCGATCATCATGGAGTCGTTCTCCTTCCGGACGGCCATCAAGGAGTCCAACCACATCCGGGGCAACCAGTCCTGGGTGCGCTTCATCCGCCGGGCCAAGGCGCCGGAGCTGCCGGTGGTGCTGCTGGAGGACTTCGGCGCGCTGGTCGGTCTGGTCTTCGCGCTGTTCGGCGTCGGGATGACTCTGATCACCGGCAACGGCCGCTGGGATGCGGCCGGCACCGCCATGATCGGCATTCTGCTGGTGACCATCGCCGTCGTGCTGGCCATCGAGACCAAGAGTCTGCTGCTCGGTGAGGGCGCCGAAGCCACCGAGGTGGCGGCCATCGAGCGTGCGATCACCGATGGCCCCGAGGTGGAGCGGATCATCCATATGAAGACGCTCTACCTGGGGCCGGAGGAGCTGATGGTGGCCGCGAAGATCGGGGTGCCGGCCTGCGAGAGCGCCCAGGATCTGGCCCGGGGCATCAACGCCGTGGAAGCGCGGATCCGCGTCGCGGTGCCGATCGCCCGGGTGATCTACCTGGAGCCGGACATCTTCAGCGCCGCCGCGGCCGAGGCCGGCACCGGCGCCGCCGCCGACACCGCCGTACCGCAACCCCAGAACGCGTCGGGCGAGGCGGCCGGGCGGCCCGGGGGCTGACGGGTGGAACTGCTCTACGGGCCGATCCGGGACTACGCCTGGGGGTCCCGCTCCGCGATCGCCCTGTTGCAGGGGCGGCCGGTGCCCAGTGCCGGCCCGGAGGCGGAGCTGTGGCTGGGCGCCCACCCGGGCGCACCGGCCAGCGTGGATCGGGCCGGTCTCCGGGTCAGCCTCTGCGACCTGGTGCGTGACGAGCCGGGGCAGTGGCTCGGCCAGCGGGTGTCGGAGCGCTTCGGCACCCGGCTGCCGTTCCTGCTCAAGGTGCTCGCCGCCGACGCTCCGCTGAGCCTGCAGGCCCACCCGGACGCCGAACAGGCCCGGGTGGGCTACGCGGCGGACGCGGGCCGCCCTCCGGCGGAGCGCAACTACTCCGATCCGCACCACAAGCCGGAGCTGCTGGTGGCGCTCACCCCGTTCGAGGCGCTGTGCGGGTTCCGGGACCCGACGGTGTCGGCCGAGGCGCTCGCCGCGTTCGACGTACCGGCGTTGGCGCCGGTCGTCGCCGCGTTGCGGACGGGGCCGGCGGGGCTGCGCACGGCGGTGCAGACGCTGCTCGCCTGGCCGGTCGCGGAGCGCGACGAGTTGCTGGGCTCCGTGCTGGCGGCGTCGGTCGACGGTCCGGACGCGGAGCTGGCCGCCCGGCTGGCCGTGGCCTACCCGGGGGACCCGGGCGTGCTGGTCGCGCTGCTGCTGCACCACGTGCGGCTGACGCCGGGGGAGGCGATCTGGATGCCCGCCGGCAACCTGCACGCCTACCTGAGCGGCTGTGGAGTGGAGATCATGGCGGCCAGCGACAACGTGCTGCGCGGCGGGCTGACCCCGAAGCGGGTCGACGTCGACGAGCTGCTGCGGGTGCTGCGGTTCGAGGTGCTGGAGGATCCGGTACGGACCGCTCAGCCGGTCGGGCCGGGGTTGGACTGCTGGTCGGTGCCGGTGGACGACTTCGCGCTGCACCGGGTGCGGGTCGGAACGACCGTGCCGTCGGTCACGCTGCCGCTCCCCGGGCCCCGGGTGGTGCTCTGCAGCGCCGGATCGGTCACCGTGGACGACGGCGCCGGCGCGGTGACGCTCGCGTCCGGCCAGGCCGCGATCGGCACCGCGGCCGGCGAGCCGCTGCGGATCAGCGGTGACGGTGAGGCGTACGTGGCCACCGCCGGGCTGCGCTGACGCCCTCGCCGCCACGCCACAAGTCCGACTTTCCCGGAATAGCTTGACGCTGTCGTGCCGGAGTGTGACTCTATGAGTACGCAGCGTTATCGCGACGACGGTCCGACAACGTGCGGGGAACCAAACCGGGGGGATGCACGGGGCGGCGGGAGTGGACAGAATTTCTGTCCATCACCGACCGCCCCGTGCGCTGTTCGCCGACCGTCCCCCGGGCGCCCGTCGCAGGCGCGCGTAAGGTGGAAGGTCGGCGCAGACATCGTTCGACAGGAGCTTTCATGACCAGCACCCTCCCGGCGTCCGCCAGCGGTACGCCGTCCGAGGCCCGGCCGAGCACCCTCGCCGAGGGCGACTTCAAGGTGGCGGATCTGTCGCTCGCCGAGTTCGGGCGCAAGGAGATCCAGCTCGCCGAGCACGAGATGCCCGGCCTGATGTCGATCCGTCGGGAGTTCGCCGAGGCGCAGCCGCTCGCCGGCGCGCGGATCACCGGCTCGCTGCACATGACCATCCAGACCGCCGTCCTCATCGAGACGCTGGTCGCCCTCGGCGCACAGGTCCGCTGGGCGTCCTGCAACATCTTCTCCACCCAGGACCACGCCGCCGCCGCGATCGTCGTCGGCCCGGACGGCACCCCCGAGGCCCCCGCCGGCGTCCCGGTCTACGCCTGGAAGGGCGAGACCCTGCCGGAGTACTGGTGGTGCACCGAGCAGGTGCTCGCCTGGCCGGACGGGCAGGGCCCGAACATGATCCTCGACGACGGCGGCGACGCCACCCTGCTGGTGCACAAGGGCGCCGAGTTCGAGAAGGCCGGGGTCGTTCCGCCGGTCGAGTCCGCGGACTCGGAGGAGTACGCGGTCATCCTCGAGCTGCTGCACCGCTCGATCGCCGAGGACGGCCAGCGCTGGACCCGGATCGCCTCCGGCATCAAGGGCGTCACCGAGGAGACCACCACCGGCGTGCACCGGCTCTACGAGATGCACCGCGCCGGCACGCTGCTCTTCCCGGCCATCAACGTCAACGACTCGGTGACCAAGAGCAAGTTCGACAACAAGTACGGCTGCCGGCACTCGCTGATCGACGGCATCAACCGGGCCACCGACGTGCTGATCGGCGGCAAGATGGCCGTCGTGATGGGCTACGGCGACGTGGGCAAGGGCTGCGCCGAGTCGCTGCGCGGTCAGGGCGCCCGGGTCGTGGTGACCGAGGTCGACCCGATCTGCGCGCTCCAGGCGGCGATGGACGGCTACCAGGTGGCCACCCTGGACGACGTGGTCGAGCAGGCGGACATCTTCATCACCGCCACCGGCTGCTTCAACGTCATCACCAACGAGCACATGGCCCGGATGAAGCACCAGGCCATCGTCGGCAACATCGGCCACTTCGACAACGAGATCGACATGGCCGGTCTGGCCAAGCGTTCCGACGTCGAGCGGGTCAACATCAAGCCGCAGGTCGACCTGTGGCGCTTCGCCGACGGGCACGCCATCATCGTGCTCTCCGAGGGCCGCCTGCTGAACCTGGGCAACGCCACCGGGCACCCGAGCTTCGTGATGTCGAACTCGTTCGCCAACCAGACGATCGCCCAGATCGAGCTGTTCACCAAGACCGAGGAGTACCCGGTCGGCGTCTACGTGCTGCCCAAGCACCTGGACGAGAAGGTGGCCCGACTGCACCTGGGCGCGCTCGGCGCCAAGCTGAGCACGCTGACCAAGGAGCAGGCCGCCTACCTGGGCGTCTCCACCGAGGGTCCGTTCAAGCCGGACCACTACCGCTACTGATCGACGCTCGCGTACCGGGTCGGCTGCTCTCGCGGCCGGCCCGGTTCGTCGTTTCCGCACCCGGTGCGGGCGGGCGGAGTTGCCGCCGGGTCAGCCCGATCGGCGGCGGGTGGGCCGGAACCAGGTCCAGACGCACCAGGCCAGCCAGCCGAGCGAGACGGCGGTGGCCAGCGGCCGCAGGCGCAGGGCGCTGAGCAGCAGCACAACGGCCAGCACCGCCAGCCACGGCAGGAATGCCTTCACGGCGGGCATCTTTTCACAGCGGCGCGGCGCCGGTTGATCCTCGATCCGCCCAGGGCCGGTGACCTCGTCAAGAACGACTTGACGAGGCCTCTGAACAGGAGCAAGGTATGGCTGCCCTAAGTTAGTTGAGGCGTTCCTAATGATCTCGGAGCTCGGATGTTCGCCACGTACCTGATCGGTCTGCGGGAGGGTCTGGAAGCGACCCTGGTGGTCAGCATCCTGGTCGCCTTCCTGGTGAAGTCGCAGCGTCGGGACCGGTTGCCCCAGGTCTGGGCGGGCGTCGCCCTGGCCGTTGCGCTCTCGGTGCTCTTCGGTTGGCTGATCGAGTACACCTCGAGCTCGCTGCTGGCCCGCTCCGAGGACCGCGAGCTGTTCGAGGCGATCACCTCCGTGGCCGCCGTGGTCTTCGTCACCTGGATGATCTTCTGGATGCGCCGGGCCGCCCGCACCATCGCCGGCGAGCTGCGCGGCAAGCTCACCGAGGCGCTGGCCGTCGGGTCCCTCGCGGTCGCCGGGATGGCCTTCCTCGCGGTGATCCGGGAGGGCCTGGAGACCGCGCTGATCTTCTACTCCGCCGCCCAGGGCGCGGCCGGCGACAGCGGACCGCTGCTCGCGCTGATCGGCGGCATCGCCACCGCCGTGGCCCTCGGTGTGCTGCTCTACGCCAGCGCCCTGCGCATCAACCTCAGCAAGTTCTTCACCTGGACCGGGGCGCTGCTGATCCTGGTCGCCGCCGGCATCCTCAAGTACGGCGTGCACGACTTCCAGGAGGCCGGCGTTCTACCCGGACTGAACGACCTGGCCTTCGACATCACCACCACGCTCGACCCCAGCACCTGGTACGCCGCGCTGCTCGCCGGGATGTTCAACGTGACCCCCGCGCCCACCGTGCTGGAGACGATCGCCTGGATCGGGTACGCCGTACCGGTCCTCCTGCTCTTCCTGCGCCCGGCCCGTCGTACGCCGGCGCCCGTCGCGGCGCCGACCGGACCCGCGGCCGAGGCGGTCCCGACGACCGGCGCGAGCGACACCGCGACCACCACCACCGTCACCGAGCGCGGGGCCGACACCGGCACCGGGGCCGAGGCGGCGTCCACGCCGCAGCGTGCCTGACCCCACGAGGAGAGACAGCTCAGATGCGTACCACCCGATTCTTCGCGCTGGCCGCTGCCGGCGTGCTGGCCACGACCGGCGTCGCCGCCTGTTCCGACTCCGACAAGGGTGAGGCGACCGGGGCCGGTGGCCCGATCGTGGTCAAGGCCAGCGACACCGCCTGCGAGGTCGGCACCACCGACCTCGGCGCCGGAACCGCCACCTTCAAGATCACCAACTCGGGTGCGAAGGTGACCGAGTTCTACGTGTACGCCTCCGGCGACCGGGTGATGGGCGAGGTCGAGAACATCGCCCCCGGGCTGAGCCGCGAGCTGCACGTGGAGCTGCCGGCCGGCACGTACGAGACGGCGTGCAAGCCGGGTATGAGCGGCAAGGGCATCCGCGGCGCGCTCAAGGTCAGCGGATCGGCCGAGCCGCTGACCGCCGACGCCGCGCTGGCCGGCGCGACCGACAACTACCAGCGCTACGTCAAGAGCCAGACCGCCGCGCTGCTGGAGAAGACCGAGGAGTTCGTCGCCGCGGTCAAGGCCGGCGACGTGGCGAAGGCCAAGGCCCTCTTCCCGGTCGCCCGCACCTACTGGGAGCGGATCGAGCCGGTGGCCGAGATCTTCGGCGACCTCGACCCCAAGATCGACGGTCGCGAGGAGGTCATCGAGGAGGGGATGGAGTTCACCGGCTTCCACCGCATCGAGAAGGACCTCTGGCAGTCCGGCGACATCAGCAAGGACGGCCCGATCGCCGACCGGCTGCTGGTCGATGTCAAGGAGATCGTCGCCAAGGCCAACGCGGAGAAGCTCTCCCCGCTCCAGCTCGCCAACGGCGCCAAGGAACTGCTCGACGAGGTGGCCAGCGGCAAGATCACCGGCGAGGAGGACCGCTACTCGCACACCGACCTGTGGGACTTCGCCGCCAACCTGGAAGGTTCCAAGGCTGCCGTGTCCGCCCTCCGTCCGGCGCTGGAGCAGCGCTCGCCGGAGCTGGTCAAGCAGCTGGACACCGAGTTCGCCAACGTCGAGGCGTTGCTCGGCAAGCACCGCGACGGCGACGGCTGGAAGCTGCACACCGCGTTGAGCAAGGCCGAGCTCAAGGAGCTCTCCGACGGCATCAACGCGCTCGCCGAGCCGATCAGCAAGGTCGCCGCAGTCGTCGCCAAGTGACCGGACGTCAGGGAGGGTCGAGTCGATGAGCGGGAGCAGGTTGACCCGCCGGCGAGCGATCACGCTCGCCGGCGCCGGGGTGGCCGGAGTCGCCGGGGTGGCGGCCGGCGCGGGCGCGCTGATCAACGGCTCCCGTGACCCGGCCGCGGCCAGCGACCATCCGGCGGGGGCGGTGCCGTTCCACGGCGAGCACCAGGCCGGCATCGTCACGCCGGCCCAGGACCGGCTGCACTTCGTCGCCTTCGACGTGATCACCAAGGATCGCGCCCGGCTGGTCGAGATGCTCCAGGAGTGGACGGCCGCCGCCGCCCGGATGACCGCCGGGCGGGACGCCGGGGTGCTCGGCGCGGTGGGCGGGGTGCCGGAGGCCCCGCCGGACGACACCGGCGAGGCGCTCGGCCTGCCCCCCTCGCAGCTCACCCTCACCATCGGCTTCGGGTCGACCCTGTTCCGCGACGCCGACGGCCGGGACCGGTTCGGTATCGCCGACCGGCGCCCGGCCGCGCTGGCCGAGCTGCCCAAGTTCCCCGGCGACGCGTTGCAGGCGCAGCTCTCCGGCGGCGACCTCTGCGTGCAGGCGTGCGCCAACGATCCGCAGGTGGCGGTGCACGCGATCCGCAACCTGGCCCGGCTCGGCATGGGCGTGGTGAGCGTCCGCTGGTCGCAGCTCGGCTTCGGCCGTACCTCGTCGACCTCGCGCGACCAGGCCACGGCGCGCAACCTGTTCGGGTTCAAGGACGGCACGGCCAACCTCAAGGCCGAGGAGACCGACCTGCTGCGCGACCAGCTGTGGGTGCAGCCGGGCGACGGGCCGGACTGGATGACCGGAGGCTCGTACCTGGTCACCCGCAAGATCCGGATGCTCGTGGAGACGTGGGACCGGACCTCGCTGGCCGAGCAGGAGGAGATCGTCGGTCGGACGAAGGGCAGCGGCGCCCCGCTGGGCCGCACCGACGAGTTCGACGAGCCGGATTTCGTCGCGCGCGGTGACGACGGGCAGCCGTTGATCGCCGAGCACGCCCACGTCACGCTGGCCCACCCCAGCCGGAACAACGGCGCGCACCTGCTGCGCCGCGGCTACAACTTCGTCGACGGCTCGGACGGCCTCGGCCGGCTCGACGCGGGTCTGTTCTTCATCGCCTACCAGCGGGATCCGCGCCGGCAGTTCGTGCCGATCCAGACCCAGTTGGCCCGGCACGACGTGATGAACGAGTACCTCCGGCACGTCTCCAGCGGCCTGTTCGCCTGCCCGCCCGGTGTGCGTGACGGCGGGGACCACTGGGGGCGGACGCTCTTCGGCTGACGGCCGTCCGGATCGCGACAGGCCGACCGGCCGAGGCAGCGGTGGCGCCGGGCGGCACCGAAGGGGGATCATGGGTGGCCCGGCCAGGATTTCTTCCCTGCCGGGCCCGCATCACGTGGCGCCGCCGCCGCGGGTCGCGGTGCGACGCTTGCCGGCGGCGCTATCCGTTACCGGGTGACGCCGGTCCCACCGAACTGAACGGGGATGCAATATTAATCCCATGAGAGCCCGGGTACTGGTGGTCGACGACGACCCCGCACTCGCCGAGATGCTCGGCATCGTGCTGCGCAGCGAGGGTTTCCTGCCCTCGTTCGTGGCCGACGGCGAGCGGGCGTTGGCGGCGTTCCGCGATAGTCGTCCCGATATCGTCCTGCTTGACCTGATGCTGCCCGGGATGAGCGGCATCGATGTCGCTCGGTCGATTCGAGCCGAGTCCGGCGTGCCGATCGTGATGCTGACCGCCAAGAGCGACACCGTCGACGTGGTGCTCGGCCTGGAGTCGGGCGCCGACGACTACGTGGTCAAGCCGTTCAAGCCCAAGGAGCTGGTCGCCCGGATGCGGGCTCGGCTGCGCCGGGGCGAGGACGTGGCACCGGAGATGCTGACCATCGGGCCACCCGGCAACCAGATCACCATCGACGTGCCCGCGCACACGGTCAGCCGCAACGGCGAGGAGGTCAAGCTGACTCCGCTGGAGTTCGATCTGCTGGTCGCGCTCGCCCGCAAGCCGCGTCAGGTCTTCACCCGCGAGGTGCTGCTGGAGCAGGTCTGGGGCTACCGGCACGCAGCCGACACCCGGCTGGTCAACGTGCACGTGCAGCGGCTGCGCGCCAAGATCGAGCCGGATCCGGAGCGGCCGGAAATCATCCTCACCGTGCGGGGCGTGGGCTACAAGGCGGGGACCGGATAGCCTGGTCACACTGTGTCAAGCTCCCCGCCCCCGCACCCTCAGACGACTGCCCGCCGGCCCCGCGCCGGCTGGGAGCTCTGGCGTGCGCTGAGCGGGCGAGCCGCCCGGATGGTGGCGCGGGTGCACCAGACCTGGCGCCGCTCGCTCCAGGTCCGGGTGGTGACCATCACGCTCGTCGCCTCCAGCCTGCTGGTCGGCGGCTTCGCGTACCTGATCGCTGACAAGATCACCACGATCCTGCTCGACAGCGCCCGCACCGACGTCCGGCAGCGCGTGAACAGCGGCGCCGGCTACGCGGCCAAGCAGGTCTCGCTGTACGGCCAGCCGCAGGAGGCGCAGCTCCAGGAGACCATCGAGGACACGGTCAACTATCTGGCCGGCGGCGACCCCGAGCAGATCAGTGGTGTGGTGGTGGCGATCACCGCCGACGGCTATCCGAACGTCATCCAGGCCCGCACCGCGCCCGCGGCGAACGTCCAGCCGCTGATCAGCCAGGAGCTGCGGGCCGCGGTCGCCAGCGGCAAGGTGGCCAGCCAGATCCGCACCGGCCGGCTGACCGGAGAGCCCACCAAATATCTGGTCTACGGCTCGCCGGTGCCCACCCGGTTCGGTCAGATCGAGCTCTACTACCTCGTGCCGTTGACCCAGCAGGACCGCACCGCCGCCGACGCCCGAGCCACCGTGGTGGCCACCGGGGTCGCCCTGGTGATCCTGCTCGGGCTGCTCGCGGCCCTGGTCACCCGGCTGGTGGTCAATCCGGTCCGGGTCGCCGCGCGGACGGCCCAGCGGCTCTCCGCCGGCCTGCTCGACCAGCGGATGGTGGTCAACGGCGAGGACGACCTCGCCCTGCTCGCCGCGTCGTTCAACCAGATGGCGACCAACCTGCAACGGCAGATCCTCCGCCTGGAGGAGATGTCCCGGTTGCAGCGCCGGTTCACGTCCGACGTCTCGCACGAGCTGCGTACCCCGTTGACCACGGTCCGGATGGCCGCCGACCTGATCTTCGCCGAGCGCGACGAGTTCGACCCGGCGGTGGCCCGCAGCGCCGAGCTGCTCCAAGCCGAGCTGGACCGGTTCGAGGAGTTGCTCACCGACCTGTTGGAGATCAGCCGGTTCGACGCCGGCTTCGCCATGCTGGACGCCGAGCCAACCGACCTGGTGCCGGTGGTGCACCGGGTGGTCGACCGGCTCGCCGGCCTGGCCGAGCGCGTGGGCGTCCCGATCGAGTTGGACCTGCCGGGCACGCCGGTGATCGCCGAGGTCGACCCGCGCCGGGTCGAGCGGGTGCTGCGCAACCTGGTCGGCAACGCCGTCGAGCACGGTGAGGCACGTCCCGTGCTGATCACTCTCGGCATCGACGAGACCGCCGTGGCGATCACCGTCCGGGATCGCGGCGTGGGGCTCAAGGTGGGCGAGGAAAAGTTGGTGTTCAACCGGTTCTGGCGGGCGGACCCGTCCCGGGCCCGGCAGACCGGTGGCACCGGTCTGGGCCTGTCCATCAGCCTCGAGGACGCCCGGCTGCACGGCGGCTGGCTGGAGGCGTGGGGTGCGCCCGGGCAGGGCGCGCAGTTCCGGCTCACCCTGCCGGCCCGCGCGGGCGACCGGCTGACCACCTCGCCGCTGCGGCTGGTGCCCGCCGACGCCGCACTGCCGTTCGGTGGCCCCCGGGATGGCGGCCCGTTGGCCATCGGTCCCGGCGCCGACGGCACGCTGGCGATCGCCCCGGCGCCCGCCGAGGACGGCCACCGTGCGGAGGTGCGATCGTGAGGCGCCAGGTCATGGTCGGGGCACTCGGCGCGGCGCTGCTGCTCGGCGGGGCGTGCGGCATCCCGGCGTCGTCCGACGTGCGGGTGGACGGCAAGGGCGGGACCGCGACGGAGGCCGGCTCGAACAACGGCGGTCGAAGTGAGCCGCCGACGCGCACGGCCAGCGGCAGCGACATCGACGCGTTCGTGCGCAACTTCCTGGACGCCGCCGCTGGTGAGCCGGACCGGGCCTACGAGCGGGTCAAGCTGTTCGTCGCGCCGGAGCACCAGTCCAAACTGCAGGAGAAGAAGGGCAGCGAGGTCGCGCTGAACGTGGTCCGGCTGCGGGAGGCGGTCTTCACCGGCAACAGCGACCTGACCACCACCGTGAAGATCAAGGTGCAACAGCTCGGCCTGTTGCGGTCCAACGGCACCCTGGCCCCGCCGGTGGCGACCGAGACGGGGTACGAGTTCCGGGTGCGCAGCGCGGCGTTCGGCGGCGACGACGAGCGCGCCGGCCTGTACGTCCTCGACCCGCCGAACGTGCTGCTGCTCAGCGACAACGCCCTACAGCAGTACTACCAGGACGAGTCGATCTACTTCTGGAGTTCCGACGGCAGCCGTCTGGTGCCCGATCAGCGCTATCTGCCGGCGGCGGTACCGGACGAACGCCGGGTCAACGAGGTGGTGAAGTGGCTGGTCGGTGGCCCGTCCGACTGGCTGCGCCCCGGCGTCGTCGGGCTGCCCGACCGCACCGAGCTGGTCAACAACGCCACCGGCGCGCACAACCGGTGGGAGGTCAACCTGGACATGTCCGGTGACGACCAGACCCAGATCGACCGGTTGATCACCCAGTTGGCCTGGTCGCTGGGCGACCTGCGGGGCGAGCTGGCGCTGAAGATCCGCAACAACGCGCTGCCCGTGCAGGATCTGGAGGCGCGCCGAAACTCCGAGGCGCTCTACCCGATCATCGAGGGCCCGCAGCGGTACGGCGTCTACGAGGGCGCCATCCGCCCGCTCGACTTCCCCGGCGAGCCCAGCGGCGACGTGCCGTTGTCGGCCGAGGTCAACCGCAACATCGTGTCCGCGGGGCTCGCGCGGGCCGAGGGCCGGATCCTCGCCGCGATGGTGGTGAACAGCGGCAAGGGAAGGCACCGACTCGCGGTGGGCACCGGCCCCGCCCTCAACCGGAGCGGGAAAGACTACGCCTCGATCAGCCGTCCGGTCTGGCTGCGCACGGTCGACTCCCGCCCGGGCCGGGGCCTGGTGGTGGCCGACGGCCGTCTCTACCGCTTCGACGAGGCCGCCGGGATGTACCAGGTGCCGCTGAACCTGCCCACCCCGGAGGTCACCGCGGTGGCCGCAGCTCTGGACGGCCAGCGGGTCGCGTTGATCGCCGGCGGCCGGCTGTACGTCGCGGCGGTCAACCTGGACGGCGGCGGGGTCTCCATCGGGCCGCCGCGGGCGCTCGTCACCTCGCTGACCGGCCTCAGCGCCGTGGACTGGAGCGGGGAGGGCCGCCTGGTGGTGGCCGGGTCGGCCGGCCAGCCGGCGATCTACGGGATCAGCGTGGACGGGGCCCTGGAGACGCCGCTGAAGACCGACGTGGGTGCCAAGGTCAACCACCTGACGGCGTACCCGACGAACGACGAGGTGCCGTCACCCAGCGTGGGATACATGTACGAGGCGAACGGGGTGGCCTACCGCAGCAGCCCGTTCGAGCGGATCGAGCCCGGACAGGTACGGGACGTCGCTCCACCGCCGGCCGGGCTCCGCCCGAGCAACCCGTCGGCCCCGTTCTTCCTCTACTGACGTCGTGCGCGGGCTCTGGGCCGATCTCGGCGACCTGGTCCTGCCCACCGACTGCGCGGGCTGTCGAGAGCGTCGACCCGGTCTGCGGCACGGGATCTGCCCGACCTGCGTGACGGCGCTGAGCGCGTTGCGTCCGCGCCCGGTCCGTCCGACTCCCGCCCCGCCGGGCCTGCCGCCCTGCGTCGCCCTCGGTCCGTACGCCGGCCCGTTGCGCGAGGCCCTGCTGGCGTACAAGGAGCACGGCCGGCACGGGCTGGCCCGCCCGCTCGGCGCGCTGCTCGCCGAGGTCGTCGCGGCGGCGGTCGGCGGTGCCCGTCCGCTGGCGTTGGTGGCGGTGCCGGACACCGCGGCGGCGGCCCGGGCCCGCTACGGGGACCACCTGGACCGGCTGGCCCGGCACTGCGCGGCGCGGCTGAGCCGGGCCGGTTGGCCGGTTCGGGTGCACCGGCCGCTGCGGGCGCTGCCCCGGCCCGACTCGGTGACGCTGGACAGCGCCGGCCGGGCGGCGGCGGCCGAGGCGGCCTTCCGGCCGCGTCCGGGTGCCCGGCGTGGGGGCGGCGCGTCGGGCGTGGCGCCCGTCGTGGTGTTGCTGGACGACATCGTCACCACCGGGGTCACCCTGGCCGCGTCGGCCCGGGTGCTGGCCGCCACCGGGCAGGCGCCGGGTGTCGCCGCGGTGCTCGCGGCGACCGAGAAAAGACGCCGTTCGTAACCGTTCGTGTTTCCGTTTCACCCGTTGGTGTATGAGCTGCGAAAAATCCCGGGCGGTCTCGGCAACATGGGGTGACTGCCGGGCGAACAGGAGTTAGCGTTTCGCTGTCGGGGGTAGGAGGTCATTCCACCCGCCTCCGGCGGTGAGAGGAGGCGTAGCCGCACTGACCGGTCGACGCCAGCGGGGCTCCCCAGGGCGCGCGGCCGGGTAACCGGATCGAAGACCGTCCGAACAAGGGAGGTCACGTGGACATCGTGGTCAAGGGCCGTAACGTCGAAGTGCCGGACCATTACCGGGTGCACGTAGCCGAGAAACTCGCAAAGATCGAACGCTACGACCACAAACTCATTCGTGTCGATGTCGAGCTGTTTCACGAGCGCAATCCGCGCCAAGCCGACCACTGCCAGCGGGTGGAGATCACCTGCGTTTCCCGAGGCCCGGTGATCCGGGCCGAGGCGTGCACGAATGACTTCTACAGCGCGCTCGACGCGGCCATCGCCAAGCTCGACACCCGGCTGCGCCGTGCGGCCGACCGTCGCCGCGTACACCGGGGCCGGCACGCGCCGATCTCCGTCTCCGCCGCCACCGCCGGCCTACCGGTCGCGGATCTGGTGGCCGCCCCGCTGAGCGCGCCGGGTGACGGCGCCCGCGCCGGCACGGCCGTCGCCGAGCGGGCCGAGGACGAGTACGACGAGCAGCCGTGGCACATCGCCCGGGAAAAGGTGCACCCGGCGGAACCGATGACGATCGACGACGCGCTCTTCGAGATGGAACTGGTCGGCCACGACTTCTACCTGTTCCAGGACAAGGAGTCCGGCCGCCCCAGCGTCGTCTATCGCCGGCACGCCTACGACTACGGCATCATCTCCCTCGCCACCTGACCGGTTCCGACCCGCGTTGACCACGGAGTCGTGGTGGTACGGGAGCCGCGAACCGGTGCGGACCGTCCACCACGACTCCGTGATCTGCTCAGCGGAGGTCGGCGGGTAGCAGGGCGAAGGTCAGGTCGTCCAGGCGGGTGCCGGCCAGACCCGGCAGCCGGCCACGTTGCAGGCCCTCCCGCTCGAAGCCGACCCGCTCCAGCACCCGGTGGGAGGCCGTGTTCTCCGGGACGGTGCCGGCGGTCAGCCGGGCGATACCCGCCGGCCCGAACGCCCAACCGGCGAGCAGCCGGACGGCCCGGGTGGCGTACCCCCGGCCCCGCCAGTCGGGCAGCAGCGCGTAGCCGAGCGACGCCTCCCCGCTGGCCACATCCGTGTACGACAACCCGCAACTGCCCGCCGGCTCGCCGGTGGCCACGTCGGTGATCAGCAGTCGGGCGATGTCCCCGGTCAGCCACGCGCTCTCCGCGAGCCGGCAGCGCCGCTCGATCGCGGCCCGCTCCGGCGGCACCGGCGGCGCCTGGTTCGCCACCACCTCCGGCCGGCTGTGCAACCGGTACATCAGCTCGGCGTCGTCCGGAGCGAGCCGGCGTAGCGCCACCACCTGATCGGTGAGCGCCCCGCCGGGCAGGTCCGGCAGCAGCCGGGCGGTCGGGCCGGTCGGGTCGTCGGCGAGGCGTACCCAAGCCAGCAGGTCGTGCCGGCCACCGCCCCGACCTGAGCCGGCCGACCGGCGTACGCCCTCGTACCCGAAGCCGGCGGCCAGCGCGACCCGTTGACTGGGCGCGTTCTCCGCCTCGGTGAGCAGCTCCAGCCGGACGGTTCCGGTGGCGAACGCGTGCTCGCTCAGCGCGCGGGTGGCCGCGGCGGCGATCCCGCGTCCGCGCGCTGCCGGCCGCACCCAGTAGCCGATCTCGGCCTGACCCCGTTCGGGCAGCGGGTTGTTGAGACCCACCGCGCCGAGCAGCCGGTCCGTGGCCGAGTCGGCGATGGCATACGCAGCACCGCCGCCGGTCCAGGCCGCCGGTGCGCCGGCGTCGATCCACCAGCGGGCGTCGGCCTCGGTGTACGGGGAGGGCAGGCTCGACACGAACCGCTGGCTCGCCGGATCGGCGCAGCCGTCGACCACGTCGGCGGTGTCCTCGGCGCGGAACGGCCGCAGCCGCACCCCGTGCGCCTCGATCACCTGCGGCGGAGTCACGTCAGGTCCTGGGCGAGCATCGCGGCCGTCCAGACGTCGACCCGCTCACCTCGGTGTTGCAGGCCACCCCGGGCCGTCCCCTCGAATGCGAAGCCCGCCTTCTCGGCGACCCGGCGGGAGGCGGTGTTGCCCACGTGCGCCTTCCACTCGATCCGGGCCAGGCCCAGCGTGGTGAAGCCCCATGCGCTCAGTGCGGCCAGCGCGGCCGGCATGTAGCTGCGGCCACGGGCCGCCGGGGCGGCCATGAAGCCGACGTCGGCGAGCAGCGGATCAGCGGGGGAGAGCCGCAGGTCGATCGAGCCGGCGTACCGGTCATCGGGGTCGGCGATCACGAAGCAGGCGGCGTCCCCCCGTGCCCAGGCGTCCCGGATGAAGCCGAGGTACCACTGCGCGTCGGCGCGCTCGTACGGGTCCGGCACCGTCGTCCAGCGGATGGTCTCCGGATCGCGGCAGGTCTCCACCACGGCGTCCAGGTCCTGCTCCTCCATCGGCCGTAGCAGCAGCTCACCGGCCCCGGCGGTGGCGAACAGGGTGGGCTGCGGGCGGCCGAAGGCGGCGGCCCGCCGAGCGGCCAGGGTGCCCGGGCCGGCCGGCCCGGTGGCCCCGGGGGCGGGCACCTCGCCGGGCAGCAGCGACCCGACCCAGCCGTCCGCGCTGCCGCCGGACGCCGGGTCCGCCAGCCGCAGCCGGCCGTCGATCCGGAACCCGGCGCGGAGCGCGACCAGCCGGGAGGCGTGGTTGCCCACCTCGGCCTGCCAGATGAGCCGGCGCAGCCCGAGCGTGTCGAAGGACCAGCGGGCCACCGCGCGGGCGGCCCGGACGGTCACCGCCCGCCCGCGCGCCCACGGGGCCGTCCAGTAGCCGATCTCGCCGGTGCCGGCGCTGGTGATCGAGACGAGCCCGCACGAGCCGAGGAGTTCGCCGGTGACCGGGTCGCAGACCGCGAATGGCGCGCCGGTGCCCTCCGCCCACGCCCGCCCGCTCAACTCGGTCACGAATCCGTAGGCGTGTTCCGGCAGATACGGGCGCGGTACGGTGGTCCAGCGCTGAATGTCCGGGTCCTGGCACGCGCGGTGCACGGCGTCGGCGTCGGTGTCCCGCCAGGGCCGCAGCAGCAGGCCGTCCTCGATGATCTCCACAGGCTCCACCCGTGCATCGTGCCGGAACGTTCGCCCACGGCGTAACCGGATAACCTGCGCGACGCACCCGCTGCGCGAGTTATGTCGGGTTCGGCGGGGTGGACCGCCGCCACCAGTGACCATCGCGCCGGTGGAGCGCCTACGATGGTTCGAGACTGTCTAGGGGAGCGTTGATCCGTGTCGATTCTGGAAAAGGTCCTTAACGCGGGCGAGGGCCGCATGGTGCGCCGGCTCAAGGCCATCGCCGCCGCCGTCAGCTCGATCGAGGACGACTACGTCAACCTCACCGACGAGGAACTGGGCGGCATGACCGAACAGTTCCGGGAGCGGCTCGACGAGGGTGAGACCCTCGACGACCTGCTGCCGGAGGCGTTCGCGGTGGCCCGCGAAGCGGCCGCCCGGGTGCTGGGCCAGCGCCCGTACGACGTCCAGGTGATGGGCGGCGCGGCGCTGCACTTCGGCAACATCGCCGAGATGAAGACCGGTGAGGGCAAGACACTGACCTCGGTCATGGCCGTCTACCTCAACGCGCTCTCCGGCAAGGGCGTCCACGTGATCACGGTCAACGACTACCTCGCCCAGCGCGACGCGGCCTGGATGGGCCGGGTGCACGAGTTCCTCGGGCTGACCGTCGGCGTGGTGCTGCCCAACCGGCCGGCCAGCGAGCACAAGGCCGCCTACGAGTGCGACATCACCTACGGCACCAACAACGAGTTCGGCTTCGACTACCTGCGCGACAACATGGCCTGGTCGAAGGACGAACTGGTCCAGCGGGGTCACAACTTCGCGGTGGTCGACGAGGTCGACTCGATCCTGATCGACGAGGCGCGTACCCCGCTGATCATCTCCGGCCCGGCCGAGCACTCGGCCCGCTGGTACGGCGAGTTCGCCGGCGTGGTGGCCCGCCTCCAGGCCGGCACCGACGGCGAGGGCGACTACGAGGTCGACCACTCCAAGCGCACCATCGCGGTCACCGAGCGCGGCGTCGCCAAGGTCGAGGACCGGCTCGGCATCGACAACCTGTACGAGTCGGTGAACACTCCGCTGGTCGGCTACCTGAACAACGCCATCAAGGCCAAGGAGCTCTACAAGCGCGACAAGGACTACATCGTCAGCGACGGTGAGGTCCTGATCGTCGACGAGTTCACCGGTCGCATCCTGCACGGCCGTCGCTACAACGAGGGCATGCACCAGGCGATCGAGGCCAAGGAGGGGGTGGAGATCAAGCAGGAGAACCAGACCCTGGCCACCATCACCCTCCAGAACTACTTCCGCCTCTACGAGAAGCTGTCCGGGATGACCGGTACGGCGCAGACCGAGGCGAGCGAGTTCAACAAGGTCTACAAGGTCGGCGTCGTGACCATCCCGACCCACCGCCCGATGGTTCGCGAGGACCGGCCGGACGTCATCTACAAGACGGAAAAGGCCAAGTTCAACGCCGTCATCGAGGACATCGCCGAGCGGCACCAGATGGGCCAGCCGGTGCTCGTCGGCACCGTCTCGGTGGAAAACTCCGAGATCCTCTCCCAGCTGCTGCGCCGCCGTGGCATCCCGCACAACGTGCTGAACGCCAAGTTCCACGCTCGGGAGGCCGAGATCGTCGCCCAGGCGGGGCGCAAGGGCGCGGTCACCGTGGCGACCAACATGGCCGGCCGCGGCACCGACATCCTGCTCGGCGGCAACGCCGAGTTCCTCGCCGCGAACGAGCTGCGCCAGCGTGGCCTCGACCCGCTGGAGAACGAGGAAGAGTACGCCAAGGCGATGGAGGAGGTCCTGCCCAACTGGAAGCAGGCCTGCGACGCCGAGGCGGACGAGGTCGCGGCCGCCGGGGGCCTGTACGTGCTGGGCACCGAGCGGCACGAGTCCCGGCGGATCGACAACCAGCTGCGCGGTCGCGCCGGCCGGCAGGGTGACCCGGGCGAGTCCCGCTTCTACCTGTCGCTCCAGGACGAGCTGATGCGGCGCTTCCGGGCCGGCGCGGTCGAGGCGGTGATGGAGCGCTTCAACATCCCGGAGGACGTGCCCATCGAGTCGAAGATGGTCACCCGGCAGATCAAGAGCGCCCAGGCCCAGATCGAGGGCCAGAACGCCGAGATCCGCAAGAACGTGCTCAAGTACGACGAAGTGCTCAACAAGCAGCGCCAGGTCGTCTACGCCGAGCGGCTCCGGGTGCTCAACGGGGAAGACCTCTCCGAGCAGGTCCGCAACATGATCGACGAAACCGTCGAGGCGTACGTGCGCGGCGCCACCTCCGAGGGCTACGGCGAGGACTGGGACCTGGAGCAGCTCTGGTCCAGCCTCAAGCAGCTCTACCCGGTCGGTGTGACGATCGACGAGCTGGAGGAGGAGGCCGGCGGTTCCCGTGCCGGCATGGACGCCGACTTCCTGGTGGCCCGGCTCAAGGAGGACGCGCACGCCGCGTACGACCGGCGCGAGGAGCAGCTCGGCGCCGAGGGGGTGCGCCAGCTGGAGCGGATGGTGCTGCTCCAGGTGATCGACCGCAAGTGGCGCGAGCACCTCTACGAGATGGACTACCTCCAGGAGGGCATCAACCTCCGGGCGTACGCCCAGCGCGACCCGGTGGTGGAATACCAGCGCGAGGGCTTCGACATGTTCGCCACCATGATGGACGGCATCAAGGAGGAGACGGTCGGCTTCCTCTACAACGTGGACGTCCAGGTGACCGAGCCGGAGCCGACTGCGGAGTCGGACGAGGTCACCCTGCTCGACAAGCCGGTGGAGATCCGGGCGAAGGGTCTCAACCGCGCGCCGCAGCGACAGGGCCTGCAATACTCCGCCCCCACCATCGACGGCGAGGCCAGCCCCGGTGCGGTGGCCGTCGAGCAGGCCGAGCAGCAGGCTCCGGCGCTCGGTGTGGGCCGACCGGCCCCGGGTGCCCCGGCGGCGCCGGGGCGGACGGCTCCGTCGGCTCCGCAGCGGCCGGCCTCCGGGCTGCGTGGCCCGGCGGTCCCGTCGGCCGCCGCGCGACGGCCCGCGCCGAACCAGGCGGAGGCCAGCAACGGCCCGTCCCGCAATGCGCCCTGCCCGTGTGGCTCGGGTCGCAAGTACAAGCGCTGCCACGGCGCCCCCAACGGCGGCTGACCGACAGCACCGAAACGGGCCCCGGCCAATCGGCCGGGGCCCGTTCGTGTGCCCGGACCCGCGTGCGGGCTCGTTGACCCGTCCGGCGCGCCGCCGGCTCGGCTCCCGGGCTACCTGTTCCTGGTGAGGGCCCTACCTGAGAGTCATAAATATGACCCACAGGTATAGCTCTCCTTCGGCACTTGCCCGCCGGGCGGCGGCCACGGAAGAAGTCGGGACATGCCCGCCGGGCGGCGACCACGAAGAAGCCGGGACGTGCCCGCCGGGCGGCGGCCACGAAGAAGCCGGGACATGCCCGTCCGGCGGCGGCCACGAAAGGGTCGGGTGTCAGCAGTCCTCCGACGGCCCGATTTCCGGTGAGCCGGGGCGATCGTCTGGCCGTGAGCCGGGTCAGAGGACCTGGAGGGCGGTGCAGAGCCAGCGGCCCCGGCGATGTTCCAGGCGCAGCGCCATCGCCCAACTGCGGCCGCCCGCGCCGGTGAGCACCGCGGCGGCCTCCACTGCCGCCTCCCGGGGCTCACAGGCTCGCAGCCGGCGCAGCCGGACCACCGGCCGCTCGGCACGGCGGCGGGACATCCCGGCTCGCCCCGGCTGCCCGGTCCGCGCGGAGGCAGCGCTCGGGCCGGAGGCAGCGCTCGGGCCGGACGCAGCGCCCGGGCGGGACGCGGTGGCCTGGCGGGACGCGGTGGCCGGGCCGGACGCCCGGGTTCGCCTCGCCGCGCGGGCCAGTTCGGCGAGCAGGTCGCCGGCCCGGGCCGGGTCGAGCAGGGGCCGCAACTGCGCTGGTGAGCGGTAGCCGTTGACCACCTCGAGGCAGGTGTCGACGAAGCGGTGCGCGACCCGGATCGACTCGGGGGTGGTGGCCGGCGGCGAGGGCGGACCCGGGTGGATGCCGGGCCGCGCCGGCACCCGGCGGAGGGTGGCGCGGCGGTCCGGCGGGCGGATCGGGTCCGGCCTCGTCGAGGCGAACAGGTCGAGGGCGAGCTGGCCGTGGGTCGGCGCCGGCCAGTACGCCCCGTCGGCCTCGTCGGCGTACGGCGGGTCGATGGGCGGGACCGGGCGCAACCGCACGGGTGGCCGGGACGGACCGGGTCGCCGCTCGCTCATCGCTGCCCCTTGATCTTGCGTTTGCCTTCGTTTGCCTCCGACAGACTCGATTCTGAGCGATGGAGCGGCCCCGGTCAATGGCTCAACGGATGCTCGCGACTACTCGGGGTCGCGGTCGATGAGCGGGTTGCCCCGAACCCAGTCGGCGGTCTCCGCGTACTTGTGCTGGATGTACTCCTCCAGCCGGGCGCGCTCGACTCGCCACTGGCCGCGGCCACCGATCTTGATCGCCGGCAGTTCCCCGCTGCGCACCATGTGGTAGACCTGCGAGTCCGACACGTTCAGCTCGGCGGCGACGTCGGAGAGCAGCAGGAACCTCGGCTCCACAGAAACTCCCGGGGTTGATGGCGTTTGCCTCAGTTTGCCATCGACAGCTCGGATGGCCCAGCACCTCCACTGCCCGGCCGCGAACCAGCCGCGGCGGGACACACCGGCGGGGAACTTCCACGGGCCGGAGGTGAGGTGTATGACGGTCACGGCGTGCGGCATGATCTGCGCCCGTGCCGGCGGCCGCCGGTGGTGGACTGAGCGGGGAGACGACCGGTGACCGACGAGCTTGTCCGGGTGTACGTGCCGGCGACCGTACCCATGCTGGCCCGCCTGCGTGAGCAGGGGCTGGCCGCCGAGCAGGCGCACGCGGTGACCCCGGCGCTGCGCGAGTGGTACGCCGAGGGCGACGAGGAGGAGTTGGAGTACGTCGCGTTCATCCGGGCCGCCCAGGACGCGCTGCACCTGCTCCGGGCCGACCCGGCCGCGCCCCGCCGCCGGGTCGTCGTCTCGGCCGACCTGCCGCGTGCCGCGCTCGGACGGGGCGATGGTGAGCTGGGCTCCAGCACGGTGACGTTGGCCGAAGCGGTGCCGGTGGGTGCCGTCGCGGCCATCCACGTGGACGGCGCTGACGCGGTCGAGCAGGTCGCCGCGGCGGCCGACGTGGTGGCCGAGGCCGCCGCCGGTGACCCGGATGCCCAGTTCACCGTCGACGGCGCCGAGGACCACGAGTTGGAGTGGTACGACGTGAGCGAGCTGGACCTGCTGCTGCGCGCCGCCGGCTGAACGGGACGCCGGGCGGGTCAGCGGGCCCGGTCCGCCTTGGCCCGGTCCGCGTCGGCGGCGTCCGCGTCGGTCGAGTCCGCGTCGGCCGGGTCCGGCTGGTCCGCGTTCAGGGCGGGGGAGTCGTCGGCCGGGACGGGTTCGTCGTCGTCGGAATGGGCTGGTCCGAGCGTGCGGCCGAACGCGATGAGGGCGGTCAGCGCCCCCACGAAGAGCACCCAGATGCCGTTGTCCACCCGCGAGGTGCCCAGCGAGGTCTGCGCCACCGCGTCCGCCTCGCTCAGCGCGCCGGCCAGGTCGAGCAGCGAGCGGCCACCGATCCGGATGATCACCTCGGCGAGCAGCAGGAGCAGCCCCGGCCCGGCCCCCGCGAGCAGGTAGGCCGGCCAGCGCAGCGCCGGCGTGTGGGGATCGCGCCGGACGGCCCGCCGCCGTGCCCAGCTCAGGTAGCCGAAGGCGAGCAGCCCGGCCAGCAGGCCGGCGACGAGCGACTCGGTACGCGACACCCACTTCGCTGCGTTGACCAGCGACTCCTGGCTGTCGCCCGCGCCGAAGAGATCGAAGAGCGGGTCCCGGGCGCGGCTGAACGCGACCACGAAGACCAGCGTGCCCAGCGCGGCGGCCGTCACCGCGCCGACCGCCGGCGCCGTCCGCGCGCCGGCGACCGCGCCACCGATGATCGCCGCGGCGGCGGTGGTGCCGGCGATCACGTTGGTGGTCGAGGTGTCGAAGTAGGTGAGGTTGATCGCGAGCGCGGCCGCCAAGCCGACCAGCATCCCCGCCCCGATCGCCCCGACGAAGCGCAGGGTGGCCCAGTCGCCGTACCGGCGGGACAGCAGATTGCCGCAGGCCAGGGCCACGGCGGCCCCGGCCACCAGCGCGGCTGAGATCACGCCGGGCAGGGCGAACGCGGAGAGGCTGATCGCGGTGACCCCGGCCGCCGACGAGGCGATCGCCTCCCGGGTCGACCAGAGCATGGCGGCCAGCCAACCGAGCGCCAGCAGCGCGAGCACGCCCGCGCCGGGTGCGGGCGCCGGCACGGGCCGGCCGCTGGGGGTGGCCGGGTCGACCGCCGGCTCGTCCGACTCCGCGGCTGGGACGCGGCCGGGCTGCTTGGTCATCGTCTCCCCTTCGAGGCGGCAGGTCACCGACCATTCAGGGTACGCGGCTCCGGTGGACCTTCCGCCGTCACGGGACGGCCGTGACCGGTACCGCCCGGAGCGGCTCACGCCGTACGGGTGCCCGCCGCCCGGGCCGGCGGACCCGCCCGCGCCTTCCGGTAAGGGGAGGAGGGGTGGGGCGGTCCTTGGTGGGAGGCGGTGGTGGAGGTGAGGCGAGCACCCCCGCATGGAAGAATCGTGGGAGGTCCCGCCGCTGCTCGGCAATCCCGCGCGGCGTCCGGTGACCGGCCGTCCGGTCGGTGCCCGCGGGTCCGGTTTCGCCACCGCAGTCGAGATCGCCAGGAGCGTTGATGGATGCCGTGTTCTCCGTACCCGAGCCGCGCAACGAGCCGGTTCGCAACTACGAGCCGGGCAGCCCCGACCGGGACCGGCTCCAGCGGCGGCTGACCGAGCTCGCCGCCGAGCGCATCGACCTGCCGATGACCATCGGCGGCGAGCAGCGGATGGCCGCCGGTGACCCGATCAACGTGGCGCAGCCGCACCGCCACGCGCACGTGCTCGGTGTGACCGCGCACGCCACCCACGACGACGCCCGCGCCGCGATCAAGGCCGCCAAGGACGCCGCGCCGATGTGGCGGGCGCTGCCGTTCGAGGAGCGCGCCGCGATCTTCCTGCGCGCCGCCGAGCTGCTCGCCGGCCCCTGGCGGGACACGCTCAACGCCGCCACCATGCTCGGCCAGTCGAAGACCGCGATCCAGGCGGAGATCGACGCGGCGTGCGAGTTCATCGACTTCCTCCGGTTCAACGTGCACTTCGCCCGGCGCCTCCTGGAGGAGCAGCCCAGCTCGTCCGCCGGGGTCTGGAACCGCTTCGACCACCGCCCGCTGGAGGGCTTCGTCTACGCGGTCACCCCGTTCAACTTCACCGCCATCGCCGGCAACCTGCCCTCGGCGCCGGCGCTGCTCGGCAACACGGTGATCTGGAAGCCGGGCCCGACCCAGCAGTTCGCCGCGCACTTCACCATGCGGCTGTTCGAGGCCGCCGGCCTGCCGCCCGGCGTGATCAACATGGTCACCGGCCGGGGCGAGGAGGTCTCCGACGTCGTCCTCGCCGACCCGGACCTGGCCGGCATCCACTTCACCGGCTCGACCAAGGTCTTCCAGCAGCTGTGGCGGACCGTCGGCGACAACATCGCCCGCTACCGGGGCTACCCCCGCCTGGTCGGCGAGACCGGCGGCAAGGACTTCGTGGTCGCGCACACCAGCGCCGACGTCGACGCCCTGCACACCGCGCTGATCCGCGGCGCCTACGAGTACCAGGGCCAGAAGTGCTCGGCGGCCTCGCGGGCGTACGTGCCGCGCTCGCTCTGGGAGGGTGGCCTGCGGGACCGGCTGGCCGCCACCACCGACTCGCTCACCTACGGCGACGTGGCCGACTTCAGCAACTTCGGCGGCGCGGTGATCGACGACAAGGCGTTCTCCCGGCACACCGCCGCGCTGGAGCTGATCGCCGGCGACGACACCTGCCGGGTGCTGGCCGGCGGCACCGCCGACGACTCGGTCGGGTACTTCGTCCGGCCGACGCTCTTCGAGTGCAGCGACGCCGCCCACGAGACCTTCACCACCGAGTACTTCGGGCCGATCCTGGGCGTGCACGTCTTCGACGACGCCCGCTTCGACGAGGTGGTCGCGCAGGCCGAGTCGATCGCCCCGTACGCGCTGACCGGGTCGGTGTTCGCCACCGACCGTCGGGTGATCGACGCGGTCGGCGAGCGGATGCGGTACGCGGCCGGCAACTTCTACATCAACGACAAGCCCACCGGCGCGGTGGTCGGGCAGCAGCCCTTCGGTGGCGCCCGGGCCAGCGGCACCAACGACAAGGCGGGCTCCTGGCTCAACCTCGTCCGCTGGGTGTCGCCGCGGACGATCAAGGAGACGTTCGTGCCGCCGACCGACCACACGTACCCCCACATGGGCTGACCGGCGACGACCGCCGGCGGCGCGCGTGGCGCTGCCGCCGGCGGTAGCCTGGCCGGGGTGACGCACCCCACCCCCGCGCCCGACCCCCGTTTCGGGGAGCAGGGCGGCCTGCTCACCTACAGCGACTACCTACGGTTGGCCGACCTGCTCGCCGCGCAGGTGCCGGAGTCCGACCCGGCCTCCCACGACGAACTTCTCTTCATCACCATCCACCAGGTGTACGAGCTGTGGTTCAAGCTGCTGCTCGCCGAGCTGTCCGACGCCCGGGACCGGATGCTGGCCGGCGAGACCTACCTGCCCCGGGTTCGGCTGGAACGCTGCCACGTGGTGGAGCGGGTGCTGGTCGGCCAGGTCGACGTGATCGACACGATGACGCCGCAGGACTTCCTGGCCTTCCGCACGAAGCTCGCCCCGGCCAGCGGGTTCCAGTCGGTGCAGTTCCGGGAGATCGAGTTTCTTTCCGGGCTCAAGGACCCGGACTTCCTGCACCGGTTCCGCCGGTTGCCGCCGGCCGAACGGGAGCGCCTGGAGCGGCGGCTGGCCGAGCCGAGCCTCTGGGACGGCTTCCTGGCCGTGCTCGCCCGGGCCGGGTTCCCGGTCGGCGACGCCGAGGCGCGCTTCGCGGCGTACGCCAGGATCGCCGCGGACCGGGAGCGGTTCGGGCCGCTCTGGGACCTCGCGGAGGCCCTGGTCGCCCACGACCAGGCATTTTCCCTGTGGCGGGCCCGGCACGTGCTGATGGCCGAGCGGCAGATCGGCACCAAGCCGGGCACCGGCGGATCGGCCGGTGGCGCCTACCTGCGCTCCCGGGTGGAGACGCGCTTCTATCCGGAATTGTGGGAGCTGCGCAGCCGGCTCTGAGCGGGTCGCCGCGACCGGTCCCGCGATCCATCGATAGTCCTCAACGGACAGTCTGCCGCCGACAGTGCACATAGGAAGTCCTGTCGGGTGGCAAACCGTCAAATCCTGGACGCCGCGAGCGCAAAGTGGCAGCGTAGTGGGCATGGCGGATTCCGGAGTCAACCCCACGGCGGCGGCCCTGCTCGGGCTGCTCCATGAGGGTCCCATGACAGGCGGCCAGTTGATGGCCGCCGCTGAGCGCCGGTTGGCGCCGTACTGGTCGATGACCCGCAGCCAGGTCTACCGCGAGTTGCCGGTGCTGGCCGAGCGGGGCTTTGTGCGGCTCGGCAAGCCGGGGCCGCGGATGAGCCAGCCGTACTCGCTCACCGCCAGTGGGAAACGGACATTTTCCCGCTGGCTGACGGAGAACCCGGGGCGCGACACCATCCGCAACCCGATAGCGCTCCGGATGGCGTTCGGCGAGTTGCACTCCGCCAGCCAGCTCAAGAGCTTGTACGCCTCCGCCAACGAATACCACACCGAGGCCCTGGCCCAGGTGCGGGAACAGGTCAAGAACGCCAAACGGGACGGGGAGACGTACGACGCCAGCGCGCTGGAGTTCGCCGTCGCCTACCACCGGGCGGCCCTGTCGTGGCTGAAGTCCGCCCCCGTCGGGTGATCGTCGGCGGGTTCGCGCATAGGGAACGAGCTGCTCCGCCCACGGCACAGTACCCTTGTCTGTCGTGACCGCTGCCGATTACGCCGAACAGCTCAAGGAACTCGACGCCACCCTGCGAAACATCGAGGCCGTCCTCAACCTTGACCGTCTGCACGAGGACAAGGCCCGGCTGGAGGAGGAGGCTTCCGCCCCCGACCTGTGGGACGACCAGGCCAAGGCTCAGCAGGTGACCTCGCAGCTGTCGTACGTCAACGGCGAGATCAGCAAGCTGGGCAGCCTGCGCGCTCAGCTCGACGACGCCCAGGTGCTGCTGGAGCTGGCCGAGGCCGAGTCCGACCCGGGCGTGCTGACCGAGGTCGAATCGGAGATCACCGGGCTGACCAAGGCCATCCAGGAGATGGAGGTCCGCACCCTGCTCTCCGGCGAGTACGACTCCCGGGAGGCGTTGATCGCCATCCGGGCCGGGGCGGGCGGCGTGGACGCGGCGGACTTCGCCGAGATGCTGCTGCGGATGTACCTGCGCTGGGCGGAGCGGCACGGATACCCGACGGAGGTCTACGAGACCTCGTACGCCGAGGAGGCGGGCCTGAAGTCGGCCACCTTCGCGGTGAAGGTGCCCTACGCGTACGGCACGCTCAGCGTCGAGTCGGGGACCCACCGGCTGGTCCGGATCAGCCCGTTCGACAACCAGGGCCGCCGGCAGACCAGCTTCGCCGGCGTGGAGGTCCTGCCGGTCACCGAGCAGACCGACCACATCGACATCCCGGAGAACGAGGTACGGGTCGACGTCTACCGTTCCTCCGGTCCGGGCGGGCAGAGCGTCAACACCACCGACTCGGCGGTCCGGCTCACCCACATTCCGACCGGCATCGTGGTGACCTGCCAGAACGAGAAGTCCCAGCTCCAGAACAAGGCCTCCGCCCTGCGGGTGCTCCAGGCTCGGCTGCTGGAGCGCAAGCGCCAGGAGGAGCAGGCCAAGCTGGAGGGGCTCAAGGAGAACGCCGCCGGCTCGTGGGGCGACCAGATGCGCTCCTACGTCCTGCACCCGTATCAGATGGTGAAGGATCTCCGAACCGAGCAGGAGACCGGCAATCCGAGCGCCGTCTTCGACGGCGAGTTGGACGGCTTCATCGAAGCCGGTATCCGCTGGCGCAAGCAGCGCCAGCTCGCCGGCGACGGTGCGTGATCACTCGCGGGCGGAGCGCGTCGTCGATCTCCCGGTTAGCCCCTAATTCGAGGACGCGCACCGTCTGTGCGGGGCGTGGGGCTTGGCTCTGTCGTCACACCGCGTAGACTCACCACCCGTGATTCAGCTTGAGCAAGTGACGAAGACGTACCCGAAGGCGTCCCGGCCTTCGCTCGACAACGTGTCCGTCTCGATCGAGAAGGGCGAGTTCGTCTTCTTCATCGGTCCATCCGGCTCCGGCAAGTCCACGATCATCAAAATGCTGCTGCACGAGGTCGCCCCCAACAAGGGGCGCGTCGTCGTCAACGGCAAGGACGTCACCTCGATGCGCTCCTGGAAGCGACCCCACTTCCGGCGCTCGATCGGCTGCGTCTTCCAGGACTTCCGGCTGCTGCCGAACCGCACCGCGTACGAGAACGTGGCGTTCGCCCTTGAGGTGATCGGCAAGACCAAGGCGGTTGCCCGTCGGGTCGTGCCGGAGGTGCTGGAGCTGGTCGGGCTCGGTGGCAAGGAGCACCGCTACCCGCACGAGCTCTCCGGTGGTGAGCAGCAGCGGGTCGCCGTGGCCCGGGCGTTCGTGAACCGTCCGCTGATCCTCCTGGCGGACGAGCCCACGGGAAACCTGGACCCGGACACCTCGATCGAGATCATGCGTCTGCTGGACCGGATCAACCGCACCGGCACGACCGTCGTGATGGTCACCCACGACTCCAACATCGTGAACCAGATGCGCCGCCGCGTCGTAGAGATTGAGAGCGGTCGCATCGTCCGTGACCAGGCCCGCGGCGTTTACGGGTGAGCCGGCGCTCCACCCCTGCGCAGCCTGACGACGAACACTTCATGCCGGAGACCCGGAGGAACCCCCGATGCGCGTGAAATACGTCCTGTCCGAGGTACTGGTCGGACTGTGGCGCAACGTGACCATGACCATCGCGATGATCATCACGATGGCGGTCTCGCTGACCATGCTCGGCGCCAGCGGTCTCATGTACCGCCAGGTCGACGACATGAAGGACCTCTACTACAAGAACATCCAAGTCTCGATCTTCCTCAAGACCGACGTGACCGACGAGCAGCGCGAGCAGATGGACGCGAAGCTCAAGTCCGACCCGCTGGTCAGCGAGGTCATCTACGTCGACAAGGCCGAGGCGTACAAGCGGTTCCAGGAGATGTTCCAGGACGCGCCGGATCTGATCAGCGCCGTCAAGGAGGACAGCCTTCCGCCGTCGTTCCGGATCAAGCTGAACAACCCGGAGCAGTACAAGAACATCTACGACCAGTACAAGGACACCGAGGGCGTCGACGAGATCATCGACCAGAGCCGACTACTGGACAAGGTCTTCAACATCCTCACCGCGATCCAGAACATCGCCCTGGCCGCCGCCATCGTGATGGCGGTCGCCGCCCTGCTGCTGGTCGCCAACACCATTCAGGTGGCCGCGTACAGCAAGCGGCGTGAGGTGGCGGTCATGAAGCTCGTCGGCGCCTCCAACTGGTTCATCCAGGCGCCGTTCGTGCTGGAGGCCGTGGTGGCCGGCCTGATCGGCTCGTTGCTCGCACTGGTCGCCCTGATAGCGGCGAAGTATCTGCTCTTCGACGGGTCGCTCAAGGCCCTGGAGGGCCTGCTGTCGCCGGTCAGCTGGGGCGACCTCCTGTTCGTCTTCCCGCTGATGGCCGGCGTCGGTGGCCTCATCAGCGCCGCCACCGCCTGGACCACGCTCCGCTTCTACCTGCGGGTGTAGCGACCGTACGGGTCGTCCCGTCGTCTCCCGGGGACCCTCCCGCGCCGGAAATAAACGGCGCGGGAGGGTCCTTGTCATTCAGGTAGCATGATCGGTTGTCCGGCCGGGGTGACCCCGGTGGCGGATGATCAGGAGAGGGGGTGGCGCCGATGCCACGGGAAAAGGGGCGCAAGGTGGTCGCCTCCAACAAGAAGGCACGCCACGACTACTCGATCCTCGACACGTACGAGGCGGGCATGGCGTTGACCGGCACCGAGGTCAAGTCGCTACGGGCCGGGCGGGCGTCGCTCGTGGACGCGTTCGCCCAGGAGCGCGACGGCGAGTTGTACCTGCACGCGATGCACATCCCGGAGTACACCCAGGGCACCTGGACCAACCATGAGCCCCGGCGTACCCGCAAGCTGTTGCTCAACCGTGGAGAGATCGACAAGCTCGTCGGCAAGACCCGCGAGGGTGGTCTGACGATCGTCCCGCTCCAGGTCTACTTCTCCGACGGCTGGGCCAAGGTGGAGATCGCCCTGGCCAAGGGCAAGAAGGCGTACGACAAGCGCCAGGACCTCGCCAAGCGGGACGCGGACCGGGAGATCGCCCGGGTCAGTGGCCGGCGCGGCAAGGGAATGGACGACTAGATCGTCCCGTTTGTCCGGGTCGCCGCGCCGGCCCGGGGCTCGGGATGAAACCCGTTGCGGCAGGCGTTAGGCTTGTCAGTGCCGCCAACATCGGCGGCCCGTCGAGGGGGTGACTGGTTTCGACTTCGTACGCAGCGACAGGGGAAGCGAGCCGAGGAAGCCGACGTCGTCTCGAGAATCGGTCGTCGGAAACTTATAAGCGCCAAGAACAATCGCGCTGACTTCGCTCTCGCCGCCTGAGGCGAGTAGCTAAGTCTGTCGGCCTGGGAACGCCTTCGTCCCAGTAGCCGGCATCAGCTAGAAGGCTGGCCAATCGGACCCGGTCGCGGGGTCCGTGCGGCGAGATCAATCAGCGACTGGGCCCGTCACACCAACTTGCTCGCGTGAGCGGTGGGGCCGAGTAGAGGCACAGCGAGCTGCGCTCGGAGAAGCCCTGACAAACCGGCGAAGGACCCGGGTTCGATTCCCGGCACCTCCACCACCTCGAAAGCGATGCGCCCCGGCCCACCGGCCGGGGCGCATCGTCGTATCCGGGGTCGCACGGCTGCCGTGCAGTCATCCCGCCGGGTGCCGGGACGCGGCCGGCGGCCCGGTTCGCCTACGCTGCCGACTGTGCGGAGCGAGCAACTGCGTCTGTCGGTCGGCGCGTCACCCGGCCAGCGCACCGTCTCGGTGCTGGCCGGCGTGTTCGTCGTCGCGGTCAGCGCCGCGTTCGTGGTGCTGCCCCTGGTCGCGGACGGGCTGCTGCGCCAGCTGACCGGCCCGGGCGACGGGTTCGCCTCCTATGAGGAGGCCCGCGACCTGCCGCCCGGAATGCTGCCGCCCGCGCTGCGGGACTCCGGCGGCGGTGGCGGCTGGGACCAGGGCGGTTCCGGCCGGCTCCTCGGGCTCTGCGGGCTGCCGTTCGCCCTGCTCGGCGTCTACCTGGTGCTGCGGGTGCTGCGGACGGCCGCCTGGCTGGACGGCAGTCGGGTGCGGGTGTGCGGCGCGTTCGGCAGCCGCACCGTCGACCTCGCCACCGCCCGGATCGACGCTGGGACGACGGCGGCGTTCGGCGAGGCGGGGGACGACGACCCGTGGGCGCGGGGACGCCGGGCCTCGGCGATCGTCGCCACCGACCGCGACAGTGGACGGCGGATCACCGTTCCCCTGTTCGGTATGGGGCTGCCCACCCTGCCCCCGTCCGAGCTGCGGGCGCTGGCCGACGCGATCACCACCGGTCGCCCCACCGACGGCCGGGACGGCGACGCGCATGCGGCCGCCCGCGCGCTGCGTCGCCTCGCGGAGCACCCACTCGACGGCTGAGCGGCGTACCGGTGGGGCGGGCGGGACCTGTGCGGCAGGTGGGGCTAAAGAGGCGGCCAGAGGCCCTGGACAGGGGCGGACGGGCGGGTTCACCATCGCGGTATGCGGTAGCAGCGCAAGCGCGGGAGGTGCCCATGGTCACCGGTCCGGTTCAGCAGTCGTCAGTTGTCGCCCGGCCGTTCGCCGGGCCACCGCATCCGGCCAGCCTCCCCGATGAGCGTCAGTGCGCCGCGCCGCCCGGTGACCCGCACCCGGCGGGGCTCGCCGGTGACCTGCACGCGCTCGCCCGGGCGGTCGCCGCAGCGCCGACCGAGGCGCGCTGGCGCGAACGCGTGCTGCTGCGGCTACGCCCCGTCGGGCAGAGCTTCACCGAGCACGTCCAGGTCACCGAGGGTCCGGCCGGGCTCTATCGGGAACTGCTCACCCATGCGCCCCGGCTCTACCACGGGGTCCGGCTGCTGACCCGGGAGCACACCGCGATCGGCGGGGCGCTCCTGGCCGTGCAGCGGGTCGCCGAGCAGTCCGAGGCCAGCCCGGACGAGCTGCGCCACCGGGCCGCGTACCTGCTGCGGACGCTGGCGCGGCATCGGCGGCGCGGCGCGGATCTGCTCTGGCAGGCGTACCAGATGGATCTGGGCGGCGAGACCTGAGCGGGCCCGCCCCGGGCGGGAACCGGGGCGTCGGTGGACACGTCGAACCGGCATGCGTCGATCGCTTCTGGCCCTCGGTCTGCCCCTGCTGGTGCTCGCGGCCGGCTGCGCCCCGACGGGCAGCGACCTGGCCGACGGGCCCACCGCCCCGGCGCACCGGTGGGAGACGTTCGAGCAGCGGGCCACCGAGGTCGCCGAGGCGTGGCGTCCCGGTCCCGAGTGGAGCACCGGGTACGTCCCGTTGCAGGGGCCGACCGTGCTGACCGGCGACCCGCGCTTCACCCCCGACACGGAGGCCGCCTTCCGGGCCGGCTGGTACCGGGAGCAGGTGCCCATCCCGCCCACCCGGGTCGGGGGGAGATCCGCTTCCCGGACGGCCGGCTGAAGGTGCCGTTGGTCAGCGCGGCGGAGGCGTACCGGCAGCTCGATCAGGGCGACCCGCTGCCCTGCCCCGGGCGGCCGAAGCGGACCGGACTGCCGACCCCCGGCCCCAGGGTCGAACCCGGGCCGGACGGCTGGGTCAGCAGCGCACCGGAGACCGCCTGCCTTCCGCTGACCGTCACCGGCGTCACACTCGGCACCGTGCCGGTACGCACCAGCCGAGGCGAGGCGCAGGTTCCGGCCTGGCTGTTCACCGTCGAGGAGCTGGCCATTCCGGTGGCCCGACTCGCCGTCGCGCCGACGGCGATCGTTCCGGTTCCCGAGCGCACCGCGCCCGCGCGGCCGCTGCCGGACGGCCTGGTGTCCGCTCAGGACCTGACGGCCGTCGACGGCGCGCGGCTGACCGTCCGGCTCGGTGTGGGCGCCTGCGACACCGGGATCACTCCGCTCGTGCGGGAACGGCCGGACGTCGTGGTGGTCGGCGGCGGCGTCACCCGGTCCACCGGCGTCTGCCCCGACGTGCTCAAGCTGGAGCCGGTCACCCTCACCCTGGGCGCGCCGCTGGGCGCACGGCCGGTGCTGGACGTCTCCACCGGCGCCCCGCTGTCGATCGCTCCACGCTGACCGACCGGGGAGTGCCGGTCAGAGGATGCTCGGCCCTTCAGAGGATGCTGGGCACGTCGGTGCTGATCGGCACCGGCAGCACGGTGGGTCGACCGGCGCGCAGACCGGCGGCGAGCGCCGAGCCGAGCTGGTCGGGTGTCTCCACCACCTCGGTGGCGCAGCCGTAGCCGGCCGCGATCGCCGTGACATCCAGCCCCGGCAGGTCCAGTCCGGGCACCCCGGGCGTCTCCTTCAGCTCGGCGAACGCCTTGAGGATCGCGTACTGCTGGTTGACCGGAACGACCACCACCACCGGCAGGGACAGCCGGGCGGCGGTCCACAGCGCCTGCACCGAGTAGTGGAACGAGCCGTCGCCGACCACCGCCACCACCGGTCGACCACGCCCGGTGTCACGCTCGGCAAGCGCCACCCCGACAGCGGCCGGCAGGCCGTAGCCGAGACCGCCGCTGGCCATCGTGAAGTACGACGCCGGGCGGGAGATCCGCAGGCGGCGGCGCAGGGCGGACAGGTTGGACGGTGACTCCTGGACCAGCACCCCGTCCGCCGGCCAGTGCGCGGCCAGCGCGGCGAACAGGGCGTCGGCGGTCAGCGGCGCGGTGACCTCCGGCGGCGCCGGGGCGGGCCGGGGCGCCGGTGGCGGCCGGTCGGTCGGCGGCACCAGGTCGAGCAGCGCGGCCAGGGCCAGCCCGGGATCGCCGAGCAGGCTGTCCCCGACCGGGGCGCGGGCGGCCTCGTCCGGGTCGTCCGTCACGTGCAGCAGTCGGGTGCCGTCCGGCAGGTGATCGCCCGGCACGTACGGGTAGTAGCGGAACACCGGAGCGCCGACCACCAGCACGGTGTCGTGTCCCCGCAGCGCCTCGGCCAGGGGCCCGATGGCGAACGGCAGCACGCCGCGGAACTGCGGGTGGTCCTCCGGGAACACCCCCCGTTCCGGCGCGGGGGACGACCAGACCGGCGCGGCCAGCCGCTCGGCCAGCGCCACCGCGATCGACCAACTTCCGGACCGGTCCACCCCGGGCCCGAACACCAGGACGGGGTCGCGGCTGCCGGCCAGAGCTCGGGCGAACTCGTCCAGTCGCTGCGGGTCCGGTGCGAACCGGGTGGCCACCGTGCGCGGCGCGGGCGGGGCGTCGGCTGGTTGGTCCCAGTCGTCCATCGGCAGGGAGAGGAACACCGGCCCGGCCGGCGGCTGCACCGCCGTCGCGTACGCGCGCAGCAGCGCCGCCGGGATGTCCGGCGCCCGGACCGGCTCGTAGCCCCACTTCACGTACGGCTGGGGTAGTTCGGCGGCCCGGCGGCTGGTGAGCCGGGGTTCGAGCAGCAGCATCTCGCGGGTCTGCTGGCCGGCGGTGACGATCAGCGGGGTCTTGTTGTGCCAGGCGGTGACCATGTTGCCCATGCCGTTGCCGGTGCCGGGGGCGGTGTGCAGGTTGACGTGGGCGGGTGCGCCGGTGGCCTGGGCGTAGCCGTCGGCCATCGCGACCGCCGTCGCCTCGTGCAGCGCGTGGACGTAGTGGAAGTCGGCCGGAAAGTCCCGTAGGAACGGCTCCTCGGTGGAGCCGGGGTTGCCGAAGATGGTGGTCATGCCGAGGGTGCGGAGCACGTCGTACGTCGCGTCCCGGACCGTTGCCATCGCCACCTGCCTCCGTGTCACGCGCAGGGACGACCGCGCCGCCCTCCCGATCAACCGAATCTATCGGGATGCGACGGACCTTTCGGGCGTTTCCCGGGCGTCGTGACCGGCCGCACCTCGGCGGGCAGCGCCCGCGCCGGCTCAGGGCAGCGGGAAGGGCAGGGAGATGCCGTCCAACGCCCGGCCGCAGGCGCAGTCCTGCGCGGCGGGCAGCCCGGCCAGCGCGTCCAGCAGCACGCCCCGCAGCCGGTCGGTGTTCGCCGCGAAGACCCGGAACACCTCGTCCTGGGTCACCGACTCGCCGGCCCGCAAGCCGGCGTCCAGGTCGGTGATCAACGCGATCGACGAGTAGCAGAGGGCGAGTTCCCGGGCGAGCACCGCCTCCGGATGCCCGGTCATGTTGACCACCATGCCGCCGATCGAGGCGAACCAGCGCGACTCGGCCCGGGTGGAGAATCGGGGGCCCTCGACCACCACCACCGTCCCGCCGTCCACGGCGGTCACGTCCCGGCGGGCGGCGGCGGTGAGCAGCGCGCGCCGGCCGCGCGGGCAGTACGGGTCGGCGAACGGCACGTGCACCGCGCCCCGGTCGTAGTAGGTCTGCGCCCGGCCGCTGGTCCGGTCGATCAGCTGGTCCGGCACCACGAACGTGCCCGGGCCCAACTCCGGACGGAGCCCACCGACCGCGCACGGGGCGAGCACCTGGCGTACGCCCAGGGAGCGCAGCGCCCAGAGGTTCGCCCGGTAGGGGATCAGGTGCGGCGGATAGCGGTGGTCCCGACCATGCCGGGGCAGGAACGCGACCCGCCGCCCGGCGACCTCGGCGATTGTCACCGCGTCCGACGGTGGCCCGTACGGGGTGTCCAGCTCATGAGTCGTGCCGTCGAGGAGGGCGTACAGGCCCGATCCGCCGATCACCGCGAGGTCCGCCGTCGGTGCCAATGGACCCTCCGTCTCAACTGTCCGATCACCCGCCGGTCAGACCTTAGCCAGCACCCGGGACGCAGGCTATGGTGCCAGGCATGGCGTTGACAGCACGGATGGTCCCGCTGCACCGTGCGGATCCGATGGGTGACGGATCCCCGGCGCGGGTTCACGGTTGACGGGTGTGTGGGATGCAGGGAGAGGGCCAGGCGATCGGCGGACGGGCGATGGAGTCGATGACCGGGCGACTGCTGGTCGCGACTCCGGCCCTCAAGGACCCGAACTTCGACCGTACGGTGGTGCTGCTGGTCGCCCATGAGCCGGGCGGCGCGCTCGGCGTGGTGCTGAACCGGGCCACCGAGGTGCCGGTCGCCGACGTGCTCGGCGACTGGAACGACCTGGCCCGCCACCCGGCGGTGCTCTTCGAGGGCGGCCCGGTGCAGCCCGACTCGGCCATCTGCCTGGCGCGCATGCGCCACCCTCTGCGCCGGGTCAAGGGCTTCCACCAGGTCTCCGGGGCGGTCGGCACGATCGACCTCTCGGTCGACCCGGAGCGGCTGCGGGAGAGCATCGGCAGCATCCGGGTCTTCGCCGGCTACTCCGGCTGGGGGAGCGGCCAGCTGGAGCAGGAGATCGCCGACGGCTCCTGGTTCCTGCTCGACGCGCTGCCCGGTGACGCCTTCGTCGACCGGCCGGACGACCTGTGGCCGATGGTGCTGCGCCGGCAGGGCGGGATGATGGCCGCCGTCGCCCATTTCCCGCCGGACGTGGCGCTCAACTGACCCGGCTCGGCGGGGGACCCCGCGACATGACCATGCCGGCCGGTCTGTGTATAGTTTCCCAGTGCCCGGGCGACCGGGACGACAGCAAGGGGCCGTGGCGCAGCTGGTAGCGCACCACACTGGCAGTGTGGGGGTCAGGGGTTCGAGTCCCCTCGGCTCCACCCTTGTCGAGCAGGGCGTTCGTCAGACATGACGGACGCCCTGTTTCGTTTCGGACATCGGACGGTAGTTGGTGAGCTGCCGGCCGGCGTCAGAGGTCATCGCTCACGTTGTAGTTCGGCGAGGAGGGCGTCGACCCGGGCCCGGATGTCGTCGCGAACCTGGCGGACGACGTCGATGGGTTGGCCGGCGGGGTCGGTGAGTTTCCAGTCCTCGTAGCGTTTGCCGGCGAAGACGGGGCAGGCGTCGCCGCAGCCCATGGTGATGATGACGTCGCTGGCTTCGGCGGTGTCCCAGGTGAGTCGTACCGGGGTCTGGTCGGTGATGTCGATGCCGACCTCGCGCATGGCCTGGGCGGCGACCGGGTTGATCTGATCAGCGGGTTCGCTGCCGGCGGAGCGGACTTCGACGGTGTCGCCGGCCAGGTGGCGCAGCCAGCCGGCGGCCATCTGAGAGCGTCCCGCGTTGTGGACGCAGACGAACAGGACGCTGGGCTTGTCGCTCATCGTGTTCTGGTCTCCTGGGTGCGGTGGGGTACGAGGACAGCGTCAGCGGCGCGTCCGGCATCGGGGTACCAGGCGGCGAGCGCGGCGACGGCGATCAGGCCGCCGACGAGCTGGGCGGCCACGAAGCCGGGCACCGAGGTCGGGGCGATGCCGGCGAAGGTGTCGGTGAAGGCGCGGCCGACGGTGACGGCGGGGTTGGCGAACGAGGTGGACGAGGTGAACCAGTAGGCCGCGCCGATGTAGGCGCCCACCGCGGCAGGCGCGACGGCGGTCCGACCGCTACGGGCGAGGGCGAAGACCAGCACGACCAGGCCGGCGGTGGCGACGATCTCGGCGAGCCACAGGTTCCCGCCCGTGCGGCCTGTCTGTGACCAGGCGACGGCGGGCAGGTCGAACATGAGATTAGCCAGCACGGACCCGGCGACTGCTCCGGTGACCTGTGCGGCGGTGTAGGCGGCGAGGTCGGAGCCGGTCAGGCCGGTGCCGGCGCGGCGGCCGAGCCACCAGTCGACAGCGGACACGACGGGGTTGAAGTGCGCGCCGGACACCGGCCCGAACGTCAGGATCAGCGCGCCCAACGCGAACGCGGTGGCGATCGCGTTCTCCAGCAGTTGAAGCCCGGCGTCGGCGGGGGAGAGCCGAGCCGCGGCGATCCCCGATCCCACCACGGCGGCGACCAGCAGGGCGGTGCCAGCGAACTCGGCCGAGGCGCGCCGGGCGAGAGTGCGGCTCACGCCGTGGTGGGGGCGGTCGTGGCGGGCAGGTCGAGTAGCGCGCCGAGCTGGCGGAACGCCTCGGGCTTGACCCTGTACCACACCCACGTGCCCCGACGCTCGGAGTCAACCAGGCCGGCTTCCCTCAGCACCTTGAGGTGGTGGGAGATGGTCGGCCCGGACAGGTCGAACGCCGGGGTCAGGTCGCACACGCACATCTCGGGCACCGAGGCGATCATCGACATCAACCGCAGCCGGACCGGGTCGCCGAGGGCCTTGAACATCGGTGCGACCACCGCCGCCTGCTCGGCCTCCATCGGGCGAACCGCCAAGGGCGCGCAGCAGGTCACCGCTTGAAGGTCCGCGACCGGCAGACTTTGTTTCGACATACGTCTAGCTTGACAGATGTCAAAACAGGGTGCAACGCTGGGGCTGCTTCGAAAACCATCTAGACAGCGGGTGCACTCCATTGACCCGTCCGCTAGCAGGAGGTATCGACATGTCCCGTGTCCAGCTCGCTCTGCGCGTCTCCGACCTTGAAGGCTCCGTCGCCTTCTACTCGAAGCTGTTCGGCGTCGACCCGGCCAAGCGCCGCCCCGGGTACGCGAACTTCGCCGTCGAGAACCCGCCGCTGAAGCTCGTGCTCATTGAGGGCGAGGCCGACCAGCCCACCGTCATGGACCACCTGGGCGTGGAGGTGTTCAACACCGACGAGGTCACCGCCGCCACCAAGCGCCTCACCGACTCGGGCCTCATCACGCTGGAGGAGAACGACACCGAATGCTGCTACGCCCTCCAGGACAAGGTCTGGGTACGCGGCCCCGGCAACGAGCCCTGGGAGGTCTACACCGTCAAGGCCGACGCCGACACCCTCGCCAAAGCGACCGAGGAGTGCCGCTGCGGCGAACCGGCCGACGCCGAGGCGGCGAAGGAGCCGGCAGGCAGCGGAGCCGGCTCGCGTTGCTGCTGACGGACCGGGCCGTACCCGGGCGGACTCGTTGCGCGGCGCCGGGCAGGGGTTGGCCGACCCCCGCCCGGCGCTCGCAGTGCGGGGGGCAGGGGGCCGAGGCCCCTAGCATGGCCTCATGACCGTAGATCTGTTCGCGGGCGTTCCCGTCCGCGACTACGCCACCGCGGCGGCCTGGTACGAGCAGCTCCTCGGAGCCCCGCCGTCGTTCCGGCCGAACGACATCGAGGCGGTGTGGGAGCTCGCCGAGCACCGGTACGTCTTCATCGAGGTGCGGCCCGAGCATGCCGGGCACGCCCTGCACACCGTCTTCGTCGACGACTACGATGCCCGACTCGCCCAGATCGCCGAGCGTGGCCTGGAGCCGACCGAGCGCGAGACCTACGACAACGGCGTGCGTAAGGCGATCTTCCGCGATCCGGACGGCAACGAGATCGGCTTTGGCGGCGGGCCGGCCTGAGGCCGCGATTCCCGAGGGCCCCGACGTCGAACCTTTGCCGCCCCGCGCCCGTACCACTGCGCGGGAGGTCACACCATGACCGTGCGCCGAACGCTCGCCGCCGTGCTGGTCGCCATCGCGACCGTGCCGGTCAGCGCCGCGCCCGCCGCCGGCCACGGCGCCCCGACCAGCCCGATCAGCCGCGCCGCGGCCTGCGGACCCGAGGGCCGGTACGCGTCCACCAACGCCTGCCGGGCGGCGGTCGAGGCGGGCGCGGCGGTCCGCGAGTGGGACAACGTCCGGGTCGCCGCGATCAACGGCCGGGACCGGGAGAAGATCCCGGACGGTGAGCTGTGCAGCGGCGGGCTGTCCGCGTACCGGGGGCTGGATCTGCCCCGGACCGACTGGCCGAGCACCGAACTGACCGCCGGCGCCCGGTTCACCTTCCGATACCGGACCACCATCGAGCACCGGGGCACCTTCCGCCTCTACGTCACCCGGCCCGGCTACGACCCGCGGGCGCCGCTGACCTGGGCCGATCTGGAGTCGCGCCCGTTCCTCACGGTGACCGACCCGCCGGTGCGGGCCGGGGCGTACCAGCTGCCGGGCCGGTTGCCGGCGAGCCGGAATGGCCGGCACCTGATCTACACGATCTGGCAGAACTCCAACACCCCGGACACCTACTACTCCTGCTCCGACGTGGTGTTCCGCGCGGCGCGCGGCGGCACGGCGACGGGCGCCCCGAAGCGGGCCACCGCGACGAAGGCCGCGGTTCCGCGTACCGCCGCGAGCCGGCCGGCGGCCACCGAGCCGGCGGTGGCGGCGGCCGCCGACCCGGGCGTGCCCGTGGCGTCGGTGACCGACCTCGGGAGCCGCTGGCCGGTGCTCGCCGGCGCCGCCGCCGTGCTGGTCGTCGCGCTGCTCGTCGCCGCGGGTCGGCTGCGCCGCCCCGGGGCCGTGCCGGTCGGCCGGCAGTGCGAGGTGCGCAACCACCGGGCCGGGCGGCGCCGGATCTGGTGACCCGGCCCGCCGGCCCGGCGGCGCTCAGCCCAGGTGCCGGTCGATCTCGGCCAACTCCTCGGCGCTGAAGTCGAGATTGTCCAGCGCGGCGATGTTCGTCTCCAGCTGTCCGACGCTGCTCGCCCCGATGATCAGGCTGGTCATCCGCGGGTCGCGCAGCGCCCAGGCCAGCGCGAGCTGGGCCAGTGACTGGCCGCGCCGTTCGGCGACCTCGCCCAGCCCCCGGATGGTGGCCATCTTCTCCTCGCTGAGGTCGCTCTCGTTGAGGAAGACGCTGGTGCGCACCCGGGAGTCGGCCGGGATGCCACCCAGGTAGCGGTCGGTCAGCAGACCCTGGGCCAGAGGGCTGTACGCGATGCAGCCGGCGCCGACCCGCTCCAGCGTGTCGAGCAGGCCGTCGGCCTCCGTCCACCGGTTGAGCATCGAGTACGAGGGCTGGTTGATCAGCAGCGGCGTGCCCAGCTCGCGCAGGATCTCGGCGGCGCGGGCGGTCTGCTCGGAGGTGTAGTTCGAGATGCCGACGTAGAGCGCCTTGCCGGAGCGGACGATGGCGTCGAGCGCGCCCATCGTCTCCTCCAGCGGGGTGTCCGGGTCGAAGCGGTGCGAGTAGAAGATGTCGACGTAGTCCAGCCCCATCCGGCTCAGCGACTGGTCCAGCGACGAGATCAGGTACTTGCGCGAGCCCCACTCGCCGTACGGACCGGGCCACATCAGGTAGCCGGCCTTGCTGGAGATCACCAGCTCGTCCCGGTACGGCTTCAGGTCGGTGGCGAGCAGCCGGCCGAAGTTCTCCTCCGCGGCGCCGGGCGGCGGGCCGTAGTTGTTGGCCAGGTCGAAGTGGGTGACACCGAGGTCGAAGGCGCGCAGGACGATGTCGCGCTGCCGCTCCATCGGGCGGTCCGGGCCGAAGTTGTGCCACAGGCCGAGGGAGACGGCGGGCAGCCGCACGCCACTGCGTCCGCTGCGCCGGTAGGTCATCGTTTCGTAGCGGTCATCCGCGGCGAGGTAGGTCACGATCATGAGCCTAGCTCCGGCCCCGGGGTACGCGGGATTGAGCGTGTGAACCCGGACAAGGGGGTAGCTTCGAGACCATGCGTCTCATCGCGCTCGACACCCCCAAACCCCTCTCCAAGATCGGGTTGGGCACCTGGCAGTTCGGCTCCCGGGAGTGGGGCTACGGCCCGGATTTCGAACGCCAGGCGGCGCAGATCGTCCGGCGGGCGCTCGAGCTGGGTGTGACCGTCTTCGACACCGCGGAGATCTACGGCTTCGGGCGTAGCGAGCGGATCCTCGGCGCCGCGCTCGGCGACGACCGGCCCAAGGTGGTGATCGCGTCCAAGATCTTCCCGGTGCTGCCGGTGGCCGCCGTGGTGCAGCAGCGGGCGGTCGCCTCCGCGGCCCGGCTCGGCGTCACCTCCCTGGACCTCTACCAGGTGCACCAGCCCCACCCGCTGGTCGCCGACCACAGCACCATGCGCGGCATGCGCGCCCTGCAGGACATCGGGCTGGTCGGCGAGGTCGGGGTCAGCAACTACGGGCTGCGCCGCTGGCAGGTCGCCGAGGCCACGCTCGGCCGGCGGGTGCTCAGCAACCAGGTCCGCTACAGCATGCTGGACCGCGCGCCCGAGCATGAGCTGCTGCCGTACGCGCGGGAGGCCGGTCGGGTGGTCATCGCGTACAGCCCTCTCGCCCAGGGCTTCCTCTCCGGCCGCTACGACGCGAAGAACCCGCCGACCGGCGCGGTCCGGCGAGCCAACCCGTACTTCCTTCCGGAGAACCTGGAGCGGGGCGCCACCCTGATCGACACGCTGCGCCAGGTCGCCGACGCGCACGACGCCACCCCCAGCCAGATCGCGCTGGCCTACGTGCTGCGCCACCCGAACGTGCTGGCCATCCCCGGCGCGTCCGGCGTGGAGCAGATGGAACGCAACGCCGCCGCCGCCGACATCGACCTCACCGACGACGAGTACGCCGCGCTGGCCGAGGCCGCCAAACGGTTCCGCCCGGTCACCGGCCTCGCCGCGATGCCCCGAATGCTGCGCGCCCGGTTCACCGGTTCGACAGGAAAGTGAGCACAGTGGACGACATCACCGCAATGATCCTGGACGACCACGCCTCCTTCCGGCGCGGCTTCGCCCGCCTCGACGACGCCCGCGACGAGCACGAGCTGCTGGCGATCTGGGACGCACTCGCCCTGCACCTGGACATCCACGCCGAGGCCGAGGAGGCGATCCTCTACCCGCACCTGGTCAAGCACGGCGACGACGGCGAGGACGAGACCGCCGACGCGATCGGCGACCACAACAAGATCCGGGACGCGATCGCCGAGTCCAAGCTGCACCCCGTCGGCTCGGAACGCTGGTGGGCGGCGGTCGGTACGGCCCGCCGGGAGAACAGCGAGCACCTGGCCGAGGAGGAGGACGAGGCCCTGCCCGACTTCCGCCGGCATGCCAGCTCCGAGCTGCGCGCCGAGCTGGGCCACCGCTGGCTCACCTTCTACGGCGAGCACAAGAACGGGCGTGACCTGCCCTTCCGGGACAAGGACCCGCAGACGTACGTGGCCGACCACCGCTGAGATATCCCCGGCACGGGGGAGTCGGCGGGACCGGCTCCGGCAGCAGAATGACGGAGTGACTCCCCGAACGGCGCTGTCCCCGCTGGTCGCCGGCAGCACCTGGCGGCGTGGCGTGTTCCTGCTGCTGGGCGGGGTCCTGGCGCTCCCGTACGGGCTGCTCGCGGTGGCCTTCGCCCAGCTGCTCACCGGCCCGGAGGTCCCCGGTGCGCTGGTGGTCGCCCTGCTGGTGGTCGCGCTGGTGATCGCCGTGGTGCCGCTGCTGCTCGACGGCAGCCGGGCACTGGAGATCGCCGCCGTACGGGCGCTGCTCGGCGTCGACCTGCCCGACCCCGCGCCGGGACGCCGCGGCGACCGGGACACCCGGCTGCGCAGCGCGCTCTGGATCGCCACCCACCTCACCATCGGCGCGCTGGTGATGGTCGCGCTGATCACGGCCGTGCCGATGGCGCTGGCCTTCATCGCCCAGCAGTTCGGCATCGGCGCCGACCTGATCAGCCGGGAACGGTTCGGGCCACTGGACGGGCGGGACACCGGCTGGCTGACGCTGACCGGGGTGCTCCTGCTGGCCGGTCTCGGCTACGCCGTCGCCGGGCTCGGCGCGCTCGCCGGGTCGATGGCGCCGGTGCTGCTCGGCCCGACCCCGGCGGAGCGGATCGCCGCGCTGGAGGCGCAGGCCGTCCGACTCGCCGAACGCAACCGGCTGGCCCGGGAACTGCACGACTCGGTCGGCCACGCGCTGACGGTGGCCACCCTCCAGGCCGGCGCCGCCCGCGGGGTGCTCGACACCGACCCCGAATTCGTCCGGCGGGCGCTCACCGCCATCGAGGAGGCCGGGCGGACCGCCATGGACGAGCTGGACCACGTCCTCGGGCTGCTCCGGGAGACCGGCGGGGACCGGCCCGCGGTGGCGCCGCAGCGTACCCTCGCCGACCTGGACCGGCTGGTCACCGACGCCCGCGCGACCGGGCTGGCGGTGCATGCGCAGCGCTCCGGCGACCCCGCGAGGGTGCCGCCGGCCGTCTCCCGGGAGGGCTACCGCATCGTCCAGGAAGGGCTGACCAACGCGGCACGGTACGGCCACGGGCCGGTGACGCTTCGGCTGGACCTGCACCCGGACGCGCTGGAGTTGGAGCTGGCCAACGCGGTGGGCCGCGCCGACCGGGCCGACCCGGGCCGGGGAGGCCGCGGCCTGGACGGGATGCGGGAACGCGTGCTGCTGCTCGGCGGCCGGCTCAGCGTGGGCCCCGACGGCGGCCGGTGGCTGATCCGGGCCCGCCTGCCGTTCGAGGGGACGCGATGACCACCGGTGTGCTGATCGTCGACGACGACGAGCTGATCCGGATCGGGCTGCGAGCGATCATCGACTCCCAACCCGACCTGCGGGTGCTCGCCGAGGCTGCCGACGGCGCCGAGGTGCCGCCGCTGGTCGCCCGGCACCGCCCCGACGTGGTGCTGATGGACGTGCGGATGCCCGGCATCGACGGCATCCAGGCCACCCGACACCTGCTGGCCACCTCCGCCGACCCGCCCCGGGTGCTGGTGGTCACCACGTTCGCCAACGACGAGTACGTCTACGAGGCGCTGCGCGCCGGCGCCTCCGGGTTCCTGCTCAAACGGGCCCGACCCGCCGAGGTGGTCGAGGCGGTCCGGGTGGTCGCGGCGGGGGAGTCGCTGCTCTTCCCGGCCGCGATCCGCCGGCTGGCCGGGGCGTACGGGCCGACGGGCGGCGACCGGCTGACCGGCGCCCGGCTCACCGAGCGGGAGGCCGAGGTGCTGCGCCTGATGACCACCGGCCGGTCCAACCCGGAGATCGCCGCGCACCTGGTGGTCGGGGTGGAGACGGTCAAGACGCACGTCGGCAACGTGCTGGCCAAGCTGGGCGTTCGCGATCGCACCCAGGCGGTGATCGCCGCGTACGAGTCCGGCTTCGTCACCCCGTCCGGCTGAGCCGTCCCTCGCCGGTGGGAGCGGGTTCACCGCCGCCCGGGAGGGGTTCGGCCGGCCGTCGGCCGAGGCTGGGAGCATGACGACGATCACTGCTTCCAGACCCCGTACCGACTCCCGCTGGCCCGACCGGTTGGCCCCGCTGGCCGCCGGCTGGCTCGGCCTGTGGGGCGTCCTCGCCCTGGTCGGCACGCTCACCGGCGCCGGCTACCCGTTCGGCGCGAACGACCCGCACGGCGGCGACGTCAACCTGCTGCGCCTGGTGCCGGTGGAGCTGGCCGCACCGCTCTTCGCCGGGGTGCTGCTGACCGCCGCGGTGGCGGCGCTGGCGATGAGCCGTCCGGCCGTACGCGGGCCCGGCCCGCTGCGGGCGCTGCTCGCCGGCTACGGCTGGACCGTGACGGTCGTGCTCACCGTGGTCGTTCCGGACGCCCGGGTGCTGGTCATCCTCGGCTACCTACCGATGCTGATCATCGGAGCGCCGTTCGGCTGGCCGCCGGTCGACTACGCCGACGTCTTCACCTGGGCGCTGTTCGCCCGCTTCGCCGCGCTGGCGGGCGGGCTGCTGCTGGCCGGGGCGGTGCTCACCTGGCAGCGCCGTACCGCCGGGGCGTGCGTCGGGTGCGGCCGCGACGGCACCGACCGGGGTTGGAGCACCCCGGCCGCCGCCGCGCGCTGGGGTCGGTGGGCCGCCGGCATCGCCGCGGCCATCCCGCTGGCGTACGCGTCGACCCGGTTCGCCTGGGCGGCCGGCATCCCGCTCGGCATCTCCCGGGAGTTCCTCACCGAGATGCAGGACACCGGGCTGGTGTGGGCCGGGTTCGGGCTGGGCGCGTTCGCCACCGCCGGCGCTGTCCTCACCCTCGGCCTGGTGCAGCGCTGGGGTGAGCGGTTCCCGCGCTGGATGGTCGGGCTCGACGGTCGCCGGGTGCCGGTGAAGCTGGCCGTGGTGCCGGCCACCCTGGTCGCCGTCGCGGTGACCGCAGCCTCGCTGGGTCTGTTCAGCCAGCCCGAGTTCTGGCAGGGGCTCAGCGTGGCCGGGGGACCGGCACTGCTCTGGCCGCTCTGGGGCGTGGCCCTCGGCGCCGCCACGTACGCGTACCACCTGCGCCGCCGCGGAGCCTGCCGGCGCTGCGGCCGAGGCCGACGGGACCCTTCTTGACGAGCTAGCGTGGGTCGGGTGACTGCGCCTACCCCGGTAATCCCGGTTCCACCGGCCGACCTGCCCGGCACGCTCGGCGCGCTGCGGGCGGCCGGTCACCAGTACCGCACCGTCAAGCAGGAACTCCGCGACAACCTCCTCGCCCGGATGCGGTCCGGCGAGACCCGTTTCCCCGGCATCGTCGGGTACGACGACAGCGTGCTGCCCGAGGTCGAGCGGGCGCTGCTCGCCGGGCACGACATGGTGCTGCTCGGCGAGCGGGGCCAGGGCAAGACCCGGCTGATCCGCTCCCTCGGCGCGCTGCTCGACGAGTGGACCCCGGTCATCCCCGGCTCGGTGCTCAACGAGCACCCGATGCACCCGCTCACCCCGGCGTCCCGTGCCCAGGTCGCCGAGGCCGGCGACGACCAGCCGGTCGGCTGGCTGCACCGCTCGATGCGGTACGGCGAGAAGCTGGCCACCCCGGACACCAGCGTCGGCGACCTGATCGGTGACGTCGACCCGATCCGGATCGCGCAGGGCCGCACCCTGGGCGATCCGGAGACCATTCACTTCGGGCTGGTGCCCCGCACCAACCGGGGCATCTTCGCCGTCAACGAGCTGCCCGACCTGGCCGAGCGGATCCAGGTCGCGCTGCTCAACGTGCTGGAGGAGCGGGACATCCAGGTCCGGGGCTACCAGCTGCGGCTGCCCCTGGATCTGCTCCTGGTGGCGAGCGCCAACCCGGAGGACTACACCAACCGGGGCCGGATCATCACCCCGCTCAAGGACCGGTTCGGCGCGGAGATCCGTACCCACTACCCGGTCGACCTGGACCTGGAGCTGGAGCTGATCCGGCAGGAGGCCGACCTGGTCGCCGAGGTGCCGGAGCACGTCCTGGAGGTTCTGGCCCGGTTCGCCCGCGCGGTGCGCGAGTCACCGTCGGTGGATCCGCGCTCGGGTGTCTCCGCCCGGTTCGCCATCGCCGCCGCCGAGACCGTGGCCGGTGCCGCGCTGCGCCGCGCCGGCCTGCTCGCCGCGGGCGGCACCCCGGACGGACGCCCCGAGGCCGCGGTCGCCCGGGTCGGCGACGCGGTGTCGACGACCAGCACGTTGCGCGGCAAGGTCGAGTTCGAGAGCGGCGAGGAGGGGCGGGAGATCGAGATCCTGGCCCACCTGCTGCGGACCGCGACCGCCGAGACGTTCCGCGCCCGGCTGGCCGGGTTGGACCTGTCCGGCTTCACCGGCCTGGTCGAGGACGGCGCGGCGATCGAGACGGGCGAGCTGGTCGGCGCCGCCGAGCTGCTGCGCCAGGTGGGCACCGTGCCGGGGCTGGCCAAGGTGCTGGACCGGCTCGGCCTGGGCGACGCGCCCACCCCGGAGGAGGCCGCCGCCGGTGTCGAGTTCGTGCTGGAGGGGCTGCACCTGACCCGCCGGCTCGGCAAGGACGTCACCGACTCCGGGCGCACCGTCTACGGCGGCCGGGGCTGACCGTGGCCGGCAACCGGTTCCGGTACGGGCAGTGGCGCGGCGGCCCAGACCCGCTCGCGCCCCCGTACGACGTGCGCGAGGCGGTGGACGCGGTCGGCGCCGAGGTGCTGGCCGGCGGCAGCCTGCGGGAGGCGCTGCGCGACCTGCTGCGCCGTGGCCCGCAGGGGCGGGGCGGGCTGGACGACCTGGCCGCCCGGGCCCGCCGGCTGCGCCGCGAGGCGTTGCGCCGGGGCGACCTGGACGGCGCGGTGACCCGGGCCCGGGCCCTGCTCGACCAGGCCCTCGCCGCCGAGCGGGACGAGCTGCGGGGCCGCGACGACGACGGCGCGCGGTTCGCCGAGTCGGTGCTGGACAACCTGCCCCGCTCCACCGCGCGGGCGGTGGAGGAGCTGGCCGGCTACCAGTGGGCCAGCGCGGACGCCCGGCGGTCGTACCAGCAGATCCTGGACCAGCTTCGCGGCGACGTCCTCGGCCAGCGCTTCGCCGGCCTGCGCGACGCGGTGGCCGCGTCCGCCGACCCGGCCGTCCAGCGGCGGCTCGCCGAGATGATGAGCGACCTGAACGACCTGCTGGCCCGGCACGGTCGCGCGGAGGACACCACCGACGCGTTCGCCGAGTTCATGCGCCGGCACGGCGACTTCTTCCCGGAGCGGCCGGAGACCGTCGACGAGTTGATCGACGTGCTGGCCCGGCGTTCGGCGGCGGGCGAGCGGCTGATGAACTCGCTCTCCGATCGGCAGCGCGCCGAGCTTGCCGGGCTGATGCAGCAGTCGCTCGGCGACCGGCTGGCCGGGGAGCTGTCCGCGCTCGACGCGAACCTGCGGGCGCTGCGGCCGGACCTGCGGTGGGGGCGCGGCGAGCGGGTCCGGGGCGAGCAGCCGCTGGACTACGCCGACGCGGCCGGCGCGTTGGGTGAGATCGGCGAGCTGGACGACCTGCTGGACCAGCTCGACCAGGAACACCCCGGCGCCACCCTGGACGACGTGGACGTCGAGGCGGTGGCCCGGACGCTGGGCCGGAGCGCCGCCGACGATGTCCGCCGGCTGCGTGAGCTGGAGCGGGAGCTGCGCCGGCAGGGCTGGGTGAGCCGGGACGCGGACGGGCTCACGCTGAGCCCGAAGGCGCTGCGCCGGCTCGGCGGGACCGCGCTGCGGCGGGTCTTCGCCGACCTGACGGCCGGGCCGCGCGGCCAGCACGATCTGCGGTCGGCGGGTGCCGCCGGCGAGGTCAGCGGCGGGTCCCGACCCTGGCAGTACGGCGACGAGCAGCCGTTGGACGTGGTCCGCACGCTGACCCGGGCGGTGAGCCGGGCCGGGCCCAGTGTGCCGGTGCAGCTCGCGGTGGACGACTTCGAGGTGGTGGAGACGGAGAAGCGGGCCTCCGCGGCGGTGGTGCTCTGCGTCGACCTGTCGTACTCGATGATCTCCCAGGGGCGCTGGGGGCCGATGAAGCAGACCGCGCTGGCGCTGGCGCACCTGATGGAGACGCGCTTCCCGCAGGATGCCCTGCAGATCGTCGGCTTCGGCCGGGAGGCGATGACGCTCAGTCAGCAGGAGCTGGCCGCCGTGGAGCCGGACATGGAGCAGGGCACGAACCTCCAGCACGCGCTGCGGCTGGCCGGTCGGCACCTGCGGCGCCATCCGGACGCCGAGCCGGTGGTGCTGGTGGTCACCGACGGCGAGCCGACCGCCCACCTGGATCCGGACGACGGGGAGGCGCTGTTCCACTGGCCGCCGCTGCCGGAGACGATCGAGGCGACCGTCCGCGAGGTGGATCGGCTCAGCCGTTACGGCGCCACGCTCAACCTGTTCATGCTCGGCGACGACCCGGGCCTGCGCCGCTTCGTCGACGCGGTGGCCCGACGCAGCCGAGGCCGCATGTTCACCCCGGACACGGACGACCTGGGCGAGTACGTGGTCAGCGACTACCTCCGCTCCCGCCAATCCCGCCGCTGATCCCCGTCCCCTCCCCACCC
>NZ_RCVJ01000257.1 GCF_003667505.1 Micromonospora sp. BL4
AGGCTGGGGAGCGGGTTCTGCTGCTCGGGCCGTCGGGGGCGGGCAAGAGCACGCTGCTCAGCGCGCTCGCCGGGCTGCTGCCCGAGGACTCCGGCGAGCAGGAGGGCACCGTCGAGATCGACGGGCTCGACCCGCGCAAGGGTCGGGAACGGGTCGGCATCGTCTTTCAGGACCCGGAGACCCAGCTGGTGATGGCCCGCAGCGGCGACGACGTCGCGTTCGGGCTGGAGAACCGGGGGGTGCCGGCCGGCGAGATCTGGCCCCGGGTGGACGAGGCGTTGCGCCGGGTCGGCTTCCCGTACGGCCGGGAGCGGCCCACCGCCGCGCTCTCCGGCGGCGAACAGCAACGCCTCGCCCTGGCCGGCGCGCTGGCCCTGCGCCCCGGCCTGCTGCTGCTCGACGAGCCGACCGCCAACCTCGACCCGGCCGGGGCCGACCTCGTCCGGCGCGCGGTGGCCGGCGCGTTGGACGCCGACACCACCCTGATCCTGGTCGAGCACCGGGTCGCCGAGGCGCTCCCGCTGGTCGACCGGGTGGTCGTCCTGGAGCCTGCCGGCGGGGTCCGCGCGGACGGCCCGCCCGAGGAGGTCTTCGCCGCGCACGGCGCCGCCCTCGCCGCCGAGGGCGTCTGGGTGCCGGGTCACCCCGTCGCCACCCGGCCGGCGGCCGGCGCCCCCGGCGAGCTGCTGCTGACCGCCGACCGGCTCGGCCTGCCGCCCCGGCTGGCCCCCACCGACCTGGCGGTACGCGCCGGCGAGGCGCTCGCCGTGCGCGGGCCCAACGGAGCCGGCAAGTCCACCCTGGCGCTGCTGCTCGGTGGGCTGCTCCGGCCGGGCGCGGGGCGGGTCTGCGCGTCCACCGAGCTGGCCGGGCCGGATCACCGCACTCCCCCGCACCGGTGGCGGGCGCCCGCGTTGGCCCGCCGGATCGGGTCGGTCTTCCAGGACCCGGAGCACCAGTTCGTGACCAGCACCGTCTTCGACGAGCTGGCGCTCGGCCCACGCCGGACGGGCCAGCCCGAGACAGCGGTCCGGGAGACCGTGGCGGGGTTGCTGGACCGGCTGCGGCTGGCCCGGCTCGCCGCCGCCAACCCGTACACCCTCTCGGGTGGGGAGGCCCGGCGGCTGAGCGTGGCGACCGCCCTGGCCACCGCGCCCCGCCTGCTGATCTGCGACGAACCCACCTTCGGTCAGGACCGGCGGACCTGGCGGGAACTGGTCGACCTCTTCGCCGATCTCCGCGACGCCGGGCACGGCGTGGTCACCGTGACCCACGACCCGGACTTCGTCGCCGCGCTCGCCGACCGCACCGTCACCCTGGAGCGATCGTGACCGGCACCCGATGATCAGCATCGAGCCGGTCGCCGCGCCCGGCGCGCCACTGGCCCGCCGCAACCCGGTCGCGAAGGTGGCCGCCGCACTGGTCTTCTCGTTCACCCTGCTGGCCACCCTGGACCCGGTGGCCCCGGCGATCGCCATCGCGCTCGAACTGGCCGTGCTGCCGCTGTTCGGCATCCGCTACCGGATGCTGGCCCGCCGGGCCTGGCCGCTGCTGGTCAGCGCCGTCGGCATCCTGGTCACCCTGGTGCTCTTCGCCGCCGACCGGTCCGGTCGGGTCCTGCTGGACGCGGGACCGGTGCTGGTCACCACCGGAGTGCTGCTCACCGCGCTCGGCCTGATCCTGCGGGTGCTCGCGGTCGCCCTGCCCGGCGTGATCGTCTTCGCCACCACCGACCCCACCGACCTGGCCGACGCGCTGATCCAGAACGCGAAGGCGCCGGCCCGCTTCGCCATCGGCGCGCTGGCCGCGTTCCGGCTGGTGCCGCTGCTGGGCCAGGAGTGGCAGATGATCAGCATGGCCCGGCGGGCGCGGGGCGTGGACGCCGGGCGTAACCCGGCGGCGAAGCTGAGGTTGTTCGCCTCGACCGCGTTCGCGCTGCTGGTCGGGGCGATCCGTCGGGGCACCCGGCTGGCCGTGGCGATGGACGCCCGCGGCTTCGACGCCGGCACTCCCCGCACCGTGGCCCGCCGCCAGTCCTTCACCCGCGCCGACGCCGTGCTCATCGTCGTCGCCGCCGCGCTGGCCGGCAGCGCCCTCACCGTCAGCATCCTGCTGGGCGCCTTCCGCCCGCTGATCGGCTAGGTCGCCTTCCCTGCCGTTCCCCGGGCCGGATCTGTGCGAGCCATCGGGACGTGGTGACCTCCGACGCGCGCGAGGCCACCACTTCCCGGAATGTGCTGCCACCGCTCGCCGCGCCGGAACAGCACGGCGGAACGGGGGCGTGTCGATCAGCTGCGGCGGAAGGCGTAGCGGCGGGGTTGGCCGGCTCGTTGGCTACGGCCGCCGGCCGAGCGCGGTCCGCCACCCTGCTGCGGTCCGGCCGTCGGCGCCGCCGGTCGCCCGGCCGCCTTCGGCAGGTCGGCCACCACCGGCGCGTCGACCGCTGCCGGCACCTCGACCGGCAGCGTCAGCTCACCCGGCAGCGACGGCTCGACCAACGCCGCCGGCAGCGCCGGCTCGACCAACGCCGCCGGCAGAACCGGCTCGACCAGTCCCGCCGGCAGCGCCGGCTCGACCGGCTCGACCGCGAGGTCGAGGCCGGCGCGGGTCGGTCGGAGCGGGCCGCGGTCGGCCGCCGGGTCGGTGCCGAGCGGCGTTCCTCCGGCGGTACGGGACGACTTCTTCTTCGGGTTGCGCCTGGCTGGCATCCGGGCCTCCTTCGGCCGATCGACGCGGCCGGCCCGCGCTCCGGCGGTCGGTCGGTTCGGCTGGTGACCGTCGCAGCGCGACAGTCGAACGGGAAGGGACTGCTCACCGGGTTGGGCAGGGCCAGCACCGCCGCGCGGCGGGTGGGGATGCGGGACGCCCGGGAGCGCACGGACCGCGGCGCGGGGCGGCGGACCGGCTCGGAGAGTGGGGCGTCAGTTACGCATGCCCGCACGCTATCGGGTGGGCGGGCACCGGCGCATCCGGTTTTCCTGACAACATCAGCGGCATGCTGATCGCGTTCTCGATTACCCCGCTCGGTGTCGGTGAGTCCGTCGGTGACCTGGTCGCCGACGCGGTACGGGTGGTCCGCGAGTCCGGCCTGCCCAACCGGACCGACGCCATGTTCACCACCGTCGAGGGCGAGTGGGACGAGGTGATGGCGGTGGTGAAGCGGGCGGTCGACGTGGTGTCCGCGCGGGCGCCCCGGGTGAGTGTCGTGCTCAAGGCCGACGTCCGGCCGGGAGTGAACGACGCGCTCACCGCGAAGGTGACGCGCGTGGAGGATCGACTGGCCCGCGGCTGAGCGCCACCGGCCGGTGACAGGCTGTCGACGAGGCGGCCCGCTCCGCCACGCACCGCGATACGGTCGCAGCACGGCAGTACGACGGTGAGAGGTGGCGGCACGGATGGCTGAGCAGGCGACGGCGCAGATCGGCGTGACCGGGCTGGCGGTGATGGGCCGCAACCTGGCCCGCAACCTGGCCCGCAACGGCTTCACCGTGGCGGTGCACAACCGTTCGCCGGAACGCACCCGCAGCCTGATCGCCGAGCACGGCGACGAGGGCACGTTCGTGCCCGGCGAGTCGATGGCCGACTTCGTGGCGTCGCTGGAGCGGCCCCGCGCGGTGATCGTGATGGTCAAGGCGGGCGCGCCCACCGACGCGGTGATCGACGAGCTGGTGCCCCTGCTCCAGGAGGGCGACATCGTCGTCGACTGCGGCAACGCCCACTTCGCCGACACCCGCCGGCGCGAGGAGGCGTTGCGCGCCCACGGTCTGCACTTCGTGGGCACCGGCGTCTCCGGCGGCGAGGAGGGCGCGCTGCTCGGGCCGAGCATCATGCCGGGCGGTTCGGCCGAGTCGTACGCCAAGCTCGGGCCGATGTTCGAGAAGATCTCCGCCCACGTGGACGGGGTGCCGTGCTGCCGGCACATCGGGCCGGACGGCGCCGGGCACTTCGTCAAGATGGTGCACAACGGCATCGAGTACGCCGACATGCAGCTCATCGCCGAGGCGTACGACCTGCTCCGGGCCGGCCTGGGCGCGGAGCCGGCGGAGATCGCGGAGATCTTCCGCGACTGGAACGCCGGCGAGCTGGAGTCGTTCCTCATCGAGATCACCGCCGACGTGCTGGCGCACCGCGACGCGGCCACCGGCCAGCCCTTCGTCGACGTGGTGCTGGACCGCGCCGAGCAGAAGGGCACCGGGCGGTGGACGGTGCAGAGCGCGCTGGATCTGGGCGTACCGATCACCGGGATCGCCGAGGCGACCTTCGCCCGCTCCCTCTCCGGTCACGCCGACCAGCGGGAGGCGGCGCGCCGGGCCTTCCCGGACGCCGGAGAGAAGTGGCAGGTGTCCGATCGGGAGGCGTTCATCGAGGACGTCCGCCGGGCGCTGCTCGCCTCGAAGATCGTCGCGTACGCGCAGGGCTTCGACCACATCCGCGCCGGCAGCCAGGAGTACGACTGGGACATCGACCTCGGTGGCACGGCGACGATCTGGCGGGGTGGCTGCATCATCCGGGCCCGCTTCCTGAACCGGATCCGCGAGGCGTACGACGAGCAGCCCGAGCTGTCGACGTTGCTGGTGGCGCCGTACTTCGCCGAGGCGGTCGGCGCCGGCGTGCCGAGCTGGCGGCGGGTGGTGGCCGACGCGGCCCGGGCCGGGGTGCCGACGCCGGCGTTCTCGTCGTCGCTGGCGTACTTCGACGCGCTGCGCGCCGAGCGCCTGCCGGCCGCGCTGATCCAGGGTCTGCGGGACAACTTCGGCGCGCACACCTACCAGCGTGTCGACCGCGAGGGTTCGTTCCACACCACCTGGGCGGGTGACCGCAACGAATCCCCGGCCTGACGGCCCCTCGCCCGGCCCTCTCCCCGTCGCCGGGGCGGGGGGTCAGGCGACGGTGGCGTGCATCTCCCAGACGAGGATCTCGGCCGGCTCGTCGGCGGTGACCCGACGGCCGCCGGTCATGGTGAGCCGGGCCGCGTCACCGGTGCCGAGCGGGCCGCTGCCCTCCAGGTTGACCGTGCCGTCGGGCACGTACAGGTGCACGAAGGGCGCGTCCGGGATGGTGACCTCGTCGCCGGGGGTGAGCCGGGCGGCGTGCAGGGTGGCGTAGCGGTTGCGGATCCGGATCGCGGAGGCGCCGTCGTAGCGGTCCATTCCGGAGGCGATCGGCACGAGGCCGCCGCGCAGTAGCTCGTCCTCGATCTCCAGCTGCTCGTAGCCGGGGTCGACGCCCTGCTCGTCGGGGAGCACCCACATCTGCACGAAGTGCACCGGGTCGCTGTGCGGCTCCTGGTTGTTGAGCCGCCAGGCGTCGTTCTTCTCCGAGTGCAGGATGCCGGTGCCGGCGCTCATCCGCTGAGCCAGCCCCGGGTAGATCACCCCGGAGTGCCCGGTGGAGTCCTGGTGCACGAGGGAACCGCGCAGCACCCAGGTGACGATCTCCATGTCCTCGTGCGGGTGGGTCTCGAAGCCGGCACCCGGGCGGACCACGTCGTCGTTGTTGACCAGGAGCAGACCGTGGTGGGTGTTGGCCGGGTCGTAGTGCCGGGAGAACGAGAAGGAGTGCTTGGAATCCAGCCAGGAGATCTGGGTCGCGAAACGGTCCTCGGCCCGGCGTACGTCGACCGACGGGGCCGGCGCGGTCGTGGTCACCAGGCACGCTGCGCGGTGTCGGCGGACGACGGCGCCCAGGTCAGGGCCGGGTCTCCGGTGGCCAGTTCGGCGATCTCGCCGGTACGCACCTGCGGGGTGTGGCCGAACTCGGCGCAGTGCTGCTCGGCGATCTCCGCGCAGATCTCGGCCACCTGCTCGCAGATCGGGTCACCCAGATCGGCCGCGTTCAACGCCATGATCATCTTGTACCGGAGATCCCGCATGTCGCACCCCCTATAGCCGGTCTCGTATACACATCTCCGAGCCCACGAGACTACGCTG
>NZ_RCVJ01000276.1 GCF_003667505.1 Micromonospora sp. BL4
CACCCCGCCGCCGGACGACCCGGCGAGCGGCTCGTCGAAGTTCGGCGCCTACCGGACCGAGCTCGACGACCTGCGCCAGGCCCGGGAGCCGTTCGCCGGCCGCATCCCGGACTGGCAACAGACGGTGGAGGCGTCCGTGATGGACACCGCCGACGACATCGCGTACGCCATCCACGACGTGGAGGACTTCTACCGGGTCGGAGTGCTCCAGCAGGGGTCGGTCTCCGCCGAGCTGATGGCCTGGCAGCGGGAGAGCGGGCACTTCCGGGCGATCACCGACGCGGCGCTGGCCACCGCCGCCCGGCGACCCGGAGCGGCGATCGAGCGGCTGCGCCGGCAACTGCACCGCAAGGACGCCTGGATCGCCGACGACGACGCGTTCGCCGCCGCCGTCGAGCACGTCCGCGAGGAACTGGTCGACGGGCTGCTGGCGATGCCGTTCGACGGCTCGATCGAGGCCGAGCAGTACGTGGCGCGCTTCTCCGCCCGCTGGTCGACCCGCTTCGTCGAGGCGATCACGGTCACCGACCAGCCGTCCGTGCGCTCCGGGTACGTGCTGCTCGGCTGCGCCCAGTGGCACGAAGTGCAGGTGCTCAAGTTCGTCCACCACCGGTTCGTGCTGGCCCGCCCCGATCTCGCCCTGCACCAGCGCGGCCAGGCCCGGCTGCTGGGCACCCTGGTCGAGGCGCTGTGGGAGTGGCTGCTCGACCCGGAGGAGGAGTCCCGGTTGCCCCGGCGGCTGCACGACCTGGTCGAGTTGGCGGAGGCGGAGCTGCACCCGCGCACCTCGGACCGGATCGGCCGGGCCCGGGGCCGGGCCATCGTGGACTTCGTCGCGCAGCTCACCGACGGTCAGGCGGTGGCCATGCTGGACGCGCTCTCCGGCCGCTCCGGCGCGCTCTGGACCGACGCCTTCGTGCTCTGAGCTCAGGCGACGGCCTGCCACCAGCCGTCCACGGCCGGTGGGTCGTCGACCACCACGCGCTCGCCGGGGCGGGGAACGGCCAGCCGGACGTCGCGGGCCTTCGCCTCGGCCCACAGCCGGTTCACCGGCTCGGACCAGTCGTGCAGGGCCAGGTTGAACGTCGCCCAGTGCACCGGGATGAACAGCCCGCCGCGCAGGTCGAGGTGGGCGTCCACCGCCTCCTCGGGGAACATGTGGATGGTCGGCCAGGCCCGGTCGTACGCGCCGATCTGCATCAGCGTCACGTCGAACGGCCCGTGTTCCGCGCCGATCGCCGCGTACCCGTCGAAGTAGCCGGAGTCGCCGGTGTAGAAGACCTTGCGGGACGTCCCCTGGATCACCCAGGAACTCCAGAGCGTGCCGTCACGGCGCAGCCCCCGGCCGGAGAAGTGCTGGGCCGGCGTCGCGATGACCGTCAGCCCGTCGATCTGGTGACTCTCGGACCAGTCCAGCTCGATGATCCGGTCGGCCGGCACCCCCCACCGATCCAGGTGGGCCCCCACCCCCAGCGGCACCAGGAACGGCGCGGACTGCCGGGTGACCAGCTCCTGGACGGTGGCCATGTCGAGGTGGTCGTAGTGGTCGTGGGAGATGAGGATCGCGTCGAGCCGGGGCAGCTCGTCGAGGCGTACCGGGGGTTCGTGCAACCGACGGGGACCGACCAGGGCCGACGGGGAGCAGCGTTCGCTCCAGACCGGGTCGATGAGCACCCGGTAGCCCTCGATCTCCACCAGGGCGGAGGCGTGGCCGTACCAGATGACGCCGAGTTCCCGGTCGGTGCCGGAGGTGGCCGGCTCCTCGGCCGGACGGAGCAGCGGCACCGCGGTGGTCGGGCGGCGCTTCTGCTTGCCGAAGATCAGCTCGCGGAGCAGGTTGCGGCCCGGGTCGGCGACCATCGTGCGGGTGCCGGCCTGGTTGTGGAAGGTGCCGTCGCGGAACTGGGGCGAACGGGCCGCCCGCTCGGCCCGGACGCCGGCGAGCCGGCCACCCAGTGCCGCCGGCACGTCCCGGGCCACCCAGGCCAGGCCGGCCAGAGCGGCCAGCCCTGCCGCGCCGCCCAACCGTCGCCCGAGCGACCGCTCGACCTCCGTGCGTTCCGCTGGTGCCATCGCCGTCCCTCCGCCGTGTCCCGCACTACACGGTAGTCACCCGGGCCGGCTCGTGCCCCGGCGGTCGGCGCACCGGGCCGGCCGCCGCCGCGGCGGCCGGCCCGGGAACGTGCTCAGCCGCCGTTGCTGGGTCGCCGGGTCGCGATCCGGTACGCCGTGCCGGCGCCGGCGAGCCGGTCCACCGCGGCCAGGAACCGGGGCCCCATGGCGGCCCGGGCCTGCACCGCCGGGTGGGTGGCGCCGAAGTCGTCCGGGTCGGCCTGCCCGTCGGCGAACAGCGCGTAGGTGAGCACCGCGGCGCCGGAGCGGTCGAAGATGATCCCGGCCTCGTGCCGGGCGTCGGCGAACCAGCCCGCCTTGGTGGCGATCCGGGCCCGCTCCTCGGAGGACATGGTGCGCCGGATGCCGTCGGTGAACGCCACCGGGGCGCGCAGAAGCCCGAGCAGGAACGCCGTCGACGCGGGGGAGAGCAGGGTGCCGGCGACCAGGGCGCGCAGCAGGTCGTGCGTCTCCCGGGGGGTGCTGGTGCCGAGGAAGAACCGGTTCGGGTTGGCCACCGGCTCGACCTGCGTGTTCGGGAAGCCCTTGGCGACCAGGATGGCGTTCAGCTCGGCGGCCGGGCAGACCGATCCGCACAGGCGCACCGCCGTGTCGTCGGAGACGGTCAGCAGGGTGGCCAGCACGTGCCCGAGGGTCACGCTGCTCGGGTACGCGCCGTCCAGGCTGAAGATGCCGTCGCCGCCCGGTACGACGATCGCCTCGGTCACCTCGACCCGCTGGTCCAGCGTGAGCAGCCCCCGGTCGATCTTGTCGAGCACCGCCGTGGCGACCGCGATCTTGTTGACGCTGTACGCCTCGATCCGCCGGTCCGCCTCGGCCGACACCGCGACCACGGGCGCTCCGGCGGGGTCAGCCACGCTGACGTACGCCTGCCAGTTGCCGCCGGCCTCGGTGCTGAGCCGGGAATAGCTGGCGGCGACCCGGCGGGCGGCCTGGGCCGGGGTGGTCGGCCTCGGTTCGGTCGTTGCGGCGGCGCTCGCCGGGCCGGCGGCGCCGAGCACCGTACCGGCGGTGGCCACGGTGCCCAGCCCGAGCGCGGTCCTACGGTTCAGTCGGATGGTCAATCGTCTCCCCCATCGTGGTGCGCCGGAGCGCTTGCCGGACCACCACACTAGGCGAGTTGATCGATGCAAGGTGCCCCCCCGACCGCTCAGCCGAACCGGCGGCGCAGCACGGCGCCCACCGGCCCGGGCACGCCGCGGGCGAGCTGCCGCAGGTCAGGAAGGTGACCGCCGCGCACCGCCTCGCCGAGCGGGTTCGGGGCGAAGACCGTTCCGTCGTGCGCGTCGACCGGCTGCCCGCTCAGGCCCGCCAGCCGCATCAACGGGCCGACCAGGACGTCGTACACGCCGGGCAGCACGGTGAAACCGGCACGCAGCACCACGTTCAACCGGCCCACGGACACCTCCCGACGGGGCCGGTCCACGCAGTCCACGATGGCCCGGGCCACCCGCTGCGGGCTGGTGACCGGCGGTGGAGGCCGGCCGACCCGACCCAGGTAGTTGGCCGCCTGCTGGTACACCGGGGTGTCCACGCTGCCCGGGTTGACCAGGCACAGCCGGATCCGCGGGCTGTCGCGCAGTTCCTGCTGCAGCGTCCGGACCAACCCCTGCAAGCCCCACTTGCTGGCCACGTAGGCGCTCATGTACGGCGCGGTGATATGCCCGAGCACCGAACCGGTGAGGATCAGGGTGCCGGCCCCGGTCGCCCGGAAGTGCCGCAACGCCACCCGCGCCGAGCCGGCCGCGGCCAGCAGATCGGTCCGCACCACCTGGTCGAAGACCCGTTCCGGCAGCTCGTCGAAGCGTCCGTAGGCCATCACGGCGGCCGTGTGCACCCAGACGTCGATGCGGCCGAACCGGTGCGTCGCGGCGCCCGCGAGCGCCTCCAACGCGCCCGGCTCGGTGACATCGGTGGGCACGGTCAGCACGTCGACGTCGGGGCACTCCGCGCGTACCTCGGCCAGGGTCTGTGTGGCGCGGGCGGCGAGGACGAGGCGGTCGCCGCGCTCGGCGAACGCCCGGGCCGTCGCCCGGCCGATCCCGCTGGTCGCGCCGGCGATCACCACGACCCGGCTCACGGAGCGAGCACGACCTTGATGCAGCCGTCCTCCTTCTTCTGGAACATCTCGTACGCCTCCGGCGCCCGGGCCAGCGGCACCCGGTGGGTCCGCAGGTCCTCCACGCCCAGCGGGTCGTCGTCACCGGCGAGCAGCGGCAGGATCTCGTCGGTCCACCGGCGCACGTGGCACTGCCCCATCCGCAGCTGAATGCCCCGGTCGAACATCTCCATCAGCGGCATCGGGTCCGCCTCGCCGCCGTAGACGCCGGAGAGCGAGACGGTGCCACCACGGCGGACCGACTTCAGCGCGGCGTGCAGAACCGAGAGCCGGTCCATGCCCACCCGGTCGGTCATCGTCTGGGCCAGCTTGTCCGGCAGCAGCCCGACGGCGGCGTGGGCCAACTTGCCCACCGGTGAGCCGTGCGCCTCCATGCCCACGGCGTCGATCACCGCGTCGGGGCCGCGTCCGTCGACCAGGTCGATCAGCGCGCCCGGCACATCGTCGAGCTCCCGGACGTCCAGCACCTCGATTCCGTGCCGGCGGGCCAGCTCCAGCCGCTCCGGCACCAGATCCAAACCGATCACGCGACCGGCGCCGAGGTGACGGCCGATCCGCGCGCAGAACTGGCCGACCGGGCCCAGCCCGAACACCGCCAGCGTGCCGCCGGGCGGGGTGTCCGCGTACTTCACCGCCTGCCAGGCGGTGGGCAGGATGTCGGAGAGGTAGAGGTAGCGCTCGTCGGCGCCGGTCTGCGGAACGGTGATCGGCCCGAAGTGGGCCTGCGGAACGCGCAGGTACTCGGCCTGCCCGCCGGGGACCGAGCCGTAGAGCGAGGTGTAGCCGAACAGCGCCGCGCCCTTGCCCTGGCTGGTGACCTGGGTGGTCTCGCACTGGGCGTACAGCTGGCGCTGACACATCCAGCAACTGCCGCAGGAGATGTTGAACGGCACCACCACCCGGTCGCCGGGCTTGAGCCGGGTCACCTCCGGCCCAACCTCCTCGACGATGCCCATCGGCTCGTGGCCGAGGATGTCGCCCGGCTTCAGGTACGGCCCCAGCACCTCGTACAGGTGCAGGTCGGACCCGCAGATCGCCGTTGAGGTGATCTTCACGATCGCGTCGGTCGGCTCCTCGATCCGGGGGTCCGGGACCTCCTCGACCCGTACGTCCCGCTTTCCTTGCCAGGTCAGTGCCTTCATGCCGCCTCGTCCCTTCTCCGGTACGCCTACCGGACTGCTACCCGCGCTCCGGCACTTGAACCGGTCCGGAGTGGCTGCCTCGGAAGGGCTGGGGGCGAACGTCCTGGCTCGGAGGTGGTTGCGGTGCGGGCTGGGGGTGATCCACTCCGTATCGCCGATGTCGTGGTGTCGAGTCGCTCAGATACCGCCATGTCGGCCAAACGGAGTCGATCACGCCCATGGGTCGGGCCGGCGGCTAGATCGACTCGGTTTCCGGAAAACCGGCCTGTCACTGCGCCTCGGACACCCCGCCTTCCTGCAACGCGAGTCGATCAACAGGGCGGACCACCTCCTCGGGACGCGTGGGCGCCGGATGACCACCGGGCTGGGGGCGACCGTTCCCGGCGCAGGGATCAAGCCTGACCGCCCGGAGCCGGGGACGGTCGCCCCCCAGCCCCGACCTCAACCACCCCCGAGCAAGGACGCTCCCCC
>NZ_RCVJ01000124.1 GCF_003667505.1 Micromonospora sp. BL4
GCCCACCCCCACCGCGCCGGCCCCGCTGAGCGCCGAGGACGGCAAGCTGGTCGTCCTGGCCCGGGGAGCCCGTGGTCGGGTCGGTGCCGTCGAAGGCGCCGCGGTCCGGGACCAGGACGGCCGGACGTACGCGGCGGCCAGCGTCGCGCTGCCCTCGTTGACCCTCACGGCGTTGCAGTTGGCGGTGGCCTCGGCCGTGGCGGCCGGGGCGAGCCGGCTGGAGGCGGCGGTGGTGGTGACCGAGGCGTCGACGCTGGACGGCGCCGGGCACGCCGCGGTGCGCGACCTCGCCGTGGACGCGCCGATCCACGTGGCGGCGCCGAACGGCACCATGCTCGGCACGGTGACGCAGTGAGCCCCGTCCAGGATCCGGACGGCCGCCCGTACCGGGCCGGGTTCGGCTGCTTCGTCGGCCGGCCCAACGCCGGCAAGTCCACGCTGACCAACGCCATCATCGGCACCAAGATCGCGATCACCTCGAACAAGCCGCAGACCACCCGGCACGTCATCCGGGCCGTGCTGCACCGGCCGGAATCGCAGCTGGTCCTGGTCGACACGCCGGGCCTGCACCGCCCCCGTACGCTGCTTGGCGAGCGCCTCAACGACCTGGTCCGGTCGACCTGGACCGAGGTCGACGTGATCGGCCTGTGCATCCCGGCCAACGAGCCGGTCGGGCGGGGCGACAAGTTCATCACCGGCGAGCTGGCCGAGCTGAAGGCGACCGTGCTGGCGGTGGTCACCAAGGCCGACCTGGTCGACAAGCGTCGCCTGGCGGAGCAGCTGCTCGCGGTCAGCCAGATGGGGGAGTTCGCCGAGATCGTGCCGGTGAGCGCGGTCTCCGGGCACCAGGTGGACACGCTGGTCGACGTGATGACCAGCTACCTGCCGCCGTCACCGCAGCTCTACCCGGACGACATGCTGACCGACGATCCCGAGCAGGTGCTGGTCGCGGAGCTGATCCGCGAGGCCGCCCTGGAGGGGGTCCGTGACGAGCTGCCGCACTCCATCGCCGTGGTGGTGGAGGAGATGATCCCCGAGGGTCAGGTCATGAAGATCTACGCCGACCTGTACGTGGAACGGCCCAGTCAGAAGGCCATCGTTCTCGGTCACAAGGCGAGCCGGCTCAAGGAGGTCGGCACCACCGCCCGCCGGCAGATCGAGGAGCTGCTCGGCGGTCGGGTCTACCTGGACCTGCACGTACGGGTGGCGAAGGACTGGCAGCGCGACCCGAGGCAGCTGCGCAAGCTGGGCTTCTGACCGACCCCGCCGGTCCGGCCGGGCATCCGGTCGGACCGGGTGGTGATCATCTTCGGTCGGGTCGAGGGGCAATGTCACGTTTGGTCGGGGTGCCGGCCGTTTGGCGCCGCGGCCGCGAAGGGTAGGGGAGGTACGCCCGGCGTCCCCGACCCAGATGCAGGCTGATGCGCAACAGATACCTCGATCTGCTCCGTTTCCTCGCCATCGTCCGGGTGGTCGTCTACCACGTCACCGGGTGGGCGACCCTCACTCTCGTCTTCCCGGCCATGTCGGTGATGTTCGCGCTGGCCGGCTCGCTGATGGCCGCCTCGTTGACCCGCTCCGGACCGGCGGCGGTCGGCCGCCGGCTGCGCCGGTTGCTGCCGTCGCTGTGGGTGTTGGCGGTGATCTTCGTACCGGCCATGCTGTTCACCGGGCTGCCGGTGTCGCCCCGGCTGCTGCTGTGGCTGTTCCCGATCGCCGATCCACCGGCGAACCACTGGGGCGCGCTGGCGCTGAGCGTCATCTGGTACCTGCGCGACTACCTCTGGTTCGTACTCGCCTCGCCGGTCGCGTTCTGGCTGTTCCGGCGCGCCCCGCTGCCCACCCTGCTCGCCCCGTACCTCCTGCTGGTGGCTGTCGAGGCGGGGATCTACCCGGCGCCGCCGGTGCTGCGCGAGTTCGGGCTCTACTTCGGCGCGTGGCTGCTCGGCTTCGCCCACCACGCCGGGATGCTGCGCCGCCTCGCCGGCCGGGTGCTCTATCCGCTGGCGCTGGCGCTCGCGGTGGGCGGCGGGGCCTGGATCATGACGCATCCGGGCCCACGGGGGTACGACCTCAACGACAACCACCTGGGCAACGCCCTCTGGTCGGCGGCGTTCATCCTGATCGTCCTGGGTCGGGCGCCGGCGGGGATCGCCTGGCTGGGACGTACCCGGCTGGCCGACCGGGCGGTGACCGTGGTCAACCGGCGCGCGCTCACGGTCTACCTCTGGCACATGCCCTTCGTGGTGGCGCTCACCCCGCTGGTGGACGTGGTCGGCTGGTCCCACCAGGATCCGCTGGGGTTGGCCGTCCGGGTGCTGCTGGTGTTCGTGCTGGTGGGGCTGGTCACCCTGGCCGTCGGCTGGGTCGAGGACCTCGCCGCCCGGCGACCGCCGGAGCTGGTGCCCGGCGGCCGGTCGCACCCCGCCGGATCGCCGGTCCGGTCCGGCGCCGACCCGACGGTCCGGTCCGGCGCCGACCCGGCGGCCCGGTCCGGCGCCGGGCCGGCGGGGGAGAGCGTCGGACGGGCGGTGGTGCCGGCGCAGCGCGTGCCCGAAGAGGTGGCCCCCGTCGAGGTCAGCGCTGGCTGATCGTGACGTTGCCGCTGCCAGCCGAACCGTCGAGCACCAGGGACGCCGCCGGGTTGTCGGCGACGCTGACGTTCTCGTCGCCGGAACCGGCGTTGGACCGGACCTGGTAGCTGCCCGACGGAACCAGCAGCGTGACGTCCCCGCTGGAGGCGTGTGCGCGGGCGGAGGCGGGCTTGTCCAGCTCGACGGTGACATTGCCGGAGCTGGCCTCGGCGTCGACGGTGCCGCCCAGCCGGCGCGCCGTGATGTCCCCGGACGAGGCGCGCAGCCGTACCGCCGCGCTGGTCTCACTCACGTCGATGTTGCCCGAACGGGTCTCCACCTCGAGCGCGCCGGAGGCGTCGGCGACCCGCACGTCGCCCGAGCCCAGCCGCAGCTCCACCGTGCCGACCCGGCTCAGCTCGATGTTGCCGGACCCGACCTCGCCCTGCACGGCCACACCCTCCGGCACGGTCACCTCGTACGAGATGCTGCACCGCGAGCCGCAGTCGGTGTCCAGCACCAGCTCGCTGCCCTCGATCTCGTACCGGGCGTTGTCCGGCTCGCCGCCCTGGTAGCGCACCACCCGCTTGATCCGCGCCTGCCCGGCCGGGCCGGTGCCCCGGACCACCACATCGCCCGATCCGCCCTGCACCCGGATCCCGGTGATCTTCACCGTCTCGGTGTTGTCGTAGTCGAGTCGGCGGAACGACAGGTTGTCGCACCCGGCGAGCAGGATGAGCGCGGTGGTCAGCCCCAGCGCGACCGGGGCGGCGGCGCGACGGCGGAGGTCAGCGGTGGTCTGGTGCAGTGCCATGGCGAGCACGCTACGGCCGGTCACGGGCCCGCCGCATCGGGGTTCCTCCGCGCATCCACCCCGAGCCGACCCTGATTTCACACCCCGAGGGAGAATGGTCCGATGGCCGGGTACCGCCGACAGCTCTACCGCGACGACGCGGTGGTGCTGCGCGTGCAGAAGCTCGGCGAGTCCGACCGGATCATCACACTGCTGACGCGCCGGCACGGCCGGCTGCGCGCGGTGGCCCGGGGGATCCGGCGCACCACCAGCAAGTTCGGTGCCCGGCTGGAGCCGTTCGGCCACGTCGACCTCCAGCTCGCCGGCGACCCGAAGGGCAACCTGGGCAGCTCGCTGCACACCGTCAGCCAGGTCGAGGGCATCGACCTGTACGGCAAGCGGTTCCTCGGGGACTATCCCCGCTACACGGCGGCCAGCGCGATCGCCGAGACCGCCGAGCGGCTGACCCCGGTGGAGCGGGAGCCGTCGCTGCGGCTGTTCCAGCTCACCGTGGGCGCATTGAAGGCGCTGTCCCGCGGCGAGCACGCCACCACCCTGGTGCTCGACGCGTACCTGCTGCGCGGGATGGCCCTCGCGGGCTGGGCGCCGGCGCTGACCGCGTGCGCGGTCTGCGGCACACCGGGGCGGCACCGGGCGTTCTCCGTGCCGGCCGGCGGCGCGGTCTGTCCGGATTGTCGGCCGCCCGGCGCGGCCCATCCCGCGCCGGCCACCATCGACCTGATGTCCGCGCTGACCACCGGCGACTGGGTACTCGCCGACGCCACCGAGTCCGGCGTACGCCGGGAGTGCAGTGGGCTGGTGGCGGCTCACCTGCAGTGGCACCTGGAACGCGCGCTACGCTCGCTGCCGCTGGTCGACCGGGGTCCCTCGGCGGCCGGCGCGGTCCCGCCGTCGGGCGACGCCGGGGCCGCGATGCTCCGGCCGCACGGCGACGTGGAGGCCGGGGCGGACGGTGCGAGCAGGGAGAGAGCCGAGTGATCCGATCGATGAGGGCCGGCCGGCGTGAGCCGATGCCGCCGACACCGCACCCGTCGGGCGCCCGGCCGCCGGCGCTGCCCACCGAGGCGGTGCCGAAGCACGTCGCCGTGGTGATGGACGGCAACGGCCGGTGGGCCAAGGAACGCGGCCTGCCCCGCACCAAGGGTCACGAGGCGGGGGAGCACAGCCTCTTCGACACCATCGAGGGCGCCATCGAGATGGGCATCCCCTACCTGTCGGCGTACGCGTTCTCCACCGAGAACTGGCGGCGCTCACCCGACGAGGTGCGGTTCCTGATGGGGTTCAACCGGGACGTCATCCGCCGCCGCCGTGACCAGTTGGTCGACCTCGGCGTACGGGTGGTCTGGTCGGGCCGGCCCGGGCGGTTGTGGAAGAGCGTCATCTCCGAGTTGCAGACCGCCGAGGAGATGTCCCGCGGCAACTCGACACTGACCCTCCAGTTCTGCGTCAACTACGGCGGTCAGGCGGAGATCGGCGACGCCGCCGCCGCGATCGCCCGGGACGTGGCGGCCGGCCGGCTGGACCCGGCGAAGGTCACCGAGAAGACCGTGGCGAAGTACCTCTACCACCCGGAGATTCCGGAGGTGGACCTGTTCCTGCGCCCGTCGGGCGAGGAGCGGATCTCCAACTTCCTGCTCTGGCAGACCGCGTACGCCGAGCTGGTCTTCCTAGACACGCTCTGGCCGGATTTCGACCGCCGTCACCTCTGGTACGCGTGCGAGCTGTACGCCCAGCGCGACCGGCGGTTCGGTGGCGCGCTGCCCAACCCGGTCGCCCCGGTGGGCTGAGGCGAGGCTTACCGGCACGTCACGCTGGGTATCACCCCTCTCAGGAGCCACTGACGGAGGTGAACCCACATGATCCAGAAGCGCATCGCACAGTGGGCGGTGATGGCGATCGCGGTGCCGCTGGCCGCGGCCGGCGCCCGCCGACTCAGCCACACCCTGGAGGCCCGGCGTGGTCCCTCCGGGGCGACCCGACTGCTGACCCGAGGCGCGGACCTGATCCGCCCCCAAAAGGCCAAGCGCCGCCGATTCTGGTAGCACCCCCACG
>NZ_RCVJ01000228.1 GCF_003667505.1 Micromonospora sp. BL4
GGTGGGGCTTTTGATCGGTGTGTGGTTGTTCTTTGAGAACTCAACAGGGTGCTTGATAAGCCAGTGCCAATTATGATTTATACCCCGGACTGGTCGGGCTTTATGTCTGGCTGGTTGGGATTCCTTTGGCAACATGTTTGTTGTCAGGATGCTGTTCGACAAGTTTTTGTTGGAGAGTTTGATCCTGGCTCAGGACGAACGCTGGCGGCGTGCTTAACACATGCAAGTCGAGCGGAAAGGCCCTTCGGGGTACTCGAGCGGCGAACGGGTGAGTAACACGTGAGCAACCTGCCCCAAGCTTTGGGATAACCCCGGGAAACCGGGGCTAATACCGGATATTACTTGGCCTTGCATGAGGTTGGGTGGAAAGTTTTTCGGCTTGGGATGGGCTCGCGGCCTATCAGCTTGTTGGTGGGGTAATGGCCTACCAAGGCGACGACGGGTAGCCGGCCTGAGAGGGCGACCGGCCACACTGGGACTGAGACACGGCCCAGACTCCTACGGGAGGCAGCAGTGGGGAATATTGCACAATGGGCGGAAGCCTGATGCAGCGACGCCGCGTGAGGGATGACGGCCTTCGGGTTGTAAACCTCTTTCAGCAGGGACGAAGCGTAAGTGACGGTACCTGCAGAAGAAGCACCGGCCAACTACGTGCCAGCAGCCGCGGTAAGACGTAGGGTGCGAGCGTTGTCCGGATTTATTGGGCGTAAAGAGCTCGTAGGCGGCTTGTCGCGTCGACTGTGAAAACCCGCAGCTCAACTGCGGGCCTGCAGTCGATACGGGCAGGCTAGAGTTCGGTAGGGGAGACTGGAATTCCTGGTGTAGCGGTGAAATGCGCAGATATCAGGAGGAACACCGATGGCGAAGGCAGGTCTCTGGGCCGATACTGACGCTGAGGAGCGAAAGCGTGGGGAGCGAACAGGATTAGATACCCTGGTAGTCCACGCTGTAAACGTTGGGCGCTAGGTGTGGGGGGCCTCTCCGGTTCCCTGTGCCGCAGCTAACGCATTAAGCGCCCCGCCTGGGGAGTACGGCCGCAAGGCTAAAACTCAAAGGAATTGACGGGGGCCCGCACAAGCGGCGGAGCATGCGGATTAATTCGATGCAACGCGAAGAACCTTACCTGGGTTTGACATGGCCGCAAAACTCGCAGAGATGTGAGGTCCTTCGGGGGCGGTCACAGGTGGTGCATGGCTGTCGTCAGCTCGTGTCGTGAGATGTTGGGTTAAGTCCCGCAACGAGCGCAACCCTCGTTCGATGTTGCCAGCGCGTTATGGCGGGGACTCATCGAAGACTGCCGGGGTCAACTCGGAGGAAGGTGGGGATGACGTCAAGTCATCATGCCCCTTATGTCCAGGGCTTCACGCATGCTACAATGGCCGGTACAATGGGCTGCGATACCGTGAGGTGGAGCGAATCCCAAAAAGCCGGTCTCAGTTCGGATCGGGGTCTGCAACTCGACCCCGTGAAGTCGGAGTCGCTAGTAATCGCAGATCAGCAACGCTGCGGTGAATACGTTCCCGGGCCTTGTACACACCGCCCGTCACGTCACGAAAGTCGGCAACACCCGAAGCCGGTGGCCCAACCCCTTGTGGGAGGGAGCCGTCGAAGGTGGGGCTGGCGATTGGGACGAAGTCGTAACAAGGTAGCCGTACCGGAAGGTGCGGCTGGATCACCTCCTTTCTAAGGAGCACCTTCACCTGAAAGGGTGCAAGGAGCCCGCGACCTGCGAATGTCGGGTCGGGGTGCTCAGATGGCGGAGACACTGGTGAGTTCGGCTCCGGCAACGGCCGGGGTTCTTCTAGTACAGCCACTTCGGTGGTGGGAACGAAGTCCCTGGTGCGGCTGGAGACGGATGCTAAGCACCCTGTTGGGTCCTGAAAGAACAACCCGTGGGTTGTTTCTTTCGGAGACTGGTCTGGCGCCCTGTGGGGCGTTGGGAGTCTGCCAGGCATGGCCTGGTCTCGCATACCGCCGGCGGTTGTCGGGTTTGGTGTGGGGCTTGTGGGTTGTGGGTTGGTCGTTTGTTGAGAATTGCACAGTGGACGCGAGCATCTTTGTGGTCAAGTTGTCAAGGGCGAACGGTGAATGCCTTGGCACCAGGAGCCGATGAAGGACGTGGGAGGCCGCGATAGGCCTGGGGGAGCTGTCAACCAAGCTGTGATCCCAGGGTGTCCGAATGGGGAAACCTGGCACCAGTCATGTGGTGTCACCCACACCTGAACACATAGGGTGTGTGGAGGGAACGCGGGGAAGTGAAACATCTCAGTACCCGTAGGAAGAGAAAACAATTTAGTGATTCCGTGAGTAGTGGCGAGCGAAAGCGGATTGAGGCTAAACCGGCTGCGTGTGATACCTGTCAGGGGTTGCGTGGTCGGGGTTGTGGGACCCCGCTGAGTGTACTGACATGCGCTCGAGGAGTTACAAAGTTAGTGGCTAGTCGAACAGTCTGGAATGGCTGACCGTAGACGGTGAAAGTCCGGTAGGTGAAAGTTGCTGACCTTCTGTGGGTGTTCCCGAGTAGCGGCGGACCCCTGAAATCTGCCGTGAATCTGCCAGGACCACCTGGTAAGCCTAAATACTTCCTGGTGACCGATAGCGGACGAGTACCGTGAGGGAATGGTGAAAAGTACCCCGGGAGGGGAGTGAAATAGTACCTGAAACCGTTCGCCTACAATCCGTCGGAGCCTTGCGGGGTGACGGCGTGCCTTTTGAAGAATGAGCCTGCGAGTTAGTGGCATGTGGCGAGGTTAACCCGTGTGGGGGAGCCGTAGCGAAAGCGAGTCTGAATAGGGCGATTCAGTCGCGTGTCCTAGACCCGAAGCGGAGTGATCTAGCCATGGGCAGGCTGAAGCGCGGGTAAGACCGCGTGGAGGGCCGAACCCACCAATGTTGAAAAATTGGGGGATGACCTGTGGTTAGGGGTGAAAGGCCAATCAAACTCCGTGATAGCTGGTTCTCCCCGAAATGCATTTAGGTGCAGCGTCGCGTGTTTCTTGCCGGAGGTAGAGCACTGGATGGTCTAGGGGGCCCACAAGCTTACCGAAATCAGCCAAACTCCGAATGCCGGTAAGTGAGAGCGCGGCAGTGAGACTGCGGGGGATAAGCTTCGTAGTCGAGAGGGAAACAGCCCAGATCACCAGCTAAGGCCCCTAAGCGTGTGCTAAGTGGAAAAGGATGTGGGGTCGCATAGACAACCAGGAGGTTGGCTTAGAAGCAGCCACCCTTTAAAGAGTGCGTAATAGCTCACTGGTCAAGTGGTTCCGCGCCGACAATGTAGCGGGGCTCAAGCACACCGCCGAAGCTGTGGCATTCACATTTTAACCTCGCTTGGACTTGATTCCTTGTGCAGGTGTGTGGATGGGTAGGGGAGCGTCGTGCCGCGAGTGAAGCAGCGGGGTGACCCAGTTGTGGACGCGGCACGAGTGAGAATGCAGGCATGAGTAGCGAAAGAAGGGTGAGAAACCCTTCCGCCGGATGACCAAGGGTTCCAGGGCCAGGCTAATCCGCCCTGGGTGAGTCGGGACCTAAGGCGAGGCCGAGAGGCGTAGTCGATGGACAACGGGTTGATATTCCCGTACCCGCGAAAGAGCGTCCCTGACGAACCTCGTTGTGCTAACCACCCGAACCGTCTGAGACCTTCGGGTTGATGGTGGGGAGCGTGGGAACCTGATGGGTAGTAGTCAAGCGATGGGGTGACGCAGGAAGGTAGCTGAGCCCGGCCGGTGGTTGTGCCGGGGTAAGCGTGTAGGCCGTGTTGTAGGCAAATCCGCAACACACATAGGCTGAGACGTGATGCCGAGCCGATTCAGGTGAAGTCAGTGATCCTATGCTGCCGAGAAAAGCCTCTAGCGAGTTCTTAGCGGCCCGTACCCCAAACCGACACAGGTGGTCAGGTAGAGAATACCGAGGCGATCGGGCGAACTGTGGTTAAGGAACTCGGCAAATTGCCCCCGTAACTTAGGGAGAAGGGGGGCCGGAGACGTGAAGCCCCGCGCGGGTGGAGCGTTGTATGGCCGCAGAGAGCAGGGGGAAGCGACTGTTTACTAAAAACACAGGTCCATGCGAAGAAGTAATTCGATGTATATGGACTGACGCCTGCCCGGTGCTGGAACGTTAAGGGGACCTGTTAGCTCTTCGGGGCGAAGCGGAGAACTTAAGCGCCAGTAAACGGCGGTGGTAACTATAACCATCCTAAGGTAGCGAAATTCCTTGTCGGGTAAGTTCCGACCTGCACGAATGGCGTAACGACTTCCCCACTGTCTCAACCACAGGCCCGGCGAAATTGCAGTACGAGTAAAGATGCTCGTTACGCGCGGCAGGACGGAAAGACCCCGGGACCTTTACTATAGCTTGACATTGGTACTCGAATTAGCTTGTGTAGGATAGGTGGGAGCCGGTGAAGTCCATACGCCAGTATGGGTGGAGGCAATCTTGAAATACCACTCTGGTTGATTTGGGTATCTAACTTCGGACCGTTATCCGGTTCAGGGACAGTGTCTGGTGGGTAGTTTAACTGGGGCGGTTGCCTCCTAAAAGGTAACGGAGGCGCCCAAAGGTTCCCTCAGCCTGGTTGGCAATCAGGTGTTGAGTGCAAGTACACAAGGGAGCTTGACTGTGAGACTGACAGGTCGAGCAGGGACGAAAGTCGGGACTAGTGATCCGGCACTTGCGAGTGGAAGCGGTGTCGCTCAACGGATAAAAGGTACCCCGGGGATAACAGGCTGATCTTCCCCAAGAGTCCATATCGACGGGATGGTTTGGCACCTCGATGTCGGCTCGTCGCATCCTGGGGCTGTAGCAGGTCCCAAGGGTTGGGCTGTTCGCCCATTAAAGCGGTACGCGAGCTGGGTTTAGAACGTCGTGAGACAGTTCGGTCCCTATCCGCCGTGCGCGTAGGATACTTGAGAAGGGCTGTCCCTAGTACGAGAGGACCGGGACGGACGAACCTCTGGTGTGCCAGTTGTCCTGCCAAGGGCACGGCTGGTTAGCTACGTTCGGAAGGGATAACCGCTGAAAGCATCTAAGCGGGAAGCCTGCTTCAAGATGAGGTATCCCACCCACCTTTGGTGGGGTAAGGCCCCCAGCTAGACGACTGGGTTGATAGGCCGGAAATGTAAGCCCGGTAACGGGTTCAGTTGACCGGTACTAATAGGCCGAGGACTTGACTACTAAGCTGCTACGCGTCCACTGTGCAACTCTCGATAAACGAACAACAGACCACGTTGTGTGTGGTGTTGTTTGACATGTCGATAGAGTTACGGCGGTCATGGCGGAGGGGAAACGCCCGGTCACATTCCGAACCCGGAAGCTAAGCCCTCCAGCGCCGATGGTACTGCACTCGTGAGGGTGTGGGAGAGTAGGACGCCGCCGGACAATCTT
>NZ_RCVJ01000107.1 GCF_003667505.1 Micromonospora sp. BL4
GCCCAGCCCGTCCCCGGCTGTCTCGGCCGTTCCGGGGCGGCGGAGGTTCGGGAAGGCACAGACAGTGCCGCCCCCGGCCGGGTGGGCCGGGGGCGGCACTGGTGTCGGTGTGCAGGTCGCCTCTCGGCGAGTGGCGCTACGCGGCTCCAGCCGGACGGTATTCCGCGAAGGCTATTTAGGTGAGGCCCGGGGACACTGGGCACACCGACACCTCAGTCAACGGGCCGACCCCCGATGCTGTTCCGGCCGCCGCCGTGTCCACCGTCACAAACCCGCCCGCGCATCAGGCGAGGGTGGGCAGGGTGGCCCGACGGGCCCGGACGGCGGTGGCCAGGTGGTCCAGCACCTCCGCGGTGTCGTCCCAGCCGAGGCAGGCGTCGGTGACCGAGCGGCCGTACACCAGCTCCCGGGTGGGGTCGAGGTCCTGCCGGCCGGACAGCAGGAACGACTCCAGCATCACACCGGTGATCCCGCGCTGGCCGGCGGCCAACTGGGCGGCCACGTCCGCGGCCACCAGCGGCTGGTTGCGGTGGTCCTTGCCGCTGTTGGCGTGGCTGGCGTCGATCACCAGGCGCTCTGGCAGCCCGGCCGCACGGAGCAGTTCAAGCGCCCCGGCCACCGACTCCGCGTCGTAGTTGGGCCGGCCGCCCCCGCCGCGTAGCACCAGGTGCCCGTCGGTGTTGCCCCGGGTGTGCATGATCGCCGGGGTGCCGGAGAAGTCGATGCCGGGGAAGACGTGCGGGACGCCGGCGGCGCGGATCGCGTCCACGGCGGTGCCGATGCTGCCGTCGGGACGGTTCTTCATGCCGATCGGCATGGACAGGCCGGAAGCGAGCTGCCGGTGCACCTGGCTCTCCACCGTGCGGGCGCCGATCGCGCCCCAGGCCACCGTGTCCGCGATGTACTGCGGCGTGATCGGGTCGAGGAACTCGCAGCCCACCGGCAGTCCGAGCCGCAGCACGTCGAGCAGCAGCGCCCGGGCCCGCCGCAGGCCGGTGTTGACGTCCCCGCTGCCGTCCAGCCCCGGGTCGTTGATCAGGCCCTTCCAGCCCACCGTGGAGCGCGGCTTCTCGAAGTAGACCCGCATGACGATCAGCAGGTCGTCGGCGAGCCGGTCGGCGGCGGTACGCAGCCGGTGCGCGTACTCGAGGGCGGCGGCCGGGTCGTGCACCGAGCAGGGGCCGACCACCACCAGCAGGCGGTCGTCCTCGCGGTCCAGCACCCGACCCACCGCGCGTCGGCCGGTCAGCACGGCCGAGGCGAGCGGGGCGTCCAGGGGCAACTCGTGGTGCAGCAGCGCGGGCGTGGTCAGCGGCACGACACGGTCGATCCGCTGATCGCTGACCCGGTCGGTCTCCGGGGTCGTCACGGTGGGCATCCTTCCGCCGACCGTGCCCGGGGCCGGTGCCCGGGACGAGCCGGCTGCTCGTACGCAAAAGGGCAGGAACGACAGCTCCTGCCCAGCCGGCTCGGTCCGTGGTGACGTCAGATCATGGTGAAGTCACCGGCGTGCGAGCCGGCTGCCTAAACCATCGATACGAACGCGTCACCGGGCCAGCGTACCCGACGGGCGGCGGGGCCCGCACAACCAAGCGGCGGAACGCCGCGTGCCGGGGCCGGGGTCGGGGTAACAGGGGTGCCATGACTGACGAGCAGAGCGATCAGGACCGGGTGGAGTCCCGCGCGCACCTCCTGCCCGAGGAGGCGGCGGTGGGCAGCGACGACCCGGAGGCGCAGGCCGACGCCATCCTCACCGAGTCCGACATCCGTGAGGAGGACCAGAACGCGGCCCCGGACACGGTGCTGGAGCACCGCACCTCGGATCAGACCGTGGTCGCGTCCGAGCCACCGGACTGAACGGTTGCTCCGCGCCCCCGGCGCGAACCCCGGTAGGTCTGGTCCCGCAGCCAGATCAGCGGGCCGGCCGCCCGTAGCCCCGGTGGCAGGTTGCGCACCGGGTCGAAGGCGAGCGCGGCGTCGTCCCGAGCGCTGAGCTGGGCGCCGATGCTGACCTGCCCGACCGGCCGCCACGGCCCCACGGCGGACGCGACCGCGAGCACCAGGCGCGGCGCGTCCGCGCGGGTCGCGGCGGCCACCGCGGCCAGGCTCCGGCCGAGGTCGACCGAGTCGGGGTCGGCCAACGCGGCCAGCCAGAGCCGGCGTCGACCCGCCCGGTAGCACATGATCGTGCTGTACGTCCCGGCGAAGCGGCGTCGGGGCAGCGGCAGGTTCCGCAGCAGCGGTGCCGCGCCGCTGGAGCTGACCAGCAGGTCGAACGGGCGGCGCCCGCAGTGCACGCGTACCGCCAGGCCCAGCACGTCGGGCCAGCCGCCGGCGGTGGGCACCCCCTTGGAGAAACGGACGGTGGCCCGGTACCGGCCGGGGTCGTCGAGCAGGCCCACACCGGTGGGCGGGCCCGGCGTACCCCAGATCATCACCTCGCCGGAGAACGAGCGGCCGGTCGGGTGCAGCAGCCGGCCGCGGCGCAGCCGGGTCAGTGCGGCGGAGGCGCGTACGACGGCGGTGGCGGCCCGGCCGGCGGTGCGGGACGCGGGCGGGGTGTGGGGCGGCGCGGGCATGCCCCACCGGTACCCCGAACGGCCGGCTCGATGCCGGTGGGTCGGCTCGCCGACCGACCGCACGTCACCTTTCCGCCCGCGAGATCGGATAGCGTCGTGTCATGCCCGACAGCGGTTACCCCTGGCCCATCGAGACGTCCCGACTGGACAACGGCCTGCGCGTGGTGGTGAGCGAGGACCGCACCGCCCCGGCGGTGGCCGTCAACCTCTGGTACGACGTCGGCTCCCGGCACGAGCCGGCCGGGCAGACCGGCTTCGCCCACCTCTTCGAGCACCTGATGTTCGAGGGCTCGGTGAACGTGGCGAAGACCGAGCACATGAAGCTGATCCAGGGCTCCGGCGGTTCGCTCAACGCAACCACCAACCCGGACCGGACCAACTACTTCGAGACGGTCCCGGCCGAACACCTGGAGCTGGCGCTCTGGCTGGAAGCCGACCGGATGGGCGGCCTGGTCCCCGCGCTCACCCAGGAGACCCTGGACAACCAGCGCGACGTGGTGAAGAACGAGCGCCGGCAGCGCTACGAGAACGTCCCGTACGGCGACGCCTGGCTGCGGCTGCTGCCGCTGCTCTACCCGCCGGGTCACCCGTACCACCACGCGACGATCGGCTCGATGGCCGACCTCAACGCCGCCGACCTCGCCACCTTCCAGGCGTTCCACCAGACGTACTACGCGCCGAACAACGCCGTGCTCACCGTGGTCGGCGACGCCGCGGCCCCCGAGGTGTTCGCGCTGGCCGACAAGTACTTCGGCGCGCTGCCCGCGCGCGAGGACATCCCGCCCGCCCCGGACGGCCGGAGCGTCCCGGCGACCGGCCGGCCGGCCGTGGAGCAGGTGACCGGCGACGTGCCGGCCCCCCGGGTGTACGTCGCGCACCGCGGCTACCCGTTCGGCAGCCCGGGGTACGACGTCCTCACCGTGCTCGCCACCGTGCTCGGCAGTGGCCGGGGCAGCCGGCTCTACCAGCGCCTCGCCGACGGTGAGCGGATCGCCCAGCCGGACCTGGTCGGCGCGTACGGGGTGGACCTGGCGCACGCCCCGGCGCCGCTGATCGCCACCGCCACCGCCCGCCCCGGCGTGAGCGCCGAGCGGCTGGCCGAGGGGCTGGCCGAGGTCGTCGACGAGTTGGCCACCGTGCCGGTGACCGCGGCGGAGCTGGACCGCGCCAAGGCGTTGCTGAGCACCGCGTGGTGGCGTCAGATGTCGACTGTGGACGGCCGTGCGGACACGCTCGGCCGGTACGCCACCCAGTTCGGTGACCCGGCGAAGGCCGCCGAGCGCCTGCCGGCCTGGCTCGCGGTGACCGCCGAGCAGATCGCCGAGACCGCCACCGACGTGCTCGGCGCGGCCGACCGGGTGACCCTGACCTACCTGCCCGAGGAGACCCGATGACGCTGATCACCGACCGTCCCGGCCCGGGCGCCGCCCGCCCGTACCGGTTCCCGCCGGTGGTCCGCCGCGCCGTGGGCGGTGGGCAGGTGGTCGCCGCCCACCTGCCCGGGCAGAACCTCGCCGTCGCGTTGCTGCTGCTCGACGCCGGCGCCGGCCGGGAGCCGACCGGCAAGGAGGGGCTGGGTGGGGTGCTTGCCAAGGCGTTGGAGGAGGGCACCGCTCAGCGGGACGCGACCGCGTACGCGCTGGCCATCGAGGCGCTCGGCACCGAGCTGGTGACCGGGCTGGACTGGGACTCCTTCCAGGTCAGCGTCCAGGTGCCGGTCGACCGGTTGACCGCTGCGGTGCAGTTGCTCGCCGAGGCCGTCCGGACGCCCCGACTGGACCCGGCCGACGTCCGGCGGGTCCGCGACGACGAGGCCAATGCGCTGCGGATGGACTGGGCCAACCCGGGCCCGCGCGCCGACGCGGCGTTGCGCGCCGACCTGTTCGGCGCGGAGAACCGCTGGGGACGCCCGATGTACGGCGACCCGGAGTCGGTGGCCGGGCTGGACGTGGAGGACGTGACCGTCTTCCACTCCGAGTGGTTCCTGCGGCCGGGCACCCTGGTCGTCGCCGGTGACCTGGACCGGATCGACCTGGACGCGCTGGCCGCCGCGGTGTTCGCCGGCACCGGTGGGGGCCCGGCCGACCGGGGTGGCCCGATCGAGGTGCCGGTGCGTACCGGACGGCGGATCATCCTGGTGGACCGGCCGGGCTCGGTGCAGTCCACGCTGCGACTGGGCCACCCGTCGCCGCACCGGGCGCATCCCGACAACGTGCCGATGACGCTCGCCGGCACCGTGCTCGGCGGGGCGTTCACCTCCCGGCTCAACCACCTGATCCGCGAGGTGCGCGGCTACACGTACGGCATCCGGGGTGACTTCGCCTCGTCCCGCCGGTTCGGCCGGTTCGCGGTCAGCTCCGGTGTGCAGACCGCAGTAACCGCGCCGGCCCTGGTCGAGGCGGTGGGGGAAATCACCCGTACCCAGGTGGGCGGGGTGACCGAGGACGAGCTGGCGGTGGCCCGTTCCTGGCGGGCCGGGCAGCTCTCGGTCGAGTTGCAGAGCCCCCGGGCGATCGCCTCCGCACTGACCACGCTGGTGGTGCACGACCTGCCGGACGACTACCACGCCCGGCTGCGCGAGGAGTTGCTCGCCGCTGACGTGGACCAGGTCTCCGCCGCCGCGGCCACCCACCTGCACCCGGACGCGCTGACCCTGGTCATCGAGGGCGACGCCGCCCTCATCCGCGACGACCTGAGCGCCGCCGCCCTGGGCGACCTGATCCCCCACCCCTAACC
>NZ_RCVJ01000265.1 GCF_003667505.1 Micromonospora sp. BL4
GCACAACTTCAGGGATGTGGTGGCCTCGGCGCGCCGGGAGGCCCCTGTTTCCCTGAAGTTGCGTGGATCACCCCCTGCCGCTCCGCGCCATCCGCACGGGCGGACGACGCGGACGCCCCGGGCGGCGGCCGTCGCTGGATCTTGACGGCGGTGGGAGGGCGTGATCGGGTCAGGGTATGAGCGGGCAGTGGCGGGCGCAGTTCGATGCTGAGGTGAGCTTCGCCAACGGCGGCGGGCTGCGCACCGAGGGGTTCCGGCTGGACATCCCGGGTCGGGAGATCACCGACGAGGACCTGGCCGCGTTGTTCGTCCGGCACCTCGGCTTGTTGATGGTCGCCGACGTACGGATCAGCGCGAAGACGATCATCGAGGAGCCGCACAAGGGCGGTCGGGGCGTCGCCGTCGGTGCAGCCGACACCGGCCGTCGGCTGGTCGAGCTGAGCCACGTGATCCACGACGGGATGACCACCCTGCCCGGCTGGCCGGGACCGCAGATCGCCGACTGGCTGACCTTCGCGGCGTCCCGGGCGAACTACGCGCCGGGCACCGAGTTCCGCGTGGCCCGGATCGACATGATCGCCAACACCGGCACGTACCTCGACACCCCCGCCCACCGTTGGGCCGACGGCGACGACCTGACGGCGCTGCCGCTGGACTGTTTCGCGGACCTGCCCGGCGTGGTGGTCCGGGTGCCGCCCGGCACCCGGGCGGTGGACCGGCTGATGCTGGCTCCGTACGAGGTGGCCGGGCGTGCCGTGCTGCTGCACACCGGCTGGGCCGCGCACTTCGGCACCGAGCGGTACGGCTCGCCGGAGGCGCCGTACCTGACCGGTGACGCTGCCCGGGCGCTGGTCGACGCCGGGGCGGCCCTGGTCGGCATCGACTCGATCAACATCGACGACATGGGCCCGGCGGCCGGCGGTGAGCGCCCCGCGCACAGCGCGCTGCTCGCCGCGGGCATCCCGATCGTGGAGCACCTGACCGGCTTGGACGCCCTGCCGCCGAGCGGCTTCCGGTTCACCGCGGCCCCACCGATGGTGGCCGGCATGGGCACGTTCCCGGTCCGCGCCTTCGCCGTCGTCGACAGCTGAGCACGCTGACACCGCTGAGGACGCTGACACCGCGCACGGGCCGGCGGGCAGCCGGACGGAATCAGTAGCGGACCGCGATGCGGTGGGCCTCGGCGTCGACCAGGACCTCTCCGCCGTACGGGATGATCAGTTGCGGGTCGGTGTGCCCGAGGTCGACGTCGAAGACCACCACCGGGTCGTCGGCGTACGGTGCCACGGCCCGGAGGATCGCCGCCCGCTGCGCCTCGCACCAGGCCCGCCGCTCGTCCAGGCTGTGCCGTCGGTCGAAGTCCCACGCCTTGGGTCGGCCGACCACGATCGCCGGGAAGGCGGCGAGCAGCCCGCGCTCGCCCATGTTGCGCACGATGCGGAAGACCTCCTGAGCGCTGGGCATTTCCTCGGACGTTTCGAGGATCAGCACCGAGCCGGCCAGCTCGGCGGTCGAGGGGACCCGGTCGGCGGCCAGCAGCCATCCGATGATCTCCAGGCAGCCGCCCCAGGTCCGCCCCTGCACCACCCGCGCCGGCCCGTGCCAGTGCCAGCCCTCTCCGGGGTACATCACCGGCTCGTCGGCGAGCGTCGCCGGATCCTGCCAGTCGCGCGGCTCGTCGCCCCACTCGGTCGCCGGGGTCAGCTCGTACCACCCCGAGGTGAACAGCGCGGCGCGCAGCGAGTCGAAGGTCAACGGGTGCGGCGCGCCGGACCGGCCGAGGTGCACCAGCACCGACCCGCCGTGGTACGCCACCATCCCCAGCCGGTAGAGGTGGTTGAGCACGTTGGTGTTGTCGGAGTAGCCGAAGTAGGGCTTGGGGTTGGCCCGCAGCACGTCATCGTCGAGGTGCGGGGTGACCGTGATCAGGTCGTCTCCTCCGACGGTGGCGAGCACGGCGGTGATGCTCGGGTCGGCGAAGGCGGCGGTGAGGTCGCGGGCGCGATCGCGCGGGTCGGCCCCCATCACCCGGGTGGTCGGATACTCCACCGGTTCCAGGCCGAACTCCTCGCGCAGCCGACGCAGCCCCAGCTCGTACACGTGCGGGAAGAGACCCGGCAGACCGGCGGAGGGTGAGACGACGGCGACCCGGTCGCCCGGCTTCGGCTTGGCGGGATAGTTCGGGGACACCATGATCAAAGGGTATCTCCGAGGTGTTCCGCGTCACGGCGCACCATTCGGAGAGCCCCTCCTGCCATCCGGCCCGGCGCGGATACCATCCAGGGAGTCGGACAGCGCTGTCCTTCGTACTCACGTAAGGAGCGCATCGTGACCGACCAGCACGACCACGACGGCCCGGACGCCGCGCTGCGCGCCGACATCCGCCGGCTCGGCACCCTCCTCGGGCAGACCCTGGCCCGCCAGGAGGGCCGGCCACTGCTCGACCTCGTCGAGGAGATCCGCGCCCAGGTCCGCACCGACGCCCCGGCGGCCGCCCAGCGGCTCGGCGGGTTGGACGTGACCACCGGCACCAAGTTGGCCCGCGCCTTCTCCACCTACTTCCACCTGGCCAACATCACCGAGCAGGTGCACCGTGCGCGGGACCTGCGCCGCCGCCGCGCCGTGCAGGGCGGCTGGCTGGACCAGGCGGCCAAGATGATCGCCGAGCGCGGGGTGCCGGCCGAGGAGATCGCCGCCGCGGCCCGTCGGCTGGCGGTCCGGCCGGTCTTCACCGCGCACCCGACCGAGGCGGCCCGCCGGTCGATCCTGTCGAAGCTGCGGGCCATCGCCGACGAGCTGGACACCGAGACCGCCAACGCGATCCTGTACGGCGCCAGCGACGAGGGCCCGGCGAACCGCCGGCTGGCCGAGCTGCTGGACCTGATGTGGCAGACCGACGAGCTGCGGCTGGACCGGCCGGACCCGACCGACGAGGCCCGCAACGCGATCTACTACCTGCGTGACCTGTACGCCGAGGCCGCCCCGCAGGTGCTCGACGACCTGGCCGACACGCTGCGCACGCTCGGCGTGGAGACCTCGCCGACGGCCCGCCCGTTGAGCTTCGGCACCTGGATCGGCGGCGACCGGGACGGCAACCCCTTCGTCACGCCGGCGGTCACCCGCGAGGTGCTGACCATCCAGCACGAGCACGGCATCGCGGCCACCGAGAAGGCGATGGACCACCTCATCAACGAGGTCTCGGTGTCCCGCCGGCTGCGCGGGGTGTCACTGGACCTCTCCGCCAGCCTCGCCACCGACCTGGACGCGCTGCCCGAGGTGGCGCCCCGGTTCCGCCGGGTCAACGCGGAGGAGCCGTACCGGCTCAAGGCGCGCTGCGTGAAGGCGAAGCTGGCCAACACCCGGCAGCGGTTGCGCCAGGGCACCGCGCACGTGCCGGGCCGGGACTACCGGGGCTCCGCCGAGCTGATCGCCGACCTGGAGCTGCTGCGCGCCTCGCTGGCCCGCAACTCCGGGCAGCTCACCGCCGTCGGCCGGCTGGCCTCCACCATCCGGACGGTTTCCGCGTTCGGCCTGCACCTGGCCACCATGGACGTCCGGGAGCACGCCGAGGCGCACCACGCGGTGCTCGCCCAGCTGTACGGAGCGGTCGGCGAGGTCTCCGACTACCCGGCGCTGAGCCGGCTGGAGCGCACCAAGCTGCTCGCCGACGAGCTGACCGGTCGCCGGCCACTCTCCACCCTGGACACTCCGCTCACCGAGGCGACCCGCAAGACGTTCGACGTGTTCGGCACCATCCGGGAGGCGCAGGACCGGTTCGGCACCGAGGTGATCGAGTCGTACATCATCTCGATGACCATGGGCGTGGACGACGTGCTGGCCGCGGTGGTGCTGGCCCGCGAGGCCGGGCTGGTCGACGTGCACAGCGGCCGGGCGCGGATCGGGTTCGTGCCGCTGCTGGAGACCCCCGCCGAGCTGAACGCCGGCGGCGAACTCCTCGACGAGCTGCTGTCGCTGCCCGCGTACCGGGCGCTGGTGTCGGCCCGGGGTGACGTGCAGGAGGTCATGCTCGGCTACTCGGACTCCAACAAGGAGGCCGGGATCACCACCAGCCAGTGGTCGATCCACCGGGCACAGCGCGCGCTGCGTGACGTGGCCGCCCGGCACGGGGTGCACCTGCGGCTGTTCCACGGCCGGGGCGGCACGGTGGGGCGCGGCGGCGGGCCGACGCACGAGGCGATCCTGGCCCAGCCGTACGGCACGCTGGACGGCGCGATCAAGGTGACCGAGCAGGGCGAGGTGATCTCCGACAAGTACAGCCTGCCCTCGCTGGCCCGGGAGAACCTGGAGCTCACGCTCGCCGCGGTGCTCCAGGCGACGCTGCTGCACACCGGCCCCCGGCAGCCGGCGGAGATGCTCGAACGCTGGGACGCTGCCATGGACGTGGTCTCCGAGTCGGCGTACCGGTCGTACCGGTCGCTCGTCGAGGACCCGGACCTGCCGGCGTACTTCTGGGCGTCCACCCCCACCGAGCTGCTGGGCGCGCTGAACATCGGCTCCCGGCCGGCGAAGCGCCCGAACACCGGCGCCGGGCTGTCCGGGCTGCGGGCCATTCCGTGGGTGTTCGGCTGGACGCAGACGCGGCAGATCGTGCCGGGCTGGTTCGGCGTCGGCGCGGGGCTGGCCGCCGCCCGCGAGGCCGGGCTGGCGGACGTGCTGGCCGAGATGCACCGCAACTGGCACTTCTTCCGCACGTTCCTGTCGAACGTCGAGATGATGTTGACCAAGACCGACCTGAGCATCGCCCGCCGGTACGTCGAGACGCTGGTGCCGAAGAAACTGCACCCGATCTTCGAGCAGATCGAGCAGGAGTACGAGCTGACGAAGCGGGAGGTGCTGGCGGTGACCGCCTCGCCCGCCCTGTTGGACAACTCGCCGGTGCTCCAGCGCACCCTGGCCGTGCGGGACACCTACCTGGAGCCGCTGCACCACCTTCAGGTGGCGCTGCTGCGGCAGTACCGGGAGTCCGGTGCCGCCGGACGGGCGGTGGCGACCGCGCCGGGCGGCCGCCGCGCCCCGAGTGACGGCACGGCCCTGGAGCGGGCGCTGCTCACCACGGTGAACGGAATCGCCGCCGGGATGCGCAACACGGGCTAAACCCGCCCGGCCC
>NZ_RCVJ01000087.1 GCF_003667505.1 Micromonospora sp. BL4
CACGGCGTCGCCGCGCCCGGCGAAGCCGCCGGAGCGGAACAGCATCACCCGCGTGGCCGCGCCGCCGGTGGCGGCGGGGCCGGTCGGCGCGGGGGCGCCCGAAGTGGTGGTGGGGGCGGCGGTCGGCGGCGGGGTGCCGGTGGCCGGCCCGGTCGGGGTCGGGCCGAGGGTGGCGGGCGGCTGGTCCGGGGCGGTGCCGGCCCGGTCGTCGCCGGTGCAGCCGGCCAGCAGGGCGACCAGTAGCGCGATCGTGGCGCCGGTCGTCGAGGCGGGTCTCATGCCGCTCGGACGCGCGGCCGCGGCCGACGGTTCCCTCGTCGCCACCCTCATCCGAACGGTCACTGTCGATGTCTGGGAGCGGTCCAAGCCTTCTCTTTTCGTCAACACATCGTTATATCTACATGCGTGACTACCCCCGTCACAATCTTTCCCCTTTCAGGAGGGCACGTGAAACGACCCCTCGCCGCCGTCAGCGCAGTGCTGCTCACCAGTGGCCTGTTGACCTGCGTCGCCACCGCGGCGCTCGCGGCTCCGCCCACCGCCCCCGCGCCGGACACCTCCGCCGCGCCCCAGGCGGCGACCGTCCTTCGAACGAACCCCGGCGCGGTCCAGGGTTCCAGCGCCGAGTCCTACCAGGTGCACAGCACCAGGGTCGACGCCTCCGGAGCCACGCACACCCGCTACACCCGGAGCTACCAGGGTCTGCGCGTCTACGGTGGTGACTTCGTCATCCACGCCGCGCCGAACGGCAGCTACGCCGGCAGCTCGGTCGGTCTGGCCGCGCCACTGACCCTCGGCACCACCGCCAGGGTCACCGCTGCGGTGGCGAAGAAGGCCGCCCGTGCCGAGTTCACCGGCAAGGCCGAGGCCGTGGGCGCCCCGGAGCTGTTCGTCGACGCCAGCTCCGGTTGGGGCAGGCTGGCCTGGGAGACCGTGGTGAGCGGCTGGCAGCCGGACGGGCAGACCCCGTCCCGGCTCCACGTGATCACCGACGCCACCACCGGCGGGGCCATCGGGTCGTACGACGAGATCGAGGCGGTGGCCGGCACCGGCAACAGCCTTTACTCGGGCACGGTCAGCATCGACACGACGCTCTCCGGCAGCACGTACCAGATGATCGACCCGTCGCACGGCAACGGCTCGACCTGCGACATGAACAACGGCACGTCGAGCTGCGCCACCTTCACCGACGCGGACAACACCTGGGGCACCGGAGCCAACTCCAACCGGCAGTCCGCCGCCGTCGACGCGCACTTCGGCGCCGCCAAGACGTTCGACTACTTCAAGAACACGCACGCCCGCAACGGCATCTTCGGCAACGGCACCGGCGTGCCGAGCCGGGTGCACTACGGCAACAACTACGTCAACGCCTTCTGGGACGGCTCGCGGATGACCTACGGCGACGGCTCGGGCAACTCCCGCCCGCTGGTCTCGCTCGACGTGGCCGCGCACGAGATGAGCCACGGCGTGACCGAGAACGTGGTCCCCGGCGGCCTCACCTACTCCGGTGAGTCCGGCGGCCTCAACGAGTCCACCAGCGACATCTTCGGCAACATGGTCGAGTTCTACGCCAACACCTCGGCCGACCCGGGCGACTACCAGGTCGGCGAGAAGATCAACATCAACGGCAACGGCACGCCGCTGCGCTACATGTACAACCCGTCGCTGGACGGCTCGTCCGACAGCTGCTGGTCCACCAGCACCAAGAACAAGGACGTGCACTACTCCTCCGGGGTCGCCAACCACTTCTACTTCAACCTCGCCGAAGGCACCGGCGCCACCGCGTACGGCACCTCGCCGGTCTGCGGCTCCGCACCCGCGATGACCGGCATCGGCCGGGCCAAGGCGGAGAAGATCTGGTTCCGGGCGTTGGACGTCTACTTCACCTCCAACACGTCGTACGTCAGCACCAGCAACCCGGCGAACACCGCCCGCGCCTACAGCCTGCGGGCGGCCACCGACCTGCACGGCAGCTGCTCGGCCGAGTACAAGGCCGTGCAGGCCGCCTGGACCGCGGTGAACGTGGCCGGCAACGACGCGCCCTGCTCGACCGGCAACGACTTCTCGGTGTCGCTGTCGCCGACCGCCGGCTCGGTGAACCCGGGCGGCTCGGCATCCACCACCGTGTCGACCGCCACCACCAGTGGCTCGGCGCAGACGGTGACGTTCTCCGCGTCCGGCCTGCCGAGCGGTGCGAGCGCCGCGTTCAGCCCCGCCTCGGTGACCTCGGGCGGCTCGTCCACCCTCACCATCAGCACCTCGGCGGCCACCCCACCCGGCACCTACTCGGTCACCGTGAACGGCGCGGGCTCGGTCACCCGGAGCGCGACGTACCGGCTGACCGTCAACGGCACCGGCGGCGGCTGCACCGCACCCGGCCAGAAGCTGGCCAACCCCGGCTTCGAGTCCGGCGCGACCGGATGGACGGCCAGTTCCGGCGTCATCACCAACTCCAGCGGTCAGGCGGCCCGCACCGGGTCGTACAAGGCCTGGCTGAACGGGTACGGCAGCAGCCGCACCGACACCCTCGCGCAGTCGGTGAGCCTGCCCTCCGGTTGTTCGTCGTACACGGTCAGCTTCTGGCTGCACATCGACTCGGCAGAGACCACCACCAGCGTCGCGTACGACACGCTGCGCGTGCAGGTGCTGAACTCGGGCGGGACGGTGCTGGCCACGTTGGCGACCTACTCGAACCTGAACAAGGCCGCCGGCTACAGCCAGAAGTCCTTCTCCCTGGCCGCGTACGCCGGCCAGACCGTCAGCCTGAAGTTCACCGGCACCGAGGACTCCTCCTTGCAGACGTCCTTCGTGGTCGACGACACCGCGGTCAACGTCTCCTGACCTGACGTGACCTGCGGGCCCGGCGGCCACCCCTCACGGTGGTCGTCGGGCTCGCGCCGTTATGGTCGCGGCACCGGTGCGAGGTGCCGGCGGGCCGGATCGGCGGCGCCGGACGGGGTGGCGCGGGAAGGGGCGGACGTGTCGGACGCGGAGTTGACCGTCGAGGTGACCGGGCCGGTCGCGACCGTGACGATCCACAACCCGGCCCGGCGCAACGCGATGACCGCCGCCATGTGGCGTCAGCTCCCCGATCTGCTCGACCGGCTGGAACCCGACCCCGACGTACGGGCCCTGGTGCTCACCGGTGCGGGCGACGCCTTCTGCGCCGGCGCCGACCTCGGCGACCTCGCCGAGCTGCTGGACGCCGGTGACGCCAGCATCGCGGTGGCCGCCGAGGAACGGCTGGCGCGCTTCGCCAAACCGACCGTCGCGGCGATCCGGGGCGCCTGCGTCGGTGGTGGCGCCCAGCTCGCGGTCGCCTGCGACCTGCGGATCGCCGCGGACGACGCCCGTTTCGGCGTACCCCCGGCCCGGCTCGGTCTGGTCTATCCGGCGCCGACGACCCGCCGGCTCGCCCGGCTGGTCGGCCCGTCCGCCGCCAAGCATCTGCTCTTCACCGCCGAGCTGATCGACGCCGATCGAGCCCTGCGGGTCGGCCTGGTCGACGAGGTGCTGCCGGCCGACCGGCTCGCCGAGCGGGTGAAGGACCTGACGGCGACCATCGCCCAGCGGTCGACGCTGAGCGTCGCCGCCGCCAAGGAGATCGTCGACGATCGGGCCGGGCCCGCCCGGATCGCCTGGTGGCATCGGAAGGTCGTGGCCACCGGCGACGCCCGGGAAGGGGTCGCGGCGATCGCCGAGCGCCGACAGCCGCGGTTCGCCTGGCGTCCGCCGACCGGGGACTGACCCGACGGCGCGATCGCGGCAGGCCGACTCCCGCCATTCGGCGATCTCGATCCCGGCTGGCACCCCGCCGGGGCGGTACGGCAGGCTGTCCGTCGTGCAGCGTGATCAGTTGCTTGCGGGCCGCTACCGGCTCCTGGAGCGCCTCGGCAGTGGCGGCATGTCCGCGGTGCACCGGGCGTACGACGAGGTGCTCGAACGGGACGTGGCGGTGAAGGTGCTCGTCGCCTCCGACGCCAACGCCCGGCAGCGGATCCGGGCCGAGGCCAAGGCGGCCGCCCGGCTGTCGCACCCGCACGTCACCAGCGTCTACGACTACGGCGAGTCCAGGCTCGGCGGCGCCCACGTCCCGTTCGTGGTGATGGAGCTGCTCGGTGGCCACACCCTCGAACAGCGGTTGGAGGCCGGCCCGCTGCCGCCCCGCGCGGGCCTGCGGATCTGCGCGGAGGTGGCGGCCGCGCTCGCGGCCGCGCACGCCCAGGAGTTGGTGCACCGCGACATCAAGCCGGCCAACGTGATGCTCACCCCCACCGGCGCGAAGGTGCTCGACTTCGGCATCGCGGCGGCCGTCGGTGATCCGGAGGTCGACTTCGAGGGGCGGCTGCTGGGCACGCCGGCCTATCTGGCACCGGAGCGACTGGAGGCCGGCGAGGTGCTGCCGGCCTGCGACGTGTACGCCCTCGGCCTGCTCGTGCACCGGGTGCTCACCGGCCGGCCGCCGCGGATCGCTGAAGCGCGGGCCGGGACGCTCGGCGCACCGGCGCAGGTCGAGCCCGAGCCGCTGCCCGAAATCGCCGGAGTGCCGGCCGAGATCCATCGGCTGCACCGCTGGTGTCTGGCCCGCGACCCCGCCGACCGACCGCCGGCCGCTGAGGCGGCGCGCATCCTGCTCGCCGCCGGCGAACCCACCGCCGTCCGCGAATCGGCCGCCGTCCCGGCCGGACCGGAGGCGGGCGTCGAACCGGCCGACGCCGCGCCGCGCCGGTCCTGGCGTTGGCGGCGGGCACTGCTCGCGGTCGGCGGCGCGGTGGTCGCCGCGCTGGCGATGGGCGGGTCACTCGGCGACCCCGGCACGAGGCGGCCGGGAGCGGACGCGCCGCGGACCGGCATCGGGCCGGGCGACGCCACCACCGTGGGGATGCCGAAG
>NZ_RCVJ01000259.1 GCF_003667505.1 Micromonospora sp. BL4
TGGTTAGGGCGTTGGGGTGGAGAGGCTGGCGCTGGCGGCGTCGCGGGCCGTTTCGCGGGGCATCAGGCGGCCGGAGCGGTAGCCGATGCCGATGCCGGCGATCAGCACGAAGATCGCGCCGAACGTCTGCAACGAGCCGATCAGGGCGCCGCCCAGGCCGAGCAGCGGCGCGGCGATGATCAGCATGACCCCGTCGCCGAGGCTGAACGTGCCGGAGCGGGCCACCGCCCACCCGGTGAGGAACCAGCCCACGCTGTAGAAGGTGGCGCCGACCAGCACCAGCGAACGCGCGGTGGCTCCGAAGACGGGCGTCTGCTCGGCGAGCCCGGCGAAGGGCAGCATCAGCACGGTGCCGGCGATGCTGACCAGCAGTCCGGCGGCGGCCACCCGGCGGCTGCGGGTCGCGGCCAGCAGCCCGGTGAGGGCCAGCAGCGCGAGCAGGCCGAGCCAGATCGCGGCCACCCAGCCGATCAGGTACACCGCCTGGCCGTCGGCCGGATACGGGTCGTTGCCCACCCCGCCGTCGCTGGCCATCGCCACCGCGCCGTAGAGGATGGCGTACGCGGGCAGCAGCCACACCGCCGCCCGCGCGAACCGGCGCACCGACCAGGCCCAACTGGCGTTCGTTGCCGGCCCGGCCGGGGTTGGCTCGCCCACGAACGGCAGTACGCCGAAACCGCCGCCGCTACGCCGGGAGCCCAGCGGGCCGGCCGGATCGTGCGCGCCGGGCACCGGGGCCGAGGACCACATCCGATTCGCCGGATCCTTCATGCGTCACCTCGCTCGTCCACGAGCGGTGCGGGACGCGCCGGGGCGCCCCGATTGCCTGGTCACCACCCGTCCTAGGACCGATCGTGGCAGGCGTCGGAGCGCCCCATGAGTCTTTCTCGCATTTATCCGGCCGGGCGGCCGGCGTACTCGATCACTCGCGCTCGCGCTGGTCGGCCGGGTCGTTGACCAGGCTGGCCGGGGACACCGGCTCCGGCGCGGGCAGCCCCTGCGGCTTGTTGCCACCGGTGGCCTGCGCCTCGGCGACGCGTACCTCGTCGTGGATCTGCTGCGCGGCGGCCGCCGCGGCCTGCGCGGCCTCCGCGGCCTCGCGCTCGACCTGGCTCGCGTGGTCGGCCGCCTCCGGCGCGGGCAGGTCCCCCACCATCTGGCTCAGCCCGCCGAGCGCGCCGCCCATGCCCTCCAGCGCCTTGGTCAGCTCGGCCGGGACGATCCAGACCTTGTTGGCGCTGCCCTGGGCGATCTGCGGCAGGGCCTGGAGGTATTGGTAGGCGAGCACCTTCTGGCTCGGGTTCGCCTGGTGGATCGCGTCGAAGACGGTACGGATCGCCTTCGCCTGCCCCTCGGCCTGGAGGATCCGGGCCTGCCGGTCACCGTCGGCCCGCAGCACCGCGGACTGCTTCTCACCCTCGGCGGTGAGGATCTGCGACTGCTTGTGACCCTCGGCGGTGAGGATCGCCGCGCGCCGGTCCCGCTCGGCGCGCATCTGCTTCTCCATGGAGTCGCGGATGCTGGCCGGCGGCTCGATCGCCTTGATCTCCACCCGGGTCACCTTGATGCCCCAGCGGCCGGTGGTCTCGTCCAGCACGCCGGAGAGGTGCCGGTTGATCTCGTCCCGGCTGGTGAGCGCCCGCTCCAGGTCCAGTGAACCGATCACGTTACGCAGCGTCGTGACGGTGAGCTGCTCGATGGCCTGCAGGAAGCTGGAGATCTCGTAGGTCGCCCGGACCGAGTCGACCACCTTGAAGTAGAGAACGGTGTCGATCGAGACCACCAGGTTGTCCGAGGTGATCACCGGCTGCGGCGGGAAGCTGACCACCTGCTCCCGCATGTCGACCTTCGTGCGCACCGCGTCGATGAAGGGCACCAGAATGTTGAGGCCAGGGCTGAGCGTGCGCTTGTACTTACCGAGCCGTTCCACCACGTCCTGGCGCTGCTGCGGCACGATCCGCACCGCCTTGGCCAGCGTCACCACAGCGATCAACGCAACTGCGATCAGCAGTACGCCTATGACCGTCATCCCGTTCACCCTCTCGCTTCCGGCAGCTCGCCGGCGGAAGAAACGTCGTCCTGCCAGACCAGGGCGGTCGCGCCCCGGACCTTGATCACTCGCACCCGTTCACCAGGCTCGTACGCCTGCGTCGTGTCGTACGACCGGGCGCTCCACAACTCCCCGTCGATCTTGACGAGCCCGTGCTCGGCGTCCACCCGCTCCAGAACCAGCGCCGTGGAGCCCTCGATCGCCTCCACGCCGAACGGCTGCTCGCCGCTGTCCAGTGCCGTCCGCTGGTGCCGCCGGATGACCGGCCGGACCACCACCAGGCTCAACGCCGACACCACGGCGAACACCAGCGCCTGGACCGCCACCGGCGCGCCCAGTGCGGCTGCGCCCGCGGCGGCGAACGCGCCGACCCCGAACATGATCAGGAAAAGCGTCGTCGTGAAGACCTCGGCGACAACCAGCAGCACACCCACAACGATCCACACCACGGCGTCCACCTCCCAATCGTGACACGCGAATGCACGAGCAGCCGACCCGTGATGATCAGTAGGCTCGGCGGAACCCCCTGGCCCACCGAAACGCCCCACACCGGTGGCCCGCCCGAGCCGACGAGCGAGGAGAGATCCCGTTGACCCTGCTGCCGGAAACCGCCCGACAGATCGACGCCCAGGTGGCCCAGGCACAGGCCGACGGCCGCGTCCCGTCGCTGGTGCTGGGCGTGGTCCGCGACGGCACGCTGGCGCACGTGGCCGTCGCCGGCGAGCATCCCCGCCCGGGGATCGACCTCCAGTACCGGCTGGGCTCGATCAGCAAGACCATGACCGCCACCCTGATCATGCAGTTGCGCGACGCCGGCCGGCTGGCCGTGGACGACCCGCTGGAACGGCACCTGCCGGGCACCGGCGTCGGCACGCTCACCCTGCGCCAACTGCTCGGGCACGCCAGCGGCATGCAGCGTGAACCCGAGGGTGACTGGTGGGAGCGGGCCGCGGGCGTCGACCTGGCCACCCTGCTCGCCGGGCTGACCGCCGACAAGATCGCCTACCCGCCGCACGCCACGTACCACTACTCGAACCTGGCGTACGGGCTGCTCGGCGGGGTGCTCGAACGACACACCGGGACGCCCTGGGCGGACCTGCTCGACCAGCGGATCCTCACCCCGCTGGGGATGCGCCGCACCACGTACGCGGCCACCGAACCGTTCGCCCGCGGCTACGTCGTCCACCCCTGGCACGAGACGCTGCGCGAGGAGCCCCGCACCGACACCGGGGCGATGGCCCCGGCCGGGCAGCTCTGGTCGACGATCGAGGACCTGGGCCGCTGGGCGGCGTTCCTGGCCGACCCGGACCCGTCGGTGCTGGCTGCCGAGACGCTCACCGAGATGTGCGCGCCCGTGGTGATCAGCGATCTCGACTCCTGGACCGGCGGGCACGGCCTGGGGCTGGAGCTCTACCGGGACGGCGAACGCGTGTACGTCGGGCACGGCGGCTCGATGCCCGGGTACGTGGCCGCCCTCGCGGTGCACCGGTCCACCCGTACCGCCGTGGTCGGCTTCGCCAACGCGTACGGCTTCCCGATCACCGGGCTCGGCCGTCGGCTGCTGACCACCGTGCTGGACGCCGAGCCGGCGTTCCCGCAGCCGTGGCGGCCGGCCACCGCCGCGCCCGCGGCCGAGCTGGCTGAGCTGACCGGGCGTTGGTGGTGGATGGGCACCTCGCTGGACCTGAGCTGGGACGCGGGTGACCTGGTGGCCCACGTCCGGGGTGAGCGGGTGAGCCGGTTCGTCGCCGAGGGAACGGACCGCTGGCGGGGACGCTCCGGCCCGGAGACCGGCGAGATCCTGTCGGTGCTGCGCGACGACAGCGGACGGGCGGTGGCGGTCGACATCGCCACGTTCGTCTTCACGCGCAGCCCCGACGAGATCCCCTGACCCACCGCCGGGTGGATCGGGGGATCAGGCGGAGCAGGCCGTCAGGGGGCTTCGGTGACGAAGTCGATGAGACGTTCCATGGCGTTGATCAGGGGGGTCTCCACGTCGGCGAAGGTGTTCACCCGGGACAGGATGTGCCGCCACATGTCGGCCGGCTCGGCCACCCCGAGGGCCGCGCAGACCCCCTCCTTCCACGGCCGCCCCGGCGGCACCACCGGCCACGCCGCGATGCCCAGCGCCGCCGGCTTGACCGCCTGCCAGACGTCCACGTACGGATGTCCGGTCACCAGCACGTACGGCGAGGTCACCCGGGCCACGATCCGGCTCTCCTTGCTGCCCGGCACCAGGTGGTCGACGAGGACGCCGAGCCGCCGGGTCGGGCCGGGGCCGAAGTCGCGCACCTCGGCGTCGAGGGCGTCGATGCCGTCCAGCGGCTCTACGACCACGCCCTCGATCCGCAGGTCGTCACCCCAGATCCGCTCGACCAGCGCCGCGTCGTGGATGCCCTCCACCCAGATCCGACTCGCCTTGGCCACCTGGGCGCGGACGTTGTCCACCGCCACCGAGCCGGACGCGGTACGCCGGCGGGCCGCCGGCACCGGCGCGCGGGTCGGGCGGCGCAGCGTCACCGGGCGACCGTCGAGCAGGAACGCCGCCGGCAGCAGGGGGAAGTTGCGCCGCTTGCCGTGCCGGTCCTCCAGCACCACCGCGCCGGATTCGAAGCCCACGACCGCGCCGCAGAATCCGGAGTCGACGTCCTCCACCACGAGATCCGGCTCGGCGTCCACCTCGGGGGTGACCTTGCGCCGCCGCCAGTCGCCCGCCAACACGTCCTCGCCGTATCGCCCCGCCATGTCGATCACGCTAACCCCGCC
>NZ_RCVJ01000120.1 GCF_003667505.1 Micromonospora sp. BL4
GGGTGGCCGCGACCCCGGGGCCCCGATCCAGCGGCACGCCGGGCGCCCGGCGGACCGGCACCGCCGAACCGACCGAGGCCGGCGGCCGGCCCAGCGCGCCGGCCGGCGGCGACCCGGGTCCCCGCACCACCGCGCCGGCCAGCACGCCCACCGGGGCCGCCACTGGCACGCCGACGTCCAGCGGCAGCCCCGCGGGCCGGCCCAACCCGTACACGGCGGCCCAGGTGTGCGGCAGTGGCTACCAGGTGATCGACTCGGTGACGCTGACCGACGGCGACGGTCGCCGGCGCGGCCGGGTCTACCTGCTCTACCACTCGGGCAACGGCAACAACTGCGTGGTCACCCTCAAGGACACCTCGGTCGGCACGAAGTCGGCGGCGTCGGCGTACCTGGAGGTGCAGGGGCGGGCCCGCAGCACCGACAGCGGGTCCTTCGACTACTACGCCGGGCCGGTGCGGACCAGCGCCGCCGGGACGTGCGTCAAGTGGGGCGGCTCCACTGGTGGGGTCAGCTACGGCAGTGGATTCGAGCACTGCGACTGACCGGACCGCGACCGCCCGGGCCGGCAGGCAACGGAACCCCGGGCGGCCTTAAGGTACGGGCATGTCCGTTGACGGGTGGAACACGGTCCTGGTTCTCGGCGGTATCCGGTCCGGCAAGTCCGAGTTCGCTGAGTCCCTGGTCGCCGACGCGCCGGTGGTCCGCTATGTCGCCACCGCCCCGGAGGGCGATCCGGAGGACACCGAGTGGGCGACCAGGCTGGCCGCGCACCGCGCCCGGCGGCCGGGCAGTTGGAGCACCGAGGAGACCGCGGCCGACCCGCGGCGACTGGCCGACGTCCTCGAGTCCGCGCAGCCGAACGAGACGCTGCTCGTGGACGACCTGGGCGGCTGGGTGACGGTGCTGCTCGACCCGGACCATCAGCCCGCCGACGACGTGGCGACCATCGCTGAGCTGGCCGAGGCGATCCGCGCCTGCTCCGCGCGGGTGGTGCTGGTCAGCCCCGAGGTGGGGCTGTCCCTGGTGCCGACCACGCCGCTGGGTCGGGCGTTCACCGACGCGCTCGGCGCGGCCAACCGGGCGGTCGCCGACGCCTGTGACGCGGTGGTGCTGGTGGTCGCCGGCCAGCCGGCCTGGCTGAAGCCGGCCGTGCCGCCCGCGTCCGCCGCCGGCGCCGTGCCGGCCGTGAGCGCCGCCGGAACTGGCCCGGCCGTGAGCGCCGCCGGCGCCGTGCCGGCCGTGACCGGGAGCGCGCCGGTCGGGACCGCGCCGGTCGGAGCGGATCCGGCCGACGTCGAGCCCACCCCCGAGGTGCAGCTGCCGGACGTGCTGACCCACACGCCGCCGGCCGCCCCGAACCAGGAGCCGGGCAACCCGTGGGCCGCGCCGACCATGGCGCTGCCGATGGTGGCCACCGGGCTGGTCATCCAGCCGGGCATGGAGCTGCCGATGCCCGACGAGTACACCGGCCCGCAGGCGGTGGACCGGCTGGCCACGTTGGACGTGCCCGGCGCCGGGCTGGGCGTGCTGGACCGCGTGGTCGCGTTCGCCGCCGCGACGCAGGGCACCGCGACACCGGCCGCCTGGAGCTCCGTGCGGGTGCTGCTGCTGCACGGTGACCACTCCGGCGGGGCGTCGGCCGGCACCGTCGCCGGCGAGTCGGCACGTCGGGCCGGGCAGGCCCGCGCCGGCCAGGGCGCGTTGGCCCGACTGGCCGCCGAGAGTGGCGCCAGCCTCCAGGTGGTGGACACTCCGGCCGCCGCTCCCATGGAGGACCAGCCGGCGCTCACCCCCGAGCAGGTGGAGTCGGCGCTGCGCTACGGCTGGCGTTTGGCCGAGCAGGCCGCCGACGCCGGCGTACAGCTGCTGGTGCTGGCCGCGTGCGGCGCCGGCACCGAGGCCGCCGCCGCGGCGGTGCTGGCGGCCACCGCGGGCGCGGAACCGCCGGCCGTGCTCGGTCGGGTGATCACCAACTCCGGCGAGATCGACGACGCGGCCTGGATGATCCGCTGCGCGGCGGTACGCGACGCGCTGCACCGCACCCGCCGCTCGCCTCGGGGCGCCAAGGACGTGCTGGCCGAGCTGGGCGGCGGCGATGTGGCGGTGGCCACCGGCGTGCTGCTCGGCGCCACCGCCCGCCGGATGCCGGTGCTGCTGGACGGACCGGTCGGGCTGGCCGCCGGCATGGTCAGCCGCGACCTGGCCGGGCAGGCACGGCACTGGTGCCTGCTCGCCGACCACGGCGGTCACCCGGCGGTGCGCCTGGCCGCCGACGTGCTCGGCCTCACCCCGCTGCTCGACCTGCGGCTGGACCTCGGCGAGGGGGCCAACGCGCTGGTCGCGCTGCCGCTGCTGCGCTCGGTGCTGTCCCTGGCCGCCGCGCTGCCGGTCCACCCGTCGCTGGCCGGCGATGGAGAGCCGGGCCAGGGCACCGAGGAGCCGGAGGACACCGAGCCGGAGGACACCGGGCCGGACTACACCGAACCGGACTACACCGAACCGGAGCCGGCCGGGCCGGGCCCGGCCACCACCGGGGCGGACGAACAGCCGGCGACGGGTTGGCGTGCCGGCTGAGTCGCGGCTCGCCGCGGGGGCCCGGCTGGCGGTCACCACGTTCAGCACGTTGCCGGTCCGGGCCGGGCGGATCGACCGCCCGGTGGCCGGCATCGCGATGGCGCTCGCCCCAGCGGTCGGCGCCCTGCTCGGCGCGCTGCTGGCCGGCGTCCTGCTGCTGGCCGGGGCGTTCGCTCCCGCACTGGTGGCCGCCGGTGTGACGGTGGGTGCCGCCGCCCTGCTCACCCGGGGGCTGCACCTGGACGGGCTGGCCGACACCGTGGACGCGCTCGGCTCGTACCGGCGGGGCGCGGCCGCGCTGGAGATCATGAAGAAGCCGGACGTCGGCCCGTTCGGGGTGGTCGCCCTGGTGGTCGTCCTGCTGGTGCAGGCCGCCGCGCTCGCCGAGCTGGCCGGCCGGTCCTGGCCGGCCTGCCTCGCGGCGGTGGTCGCGGCGACCGCCGCCGGCCGGCTGGGTGTGACGGTGGCCTGCCGCCGGGGCGTGCCGGCGGCACGGCCCGACGGGCTGGGCGCGATGGTGGCCGGCACGGTCGGCCCGGTGGCGCTGACCGTCGGCGCGGTCGCCGTCGTGCTGTTGGCGGTGCCCGCGGTGCCGGGCCGTCCGTGGCAGGGGCCGCTGGCCGTCGCCGCCGCGTTCGCCGTCGCGGTGCCGCTGCTGACCCACGTGGTACGCCGGCTCGGCGGCATAACCGGCGACGTGCTCGGCGCGGCCGTCGAGGTGGTCACCACGCTGGTCTACCTGGGTCTGGTGCTGTCCGGCTGAACCCGGCGAGGCGGGCCGGGTAGCGTTCGCCTCGACAGCGCCGGCGCGGCCACCGGGGGAACGAGAATGCTCATCACGGACGACTTCCTGCCCGTACCGGTCCCGGAGTCGCTCAGCGCGACGTACCTGGTGCCGATGTCGGGGCTTCCGAAGGTCAGCCCGAAGACCGCGGTCGCGGCGCTGACCGGCCGGCTGGCCGAGCCGGTGCACGGGCTGGCCCGGCAGATGCTGGACAGCCCGCTGATGAGCGTGGACACCCGGCCGATCGCCGAGTTCCCCGAGCTGCCGCCGGACCTGCTCACCGCGTTCGGCGCCACCGAGGCGCAGCTGGCGCGGCTGGCCGCGGCGACCCACCTGGTGGTGGTGCAGGCCGAGTACCGGCCGGGCTGGCCGCCCGCGCACGAGTGGGCGGCCCGGGCGGTGGCGGCGGCCGTGGCGGAGTCCGTCGACAGCGATGTGGTGGACGTCTTCGGCCTGCAGTTCCTCGACCCGGCGACCGCGCTGCGCTCGCTCCCGGACGAGCAGGGCCGGATCCGGCTGGTGGACTGGGTGCTGGTGCCGTACTCCTCGGACGTGGAGGGGTTGTGGTTCACCACGAAGGGGCTGCGCCGCTTCGGGCTGCTGGAGTTGCAGACCCAGGGGGTGCCCGACCACCTCACCCGGGCCTGGGGCGCGGTGATGACGGGGGCGGCGCGGCGGCTGCTGCGGGACTGGACCGACGGGCTCGCCGGCGAGGAGGTTCCGGCGTTCGTGCAGTTGCCGGTGCTGGCCACGGTCACCGGACACGACATCGCGGTGGCGTACGGCAACCCGGAGCAGCACGGCGCGACGGCCCCGGTGCTGCTGCGCCTGGAGCTGGACCCGGCGACCGACCCGGAGGCCGACTCGTTCCTCAGCCTGCGCCCGCCGGCCGGGCACCCCGGTCCGGACGGGCGCTACTACGCCGCCGCCTGCGCCACGCTGTTCTCCGGGATCCAGCCGGACGTGCGCTACGCCCGCTCCGGCGACGCGATGAGCCGGGCGGTCGCCACCGCCCGGGCCGCGCTGGACGATGCCCGGACCCGGTTCGTCGCCGGCCAGCTGCCGTCCGAGGCGCAACTGGTGGTCAAGTACGGCCTGCCCGGCGACGACGGCCCGGAGTACGTCTGGGCGGGCGTCACCTCGTGGGAGACCCCGGAGCGGATCGTCGGGGTGAGTGCCAGCGACGCCGCCACCGACCCGAGCGTACGGATCGGCGCCCCGGTCGTGGTCGAGGCGACCGACGTCGTCGACTGGGCGGTGCTGGACGCCACCGGCGTGATCGAGGGCGGCTGGACCCAGGCCGTCCTCGACTCCGGCGAACCCCCCACCCCCACCACCCCCTGAC
>NZ_RCVJ01000180.1 GCF_003667505.1 Micromonospora sp. BL4
TCGCCGACGCGGAGCGCCAGCAGGACCGCCTCGGCCAACGCGACCAGGTCGTCGGTGGTCGGCGGCGGCGGTTCGAACTCGCCCTCGTGCCGGACCACGTCCCAGCCCCGCGGTGCGGTGAGGCTGCGGGCGTGCGGCTCGCACAGGTCGTACGTGTGCGGCTCGGCGAAGGCCGCCAGCGGACCCACCACCGCGGTCGACTCGTTGTAGACATAGGTCAATGTGGCGACCGCTTGCCGGGGGCAGCCGTTTCGGGAGCAGCGCCGTGGTGACCTCACGGCGGCAGGGTATCTCCATTACCGGGTCCGGCGCATCGCTTCGCGTTGCGACACGCCCGTCGTGGTGATCACAATCCACCCGTGCGGCGCACGGCGCGCCACGGGAGCGGCGCTGCCGCTGGCCAGCCCGACGCGGGGGCTACCCTTTGCCTCATGACGAGCCCGGAACACCGCCGCCCCGGTTCCGGCCGGCGCGCCCACCGCGACCGGCACGGGCGCGGGTTGCGTGGGCGGTTGGTACCGGCGACCGTGCCGCTGGCGCGGACCAAGGCGGAGGTCTTCGACGACCTGGTCCTGGACACCGTCGAGACGCTGGAGCGGCGGTTCGCCAAGGAGCTGGCCGGCGTCGAGTTCGCGGTCGAGGACGTCCCGCCGGATCTCAACGTCTACGACTCCGACGTGCTGGAGGACGGCGAGGTCCCGCTGGCTCGGCTCCTGCCGGGCCGTCCGGGTCGGCAGGAGGTGCCGCCACGGATCGTGTTGTACCGCCGGCCCCTGGAGTTCCGGGCGATGGACCGTGAGGACCTCGCCGACCTGGTGCATGACGTGATCATCGAGCAGGTGGCGAATCTCCTCGGGGTCGACCCCGACGAGCTGGCCTGAGCACTTCCCCGCGCGGGCGAGCCGGGCGGCCCCCACCGCCCCGACTCCGCACCGCTCAGGCAGCGCGCCGCTTCAACTTGCGCCGCTCCCGTTCCGAGAGCCCACCCCAGATGCCGAACCGCTCGTCGTGACCGAGAGCGTATTCGAGGCATTCGGTCTTGACCTCGCAGCGCGAGCAGATGCGCTTCGCCTCGCGGGTCGAGCCGCCCTTCTCGGGAAAAAACGCCTCGGGGTCGGTCTGCGAGCACAGCGCCCGCTCCTGCCACTCCGGCGCGTTTCCGAGCAGGTCGGCCACCTCAAGCTGGCCGTCCATCAAATGCCTCCTTGTCGCGCACCGGCGTCATCGCCGCTGCAACCCCCCACGCGAAAGGCGTGCTTGTCCGTCCGGTCCCGTTTTGTTGCGTTCCGTGCGAACAACCCCATTCAAATTACACGCGTGTAATGCGTGCGCCGTCAAGCCAAACTTGATAATGGAGTCGCCCTCCCGACACCCCCGGCCGGCCACTCGGGCCGTCCAGCCTCGCAACCTGCCCTATCGATTCAGACCCCGGCCGAGTAACGCCCTCTCCGGCGAGTTGCCCGACTTTTCTGCCGTGGCGCTCCCCCGGCAGGCAGCCACGCGACGACGCCTGGAGCACCGGACGACCCCCTCCCCACAAAGCTGATCTTGGTGGGGGACAGGTTAACGCGGCACGGCCCGGACCGCTCGTCGAGCGGCGGACACCGTACGCGCCCCGTCCACAATATGGACGGAGCGCGGGCGAAAATGGATGCGGTACGGGTGTCGGTGGCCCCGAAACCGCTGCTCGGCCATACGAACTCGGCAACCGCTCCACCATGGACAGAAGCCGTCTCCACGGACGTACTCTCGTCCCACCAGACGGTATATATCCCAGCCGGGAGGTCGGGGTAGACCGCACTGTGGATCGAGCCGTCCCGCACCCGGCGCTCCCGCACCGCCGAGTGGGTCCGTCGATCCTCGTCCCGGCTGATCTCAATCTCCCGACCGTGCAGATTCCGGCCGGTGTAGACGATCAGGGCACCGGTCGTGGTACGGCCGGTGGCGGGAAAAGGTTCGACCTCAGGGCCGGACGTGACCGTACGCGGTCGTGCGCTTGCGGGCCGGTCGACCGGCCGCCGTGGCGATCGCCCGCAACTGCTCCTCGGTCCTCGCGGAGCCGTTGCCGGAGCCGGCCATCCGGGAGATGGTCTCCTCCATCAGCGTGCCACCCAGGTCGTTGCAGCCGCCCTGGAGCATCGCCACCGTGCCCTCGTCGCCCAGCTTGACCCAGGAGCACTGAATGTTGTCGATCCGGCCGTGCAACAGCAGCCGGGACATCGCGTGCACCACCCGGTTCTCGCGCCACGTCGGCCCGGGGCGGGCGATGCCGGCCAGGTAGATCGGGGCGTTGGTGTGCACGAACGGCAGCGCGACGAACTCGGTGAAGCCGCCGGTGCGGTCCTGCACACCCGCCAGCACCCGGAAGTGCGCCAGCCACTGGCCGGGATGGTCGACGTGGCCGTACATCATGGTGGAGCTGGACCGGATGCCCAGCTCGTGGGCGGTGCTGACCACCTCGACCCAGGCGGCGGCCGGGAGTTTGCCCTTGGTCAGCACCCAGCGCACGTCGTCGTCGAGAATCTCGGCGGCGGTGCCCGGGATGGTGTCCAGCCCGGCCTCACGCAGCTGGGTCAGCCACTCGCGCACCGGAACGCCGGCCTTCGCCGCGGCGGTGACGATCTCCATCGGGGAGAACGCGTGCACGTGCATGTCCGGCACCCGGGCCTTGATCGCGCGCACGATGTCGGCGTACCCGGTGACCGGCATCTTCGGGTCGATGCCGCCCTGGAGGCAGACCTCGCTGGCGCCGGCCGCCCACGCCTCCTGCGCCCGGTCGGCGACCTGGTCGACGGAGAGACGGTACGCGTCGGCGTCCCGCTCACGCTGCGCGAACGCGCAGAACCGGCAGCCGACGTAGCAGACGTTGCTGAAGTTGATGTTGCGGTTGACCACGTAGGTGACGTCGTCGCCGACCGCGTCCCGGCGCACGTCGTCGGCGAGCCGGCACAACTCGTCCAGCGCCGGCCCGTCCGCGCCGAACAACGCCAGCGCGGCATCGGTGTGCGCCGGCTCCAGCAGCGCGGCCGGGTCGTCGGCGGCGAGCCGCAGCCCGGCCCGCAGGTCGCGGTCACCGGCGAGAGCGGTCGGCCCGGCGGTCACCTTCGTAGCCACCTCGGCCCAGTCGCCGTAGACGCTGTCGAAGTCGCCACGCCGGTCGTCGGTCCGGCCGGTGGTGTCGATGGTCGCGTGCAGGTCGGTCCGCCCGCCGAACACCTCCTCCGGCTCCTGCCAGGGCCGGCCCTGCGGCATGGCCGACTCGACCGCCATTCCCGTCGTCGCGTCGGCCAGGGCGCCGACGTGCGGCAGCAGCCGCGGGTCGAGCCACGGGTCACCCGCGCGCACGTACTCGGGGTAGATGGTCAGCCGCTCCCGCAGCGTGAACCCCGCCAGCTCGGTGTGCCGGGCCAGCTCCTCGATCTGCGGCCACGGGCGTTCCGGGTTGACGTGGTCCGGGGTGAGCGGGGAGACGCCGCCCCAGTCGTCGATGCCGGCCCGCAGCAGCAGGTCGTACTCGCCGGCGATGAGGTTCGGCGGCGCCTGGATGCGGGCCTTCGGCCCGAGCAGCAGCCGGGCCACCGCCACCGTCGCCGCCAGGTCGTGCAGCTCCGCGTCGGGCATCCCCCGCATCGCGGTGTCCGGCTTGGCGCGGAAGTTCTGCACGATCACCTCCTGGAGGTGCCCGTACTCCCGGTGCGCGCGACGGATCGCGAACAGTGCGTCCACCCGCTCGGCCGGGGTCTCCCCGATGCCGATCAGGATGCCGGTGGTGAACGGCACCCCGACCCGGCCCGCGTCGTCGAGCACCCGCAGCCGGACCGCCGGCTCCTTGTCGGGCGAGCCGAAGTGCGGGCCACCCGGCTCGGACCAGAGCCGCGTCGCGGTGGTCTCCAGCATCATGCCCATGCTCGGCGCGACCGGCTTGAGCCGTTGCAGCTCCGACCAGGACAGCACCCCGGGGTTGAGGTGCGGCAACAGGCCGGTCTCCTCCAGCACCGCGACCGCGCAGGCGCGCAGGTAGTCCAGAGTGGAGTCGTAGCCGCGCTCGTCCAGCCAGCTCCGGGCCGCCGGCCAGCGCTCCTCCGGCCGATCACCCAGGGTGAACAGGGCCTCCTTGCAGCCCTGGGCGGCCCCCGCCCGGGCGATGGCCAGCACCTCGTCGCGGTCCAGGAACGGCGCCGGCAACCGGTGCGGCACCGTGGCGAACGTGCAGTAGTGGCAGCGGTCCCGGCAGAGCCGGGTCAGCGGAATGAAGACCTTCTTGGAGTACGTGACCACGCCCGGCCGCCCGGCGTCACGCAGCCCGGCGTCGCGGATCCCACCGGCCACCCGGAGCAGCTCGTCGAGCGCGTCACCGCGGGCGGAGAGCAGCGCGGTCGCCTCGTCGACGTCCAGCGCCCGCCCGGTCGCGGCCCGGCCCAGGGCCCGCCGCACGCTCGCCTCGCTCGGGCCGGAGTGGGTGCGATCAACCATCCGCTCAGCCTATGCGCTGCGCCCACCCGCCCCACCGCTCCCCACTGACACCCTCACCGGGCTCCCCCGCTCAGC
>NZ_RCVJ01000070.1 GCF_003667505.1 Micromonospora sp. BL4
CCCCCCAACCGTCCACCGACCTGCCGACCCCTCCGGTGGACGCCCCCGAGGGTCCGCCGGCCCGGCTCTGGGACCGGATGCGCGCGGATCCGCAGTACGCGCCGGAGCACCTCGCCCTGGAGGCGGTGCGCCGGCTCGGGCCGGAGGCAGCCCAGTGGGCCGCCCGCGCCCGGGCCGATCAGCCCGGCGTCGCGGCCGACGTCCTGGCCGACCAGGCGGCCCGCAAGTTCCTCAACCTGGCCCGCCTCTCCGGTGCCGTGTCCGGCGCGGCCGGGCTGCCCGGCGCCGTGCTCGACGTGGGTGTGCTGGCCTGGACCCAGGCGCGGATGGTCCTGCACATCGCCGCCGCGTACGACGTCGACCCGTTGCACACCGACCGGGCCACCGACCTGCTGGTGCTCCAGCGGGTGCACAAGGTCGCCGAGAGCGCCCGGCTGGCGCTCGGCGTGGCCGCCGGCCGGGAACGCGCCGACGCGCTCTTCGGCCTGGGCGGCCAGCGTCCACTCGGCCACGTCATGCTGCGGCTCGGCGTACGGCTGGCGCAGATGGCCGGCGTCCGGGCGGCCAAGCGGATGGTGGCCAAGGTCGTGCCCGGCGCGGCGATCGTGCTCGGCACCTGGGCCAACTCGTCGGCCACCAAGGATCTCGCGGAGCGCTCCCGTGCGCTCTACCGCCCGCGCGGTGCCACCGTGCCGGAGCCCCGAGACCCCTGACCCGCCCGTCCGCAGGTGTGTCCGGCCGGTCAGTCGGCCAGGCCGGAGGCGCGCCAGGTCACCTCCGCGAGCCGCCCCTGCCCGCCGGCGTTCGGGTGGAACCAGTCCAGCGGGTTCAGCAGGTCCAGGGTGAACCGGACCTTGTACACCGCGCCGCCGTCGTGCCGGCAGCGTGACCCGTACGCCCGGCAGGCGGCCACCAACTGGGCGTTGTAGGCGTCGATCCGGTCCCGGACGGCGGCCCGGCGGGCCCGGTCTGCGGGGGCCGTCGAGGTCGCGTCGGCCAGCAGGGCCGGGCAGACGCCCCGCCGCCAGGCGCGTACCGCCCGCGAGTCGCCGTGTCCGACCTCCCAGAGCCGGTACAGGTCGGGAATGCTCACCACCAGCACCCGGGCCTTCGGCCGGCCGGTCCGCAGCGCCCGCAGGCCCCGGTCCACGTCGGCCCGGAACCGCGCCACCGGCGTCATGGCGTCGACGCCACCCCGGCAGACGTCGTTGGCCCCGATCAGCACGGTGACGTAGTCGGCGCGGTCGCGTACCGCAGCCTTCGCCTGGCCCTCCAGCGCGTCGGCGCGGGCACCCGGCCGGGCGTGGTTGTACGTCCGGTCGCGGATCGCGGGGTCCTGGTCGAGCAGCCGCCGGTAGAGGCTGCGCACCCGCAGGCCGTCGCCGGTCGACCAGGAGTTGCGCTCGCAGGAGGTGAGCACCAGGCAGGACGCGAAGCCGGTGCTGATCGAGTCGCCGAGCGCGGCGATGCTGCCGGGGCCACCGGGCTGCGGAGTGCCCTTGGTGGGGCGGGGAGTCGCGGAGGTGCCGCCCTCGCAGGCCAGTGCGACCAGCGCCGCGAGACAGGCCAGCGCGGCGACCCAGCGTCGAGGCATGACATCCCCCGTCTCGCAGCACAGAGCGACAGCGCGGTAACTCTATGCGTAGGACGCGGTCTGCCGGGAAGTTGCTGTCGGGTATGCGGCAGAGCGCCCGGCGTGGCGGCGCGATGTGCTACGGACGCGGGTCACGCCGCGAGGCCGGGTTAACGCTGGCGATCTGGGGTAGGTCGGGAGTTATGACGAGATCGCAGCCCCGGCGTGCCCGTGGCACGGTCGGCCACGCGTACAGCGCGCTGAACCTCCGCCTCGCCCTCGCCGGCTTCGGGCTGGTGATCATGGTGCTCTTCGCGGTGCTGGCGTTCTGGGCCGACCTCGCCTGGCTCGGCGTTCTCTGCGCGATCTTCGCCGTGGTCGCCGTGGTCGACCTGGTCGTGATCCAGCGCCGCCGCGCCGCCCGCCGCCGCGAGGAGCCGGGCGTCAGGCACTCACTGTTCGAGTGACAGGAGGACGAGATGCCCATCGCCACCACCAACCCGGCCACCGGACAGGTGCTCAAGACCTACGAAGCGATGTCCACCGAGCAGCTCGACGCCGCCATCGAGCGCACCGAACTCGCGTACCAGCAGCTGCGCGGCACCACCGTCGACCAGCGGGCCCGGTGGATGCACGCTGCGGCCGACCTGCTGGAGGCCGACCGGGACGAGATCGCCCGGATCATGACCACCGAGATGGGCAAGACGTACGTCGCGGCGCAGGCCGAGGTGACCAAATGCGCCTCGGCCTGCCGGTTCTACGCCGACCGGGCGCCCTCGTTCCTCGCCGACGAGCCGGCCGACGCCAAGGCCGTGACCGCGACCCGGGCGTTCATCCGCTACCAGCCGATCGGCCCGGTGCTCGCCGTGATGCCGTGGAACTTCCCGCTCTGGCAGGTGATGCGCTTCGCCGCGCCGGCGCTGATGGCCGGCAACACCGGCCTGCTCAAGCACGCGTCGAACGTGCCGCAGACCGCGCTGCTGCTGGAGGACGTGTTCCGCCGGGCCGGCTTCCCCGAGGGCGCGTTCACCACCCTGCTGGTCGGCTCGGAGGCCGTCGATCGGATCCTCAGCGACCCCCGCGTACGCGCCGCCACACTCACCGGTAGCGAGCGCGCCGGCCGTTCCATCGCCCAGGTCGCCGGCCGCGAACTGAAGAAGACGGTGCTCGAGCTGGGCGGCAGCGACCCGTTCGTGGTGATGCCCTCGGCCGACCTGGACCGGGCCGCCGAGGTGGCCACCACCGCGCGCTGCCAGAACAACGGCCAGTCCTGCATCGCGGCGAAGCGGTTCATCGTGCACACCGACGTCTTCGACGCCTTCGCCGAGAAGTTCGCCGCGAACATGGCCGCGTTGCGGGTCGGCGACCCGATGGACAAGGACACCGACGTGGGGCCGCTGGCCAGCCAGGGCGGTCGCGACGAGGTCCACGCCCAGGTGCGCGACGCGGTGGACAACGGCGCGACCGTGCTCTGCGGCGGCGAGTTGCCGGCCGGGGACGGCTGGTTCTACCCGCCGACGGTGGTCACCGACCTCACCCCGCAGATGCGGATGTGGCGTGAGGAGGTCTTCGGCCCGGTCGCCGGGCTGTACCGGGTGTCGTCGTACGAGGAGGCGATCGAGGTGGCCAACGGCACCTCCTTCGGGCTCGGCTCGAACGCCTGGACCCGTGACCCGGCCGAGCAGGAGCGCTTCGCCACCGACCTGGACGCCGGCAACGTGTTCATCAACGGCATGACCACCTCCTTCCCGGAGCTGCCGTTCGGCGGCGTGAAGAACTCCGGCTACGGCCGGGAGCTGTCCGCGCTGGGCATGCGGGAGTTCTGCAACACCAAGACGGTCTGGGTGGGGGAGGGCGCGGCCTCGGCCGGCGCGGGCGCGCACGCCGAGTAACCGGCGGGCGGCCGGCCCGAGCGGTTCAACCGGACGCCGTCCTGGGTAGGAAGTGCGTCCATGACGGTGTTCGGCTTTCACGCGTCCCACGAGCAGATCCACCCGCGCGCCCTGCTGGAGGCGGTGATGCACGCCGAGCGGGCCGGCTTCGACGCCGCCATGTGCTCGGACCACTTCTCCCCGTGGAGCGCCCGGCAGGGCGAATCCGGCTTCGCCTGGTCCTGGCTGGGCGCCGCGCTGCAGGCCACCGGCATGTCGTTCGGCGTGGTCAACGCCCCCGGCCAGCGCTACCACCCGGCGATCATCGCGCAGGCGATCGGCACCCTCGGCGCGATGTACCCGGGCCGGTTCTGGGCCGCGCTGGGCACCGGTGAGGCCAGCAACGAGCACATCACCGGCGACCCGTGGCCGCGCAAGGACGTACGCGCGGCCCGCCTGCGCGAGTGCGTGGACGTGATCCGCGCACTGCTGGCCGGCGAGGAGGTCAGCCACGACGGCCTGGTCCGGGTGGACCGGGCCCGGCTGTGGACCCGGCCCGAGCAGCCACCCGCGCTGGTCGGCGCCGCGGTCAGCGTCGCCACCGCCCGCTGGTGCGCCGAGTGGGCGGACGGGCTGATCACGGTGAACGCGCCGACGGCCCACCTGCGCGAAATGATCGACGGGTACCGGGACGCCGGCGGACGCGGTCCGCTGCACCTGCAGGTGCACGTCAGCTGGGCGCCGGAGCAGGCACAGGCCGAGGCGCTCGCGTACGACCAGTGGCGCAGCAACGTCTTCGCCCCGCCGGTCTGCTGGGACCTGGAGACCGTCGAGCACTTCGACGTCGTCTCGGCCGACGTGCCGCCGGAACGGGTCGCGCAGGTCGTGAACGTCTCGGCCGACCTGGGCCGGCACGTGGGCTGGCTGGAGGAGTACGTGGAACTCGGGTTCGACCAGATCGCCCTGCATCACGTCGGGCAGGAGCAGCGCCGGTTCATCGACGCGTTCGGCACCGAGGTACTGCCGAAGCTGCGGACGGCCTCGTGATCAGGGCGCGGTCCGTCGCACCCTAGGCTCGTACCCCATGGAAAGCCTGTTTCCGGTCGTCGTCTTCCTGGCGATCGCCACCCTGGGCGCGGCGCTGGCCCGCCGGCTCGGCCTGCTCGCGCCGATCGTGCTGGTCGTACTCGGTCTGGCGCTCTCCTTCGTACCGGGCCTTCCGCAGGTGCACCTTGACCCGGAGTTGGTGCTGGTCGGCATCCTGCCGCCGCTGCTCTACGTGGCAGCGCTGGAGACCTCGGTGCCGGCGTTCAAGAACAACATCCGGCCGATCCTGCTGCTCGCCGTCGGCCTGGTGCTGTTCACCGCGTTCGTGGTCGGGTTCGTGCTGCACCTGCTGCTGCCGCAGGTGCCCTTCGCGATCTGCCTGGCCCTCGGCGCGGTGGTCGCGCCGCCGGACGCGGTGGCCGCCACCGCGGTCGCCCGGCGGGTCGGGCTGCCCCGCCGGGTGGTCACCATCCTCGAGGGGGAGAGCCTGGTCAACGACGCGACGGCGCTGGTGCTGCTCCGGGTCGCGACGCTGGCGACCGCCGGTTCGGCGGTCGGCACCGCAAACGTCACCATCGAGGTGCTGCGGTCCGCCGGCGGCGGCATCCTGATCGGTCTGCTCGGTGCGGTGGTCTTCGGCTTCCTGCACCGGCGGATCCACGATCCACTGCTGGACAACGCGTTGTCGTTGATCATCCCCTTCGCCGTGGTGTTCGGCGCCGAGGAGGTCCACGCCTCCGGCGTCGTCGCGGTGGTGGTCACCGGGCTGGTGCTCGGCCACAAGCTGCCCCGGTTGCTCTCGGCCGCCTCCCGGTTGCAGGTCGGCGCGTTCTGGCGGCTGGCCCGCTTCCTGCTGGAGGGGCTGGTCTTCCTGCTGGTCGGGCTCCAGCTGCCGGACGTGCTGCGGGACCTCGACGAGCCGTTCGGCTCGCTCACCGCGATCACCCTCGCGGTGCTCGCCACCGTCTTCCTCACCCGGTTCGTCTGGCTCTTCCCGGCCACCTACCTGGCCCGGTTGGTCCCCCGGATCCGTCGCCGGGACCCGGCCCCGTCGCCGAAGTTCCCCATCGTCATCGGTTGGGCCGGCATGCGGGGTGTGGTCACCCTGGCCGCCGCGCTGGCCCTGCCGCTCACCCTGGCCGACGACCGGCCGTACCCGAGGGCGTTGTTCATCTGGCTGGCCTTCGCGGTGATCGTGGTCACCCTGGTCGGCCAGGGGGCCACGCTGCCGTTCGTCGCCCGCCGGCTGAAGCTGCCCCAGGACGACCCGGTGCAGGACGCGTTGTCGGCCGCCGGCGTGCAGCAGCAGGCCAGCCGGGCCGCCCGGGAGCGCCTCGACGAGCTGGCCGACAGCGCCCCGGAGGCGGTGGTGGACCGGCTGCGCCGGGCGTCGGAGGACCGCACCAACATGGCCTGGGAACGGCTCGGTGGCGCCGAGCGGGAGACCCCGTCGCAGGCGTACGGTCGGCTGCGACAAGAGATGATCGACGCCGAGCGGGAGGTGTTCCGGGCTGCCCGGGACTCCGGTCGGATTCCGGAGGAGGTGCTGGTGCGGGCCTATCGTGACCTGGACCTGGAAGAGTCGTTGCTGCGGGAGGTCCAGAAGTGAGCTGTCAGCATCTGACCGAGGCGGGTGCGGTGGAGCCACACACCACCGAGGAGTGCCCCGACTGCGTCGCCATCGGCAACGCCGACTGGGTGCACCTGCGGGCCTGTCTGACCTGCGGGCACGTCGGCTGCTGTGACTCGTCGCCGTACCAGCACGCGACGAAGCACTTCGAGTCCAGCGGCCACCCGGTGATCCGCTCCGTGCAGCCGGGCGAGGCCTGGCGCTGGTGCTACGTCGACGAGGAGATCGGCTGATCGCTGGCCGGATGTGATTCGACGCGTCTCGCCAGGGCCCGTCGGGTGAGCGGCGGCACGGCCAGACCGGTGACGGCGAGCAGCCCGGCCAGCACCAGCCAGCCGACCGGGCCGCCGTCGATGATCAGCCAGGTCAGCAGGGCCGGCCCGGCCGCGCGGGCCAGCCCGGCGAGCAGGCCGTCCACCCCCTGGTAGGCGCCGATGGCGTCCGGGGCGGCCAGGTCGTACGCCAATGCCGCTCCGGCGCTGGCGTGCCACAGGTCGCCGAGGGTGTAGACCACCGTGGCGGCCAGGAGCAGGCCGACCGCCGCCGGGGTCGGCGCCGCGGCGGTCGCGGCCCACAGCAACATCCCCGCCGCGAGCACGAGCCCGGCCCGGCGCATCGTCGCCGCCGCCGGCAGCGCGCGGCGTGCAGCACGGCTCAGGCGTACCGCGAGCAGCACGGTGAGCAGCGTGTTGACCAGCAGTACCGCGGACACGGTCACCGGCGGCGCGTCGGTGCGGGTCACCACCCACAGCGGCAGCACCAGCGTCAACACCACCCAGTGCAGGGAGAGCACCGCCGAGGCTCCGGCGACCAGGAGGAACGGCCCGTCGCGCAACGCCCGTCCGGGCCCGCGCCGCCCGCCGGCCGCCGGCCCCGTCGGCCCCGTCGGTTCCGTCAGTTCCGTCGGCTTCGTCGGTTCCGTCAGTTCCGTCGGCTTCGTTGGTTCCGTCAGTTCGGTCGGCTCCGTCAGTTCCGCTGGTTCCGTCGGCTTCGTTGGCTTCGTCCGCGGGTGTGCCGGCAGTCGCATGATCAGCGTCGCCGAGACCAGATAGGTGGCAACGTTGCCCAGCACCAGCAGCCGGTACGCCCAACCGGTGTCCGCCACCAGCGCGAACCCGGCCAGCCCCGCGCCGAGCGCCACGCCCAGGTTGGCCACCGCGCGCAGGGTGGCGAAGGCGTGCACCCGGCCGTCCGGGCCACCCACCGCGGCGACCAGCGCGGCGCGGACCGCCAGGTTGCCGGACACCAGCAGCGCGTCGAGGGTGGCCACCAGCAGGAATACGGGAAACGAGTTCACCAGCAGGTACGCGGCGGCGACGGCGGCCTGCACCAGCTGGAGGGCCGCCCGGAGGGTCCGGGGATCACGCCGGTCGGCCAGCCCGCCGAGCGGCACGCTGGCGGTGAGCCCGACCAGGCCGGCGAGCGTGAGCCCCAGCCCCACCTCGGTCGGGGTCAGCCCCACGACCCGGGTGAGGTAGAGCGCCGCCCCGGTCACCCACAGCCCGGTGCCGACCGTGTTGGCGAGGGTGGCCAGCGACAGGGTGCGCAGCCGACCGGGCGGCGGCAGCGGCGACAGCGACCGCCAGCGGCCGCGAACCCCCGCCCGCATGCCCACACCTCGACCCTAGGACCGACGCGTGCGCATCGATGCCCCGCTCGGTGCGGCCCCCGTCACAGCCGCCTTCAGCTCGGTCACTGGCCCCCGTTCGTTCGCTGGCTCCCGTTCGTTCGCTGGCCCCCGTTCGTTCGCTGGCTCCGGTTCGTTCGCTGGCTCCGGCGCGTTTTGCTGGCTCCGGTTCGTTTGCTGGCTCCGGTTCGTTTGCTGGCTCCGGTTCGTTCGCTGGCTCCGGCGCGTTTTGCTGGCTCCGGTTCGCTTGTCGGCTCCGGTCGTTTAGGGATTCAAATTCTTGGGGAGCTCACGTGCGCCGGTGGTAGTGGTTGCGGCGGGGGAGTTGGGTGGGGTCGAGCCAGGCGGGTGGGATGAAGTCGGGGTGGCCGTCGGCGTTGAGGTGGACGGTCCAGTCGCTGTGGTGTAGGTGGCGGTGGTGGTGGCCGCAGAGCAGCACCGCGTTGGTCAGGTTGGTGGGGCCGCCGTCGGCCCAGTGGTGGATGTGGTGGGCGTCGCACCAGCGGGGTGGTCTGTCGCAGCCGGGGAAGGCGCAGCCGCGGTCGCGCAGGACGAGGGCGCGTCGCAGGGGTCCGGTGATGAGTCGGCGTTGCCTACCCAGGTCGAGGGTCTGACCGGCGCCGCCGAGGACGGCGGGCAGGATCGCCGCGTCGCAGGCGAGTCGGCGCACGGTCTGCGGGGTGAGCCGTAGGCCGGTGTCGAGAGTGCCAGCGTCGAGTTGCTGGAGCAGGGTGTCGTAGCTGGTGGTGACGACGATGTGGGCGGGTTCGCCGCCGTGCTCGGGTAGTTCTGTGGTGCGCAGGGTGAGTCGGCAGAGGTCGGCGAGGGCGTCGTGGCGGCGTTGTCCGGGGGTGCGGGTGTCGTCGGGGCCCGATGGTGCGGTCAGGGGGTCGATGGCGGCGCGCAGCAGGCCGGCTGTTTCGGCGTCGAGGTTGCCGGTGAGGCGCAGGCGGCCGTCGCGGAGCTCGGAGAGGGTGAGGTGGCGGTCTCGGGTGGATCGTTGGGCTTCGGCTTCCAGTGCGGCGCGGTCGGTGGCGTCGGCGATCTCGGGGGCGACGTGGTCGAGGATCCGGGTGCTCAGCTTGCGCAGCAGGGCGGGGTCGAATTGTCCGGCCCAGTCGACCAGGACACCGATGGCCTTGTCGGCGGCTTCAGCACCCGCGGCAGCGTGCACCGTGCTGACCGTCTCGCCGATGACGCGGGCCTGTTCCACGCTGATGTGCCCGTCGGCCAGAGCGCGGCGCACTCCGGGGGTGCCGGCGTCCAGCGCGGCGGCGAGGTCGACCAGTCGGCGGGCGGCGGGGACGGTGAGTCGTAGCCGTTCGCGTAGCCAGATCGCCGTTGAGGACGCGCCCTGCGCGACGGCTGTGCCCCGGCCGTCGAGCTCGCGTACCAGGGTCAGTTTGACCGCGGCCAGGCGCTGCTCGAGCCGGTGCGCGGCGTCGAGCGCCGCGATCAGGTCATGCTCCGATGCGGCCCAGGTGGCCGCGTCGAGGCACGCCGCCACCGCGTCCTCCGCCTGCGCCAACTCCTCGACCACGACCTGACACTAGAACACCTGTACGACAAATTTGATCACCAAGATCGATGGCTGCCGCAGCCGCGCAGTGCGCGCGTCACCCCTGCCGGATCAGGCCCGGGCCGGCGATGATGTCGACGTCACCGTCCGCGACGTCGTGGCCGGCTTCGCAGCGGAGGACCGCTCGGACCGGTTGGCCGCAGTCGTGGTGGGTGGCGAGAATCGGGGGGCCGGTGTCGTCGGTGGCCCAGGTGTCGCCCCAGTTGCGCAGCGCGGTGATGACCGGCACGAGTTCGCGCCCCTTGGCCGTGAGCTGGTATTCGTGGCGGGTGCGCTGCCCCGGCTCCCGGTAGGGGATCCGTTCGAGGAGGCCGGCGCCGACCAGTTCCTTGAGTCGGGCCGCCATGGCGGGCTCACCGATCCCGACTCGGCGGACGAAGTCATCGAAACGCCTCGTGCCGAGCAGGGCGTCGCGCATGATCAGGATCGTTGACCTGCTGCCCACGATGTCCATCGCACGTGCGATCGAGCAGTTCGCGTTCGACCAGGAGTCGCGGTCGTTCCGGAGGTCCTCCATGCCTTCCAGCGTACCTGGCTTGCGGTGAAGCTAGTCAGGTGCTTCACTGGGTGATTGCTGGCTTCTATAGGCAGAAGTCAGATCCGGAATCGACTGACTTTGAGGACGTTTCGTGACCACTCAGCCCAGCAGCACCGCCCTGACCGGGTCGACACGCCCACAGGACGCCGACCGGCCCGGCAGAGCTGACCGGCCGCGGACATCCGGGCCGGCCGGCACCGGGCGTCGGGCCATCCGCGGCTCGCACGCGGTGACGCTGATCGCCATGTGCCTGGGCGCGATGATCACGTTCCTCCAGATCACCGCGACCGTGTCCGCCCTGACCACCATCCAGCGAGACCTGCGGGTCGACCCGACCACCGTCATCTGGATCCCCAGCGCCTACACCCTGGTGGTGGCGAGCCTGGTGCTGTCCGCCGCCACGCTCGGCAACCGGTACGGGCGCAGGCGAATGTTCGGCGCCGGCGTCCTCACCATGATCGTTGGCGGCGCCGTCGTGGCCGGTGCTCCCACCGTGGCCTGGGTGATCGTCGGGCAGTTGGTGGCGGGCCTCGGCGGGGCACTGATCCTGCCGAACAGCCTGGCGATCCTAGGCGCGACCTTCACCGACCCGCACCGCCGCACCGAGGTCATCACCGCCTGGTCGGCCGCCTCCGGCATCGGCCTGGCGGTCGGCCCGCTGATCGCCGGCACCCTGCTGCGGCACTTCCACTGGAACAGCGTCTTCCTGTCGACGATCGTGCTGGGCGTGGTGACCCTCGTCGTGGCCGCGATCGGGGTGGCCGAGTCCCGGCAGGGCGCGGGTCGCCTGGACGTAGCCGGCCTGCTGCTCGGCACCATCGCCATCGCCGCCGCCGTCTACGCGATGATCAGGGGCGGCCGGGACGGCTACACCAGCCCGGTCGTGGCCACGACCTGGATCGTCTCCGCCGCCGCGCTGGTCGGGTTCGTGCTGGTCGAGCTGCGCGCCAGCGCACCGATGCTCGACGTACGGCTGTTCCGGTCCGCGTCGTTCAGCGCCGTCATGGTCGTCGCGGCGGTGTCGCTGTTCGGCTTCACCGGTGTGGCGATCCTGCTCGTCCTGTTCCACGAGCGTGCTCAGGCGCTCAGCCCGCTCGACACCGGCTGGCGGATGCTGGTGCTCTTCGGTGTCTACGCGGTCGTCGCCTTCGCCGCCGGGCGGGCGATCCGCCGTACCGGATTCAAGGCCCCGCTCACCGCCGGTCTCGTCCTCGGTGCCGCGGCCAGTTTCGGTCTGGCCGCCCAGGGCCCGGCCACCCCGTTCGACCAGCGCTGGCCGCTGCTGGCGTTGTTCGGTGCCGCCAGCGCACTGGTGGTGGCCCCGGCGACGGCGGCGGCGTTGGCCAGCGTCGCGCCCGCCCAGGCGGGCATGGCCTCCGGCGCGGTGAACGCCGCCCGCCAGGTCGGCTCGGTGCTCGGCTCGTCCCTGCTGGGCACGCTGCTCACCACCACGATGCTGGCCGACCTGCCCGAGCGGCTCGCCGCTCACCAGGTGGGCGAGCCCACTCGGACGGCGGTGCGGACGGCGGTGGCCGGCGGCGCCACCGGCGACCCGGCGCTGCCCGACCCGGTCCGGTCGGCCCTCGCCGAGGCCCTGACCGCTGGCGTGCAGGCCGGGCTGCGGGTCAACGGCATCGTCTTCCTCGCGACCGCCGTGCTCGCTCTCGCCCTGGTCCGCAACCGGCCGCACCAGCACTAGGCGCCGTACGGCGTCCGGGTCACAGCGTCACACCCCGGCTTTACTCTGACCATTACCGCCGCCGACGCGCTGGTCGACCGTCTCGCCGCCCGAAACGGCGTCGACCGGGACACCGCTCCCGGGCACCTGAGGGAATCCCCGAGCGCGGTCCCGCCGGGTCGCCCGGCGCGGCTGGTCGAGGTGGCCTTCGACCGCAACCGGCGAACGTCGCCGCACGATCGACGGCGGCACCATGTCGACGGTCTGACCCGACCCGCACAACAGTGTCCAGAAGGGACATCGAACCCATGACTGCCGACCAGGTCGCGCCGACCATCATCCGCCGGTACTTCGAGCTGGTCGGCCAGCCGGACTCCGAGGACTATTTCGCCCTGTTCGCCGATGACGCCGTCGTCGAGGACGAGTCGACCGAGTACCGCGGCATCGCGGCCATCCGCGAGTGGCGCCGTGCGGTGTCCCGGGTGTCGTACGACCTCACCGACGTGCAGGACACGCCCGCCGGTACCGTCGTGACCGCGACGATCACCGGCGACTTTCCCGGCAGCCCGTTCGCCGGGCTTCGGTTCCGCTTCAGCGACTACGACGCCAACGTGATCAGGGCCCTGCGCATCGCACCCTGACGAGCCGCGCACGATCGACGAAGCTGTCCCGCGGACCGCTGTTGCCGTTGCGGTCGGCTTCCGGGGTTTCGTGGATCGCCCGTGCGAGGTGCAGGGCAGCGCACCGAGGGCGTACGGTGAGCGTGTCGCCCGGGGCCCCGGTGGTCGCCATACGTCGCCACCGGCCCAAGGGGCGTCAACGATCGTCATCCCCAGTCGCTGCGACGTGCTGATCGTGTTGGTTGATCACCGACCGCGTCCCGGCCGTCTGATTTCACCGCGCAGTCGGGTTCGGCGCGTTGGCCGGTGGTGGATTCCGGCCCGTTCACACCGCCGTCCGCGAGCATGAGCGTTTCGGACGGCCCAACCAGGGAGCACCAGATGATGATCGACAGGCACCGAATCGTCAGCGCTCTCCGCGACCGGGGTCAGCAGGCCAGGGCCGACTGGGTGGAGCGCGAGCTGCCGGAGCGGGTCGACCCGGCCAAGCACTCCGGCCTGCTCGCCACCCTGCATCTCGACCCGGCCGACCTCGCCGACGCCATCTCGCCGTGAGGATGGCGCGGCGCGGCGCGGGCCGGTCGCCGGGCCCGCGCCACGACCAGTGGGATTTTGCACTGAGAGTGCACTTGTCTCTGTTTCCGGGACTGTCTAGCGTCAGACCATGCCTGCCTCATGGACATTCGCCGTGGCCCGTGATGACCTCGGCCGGACCACCATCGTCGATGGCGCGACGTCCGCTCTGTCCGACGGTGAGGCGCTGCTCCGGGTGGACCGTGTCGGCCTGACCGCCAACAACGTGACCTACGCGGTGCTCGGTGAGTCGATGCGCTACTGGCAGTTCTTCCCGCCGGACGCCCGTGGGCTCGGGTCGCAGTGGGGGCTCCCGCCGCTGTGGGGCTTCGCCGAGGTGATCGCGTCGACGGTTCCGGAGGTCGCGGAGGGGCAGCGGGTCTACGGCTACCTCCCGCCCGCGGGTCACCTCGTGGTCCGGCCGCACCGGGTGGACGGGTCCGGGTTCCGCGACGCGAGCACGCACCGGGCCGGGCTGCCCTCGCCGTACAACGCCTACCGGTCGACCACCGGCGATCCGGCGTACCGGCCCGAGCAGGAGGACCTGCTGATCCTGTTCCGGCCGCTGTTCTTCACCTCCTTCATGCTGGCCGACCAGGTCGCCGACAACGGCTTCTACGGCGCGGCGTCGTTGGTGATGTCGTCGGCGTCCAGCAAGACCGCCTACGCCACGGCGTTCGAACTGCACGGTCGTGGCCCGCGTCTGGTGGGGCTCACCTCACCCGGCAACCTCGCCTTCACGCGGTCGCTCGGCTGCTACGACGAGGTCCTCTCCTACGACGACATCGGCGTCCTCGACGCGGTCCCGACGGTCTATCTCGACCTGTCCGGCGCGCCGTCGACCCGTGCCGCTCTGCGACGGCGCCTCGGTGGCCAGCTCATGCGGGACATCGCGGTCGGGCTCACCAACCAGACCCCGAACGCCGACGCCGCCGAGGAGGTGTTCTTCGCGCCGGTCCAGATGCGCAGGCGCAGCCAGGAGTGGGGCCGCGAAGGGCTCGACCAACGGTTCGCCGAGGCCTGGCAACTGTTCACCGCCGTGGTGACCGGCTGGCTCGACGTCCGGGTCGGTGCGGGGCCGGAAGCCCTGCGGCACGCGTGGCTGGAGGTCCTCGACGGCCGTACGCCACCACGGGTGGGTCACGTCGTCCAGTTGTGAGTGGCCGATGGTCGACCGAAACGGTTACGGGATGATCGCGTCGACGTAGCCGCCGTCGACCCGGACCGCGGCGCCGGTCGTCGCGGAGGCCAGGGGAGAGGCGAGGTAGGTGACCATGTTGGCGATCTCCTCGGGTTCGATCAGCCGCTGAAGCAGGGACTGCGGCCGGTGCAGTCGCATGAACTCCCGCTGCGCCTCATCCCACGGCAGGCTGTCGCCCATGAGCTCGGAGATGAAGTTCTCGACGCCTCCGGTGTGGGTGGGCCCGGCGAGCACGGAGTTGACGGTCACGCCCGTGCCGGCCGCGGCCTTCGCGAACCCGCGCGAGACACCGAGCAGTGCCGTCTTCGAGACCCCGTAGTGGATCATTTCGGCCGGGATCGCCACCGCCGAGTCGCTGACGATGTACTGCACGCGCCCCCAGCCGCGCTCCATCATTGCGGGCAGGTAGGCCCGGGTCAGCCGGACGCCGGCCAGCACGTTCACCTCGAAGTAGCGGCGCCACTCGTCATCCGAGATCTCCAGGGCGGGGGTGGGGCCGAAGATGCCGAGATTGTTGACGAGGATGTCGACGGTGGGCAGCAGGTCGAGGGTCCGCGCGGCGCCCTCGTCGCTGGCGACGTCGGCGTCGATCTCGATCACGTCGGCACCGGGGACCTCGCTCCGCAACGCCACCGCCGCCTTCTGGACACCGGCGGCGGTACGGCCGTTGACCGCCACCCGGGCCCCCGCGCGGGCGAGGCCGGTGGCGATGGCCGCGCCGATCCCCTGGGTCGAACCGGTGACCAGCGCGGTCCTGCCCGCGAGATCGATGTGAACCGTCATGGTTGTCCTGTTCGTCGGCGTTTCCCCGGCCACCCCGGGCCGGGGGACCGCTTCCGGCAACCTCGACCGTAACGGCGCCGGCCAGACCCGGCAGTGGGAGTCGGGCACGGCGGGTGGCGTGCCCCCGGATCAGTCGCGCTGATCCGGGTTGTCGCCCGCCATCGCCGCCGGCCGGGCCGGCGTCACCGCGAACGGGTGGCGTAGGCGTCGCATGGCTTCCTCGCTCCCGTCGAAGGCCACGTCCGAGCTGTCCAGCCCGTCGGCGGCCGAATTGGCGAGAAACAACACCGGTCGATCATTGCCGTTCGATGTCATGCAGGAGTCCTGTCTTCAACAAGGAGTGCGCCCGGGTCGTCGGCAACTCCTGCCGCACAACCTCGTGACGAACGCGGCGCTCACGCTGGCGCCAGAGCGCGGTGTCGCGATCTCGGGCGACGGCCCGGCGACACCAGTACACCGAACCCTACCCGGCATCGCCGATCGTCATGCGCCGACGCACGTCCCCGTGCGCACTCCGACCGTGGCCGGGCGGCGGTCAGGCCGGCGTCGGGTGGTCCGACTCGAATCGGGTGCGCGTCAGGAACGCGAGCTGGGCACGCTTGTCCGGCATGTCGATCTCGGACCCGAAGGTGAAGCCCTCGACCTCCAGTCGGCGTAGCGCGAGGTGGTTGCGCACGTCCGGCTCGACGACGATCCGCTGGGCGGCCGGGTCGCGGAACAGGAAGCGGGCGAGGGCGGGGCCGACGGCGGTGGTGAGGCCCTGGGCGAGGTGCCGGTCGGGGCTGAGCAGCAGGTGCATCCCGACGTCGCCGGGCTGGACCTGGTAGCGCTCGCCGACCGGGTCCGCCTCGGGCTGGTACGTCTGGAAGAGGCCGACCGGCTCCTCGTCGATCAGAATCAGGTACGCGTGGTGCGTCGGCAGGCTGTCGACGAAGGCGTAGATCTCGCGTACCTGTTCCAGCGTGTGCGACCCCATGCCCCAGAAGGAGTTGCGGGGGCGGGTGACCCAGGTGTGCAGGAGTTCGGCGTGCCGGTCGGGTTCGACGGTCACCAGCGACAACTCGCCGAGGCCCGGGATCTTCTCCTGGTATGTCATGTCGCGCTGTCCTTTGCTGAAGGGGCGGTGAGGTGGCCGTGACCGGGCGAGCGCGTCGATGCCCGTCCGCCCACAACTGGCGCGCGTCGCGGTCGGCGTGGCTCATTCAGGCACTGCGCCGAAGCGAGGGAGACGCATGTTCCGTCAGGTGCCGAGTTAGGTTACCCTCCCCTAACGAAGGCTGACCTTACCTGGAGGGGTGCGTGAAACGGAACTGGGAGGCCCTGGTCCTCAAGGCCATGGGAGGCCGGGACTTTCGGTTGACCGTGCTGGGCACCGAGTCGATCGACGGGCACTACCAGCGGCTGCTCCTGGACGGTGGCGGCCTGCTGGAGGCGTGCGGGGTCCACCCGACGATGTGGATCCGGCTGTGGTTCGACAATGACGGCCGGGCACACCAGCGCGCGTACACGTTGGTGGACCCCGACCCGGCAACCGGCCGGTTCAGCCTCGAATTCGCCATCCACGACGGCTGCGCCGCCCGCTGGGCGACCACGGCACAGGTCGGCGACACCATCGGCGCCACCGTTCAGGGCAGCGCGTTCCACCTGCCCGACCCCGCACCCGAGCACCTCTACCTCGTCGGCGACGCGGCGTCCCTGCCGGCGGTGAACAGTCTGCTCGACGTCAGCGCCGACATCCCGGCGACGGTCTGGCTGGAGTACGCCCACGAGGGCGAGAAGGCGCTCACGCCACGGGCCCGGGCGCACCACGACGTCACCTGGGTGCCTCGGCGCGGCTCCGGTCAACACCTGGTCGACACGGTCTGCGCGGCCCTGCCGGCCAGCGACGCGGCCCACTACTGGGTGGCCTGCGAGGCGGCCAGCACCCGCAGCATCGTCCGGCACGTGCGGCGCACACTGGGCGTCGACAAGGGGCAGTTGACGTCCCTCGCGTACTGGAAAGCCGCATGACGGGTCGCCTCGGCACCCTGACCGCGCTGTACGGCACGCAGTATCTCGGCATCGGCTTCATCACCGTCGGGCTGACCGCCATCCTGCGCGACGGCGGCACCTCGCTGGAGACCCTGGCGCTGCTGCAGATCGTCGGTCTGATCTGGCCCGTCAAGTTCCTCTGGGCGCCGATCCTCGACCGGTACGGCTCCCGTCGCCGCGGCCACTACCGATCCTGGCTGCTCGTGCTCCAGAGCGCCCTGGTGCTCGCCCTGCTGGCGCTGCTGCCGTTCTCCCGCCCGGCCGACGCGCTCGGCCCGGTCATCGCCATCTGCGCGCTGTACGTCCTCTTCTCCGCCACGCAGGACATCGCGGTGGACGCGGTGGCCGTGCGGATGCTCACCGAGTCGGCTCGGGGGACCGGCAACGGCATCCAGGTGGCGGCGAGCTACCTCGGCAACCTGCTCGGTGGTGGCGCCTGCGTACTGGTCTACGACCGGTTCGGCTGGGTGCCGGCTATCAGCCTGCTGGCCGCGCTGACGGCCGTCGGCCTGCTGGTGGTGTGGCGGTTCCGCGAGCCGGTCCGTACCGATCGGGTGGCCCGGGTCGGCACGGCCTACCGGGCGCTGCTGTCGGTGTTCGGCCAGCCGGGATGCCGGTGGTGGACGTTCGGCGTGGTGCCCCTCGTGTACGTCGGCGCTGGAATGGCGTACGCCCTGGTGACGCCGGCCCTGGTCGATGCGGGCTGGTCGTTGGGCCGGATCGGCGTCGTGACGGGTGTGGTGGTCAGCGCGCCGGCCATCGTGGCAGGTCTGGTCGCGGGGCTCGGGATCGGACGGTTCGGGCGCAGCGGCGTGCTCGTGGCCGGGGGCCTGGCCCTGGCGTTGTCGACGATGCTGCTGCTGCCGTTGATGAACGGTCGCGCGCCGCTGGGCGGTACGGTCGCGGCGCTCTGCTGTTTCATGGTCGCGTACACCATCGCCAACGTCGTGCTCTACACGGTCAACATGGACTACTCCCGCCCCGACACCGGCGGCACCGACTTCACCGTGCTGTCGTCGTTCGGGCTGGTCTGCTCGTTCGTGGCCGCCTCCCTCGGTCTCGCGGCGGCCGACCAGGTGGGCTATCCGGCCGTCGCGGTCGCCGCCATCCTGCTGGTGGTCGCCGGGGTCGCCCTCGGCCTCGCACACCAGCGGCGGTTCCCCCGCACGCCGTGTCCCAGCCCCGGGCCCGCCACCGAGCACACGCCGGACGGTGTGCGGGCGGTGGCGTGACATCCGGTGGCCGACGCGGGGCGGCCGTGCACGCGCCGGTCGTCGGTGAGCCGGCGGTTCCGCCGGCCACCCCGACCAGGGCATCGGCCCGGCTGCCCCACCGGTGGCTCATCCTGGCCGTGCTCTGTGCCGCCCAGCTCGTCGTGGTGCTGGACAACACGGTGCTGACCGTGGCGGTGCCGGTGCTCACCACCGAGCTGGGCGCCAGCACCGCCGACGTCCAATGGATGATCAACGCGTACGCGCTGGTGCTGTCGGGTCTGCTGCTCACCGCGGGCAGCGCCGCCGATCGGTACGGGCGCCGCCGGATGCTCCTCGCCGGGTTGGTCCTGTTCGGGCTCGGCTCGCTGGCCGCCGGCCTCTCCAGCACCAGCGGGCAGTTGATCGCGGCGCGGGCCGGAATGGGCATCGGTGGGGCGCTGCTGGTCACCTCCACCCTCGCGGTCGCGATGCAGGTCTTCGACGGTGCCGAACGGTCCCGGGCCATCGGCATCTGGGCCGCCACCAGCGCGCTGGGCTTCGCCGTTGGACCGCCGATCGGTGGCACCATCCTCGCCCACCTGCCGTGGGGCGCCATCTTCCTGATGAACGTCCCCATCGTGCTGGTCTGCCTGGTGGTCGGCCGTGCGCTGATCCCCGAGTCCCGTGATCCGTCCGGTGGTCGCCTCGACGTGGTCGGCGCGGTGCTCTCCACCACCGGGCTGACCGCCGTCGTCTGGTCGATCATCTCCGGGCCGGACCGGGGTTGGTCGTCGGCCGAGGTGCTGGGCGCCGCGGCCGTCGGCGTACTCCTGCTCGGGCTCTTCGTTCTATGGGAGCGGCGGGCCGCCGACCCGATGCTGGACATGCACTTCTTCCGGGACCGGCGCTTCGTCGGCGCGATCTCCGGCGTCGTCCTGATCACGTTCGGCGCCACCGGCGCGCTGTTCCTGCTCACCCAGCACCTGCAGTTCGTCCGCGGCTACCCCGCCTGGGAGGCCGGCCTGCGGATGGCGCCCTTCGCTCTGTCCATCGTGCTGCTCAACGTCAGCGGCGTCGCCACGGCCCTGATCCGTCGGCTCGGGCTGGCCGCCGCCATCGCCGTGGGGATGACGTTGCTCGCGGGTGGTCTCGCGGTGGTCACCCTCGTCCCCTCCGACGGCTACGGGGTGCTGCTGGGTGGGCTGCTCGTCATGGGCGTCGGCTGCGCCCTGGCCAACCCGGCGATCGTCGAGGCGGTGATGAGCGCGATCCCGGCGGAGAAGGCCGGCGCCGGCGCGGGGGTCGATGGCACCATGACCGAGGTCGGCAGCAGTCTCGGCATCGCCGTGCTGGGCGCCGTACTGAACGCTCGGTTCGCCGCCCTGCTACCGGCCGCCCTGGCCGGCGCCGGATCATTCCCGGCGGCCCTCGCCGCCGCCGACGAAGGCCCGGAACGGGAGGCGGTGACCGTCGCCTTCGCCTCGGCGTTGGAGACCGGCCAGACGGTGGGCGCCGCCGCGGTTCTGGTCGGTGGCCTGGTGGCCGCCGGGCTGCTGCGCCGGGCGCAACGATCGGAGTCCGGGCCCGCCGGCGGGTAGCCACCGAACTACGCAGACCGCGCATACCCGCACAATAAGGGTAGGCTATCCTAATCGCGACGATAGTCCCGGTCGACGGAGGCGGTATGCGGCTCTACCTCACCGCGCTCAACCCCACCGACGCGGTCCTGGAGGGGTTCCTCCCGGCGGCGGCCTCGCTCGGGCTGCCGGTCACCGTGCTGACCGATCGACCCGCGGACTGGCCGGGCGATGCGCCGGTGGCGCGGTGCGCGATCCGGGACGCGGCGGCGGTGGTCGCGGCGACAGCACCCGACCGGCCGGTGGCGCTGCTGTCCAACAGCGACCACCTTCAGGAGGTGACCGCCCTCGCCGCCCGCAAACTCGGTCTTGCGGGCAAGGACCCCGACGCGGCACGTCTCTGCAAGGACAAGGCCGCGGCCCGCCGGGCGATCGAGGCCGCCGGGCTCGACCTCGTCCGCTCGGCCACCATCGACCCCGGTGCCCCACCCACGGTCCCGGACGAGCTGTTCCCGGCGGTGGTCAAGCCCCGCGAGGGCGTGGCCAGCGAGGACGCCTACCTCGTGGCCGACCACCGGGAGCTGGCCGCCCGGGTCGCCGAGATCCGCGGCCGGCGGCCGGACGTCGCCCTGATCGTCGAGGAGTACCTCGCCGGAGAGCTGCGGACCTACGACACCCTCGGCGACGGTACGGCGCTGGCCGACCTCGGCGGGTGGCGCACCCACCTCGGGCCGCCGCCGACCTTCACCGAGGAGAGCCTCGACTGGTCGCCCCCGGCGGAGTCGACCCGCACCCAGCTACGGGCGCGACTCGACGCGCTCGGGGTCGGCTTCGGCGCCTGCCACACCGAGTACGTCGTGCAGGACGGACGGGTCCGCCTGATCGAGGTCAACTACCGCCTCATCGGTGACCGGATGGATCTGATCCTCGCGGAGCTGCTCGGCGTGCCGCTGTTCGAGTACGTGATCCGGCTGCACCTCGGTGAGCCGCTGGCCGCCCTCGACCTACCCGCCACCATCGACCGGCACGCCCGGGTCGAGTACGTCTGCGCGGACCGGACGGGCCGGCTCGCCGCCGCGCCCGGCCGGCTGGACACCACCCACGACGGCGTCCGGCTGAGCTGCCGACCCCTACGCGAGGTGGGCGGCACCGCCGCCCACACCGGCACCAACCGCGACTACCTCGCCGCGCTGCACGGGATCGGCCCCGACCAGGACACCGTACGGAGGTCGCTGGCCGTCTTCCGGCGTGACCTCCAGTGGACGATTGTCGAGTGAGCGACGACTGCGAGCGGGAGGTGTTCCTCCGGGTGCTCGACGCCCTGCTGCGCGAGGACCACCTCGGTCTGCTCAGCCGAGGCAGGCTGGCAGCTCCCGGCTGGTGGGAGGTCCCGCACACCGCCGGGCTGCTGCGGATTCCGGTTCGCGCGGACGGCTTTCAGCAGGCCCTGCGCAGCGCCGCGCCGGTGGTGCACGTCGTCTCCGACCGCGACACCCTCGTGACGATGGCGGACACACTGGACGGTCTGCTGACGGTGCTCGCTCCCGACGGCGATGTCGAGGCCGAGGCCGGCTGGCGGGACTTCGCCGCCGAGTGCCGCGCCGACCTGCGGGCCCGGCGGCTCGCCACCCGTGCCCGGCCCCGCGTGCTCGCGGCCGTGGCCGCCGAGCGCGCGAGCACCCCCACCGGCATGCCGGCCGCGCTGCTGGACGACGTGCTCGCCGCGCACCAGGGCCACCCGGTCTACCCCACCGACCGGTGCCGGCACGGGCTCGACGACGACGACCTTCTGCGGTACGCACCCGAGCACGCGCCACGCTTCGCGCTGCGCTGGTACGCGGCGGCCGCCGAGGCGGTGACCCTCGCCGGTGACCTTCCCGCGTGGTGGCCGCGGGCGCCGCGTCCGGATCAGCTGTTGATGCCGGCGCATCCGCTGACCGCGGCACGCGACGCGCTACCGGTGGTGGACCTGCCGATGATCTCCGCGCGACCCACCCTCTCCATGCGGACCGTCGCGCTCGACCACGACCCGTACCTGCACCTGAAGGTGCCGCTGCCGACCGCGAGCCTCGGGGCCCGCAACCGGCGCACGCTGCACCCGGGCTCGCTGGCCGACGGTGCGACGGTCGCCGGGCTGCTCGACCGGATCGCCACCGCGGAACCGGCCTTCGTCGGCCGGATCCGCCATGCCGACGAGAGCACCTACGCGTACGTCGACGGCGACGAACGCCGCGGTTTCCTGCTGCGCCGATTCCCCCGCGATCTGGCCGGGGTGCGGGTGGTGCCGGTTGCCGCCCTCGCCGCACCCGACCCGGTCGCGGGCACCGTCCTCGAACGGGTCAGCCCCGGGCGGCCCGAGGCGCTGCTGGAGTCCTACCTGGATCTCCTGCTCGACTGGCACGTCTGTCTCTGGCTACGGCACGGGATCGCCCTGGAGGCGCACCCGCAGAACATCCACCTGCTGGTGCACCCCGACGGGACGGTCGGCCTGCTCTACAAGGACAACGACGGCGCCCGACTGGACGTCCGGCAGGGCGGCGCGGTGGGGCTCGAGCTGCGGGACGAGCGGATGTGGGCGCGCGACCCGCAGGAGCTGGCCGACGTGTTCATCACCATCACCCTGCACCTGGCCGCGGCGGCGCCCCTGATCGCCCTGGCCGACCGAGGCCTGCCGGTGCCGTCACCGGCCGCCGCGCTCGCGCCCCGGCTGGCTGCGGCCCGGGACCGTTGGGGCGACGGGCCGGCGGCGCGATCCTTCACCGAGCGGGTCCTGCGGGCCGCTCACCTACCCATCAAGGCGATGCTCACCGCCGGCACCCTGCTGCCCAAGCAGCGGCTCGGCTGCTCCGACGTGAACAAGTACTACCGGCGCACCGGCCCGAACTACCTCCGGGAGACACGATGACGAGCGCACAGCTGCGCTCCCGGCCGGGCGTCGACACCGGCCGACTCGCCGACCTGGCCGCCGCCCACAGCGTCTTCGGCTGCCTGCTGCGCGAGATCGCTCTGCCCGACGGCGACGCCACGGTGGTCGACGGAACCGCCCGTCTGCTGCTGCGGCACCTCGACGTGACACTCCGCTGCGCCGTCGCGCGAACCTCTTCGCTCGGCGCGCACCGCTACGCCGGCCCGGTGCAGCGCAGGACTGCCGCCGGCCGGTGGGAGGACCTGGACGCGGCCGGCCTGGCGGGCCTGGTCGCGGCGGAACTGACCGCCCGTACCGGCCAGGTGAACGACGAGTTCCTCGGGCAGGTCCGGGCCAGCCGGGACACCGTGGCCCGGCTGCTCGCCGAGCGCCCGGCGCAGGATCCCACCCCCACCGGCGAGGCGGCCATCGACGCGTACGTCGAATCCGAACAGTCGCTGGTCTTCGGCCATCCCCACCATCCCGCGCCGAAGTGGCGCAGCGGTGCTCCGGACAGCTGGCGGGCCTACGCGCCGGAGCTGCGTACCGCCTTCCGGCTGCACTGGCTCGCCGTACCGGACGACCTCGTCACCAACGCCGGACCGTTCGACCCGCTGATCACCGCCCTCGACCCGCCGCGGCCCCCGGCCGGGCACCGGGTGCTGCCCGTGCACCCCTGGCAGCTGTCGCTGATCCCGCCGGCGGACCCGCGGCTTCGCCACCTCGGTGCGGCCGGTGTCCCCGTACGGCCGACAGCGAGCGTCCGCACCCTCTACGCCCCCGACGCCGACCTGTTCCTCAAGACCAGCCTGCATGTGCGGATCACCAACTGCCTGCGCAAGAACGCACGGTACGAACTCACCGGCGCGGTCGCGCTGACCGGGCTGCTGGCTCGGGTGCCGATGCCGGCCGGCGTCGGGCTGCTCGCCGAGCCCGCCTACCGCACCGTCGGCCTCCCGGGCGCGGACGAGGCGTACGGGACGATCCTGCGCACCGGCCTGCGTCCGCACCTGCGACCCGGGGACACCCCGCTGCTGGCCGCGGCGCTGGCCGCCACGCCACTGGCCGTGCCGGATCCGGTCGCCTGGTGGCGCGCGTACATCGGGTTGCTGGTGCCGGCGGTGCTGCGCTGTTGGCTCAGCCACGGCGTCGTGCACGAGGCACACCTGCAGAACGTGGTCGTGGTCCTCGACCGGGATCGCCGCCCGGTGCGGATGCTGCTGCGGGACCTGGAGGGGGTGAAGCTGGACACCGACCGGTGGGCCACCTGGCCGGACGGCGTCCCGCCGCAGGTCGGCTACGGTCCACGGGACGCCCGCCGCCGGATCGTCTACTGCCTGTTCGTCAACCATCTGGGCGGCGTCTGCGGCGCGCTCGCCGACGCGCGACCGGGGATCGAAGCGCGGCTGTGGCAGGAGCTGCGCGCGGTCGTCGAAGCGGTGGCGGCCGATCTCGGCGATCCGTCGGAACTGCGGGCGCTGTTGAACGGGGAACCGCTGGTGGCCAAGGCGAACCTGCTGGTCCGGTGGCGGCGCGACGCCGACCGTGCCGCCCCGTTCGTGCCGGTGGCGAATCCGCTGGGCGGGCCACGATGACCCGACCGGTCTACGTCCACGACCTCGACGGGCTGGCCGCGCACGCCCGGTCCGTCCGGGCCGCGCTGCCGCAGGGGGTCGAGCTGCTCTACGCGGTCAAGGCCAACCCGGACCCGGGCGTGCTGCGGACGCTCGCGCCGGTCGTCGACGGATTCGAGGCCGCCAGCCGTGGCGAGCTGCGGAGGCTGGCCGAGGTGCTGCCCGGCCGGGCGCCTGCCGCGTACGCCGGGCCCGGCAAGACCGACGAGGACCTCGCCGCAGCCCTCGCCGCCGGGGTGCACCGCGTCCACGTCGAGTCGCCGGCCGAGCTGCGGCGTCTCGGTGCGCTGGCGGTCGCCTCGGGCCGGTCGGCCCAGGTGCTGTTGCGGGTGAACCTGCCGGTGGACGCGCCGGGCGCGAGCCTGGTGATGGGCGGCGGGCCCAGCCCGTTCGGCATGGATCCGGCCGACGCGGTGGAGTGTGCCCGCCGGCCGCCCGCCGGCGTCGAGGTGCGCGGAATCCACGCCCACCTGGCCAGCGGACTGGACGCCCCGCTCGCCGGCGCGGTCGCCGCCGCCGTGGTCCGCTGGTCCGTCGCCGAGGTCGGTGCCACCGAGGTCGATGTCGGGGGAGGCATGGCCGTCGACTACACCGACCCGGCGTCGCGATTCGACTGGGTGAGCTACGGCCCGGCCCTGGCGGGCCTCCTCGACGAGTATCCCGGCCTGCGGGTGCGCATCGAGCCGGGTCGGTCGGTCACCGCCTACTGCGGGGCGTACCTCACCGAGGTCATCGACGTGAAGCGCTCCTACGGCGAGTGGTTCGCGGTGGTGGCCGGCGGCACCCATCACCTGCGTACACCTGCCGCGAAGGGCCACCCGCAGCCGTTCAGCGTGCACCGGCGGCCGGATGCCGACGGCCCGCGCACCGACGGCGGGCCGGTCACCGTGGTCGGCCAGCTCTGCACCCCGAAGGACGTGTTGTCCCGCTCGGCCACCGCGGGGACGATCGGCGTGGGCGACGTGGTGGCCTTCGCCATGGCCGGGGCGTACGCCTGGAACATCAGTCACCGCGACTTCCTGCTGCACGAGCCGCCGCTGTTCCGCACCGGTGACCCGGATCAGGTGGCCGCCGACTGGGCGGCCCGACCGTTGCGGTCGTGACCCTGGACGCCGGTGGGCCGTCGGAGCGCATCAGCGCCCCGACGGCCCGACGTCGTCAGCCGTGGTCAGCCGTTGTCGATCAAACTGGCGATCTCGTTGTAGATGAGGTGTGCCTTCGCGCCCTGGTTCGACGGGCAACCACCGAGGTGGTGCAGGGCGATCACGCGGTGGCTGGCGTTCAACACCGGCGAGCCCGAGTTGCCGCCAGAGGTGTCACAGCTGTAGCTGATGTTCCAGGTGTTGTAGTTCGCGTTCCGTACGGTGCAGTTCGCGCCGTTCTGGGTGTCCTCGTAGATCGACAGCCGCTTCGGGCTGCCGTCGCCGTGCCCCGGAACGTACATCCGCGTGCCGGTGGTGGTGGCGGTCGTCGCCAGGTACAGCGTGCCGTACGTCTGGATGTTGGCGAAGTTGTTCACCGAGTAGAGGGTGTAGTCCAGTTGGTTGGAGCCGCCGCTGCTCACCTTGTAGAGGGTGGCGCCGCTGACCTTGGTGCCGGCGCCGGGGTTCGAGCCGCCACAGGTCGCGCACTGGTAGTTGAACTGCATCTCGCTGCCGCTGACCGCGGACTGGGTTGAGAAGCAGTGCTTGTTCGTCAGCATGCGGTTGGTGTTGCCGACCCGCCAGGTGGTGCACAACCCACCGCCGCTGATCAGCAGCCGCGCCACCGCTCTGCCCCGGGCGTACTCGTTGGGGTGGCTGGTCTGGTAGCAGACCACGTCGCGACGGGCGTCGGTGCTGCAGACCGACTGCGTGGTGAAGTTGTGCTGCGCGATCTCCGCGCGGTCGTAGCCGCGCCAGAACCGGTCGATGGTCGCGGCGCTGCTGCGGGAGGCGCGGGTGCTGTGCAGCGTCACCACCGCGGTGTCGCCCTCCACCGACATCGCCCAGAAGCCCGGTTGCCCGTCGGTGGTGTAGTCCGCGCCGGTCGCCCGGTTCAGGTAGCGGTCGTACCGGTAGCTCTCCCGCCTGTCGGGGCTCGACACCGTCACGTAGTCGCCGTGCGCCAGGCGCAGTGAGCTGAAGTGCACCTTGACGTACGATGCGCCGGGGTGGCGGATGATCTGCGTCCCGCCGTCCTGGGCGTAGGACAGCGAGCCGTTGATGGTCCGGAGTTCACCGACCGTGGTGACGCCCTCGGCCGAGAACTGCTCGGATTCGGGTGCCCGCTCGGAGTGCGGTGCGAGAGGTTGAACCGAGTACGCCTCGGCGGCCGGTACCGACAGCAGACTCAACCCGAGGGTGCCGGCGCTGAGCGCGACCGCCACCGTTCGTAGGCGGCGCAGGGCATGTTTCATCGTCGCTCCTCCCCAGGAACCAGCACCCAGACGTGCTTGCAGACTTCATACCCGAAGCCAACAAGACATGCAAATCTATCTATCTTATATTGATCTACGAGGCCCACGTCGGCTCGTCCCACGGGGCGGATCAGGCTGAAGCGCGTCGTTTTCGACCGCGTTCCCGTCGGTGGGGTCGTCGGGTTGTGCTGCCGCCGGCGCGCGGGTGGCCGTCGCCAGGCCCCGCCGACCGGGTCAACGCAGGTCGAAGCGGGTGGCTCCCTGCCAACGCGGGTCGACGGGCAGGTCGCTAAACTGGGCGCTCGCGCCCTCGTAGCTCAGGGGATAGAGCATCGGTTTCCTAAACCGTGTGTCGCAGGTTCGAATCCTGCCGGGGGCACTTCGAAGATCAGCGAAATGCCAGCTGACCATGGAATTGTCGGACCGTGGTGCCAGCCTCTGGAGGCATGAAGCCCCTCGCCGTCCACTGCGCCGCCCTGAGCATCTCCTATGGCTTCTTCCTGCTGCGGGATGTGTGGTGCGATGCCGGCGACGACAACGAGTCGCGCCGAGACGCGCAGGGCCAGGTAGCCGGCGGGTCCACGTACCAGATCAGCGTCCCAGCCTCCTCGTATCCGCCCGAGATCGGTCTTGAGCTACGGGTCTGGGCCAGCGAGCCCGCGCCGGACAGAGGCTTCTGGGACGGATGTCGACAGCTTGAGCTGCACTGCCCTACCGGAGAGTTGGTCGTCGAGTTGATCGCCGCCGGAGGGGCGGCGGTGATCGCGCTTCCGCAGGGAGTCGGCGTCTACGGCGTCCGGGTCCATCGGAGGCAGGCCGACACCGAGGAGTTCCTCATCGAGCTGTGGTGGCGGACGCCGCTGCCGCCAGCCGACGATGACGAGGACTTCTACGGCGATCTGTGGACCTGACCGGCCAGGACAGGGTGTAGGTGTCTTCGATGGCGGCTGCCTGGCATCAACAGGTCAGCGGCCCGCGGGCGCAGTGGCGGGGTCGTCATGCTGGCATTGGCGTGCCCGAGACGACTTGCTGCCACCAGGACGCCGTGCGAGTCAGCGACTCAACTCGCGTGCCGGAGGGCCCGGTGGCGACGGCATGGCCGCCCGACGCCACCGAGCCCTCGCTGTCACCGTTAGTTGGTCATCCCAGGTACTTGGACACGACGCCGGCGTCGATGACCGCCTCTTCGCCGCTGGTGAGCGTGACCCAGTCGCTGTGGCCGTACCTGTTGGAGCCGCCGGTCTCGTTCAGGTAGTAGACCAGGTCGGAATCGGGCGAGGTGATGAAGCTGTACGGGTCGCGTACGTAGAACTCGGTCCGGTAGGTGCCCGGCCGCACCTGGGCGGTGTACGTGCCGTCCGGGTTCACGGTGGCCACCGCACCGAAGCCCTGGCCGCCCACCACGATCTGGTAGATGCCCTGTTCGCCGGGGGGTGCACCGGGCTCGCCGGCGTCCCGGACGTTGTCCCGGTCGCTGTCGACCCAGACGACGCCCCGTACGGTCGCCGGCTGGAGGACGGTCACCCGGGTGCGCAGGGTGTTGTTGTCCAGGGTCGTCTCGGTCGAGCTGGTCGACAGGGTGGCGGTCAGGTCGAGCACGTCGCCGGGGTTCGCGCCCGAGATGGTGGCCGCGATGTCGAGTCCGGCGCTGTTCTCGCCCGGGCGCAGCGGCCCGTGGGTGCAGCGCCAGCCCGGCTGACCTCCGGCGAGGTCATCGCCGTAGTCACAGGCCCAGCCCTCGTTGCTCTCGCTGTACCGAACGGCGCCGGTGGGCAGCGGCACGGTGACGGTCAGGTCGCCGGAGGGGGAGGTCCCGCTGTTCGACACGTACGAGCTGAGGCCGAACACCTCACCATCGATCAACTCGTGGTCGCTCGACTCGCTCACGAACCCGACGTCCACGGTGCCGGGGATGTAGCGCAGGCTGGCCTGCCCGGTGTTGTTGGCGGTGGACGACTCGCGACCGCCGGTGGCGGTCGCGCTTACCACGATCTCGTTGCCGACCGTGCCGGCGTCCACGCCGAACGGGATGCGCAGCGGCTCTGCCGTCGCACCAGCCGCGAGCGGCGCGTGGGTGCAGGTGGCAGGGGCCTGGAAGGTGCACCGCCAGCTGGGTGGGACCGAGAAACCGTCGGTGAACCAGGTGCCGTTGGGCAGGGACAGAGCCAGGGTGACGTCCTCGCTGGCCCTGGTGCCGGCGTTGTGGAGGCCAACCGTCAGGGCGGACGAGCCGCCGGTGTCAGGAACCTCGGTGGAGTCGAGGCTCGCGGTGACAACCAGGTCGGCCCGGGCAGGTGCCGCGCTGGCGGGGGCCGCGCCGAGTAGACCCGCCATGGTCACTGCCAGTGAACTCCCCGCGAGCGCACTGAGCCGGACGAGGCGGTGTCCAGAGGTTGCAGACATCGGATCCTTCCGTCGGAGGGATGACTCCGGGCCGACAGACCCGGCCGGGACAACAAATTCCTGTTGTCCGTCTGCTGAGCGCTGCAAGATCAAGCCTCGTTACACCGCTTGGGGGAGGCCACTGATCGACGGTGATGGCATGTCCACGAAGGAGTGTGGACACCGCAGAAGTCGAATGCCCAACGACCGGGCCGACAACCTTCATGTGCATGCTCTTCGATGGATGTGACGCCAACCCACAACTGGCAGGCGTGCGGTCTTGAACAGGGCCGTCAGCGGGTGATTGGGTACGGAGCACGCTCGCCTGACCGGACCGAGCACGCGCCGCCCGCTCGGCGCGGCGGCCCCGCGAAACCAAGGACGTCGCCATGTTGTTTCTCGTGTTGCTTCTCGCCGCGCTGGCCGGGGCCGCCACCGCGGTGGTCCTCGCCGTTCGCGGGTTCGTCGCGGCGTTCCGGAGAGCAGGGCGTTCCCGGGCCGGATGGCTGCGGGTGGCGGCGCTCCTCGCCGGTGCCGGCACCATCGCCGTGTACACGTGGGGACTTCTCCACCTCGGCGTCGCGGTGCTGCAGGCGGAGGACGGTGGAGCCGGGTCCTCCCCGATCCAACCGTGTCGGGAAGGCGGGCCGCAGTTGGCGAGTCAGGTCACCGGGTACGGAGTCAGCTACCTGCCGCTCCGTTTCGAATGCCACCTCGGCCGTGGCGGCACGTACATCACATCGTCCGTGCCGGGGTACGTCAACCAGGCCGCGGGGGCCCTCGGACTGGTCACGGCCGTGTGTGGGGTCCTCGCGACCACGACGGCAAAGCGCTCCCGGCCGCCGGTCGCGCACACAACCGATCGCGACAACTGATCGCGGCGATGGTGTTCCCCGCCGGAAACGGTCGGTGCCCTCCGGATCATCCGGAGGGCACCGCTTTCCACCAGGGTCAGAGGAACTTGTACATCTCCGCGGAGGCCGCCTCGGTCTCGTTGGCGGGCGGCGCGCTCACCGAGACCTTCTCGCCGAAGCCGCTCATGCGCATGTCGGTGACCAGATCGCCCACGGTCTTCGTGGCGATCGTGTAGGACAGCGCGGTGAGACGGCCGTCGGCGTCGACGGTCGCTTCGAACGGGATCGCCTTCGGGTCCTTCGCCAGCTTCGCCGACGACTCCAGGCCCTCGCGCATGCCGCCATCGGTGCTGGCGGCCTCGGCCGCCTTGCCCAGGTCGGCGGTACCGGTGTAACGGCCGCCGCCCACCTCCTGCGCGGACACGACGCCGCCGATGAGGCCGGTCTGCGCCTTGATGTCGAAGGACTGGCGCAGCGTGCTGGTCGGCCGGAGCTTGGTGAGGTCGATCTTCATCCACGGCTTCTCGCCCTCGAGCGAGTCCGACTTGATGTAGGCGGCGTCGCCGATCAGGCGGGCCTCCATCGGCTCCGGAGCGTTGCCGGTCACCTGGACCGCCCGGGAGGCGGGATCCATCTTTCCGCTGAGGGTGATCGATTGGGTGCCGGCCTTCACCGAGGCGTCCATGGTGACGGTGCCGCCGAGGCTGCGATCCATGGCCTGCCGGATGGTGGTGACCGGGTCGGCCTTGGACGCGGCGGCTGGGGGTGCGGCGGAGTCGCCGCCGGAGTCGGTGCCGCAGCCCGCCACGAGGGCGGCGAAGAGGGCGATCGAAAGGGTTGGGATCAGTCGACGCATAGACGTGACCCTAACGGACAGCCGCTGGCCTATTCGCCCGGGCATCAACCCCGCCGCGATTCACGTCTGTCTGTGTAACGAGAAACCGTGGAAATGCGCTACGCCTCGCCAGCCAGCCTATTCCCACCGGTGGGAATAGGCTCCGACGTATCGGGGCCGGCACTACTCGGGCCCGTACGTGCCTGGTCGGACGCGGATCGAGGGGGCCGCGTCCGGCACTGGCACGGGTCAGTCCGTGGGTAGCTGCTCGGCCCGGGCGAGCACGTGATCGATCAGGCCGTACTCCAGGGCCTGTTCGGCGGTGAACCAGCGGTCCCGGTCCCAGTCCCGCTGGATCTCGGCCAGGGTCCGTCCACTGTGCTGTGCGATCAGCTCCTGCATGGTCCGCTTCACGTGCAGCATGTTCTCCGCCTGGATGGTGATGTCCGAGGCGGTGCCGCCCATCCCGCCGGACGGCTGGTGCATCATGATCCGCGAGTGCGGCAGCGCGTACCGCTTGCCGGCCGCGCCAGCGCAGAGCAGGAACTGCCCCATCGAACCGGCGAACCCCAGCGCCAGCGTGGCCACGTCGTTGCGGACGTAGCGCATCGTGTCGTAGACCGCCATCCCGGCGCTCACCGAGCCGCCCGGCGAGTTGATGTAGAGGTAGATGTCCCGCTCGGCGTCCTCGGCGGCGAGCAGCAGGATCTGGGCGCAGATCTGGTTGGCCGATTCCTCGGTCACCTCGGTGCCGAGGAAGACGATCCGCTCCCGCAGCAGCCGCTCGAACACCTGGTCACCGAAGGACGGCTGCCCGCCGTCCAGCATCCGCACGCCATTCTCGATCATTCGTAGCCGCCCTCCGCCGCGCCGGCGGGCGGCGGGACCGCCCGGTGAACCGGCCCCTCCAGCGTGCGTGCGGCGACGGTGGCTGGCCCAGGGATTCTGCCGGCGGCAGATCCGCCGACGGCAGAACCGGCGCGACCTACGCGGCGGTCAGTGCCCGCGCGCCCAGCCGGGCGCGTGAACCACCGGACGGAGCGGCGGTACGCGGACCGGGGCGCGAGCCACCGGCGGTGGCCATCGTGCCGACGTGCAGGACCGACCCGCTCTCGGTCGGCTCCCGGTGCAGGACCAGCCCGCCGGTGCGTGGGCCCACCAGCAGGGTGGCGTTGCCGGTGTCGTGGCGGGCCACCTCGACCCGCTCGAGTCGGGTCAGCATCGCCCGCGGTGTGACCGGCAGGCGGGGCTCGACGCGGCGCATGTCGTCGCGGGCCTCACCGAGCAGGTCGGAGAGGCTGATGCCGAGCGCCCGGCAGATCGCCGCGAGCACCTCCGAGGAGGCCTCCTTGCGGCCCCGCTCGACCTCCGACAGGTACGGCACGGACACGCCGGCCGACTGGGCCACCTCGCGCAGCGTGCGGCCCTGACGCTGACGGTGGCGGCGCAGCACTCCGCCGATCACTCGTCGCAGCAACGACATGCGGGCCTCACTCTCGCGGTCGTCGGCCGGGGACACCCCCATCATGCCTGTTGCCGGCCGTGCTGGCCGCCCGGTACGGGCCCGCGCCGAGTCGCCGGCGCGGGCCCGCAGCCTCATCGGCGCAGGTGGGTGTGCCATTCGGCCGGTTCGGGCACGAGCGTGACCGCCCCGAACAGGGCCCGGGTGCCGCCAGCGGGCAGCAGCGCGTGGTCGTCGATCGCCACGGTCGCCCCGTCGACGTCGTACACGGTCAGCGACTCGTTGCCACCCTGCCCGCCGAACCGCGCCGGGTGCCCGTCGACCGTGGTGTTCGGGTCGACGGTTCGTCGCTGTCGCCCGGTAGTCGGGCCCGGTGCCGTGATCGGTTGCCCGGTCGGCCACCCCGGGCCGGTGGTTGCGCCGTACCGGCTATGTTGTGGGCGTGCAGGCGACGGTGGCGGAGCAGGTCCGACGGTGATCCATTTCCCTGCGCAGCGCCGGGGCCCGCTGAGCGCGCTGAGCCTACGGCTGGCCGCCGCCCTGGGCCTGGTCCTGGCCGTGGTCAGCGCGGTCTACCTGGACCGGGACGGCTACCGCGACGTCAACGAGGACGGCCTGACGCTGCTCGACTGCTTCTACTACGCGGTCGTCTCGCTCTCCACCACCGGCTACGGCGACATCACCCCGGCCGCGCAGTCGGCCCGGCTGGTCAACGTCCTCTTCGTCACGCCCGCCCGGGTGCTCTTCCTGATCATCCTGGTCGGCACCACCCTGGAAGTCCTGACCGAGCAGTACCGGACCGGCCGTCGCCTGTCGCGGTGGAGGAGAACCGTGAAGGACCACGTCATCATCTGCGGCTACGGCACCAAGGGCCGCAGCGCGGTCTCCGCCCTGATGGAGAACGGCCTGGACCGGTCGAGGATCGTGGTGGTGGAGCGCAGCACCGCCGCCCTGCGGCAGGCCACCTCGGCCGGGCTGGTCGCCATCGAGGGCTCGGCGACCCGGTCGTCGGTGCTCAACGAGGCGCACGTACGGAACGCGAAGGCCGTGATCATCGCGACCGACAGTGATGACGCGTCGGTGCTTGTCGCGCTGACCGTACGGCAGCTCACCGCCGGTCAGGTCCGCATCATCGCGGCCGCCCGGGAGGCGGAGAACGCCCCGCTGCTCAAGCAGAGCGGCGCGCACCACGTGATCGTCTCCTCGGCCACCGCGGGTCGCCTGCTCGGTCTCTCCACCTCGGCGCCGCCGCTCATCGACGTGGTGGAGGACCTGCTCACCCCGGGTCAGGGCATGGCGCTGGCGATGCGTTCGGCGGAGCGGGACGAGGTGGGTCGTTCGCCCCGTGAGCTGGAATCCCTGGTCATCGCCCTGGTGCGGCGAGGCAAGGTGGTCACCCTGGCCGACCGGGCCGGCGCGGTGATCGAGACCGGCGACATGCTGGTGCACGTCCGCGACGACCGCCCCCAGTCGACCTCGGCGGTCTGAGCCGCCCGTCGCAGCAGCGGCGTCAGCGGTTGTCGGCGGGCGACGTGTCCTCCAGGATCACCGCTTCGCAGGCGATCGTCGTCCCGCTGGCAGCCCGCCGGAGCAGTTGGTAGAGCGTCTCCCGTGCGTCGGGTTCCAGTGCCCCCAACACCTCGTTCTCGGCGGTGGCGAGGGCGCACTCGGCCTCGTTGAGGCGTTTTGCCCCGTCATCGGTCAGTTCGACGACATGCCGGCGGCGATCCTCGGGCGAGCGCCGCCGCTCGATCAGCTGCATCGACTCAAGGTCGTTGAGCAGCCCGACGATGTTGGTGCCGTCCATGGACAGGGTGCTGGCGAGCGCCTGTTGGCTGGTGCCGCCGCCGTCCCGCAACACGGTGAGCGCGACCAGATGCCGGGGCCGCAGGCCGAGCGGCGTCAGCACCGACTCGGACCGCAGCCGCATGCGCCGGGCCAGATGGTCCAGCAGCGGGCCTGAGCGGTGCTCCGAGGAGTCGAGCGGCGCGGCGGACATGTGACCCAGTCTACCGAGCCCGGGGAACATCGGCCTGCTATAAATAGTTGGTGCTGCATAGACGATCTCCGGAAGGGAAATAATGTATCTCCTGCATATCGACTCGAGTATCCGCGGTGAGTGGTCCGTCAGCCGACGGCTCACCGCCCGCGCCGTCGCCGTCTGGCAGGCGGCCCACCCCGACGGCCGCGTGACGTACCGGGACCTGGGCACCGAGCCGCTGCCGCACCTGGACGCGGCCGGCGGCCTGGCCCGGATGACGCCCCCCGACCAGCACACCCCTGCGCAGCGCGAATCCTGGGAGCTCAGCGAGCAGCTGGTCCACGAGGTGAAGCAGGCCGACGTGGTGCTGCTCGGGCTGCCGCTCTACAACTACGGCGCGCCCAGCAGCGTCAAGGCCTGGGTCGACCACCTGATCGTGCCGGGCCTGGCGTACGACCCGGCGTCCATGGAGGGGCTGCTCGGCGGGCGGGAATTCGTCGTGCTGGCCACCCGTGGTGGCGGCTACGGCGAGGGCACGCCTCGCAACGGCTGGGACCACGCCGAGCCGTGGCTTCCGCACGGACTCTCGCAGACCGGCCTGGAGCCGCGCTTCATCAGCACCGAGCTGACACTCGCCCCGTCGGTCCCGGCGATGGCCGAACTGATCCCACTGCACGAGGCGAGCCTCGCGGCAACCGAGAAGGAGATCGACAACCTCTGGCTGCCGGCCTCCGCGCAGCGCTGACCGGAGCTTCCCGTTCGGACGGTGGCTGGCCGTTCCGCATCGAAAGGCCAGCCACCGCCCCTCCGGCACCCACGTTCGACTGGCCGGAGGCTGCCAACGCGCAGATCGCACGTGCTCCCGCCGATGATCCTTCGAGCTGCACGATTCGACCCCTAGGCTGAGCGAAGCTCCTCTATTTGGAGCTTCTTTCGTGCCGGGATGCTTGCTACGGTGTGGCGGCTTGGAACTGCCAATGGGGTCGCCGTAGCGAGTGTTCGGCGCGGTGTCGTTGGCGCAGGCACGACGGGGGCAACACTTTTCGCACGGGGCCATCGCTCCCGGCGTCGATCGTGGTCTTTCCGTCCGGTCGGACGCATCTCATCCGGGCCGTTCCGAGCGCCTCGTTAATCGAACGACGGGAAGCAATCAGTGGCTGAAGTGGCAACATCCGCAGGAGCCCGACGGCGGTGGTACGCCGGTGTCGTGGCGGCCCTCGCTCTCACGGGCGCAGCGGCCGTCGCACCCGCGACCAGTGCTCAGGCCGCCCCCACCGGGGGTGGCGTGTACGACGCGGCGAGCAGTTCGCAACCGGACCGGTTCAACAAGCTGCCGAACCTGCGCAAGGGGAAGCTCACGCTTCCCGAGCCGGGTGCCAAGGGCCGGGTGTTCGAGTCCGGCTCGATTGCGTCTCCCAAGGTCTTCCAGGGAAGCCTGGCGAGCGCCTCCGAGTTTCCGTACATCGTGGGCATCATCACCAGCTTCCAGGAAGATGGGGAGTCCTACTTCTACTGGTGCACCGGCACGATCATCGCCCCCAACAAGGTGCTGACGGCCGCGCACTGCACCGCCGACGGGCCCGGCACCACGCGGGTCCTCGCCGGCAAGGACCGGCTGTTCGACAGCAACGGTCAGATCATCCCCGGCAGCGGTTACGTCGCCGAGGTCAGCTCGACCTGGACCCACCCGAGCTGGAACATCGCCCAGCAGTACCAGGACCCCTACGCTCCGATCCTGGACGACGTCTCGGTCCTCACGCTCAAGCAGAACCTGCCCAGCGCGTACACCCCGGTGGCGCTGAGCGCCCAGGGCGACCAGAGCCCGTACGCCGCCGGCACCTCGGCCCAGATCGCGGGCTACGGCGTCACCGCGTCGGACGACGCGGTGATGGACAGCCGGTTGCGCAAGGCGACCGTCCCGATGCGGTCCAACGCGGACTGTGCGGCGGTTGCTGGCACGTTCTACCGCTCCGACCGGATGATCTGTGCCGGTTCGGGCACCGACAACACGCCGAGCAGCGACACCTGCGGGGGTGACTCGGGAGGTCCGCTGCTCGTCAACGGGGTCCAGGTCGGTATCACCGACTGGGGCTTCGAGCCGTGCGGCTCGTCCCCGGGTTACTACGAGCGGCTGAGCTACTACAGCAACGCCGTCAAGGCGGACCTGACCCGGCCGAAGCTGATCAACGCCGACTGGTCCGGCGACGGGCACACCGACCTGATCGGTCGGGACAGCGCGGGCAACCTCCAGCTGTACTACGGCAGCGGCTTCTCCAACGACGGTAGCGGCGGCTTCTACGACAAGAAGAAGATCAACGCGGGGTGGTCCGGTTTCACCCGGGTCTTCCGGGTCTACAACTGGAACGGCGACAACAAGCCGTCCATCATGGCCATGAAGCCGACCGGTGAGCTGTTCATCTACGACTCCGACGGCGCGGGCAACTTCGTCGGCGGGGCCCGGAAGATCGGCAGCGGGTGGGCGGGTTTCACCGCTCTCATGGTGACGAACAACTGGCTGGGCAACAACCGGCCGAGCCTGATGGTCCGCAAGTCCAACGGCGACCTGATCCGCTACACCAGCAACGGTGCGGGCGGCTGGGAGAACCCGTCGGGCACCCGGATCGGCACCGGCTGGAACGGATTCAACCTGTTCCTCACCCCGGGCGCCTGGAAGGGTGACGGGCTGGAGGTGCTGATCGGCCGCACCTCCACGGGCGTGCTGAAGATGTACCAGTCCAACGGCGCGGGCGGCTGGACCAACCCGTCCGGCACCCAGATCGGCAGCGGCTGGGCCAACTACAAGAACATCATGGTTCCGGGGGACTGGAGCGGCGACAACATGATGGACCTGTTGGGCGTCAACAGCAGCAACCAGATGCGTCTCTACACCACCAACGGCTACGGCCAGTGGCTCGACGCGAGCGGCAAGGTGATCTCCAGCGGTTGGGGCGGGTTCAACCCGATCTTCTGATCGGGGGCTGCGCCACCGCGAACGGAAAGGGCCCGCAACCGGATCGGTTGCGGGCCCTTTCTCGTCGTGTCTCCACCTCCCGGCGGTCGGTCCGGCGCGCTGCGCCGCCGCCGCGAGGGTCAGAGGATGGTCCAGGTGTCCCCGCTGCCCAGCAGCCCGGCGAGCTGCTGCTCGGGGGTCTCGGTGACCTTCGCACGCGCTGCGGCGAGCTGCTCCTGCACCACGCTGTCGTAGGAGGGGCGGTCCACCGAGCGGAACACTCCGATCGGGGTGTTCCGCAGGTCCAGGCCGGGCAGCCGGGACAGCGCGAACGCGTACGCCGGGTCGGCCACCGTCGCGTCGTGCACGACGATCTCCTCCGGGCGGACCGAGCTGGTCTCCCGGACCTCCAGGCCGAACCCGCCCGGGGGGTGCACCACGCAGAACCGGCCGTCGGCGCCGAAGGTGATCGGCTGCCCGTGCTCCAGGCGGATCAGGTAGTCGTCCCGGGTGGCCGGATCCTTGAGCTGGTCGAACGCCCCGTCGTTGAAGATGTTGCAGTTCTGGTAGATCTCCACGAACGCGGAGCCCTGGTGCTCGGCGGCGGCCCGCAACACCGACTGCAGGTGCTTGCGGTCGGAGTCGATGGTCCGACCGACGAAGCTGGCCTCCGCGCCGAGCGCGAGGGAGAGCGGATTGAACGGGGCGTCCGCCGAACCGGCCGGGGTCGACTTGGTGACCTTTCCGACCTCGGAGGTGGGCGAGTACTGCCCCTTGGTCAGCCCGTAGATCCGGTTGTTGAACAGCAGGATCTTGAGGTTGACGTTGCGCCGTAGCGCGTGGATCAGGTGGTTGCCGCCGATGGAGAGCGCGTCGCCGTCACCGGTGACCACCCAGACCGACAGGTCGGGCCGGGACACCGAGAGACCGGTCGCGATCGCCGGGGCGCGGCCGTGGATCGAGTGCATCCCGTACGTGTTCATGTAGTACGGGAACCGGGAGGAACAGCCGATGCCGGAGACGAAGACGGTCCGCTCCCGGGGAATGTTCAGCTCCGGCATGAACTGCTGGATGGCCGCCAGGATCGCGTAGTCGCCGCAGCCGGGGCACCAGCGCACCTCCTGGTCGGACTTGAAGTCCTTGGCGGTGAGCTTGAGGGCGACGGGCTCAGACATTCTTCAGCACCTCTTCCAGCGTCGTCTCCAGCTCCGTGGACGTGAACGGCAGGCCGCGGACCTGGTTGTAGCTGATGGCGTCGACCAGGTAGCGGGCCCGGATGACGTGGGCGAGCTGGCCCAGGTTCATCTCCGGGATGACCACCCGGTCGTAGGAGCGCAGGACCTCGGCCAGGTTGGCGGGCATCGGGGCCAGGTGCCGCAGGTGCGCCTGGGCGATGGACAGGCCCCGCTGGCGGAGCTGCCGGCACGCCGCACCGATCGGCCCGTACGTCGAACCCCAGCCGAGCACCAGCACGCGGGCGTCGCCGTCCGGGTCCTCCACCTCGATGTCCGGCACCGGGATCGTCTCGATCCGGGCCGCCCGGGTGCGCACCATGAAGTCGTGGTTGGCCGGGTCGTAGGAGATGTCGCCGGTCTTGTCGGCCTTCTCCAGGCCGCCGATCCGGTGCTCCAGACCCGCCGTGCCCGGGATCGCCCACGGCCGGGCCAGGGTCTCCGGGTCGCGCAGGTAGGGCAGGAAGGTGGTGCCGTCGTCGCCGTTGGGCTTGGTGGCGAACTCCACCCGCAGGTCGGGCAGCGACTCCACGTCGGGCAGCAGCCACGGCTCCGAGCCGTTGGCGACGTAGTTGTCGGACAGCAGGATCACCGGAGTGCGGTAGGTCAGCGCGATCCGGGCCGCCTCCAGCGCGGCGAAGAAGCAGTCCGACGGCGACCGGGGCGCGATCACCGCGACGGGCGCCTCGCCGTGCCGGCCGTAGAGCGCCATGTTGAGGTCGGCCTGCTCGGTCTTGGTCGGCATGCCCGTGGACGGGCCGGCACGCTGCACGTCCACGATCACCAGCGGCAGCTCCAGCGCCACCGCGAGGGAGATCGTCTCGCTCTTGAGCGCCACGCCGGGGCCACTGGTGGTGGTCACCCCGAGCGACCCGCCGTACGACGCGCCCAGCGCCGCGCCGACCGCCGCGATCTCATCCTCCGCCTGCATGGTGAGCACGCCGAAGCGCTTGTGCTTGCTCAGCTCGTGCAGGATGTCCGACGCCGGCGTGATCGGGTACGCGCCGAGGAAGACCGGCAGCCCGGAGCGGACGCCAGCGGCGACCAGACCCAGCGAGAGCGCCGCGTTGCCGGTGATGTTGCGGTAGGTGCCCGGCGTCATCTTCGCCGGCTTGACCTCGTACCGGACCGCGAAGTCCTCGGTGGTCTCGCCGAAGTTCCAGCCGGCCTTGAACGCGGCCACGTTCGCCGCGACCAGCTCGGGACGGGCGGCGAACTTGCGCTCCAGGAAGCGCAGCGTCGACTCGTACGGCCGGGAGTACATCCACGAGAGCAGGCCGAGGGCGAACATGTTCTTCGACCGCTCGGCGTCCTTCTTGGACACGTCGTACGCGGCGAGCGCGCCGACGGTCATCGAGGTCAGCGCCACCGGGTGCACGACATACCCGGCCAGCGAGTCGTCGTCCAGTGGGCTGGACTGGTAGCCGACCTTGGCCAGGTTGCGCCTGGTGAACTCGTCGGTGTTGACGATGATGTCCGCGCCGCGCGGCAGGTCGGCCAGGTTGGCCTTGAGCGCCGCCGGGTTCATCGCCACCAGCACGTTGGGCGCGTCGCCCGGGGTGAGGATGTCGTAGTCGGCGAAGTGCACCTGGAAGCTCGACACGCCGGGCAGTGTGCCGGCAGGTGCCCGGATCTCCGCGGGGAAGTTGGGCAGCGTGGAAATGTCGTTGCCGAGCTGCGCCGTCTCCGAGGTGAACCGGTCGCCGGTCAGCTGCATGCCGTCGCCGGAGTCACCGGCGAACCGGATGACCACCCGATCGAGTTGACGGATCTGCTTGGTCACTGTGCCACCTTCGTTCGCGACTGCGGGGCCCGCAAAACCGACTCACTCCTCGCGCTCACGCCTGCACCTCGCTTCGCTGCGCGCGATGGCGCGGGCGGCTGAACCTGATGGTGACCTCGCCTTGCCCGGCCACGGGACCTCCTTGACGCAACGCCGCACCGCACCGCTCCAGGCTGGTCCGGTCCGCTGTCGTTCCTCACCTGAGAGCCTACGTCGAACAGACCCCCGGCCCTCCCCGGAGGTCCGCCGACTGGGACCGGATCCGGTTGGGAATTGCACCGTATTGCGACGTTTCACCCAGCCCGCCGTAATCCAGATCACCGTCGACGTCGCGCCATCGGCCCGCGCCGGGTGGTGGACGGCCGGTGTGGCCGGTCAGTCGGTGGGGACCGTGGGCGGGTCGGTGAGCCGGCGACGCAGCGAGGTGGTCGCCAGCGTGAGGGCCAGCACCACCAGCAACGCGGAGACCGCGATCAGGAGAACCGCCGTGCGCTGCACCGAGGTCATCCCGGCATCGTCGCCGGAGCCGCCGGCGGGGAGCACGCCCTGCGAGCCGGTGGGCGCGGGCGGGGAGACCACCGGGGTGGCCAGCGCGGCAGCCGCGGTGATCCGGAAACTCATCTGCACCCGCCGGGTGGGGCCGCTGCGCGGGTCGAGTTGTCCGATCACCGCGCCGGACAGCGGCGCCTCCCGCTGGGCCTGCGGTGTCGCCTCCACCGGCAGCCGCAGTTCGACGGCGCTGCCCGCCCGCACCGGGCCGGTGTCGCACCGGGTCCGGGTCGGGTCGATCGCCACGCAGCCCTCCGGTGGGGCCGGCACGCTCACCCCGGCCGGAAGGACCACCTCGACCCGGCCGGCCGCGTCCACCGTGCCGGTGTTGCCCAGCCGCACCGCGAGGGTGCTCGCCGCGCCGCTGATGTCGAAGCTCACCTCGTCGGCGGCCAGCGAGATCCCGGGCACCGGTGGACCCGGCGGGAAGAGCACCGCGAAGCCCTGGTCGTCGGCGGCCTCACCGGCGACTCCCGGTGCGTTCGCGGTGACCCGCACGGAGCCGCTGAGGGGCATCTGCTTCCACGCGGTGCCGGCGACCCGCAACCGGAGCAGGCTGCTGAAGCGTGCGCCCGCCTCGGCCGTCCAGGCCCCGCAGCGGTACGCGCCGCCACCGGTGGCGGTGCAGCCCTTCGTTCCGGCGTCGGTCAGCCCGGCGGGCAGGGTGTACGAGAGCCGGATCAGCTGGGCGGTGGTGCCGGTGTTCGTCACCGTGACCCGCAGCGTGGCGGCGGTGCTGGCCGCGTTCCAGTACGCGCCCGTGAGGGTGACGTCCTCGGTGGTGACCTGCACGCCGAGTGGGTTCGGCGGCGCCTCCTGGCCCGGTGCCGGCGGACGGACCGGGGGAGCTGACGGCGCCGGGGGCGCTGGAGGCGCTGGAGGTGCCGGGGGCCCGGGCGTGGGCGGCCGGGTGGTGCTGCTGCTGCCCGGTGCGGGCGCGGTGGTGGTCGGTGCCGGCGGCACGTCCGGCGCGGTGGTCTGCGGGGCCGGTGGCGTCGTCTCCGGCGGCGGTGCGGTGGTCTCCGGGGCCGGGTCGGTCGGCGGCGGATCGCCGCCCGGCTCCTCGGTCGGGGTGGGCTCCTCGGCCGGGGTGGTCTCGGGGCCCGGCGCGGGTTCGGTCGCCGAGTCCGTCACCGCAGCGACCGGGGTGGCGTCCGGCACTGCCGCGCCGGCCCAGGCCGGTGCCACGGCGAGCGCCGCGAGCAGGCCGAGCACGAGCGAGATCGCCAGCAGGGGCGTGGGACGCCCCGCAGCCCCCCGAGGGACGGGCGGAACCTGCACGCTGGCCATCTGACCTCCGGTGACATGGGTGGGGGTCCAGTATTCGGTAACAGTTGCCTTGGAGCACTAGTCCCATTTGGAAACAAATCCGTAACGTGTTCGGGACGGCCGTTCCGGGGGGACGGTAGGCTGCCGGACGTGACCGGTTACCTGGGCTCGTACGCGACGCTCGGGCTCCTGCTGCTCGCCAGCGTCCTCTTCTTCGTTACGGCGTTCTCGGCCAACCGAGTGTTACGTCCCGCCCGTCCAGCGGAGCCGCACGGCAAGCGGACCAGCTACGAGTGCGGGCTCGACCCGGTCGGCGCGGACTGGGCGCAGATGCAGATCCGCTACTACGTCTACGCCTACCTCTACGTCCTCTTCGCGGTCGAGGCGGTGTTCCTCTTCCCCTGGGCGGTGGTCTTCGACCGGCCGGGCTTCGGCCTGGTCACGGTGGTGGAGATGGCGGTGTTCGTGGCGGTGCTCGCACTGGGCATCCTCTATGCCTGGCGTAGGAACATCCTGCGCTGGACCTGAGCCCCCGGGCCTCCGGCGATCGTGCCGGTCCGTCCGGCCGTTCGCGGCCGGTTGTCCGGACGAGCGGTCAGGCCAGACCCCGACGGGTCGCCGCGGGCGGCCGGTCACCGCGGATCGAGGCCACCATGTCCAGCACCCGGCGGGTGGGCGCGACCTGGTGGGCCCGGAACACCCGGGCACCGAGCCAGGCCGAGATCGCCGTCGCGGCGAGCGTCCCCTCCAGCCGTTCGGCGACCGGCAGGTCGAGCGTCTCGCCGATGAAGTCCTTGTTGGAGAGCGCCACCAGCAGCGGCCAGCCGGTCCCGGTCAACTCGTCCAGCCGACGGGTGATCTCCAGGGAGTGCCGGGTGTTCTTGCCGAAGTCGTGAGCCGGGTCGATCAGGATGCCGTCGGGGCGTACCCCCGCGGCCACCGCGCGCTCGGCGAGCCCGGTCACCGTCGCGACCACGTCGGCGACCACGTCGTCGAAGGCGGCCCGGTGCGGCCGGGTCCGGGGGACCAGCCCGCCGGCGTGCGAGCAGACCAGCCCGGCGCCGGTCCGCGCGGCCACCCGGGCGAGCGCCGGGTCGGCGCCCGACCAGGTGTCGTTGAGCAGGTCGGCCCCGGCCGCCACGGCCTCCACCGCCACCTCCGCGCGCCAGGTGTCGATGGAGATGACCACCTCCGGGAACGCGGCCCGGACGGCGGCGATGGTGTCCACCGTGCGCCGGATCTCCTCGGTGACGTCCACCTCGGCGCCGGGCCCGGCCTTCACCCCGCCGATGTCGATGATCGCCGCGCCCTCGTCCACGGCCCGCTCGACCGCCCGCAGCGCGCTGTCGGCGGCGAAGGTGGCGCCCCGGTCGAAGAACGAGTCCGGCGTGCGGTTGACGATCGCCATCACCACCAGCTCGCCGGGAGCGAAGGTCCGCCCACCCAGCCGAAGCGCCCCGGCCATGCCCGCCTCCTGAGAGTCCGCACCGTCGCCGCCGCGTCGGCCGGTCCCGACGCTAGCCGGTCGGCGGACCGGAACGCCGGGCGGCGTCGACGCCGATCGTGATCGAGGTGGGTGGTGGGCTCGCTCACGGCCGTGCGCCATGCCACGATCAGTGCATGGGTCAGCTTCTGCTCTTCCTGGTCGTGGCGTTGACCGTCGCGGCGGTGGTGTTCGGCGTGACGGTGCTGGTCACCGGCCGCGATCCGGGCCTGGTGCCCGCCGAGCCGGATTCGCAGGCCGTGGCGTTGCCGGCCAGCCGGCCGCTGCGCGAATCCGATGTGGGCGCGGTCCGTTTCGACACCGGGCTGCGCGGGTACCGGATGGCCCAGGTCGATCAGGCGATGCGCCGCGCCGCCTACGACATCGGCTACAAGTCGGAGCTGATCGGCGTGCTGGAGGCGGAGGTCAACGCGTTGCGTGCGGGGCGTATCGCCGACGCGGACGCGCTGCGCCAGGCCCGTGAGCAGTCCGCCGGCGTGGCTACGAACGAGGATGCGGCGGCTCAGCAGGTCGAGCGGCCGGGCGACGACGCCGGGTCCGGCGTTGCCCCGGTCGGCCCGGCCGGTGTCGGCCCGCTGCCCGGTGCCACCTCCTCCCCGGCGGACTCCGATGGGGTGGCTCCGGCCGCCGCGCAGGCTGATGACGAGCCGACTGATGACGAGCCGGCCGACGGCGAGCCGGCCGACGGCACCGGACAGCACGGCGCGGTGGTTCGGTCGGAGTCGGCGTGACCGACCCGGGGGGCGGCGACGATCTCCGCGAGGCCGCCCAACCCGGCGCTGGCGAAGTGACCGCCACGGTGATCGTCAACGCCCCGGCGGAGCGGGTCTTCACCGCGCTGCTCGCCTGGGAACGCCAGTCCGACTGGATCCCGTTCACCCGGCTGCGGGTGGTCGAGGGCGACGGCCGTGAAGGCAGCCTGATCGAGGCCGTGACCGCGCTCGGCCCGCTGGTGCTGCGCGACGAGATGCGGGTGGTCCGGGTCGACGAGCCGTACGAGATCGGCGTGGTGCACTGCGGCCGGCTGCTGCGCGGCCCGGGGGTGCTGCGCTGCACCCAGATGGACCGGGCCCGCACCCAGGTGGTCTGGCACGAGTGGTTCCACCTGCCGGGCGGCCCGGCCGGCCGGCTGGCGTGGCCGGTGCTCTGGCCCGGCTCCAAGGTCAGCCTCACCCAGGCGCTGAAGAGGTTCGCCCGTCTGGTCGAGCAGGGCCAACTGCCCTGACCACGCCCCGCGGCGGCCGCCCGCCGGCGCGCGCGGGACACCACCTGCGGCCGGGCGGCCGGCGGCGCCGGGCTGTCGGTCCGATGGCCTAGCGTGTACGAGGTGAGTGACCTGGTGATCGGCGCCGACGGGCTGCCACGCTGCGCCTGGGGGTCGAGCACCCCCGACTACGCCGTCTACCACGACACCGAGTGGGGGCGGCCGCTGCACGGCGACGACGCGCTCTACGAGCGGATGACCCTGGAGGCGTTCCAGTCGGGCCTGTCCTGGCTGACCATCCTGCGCAAGCGCCCGGCGTTCCGGCTGGCCTTCGACGAGTTCCGGATTCCGACCGTCGCCGGCTACGACGACGCCGATGTGACCCGGCTGCTCGCCGACGCCGGCATCGTCCGCAACCGAGCCAAGATCGAGGCGGCGATCGCCAACGCCCGCGCCGCGCTGGAGCTGCCCGACGGCCTGTCCGCGCTGCTCTGGTCCTTCGCCCCGGCGCCCCGGCCGGCCCGTCCCGCCTCGTTCGCCGAGGTCGCGCCGATCACCCCCGAGTCGACGGCGATGGCCAAGGCGCTCAAGAAGCGCGGCTTCCGGTTCGTCGGCCCGACCACCGCCTACGCGCTCATGCAGGCCACCGGCATGGTCGACGATCACATCGTCGGCTGCCATGTCACGCTGCCACCGACGGCGTGATGGGATGGCAGGCATGACGACCGAGACCGCGCACCGGGCCGGCGAGGCCGGCCACGTCGACGGGACGGGCACCTGGGCGCTGCTGCTGCCCGCCGAGCGGTACGAGGCCGAGCGACTCGTGCACCACGACACGCTGGAGCTGACCGGGGTGACGGGCGTCAGCCGACCGGGCCCGGGTGATCAGGTGGCGGTGCTGGCCGACACGCCGCCCCGGCTGGTGGCGCTCGGCCGGGTCACCGCGCCGGCCCAACGGCACCGCGAAGACCCGGACGACCCGCAGTCGCCGGTCGAGCCCGGGACGCTCGTCGTGGCGTACACCCGGCGGGCCTTCGACGAGCCGGTGCCGGCCGACCGGCTGACGCTCGACGGGCCCCTCACCGCGCTGGACCCGGTGGCCTTCCGGGCGCTGGCCGACCGGCTCGGTCCGCCCCCGGCGCGGCGCACCTGGCTGGTCAGCCTCGACCTGCCGATCGAGGCCGGCACGCCGGCCGAGGCGGTCCGGCTCTTCTGGTCCTACGTGCAGGAGCTGGGGCCGCGTGAGCTGCCGGCCTTCGTGTCGCCCTCCGGGGACGAGCTGGCCATGCAGGCGTTCGTGCTGGGCGCGGAGGCCAACCAGGACCCGGAAGAGGACGACTAGAACAGGCCGTCCAGCCGCCCCCGCCAGTCGGCGAGCACCGAGCCCGGGTCGGTGTCCAGCACGCGCTCCAGCAGCGTGGCGTAGACGTCCCGGAAGTCGGTCGTGTACTTCAGGTCCCCGTCGTCGAGGTCGGTGAGGCTGGGCGGCGCGCCGTGCCAGCCGCCGCGCACTCCGGCGCCGAGCAGCAGCATGTCGGAGGCGGTGCCGTGGTCGGTGCCGTCCGAGGCGTTGGCCCGGACCCGGCGGCCGAACTCCGAGTAGACCGCCACCACCACCTTCCGGCCCGCCTCGGTACGGCTCATCCGGTCCGCGAAGCCGGTCAGCGCCCGGTCCACCTGGCCGAGCAGGACGGCCTGCAACTGCTTCTCGTCCGCGTGCGTGTCGCAGCCGCCCAGGGACACCGAGAAGACCCGGGTGGACACCTCGGCCTCGACGCACTGCGCGACCAGGTCCAGCTGCGCGTCCAGGGGGGTCCGTGCCCCGCCGGTGGCCGTCGCCGGCGCCTGGTCGCCGTCCGGGTCCGCCGCGTCCGTCGCCGCGGAGTCACGGACGTGGCGGATCATCTCGTCCACCGAGCGCAGGTCGGCGAAACAGGCGGCGGCCCGGCTCCTAGCCGCCGACTCACCCGCCTCCGGCGCGGCGAACGCGGTCAGCGTCGCCGCTGGCAGCCCCTTGGCGGCCTTCCGGTCGGCCACGGGCACCGCGGCGCCCGCGCTCCGCGCCCCGGCCAGCAGCGGCGGCAGCGCCGGCTCGAAGGAGACCGCGAGCCGAGGGTCCCCGCCCGCCCCGTCCAGCCAGCGACCCAGCCAGCCGGTGTTGCCGGGCCGGTCCGGTTGCGCGGTGTGCCAGATGTCCATGGACCGGAAGTGGCTGCGGTCCGGCTTCGGGTAGCCGATTCCGCGCACGATCGCCAGCCCGCCGCCGGACCAGCGCTGGTGCAGGCCAGCCAGCGCCGGGTTGAGACCGAAGTCGTCGTCCAGCCGGCGCACCTCTCCGTCCGGGTACGCCAGCTCCGGGCGGGCCGCCCGGTAGGCCGGGTCGCCGTACGGGATCACGGTGTTCAGACCGTCGTTGCCGCCGTAGAGGGTGACCAGCACCAGCGTGCGGGACTGCGGATCGCGGTCCCCGGCGGTGTCCAGCAGGTCCCGCAGGCCGTAGGCGCCGGCCCCGGCGGCCAGTGCGCCCGCGCCGACCACTCCGCTCGTGAGCAGGAACTTCCGTCGGGTCAGGGTGTCCATCTGTCGACTCCTCGGCTCAGCTGACGGTGTACTCGGGACTGACCAGGCCTGCCGCGAGCAGCTTCCGGGGCTCGCCGGCCAGCGGGGCCAGGGCGGCCCGGGTCCGCGCACCCCATCCGTCCACGACCAGCAGCCGGGCCAGGGCGTCCGGCCGGCCGGCGGCGGGCGCGGCCGTCAGCCGTTCCAGCACCGCCGGCGTCACGGCGGCGGCCAGCATCCCGGCCATCCGGAGTCGGGCCTGCAACGACGAGGTGGTCAGCCAGGCGGCCCCGGCCGGCCAGCCGCCGACGCTGGGCGGCCGCAGCGGCACCTGGTCCAGCGCGTTCAGGCCGGCCAGCAGTTGTTTGCGTTGCTCCTCGCGCAGGGCGGAGGGCCGTACGCCGAGTTGCCGCAGCGCGCCGACGACCCACTCCACCGGCTGCTTGACCAGGGTGCCCCGGGTCTGCGAGAAGGCCGGCGAGGAGAACAGCGTGCGGAGGGTGGCGACGGTGTCCGCGCCGGCCAGGTTGGCCGGCGCGGGGACGTCGGCGCCGGCGTAGCGGAACCAGAGCCGGCCCGCCACGAACGTCGCCGCCGCCGGGTGGGCGGACAGCAGCCCGGCGTACGCCTCGGCGTCGAACCGGCCGCTATGCCCGAGGATGGTCTTCTCCCCGGAGTCGTGCCGGCGGGTCTCGAACCGGACGGTGCCGGTGCGCCGGTCCACGACCCAGCCGGTCAGCGCCCGCGCGCCGGCCTTCACGTCCGCCTCGGTGTAGCTGCCGATGCCGAGGGTGAACAGCTCCATCAGCTCGCGGGCCAGGTTCTCGTTCGGGGCCTTGCGGGTGTTCTTCTGCCCGTCCAGCCAGATGATCAGGGCCGGATCGCGCACCATCGCGGTGACCAGCGGGCCCAGCGGTCCCCGGCCGTGCCGGCGCAGCGTCTCCAACTGGCCGAGCATCACCCGCGCCGACTTGACCTTCTGGGCGCTGGTCGCCCAGTGCCCGTGCCAGAAGAAGAGCAGCTTCTCGCTCAGCCCGTCCTCGGCGGCCACCATCCGGTCGAGCCACCAGAGGGTCAACCGTTGCAGCTGCTCCCGGCGCTCCGCGTTCGCCTTCTGCCGCTGCTCGCGGCTGGATTCCTTGGTCAGAGCGGCGTACGGGTCCGGGGGCAACGCCGGGACCGGGGTGGCGGCCGCACCCCGGTCCGCCCGGTTCCGGTTCAGGAGGCCGGCCAGGGTGGCCTCCGGCCCGGCCCGCTCGGCCGCGTCCACCTCGTCGGCGGTCGGCCCGAAGGTGGCTCGGCGCAGCAGGTGCGCCACCGCTTCACGGTCGGTCATGTGGTCGACGCTAGGCGGCCCGTGTTCGAGGGCGGTAAGGGCGGGATCCGAATCTCGTTCAGTGTCCCTCGAAGACCGGTTTCTGCTTGGCGACGAAGGCGAGGGTGGCCGACCGGTGGTCGGCGGTGGCACCGCAGATCGACTGTGCCTGCGCCTCGGCGGCCAGCGCGTCGGCGAGGGTGCCGGCGTCGGCGATGGAGAGCTGTCGTTTGATCGCCCCGTACGCGACGGTGGGGCCGGCGGCGAGGCGCGCGGCCAACTCCTGCGCGGTCGGCAGCACCTGCTCGTCGTCGTCCACCAGCCGGTTGAGCAGCCCCAGCCGGCAGGCCTCCTCGGCGCGTACCGGCTCGGCCAGCATCAGCAGCTCCACCGCCTTGGCGTGGCCGACCAGGCGCGGCAGCGTCCAGGACGCGCCGGTGTCGGCGGCGAGGCCGACCTTGGCGAAGGCCATCAGGAAGCTGGTGGTCGGGCCACCGATCCGGATGTCGGCGAGGAAGGCCAGCGACGCGCCCGCCCCGGCGGCCATCCCACGGACCGCGGCCACCACCGGCTTGGGCAGGTTGGCCAGTCGGGCGGCGATCGGGTTGTAGTGCGCCCGGACCGTGTCCAGCGGGTTGCCCGTACCGCTCTCCAGCGTCGACACGTGCTCGCGCAGGTCCTGACCGGCGCTGAACGACCCACCCGCGCCGGCAAGCACGACCGCCCGGCAGGACCGGTCGGTCTCCAGCTCCGCGAGAGTGTCCCGCAGCGCCTCCTTGAGCGCCACGTCGAGGGCGTTCATCGCCTTAGGCCGGTTCAGCGTGATGGTGACGACGGCGTCGGTCCGGTCGACCAGCAGCGGCTCGGTCACGTGTCTAACGACCCTTCTGTCGGACGATGCGGTTGCCGGCGTCGAGGCACTGCTCGACGTACCGGTCAGCGGCCGGACGCAGGCGGGCCGCGTGCCGGTCGAAGAAACTGGCCGCGGCGGTGCCGGGCCAGCGTTCGGGCAGCAGCGCCGGGGGCAGCTGCGGGTCCCGGAACAGGAACGTACGCCACGCGTGCACGAGCCGGAACCGGGCCGCGTACGCCTCCTCGTCGCTGCTGCGTGCGGTGACCGCGCCGAGCAGCGGGCGCTGGTCCGCGACGAACCGTTCGTAGGCGCGGCCGATCTCGCTCAGGTTCCAGGCTCGGCGGACCACGCCCATCGCGCCCGGGGTGCCCGCGAAGTGCGAGGCGGTGAACCGCTCGAATCGGACATTGGCCTCGGCGAGCAGCAGATCGACGTCTTCAGCGGGCCGGGTGGCCACCCAGGTCTGCTCGTCCAGCGTGCCGTAGCCCAGGAAGCTGAGGTTGGCGGCGAGCCGCTGCCGGTCCCGCCGGGAGCCGGGAGCCTCCAGGACGAGCAGATCGAACCGGCCGTCCCAGCTGACCCGGCCGGTCCGGTAGATCCGGGCCGCCGCCTCGTCCAGTCGGCGGGCGGCTTTCGGTGTGATCGAATATCCCGGTCCGGACGCCAGCCGGAGCGGATCGAGCCAGCCCTGACGCACCATCCGGGACACGGCGGTGCGCACTGCGGGTGGCGCGATTCCCAACGGCGCCAATAGCTTGACCAGGGCGGCGACCGGTGCCCGGCCACCCCGCGGTCGGAGGTGGTCGCCGTACAGGTCGAAGAGTGCCGACCGTGCCTGCATGACCGCACATTGTGACAGGCCTTCTCAAGATAAGCTAGATGCTGTTACATCAATGCTGCTCCGGTTTGGGTCCGGCGGTGTTCATCAGGGAAAATCGTTGGTCGACACCCCCGCGACCGTTGCGGGTGGTCGTGACGAAGTGGCTGTGGGGCAACCCACCGACCCTGGTGTAGGTCTGAGGGGAGACAACATGGCGGCGATGAAGCCGCGGACGGGCGACGGTCCGCTGGAAGTCACCAAGGAGGGTCGGGGCATCGTCATGCGGGTCCCGCTGGAGGGCGGTGGCCGGCTCGTCGTCGAGATGACTCCCGACGAGGCCAACGCGCTCGGTGACGCGTTGAAGGCGGCCGCCGGCTGAGTGGGGACTGGTCCGGGCGGCGTACGCCGCCCGGAACCTTCCTCGGTCCCTGAGCCACCGGCATCGCCGGTGGCTCAGGGTCTTCATCTGTGCGGACAGACGGGCACAGTCCCGCTCCGCGACACTTTCTGGAGGTGCGGTTCCGCGTGCTCGCCATCCGTCCGATCGCCGAGCCCGATCGGCTCGACGTTCTCGTTCTGCCCGTCCGTCCCGCCGCTGAGCCGGCGGACGGCGACGCCTCTGCCGAACCGGCGCCCACCGCTGTGGCCCTGCCGGACGGCACCGCCGAGGAGGCCGCCGCGCTGGTGCCGGTCGCCCGGTTGACCGGGCGGGCCGGCGAGATCCGCACCCACCTGCGCCCCGGGCGTACCCCCGGCCGGCTGCTGCTGCTCGGCATCGGTGACGGCGGCGAGGCGGCCTGGCGGACCGCTGGCGCGGCCCTGGCCCGCGCCGCCGCAGATGAGACGTACATCACTCTCGCGCTCCCGGAGGAGGTGACGGCGGCCGCGGTCCGCGGGTTGACCGAGGGGCTGCTGCTCGCCTCGTACCGGTTCCGGCTGACCGAGGCCGGCGACCCGCCCGCGCTCGCCGGCGTCGACCTGCTGCTCGCCGACCCGGCCGCGCACGAGGCCACCATCGCCACGGCTCAAACGACCGCCGCGATGACCCGCCTCGCCCGCGACCTGACCAACATGCCCTCCTCGGTGAAGAACCCGCAGTGGTTCGCCGACCAGGTGGCCTCCGCCGCGGCCGACCTGCCGGACCTGCGCCTGCGGGTCCGTGGGCCGGACGAGCTGGCCGCCGAGGGCTTCGGCGGGATCCTCGCCGTGGGCGGCGGCTCGGCCAGCGGCCCCCGCCTGGTCGAGCTGGACTGGCGCCCGGCCGACGCGCGTACCCATGTGGTGCTGATCGGCAAGGGCATCACCTTCGACACCGGCGGGATCTCGATCAAGCCGGTGCCGGCGATGAAGCTGATGCGCAAGGACATGGCCGGCGCGGCCGCGGTCGTCGCCGCCACCCTCGGCGCCGCGACGCTGCGGTTGCCGATCCGGGTCACCACGCTGGCCCCCCTCGCCGAGAACATGGTCAGCGGCTCGGCGTTCCGCCCCGGCGACGTCGTCCGGCACTACGGCGGGACGACCAGCGAGACGACCAACTCCGACGCGGAGGGCCGGCTGGTCCTCGCCGACGCGCTGGCGTACGCGGTGCAGCAGCTCGCGCCGGACCTGCTGATCGACCTGGCCACCCTCACCGGGGCCAACGCCGTGGCGTTGGGCAAGCGGACCGCCGCCCTGTACAGCGAGAACGACCGGCTCGCCGCCGATGTGCTGGCCGCGGCCGAGGCGGCCGGCGAGGCGGCCTGGCGGATGCCGCTGCCCACCGACTACGCCGAGTACCTGGGCAGCGAGGTCGCCGACCTGTACAGCGCGCCGACCCAGGGCGCCGGGTCGGTGGTGGCCGCGCTCTACCTGCGCGAGTTCACCGGCGAGCTGCGGGACCGCTGGCTGCACCTGGACATGTCCGCCCCGTCGTGGGCGGACAGCGACCACGCCGAAGTCAGCCGCGGTGCGACCGGCTGGGGCGTCCGCTCGCTCCTGCGGTGGCTGGCCAGCGTCGACTGACCGGGGTCAGCACTTCACGGCGGCGAGCACCCCGTGCCCGACCGGGAGCAGCGCGGGGATCCAGTGCTCGGACTCCCGCACCGCCTTGATCGTCTCCCGGACCGTCACGGTCTCCGCGTCCCGGGCGGCCGGATCACCGATCCGGCCGCCGGCCAGCATGCCGTTGAGCGCGAGCACGCCTCCCGGTCGCAGCAGCCGTAACGCGGCTTCCACGCAGGCGTGGAAGCCGGTCGCCTCGGCGTCCACGAAGACCAGGTCGTACGCCCCGTCGGCCAGCCGGGGCAGCACGTCGAGGGCGCGGCCGGTGATGATCCGGGTACGGCCGGCGGCGAAGCCGGCCTCGCTGAAGATCCGCCGGGCGATCCTCTGGTGCTCCACCTCCACGTCGATGGTGGTGAGCACGCCGTCGACGCGCATGCCGCGCAGCAGCCAGAGACCGCTCACCCCGGTGCCGGTGCCGATCTCCACCACCGCGCGGGCGTTGCCGGCCGCGGCCAGCAGCCGGAGCGCCGCTCCGGCGCCGGGGGTGACCGCGTCGAGGCCCACCTCGTGGGCCAGGCTGCGGGCGGTGCGCAGGACGAGATCCTCGGTGACGTACGACTCGGCGAACTGCTGAGCCTGGGTCGTCGAACTGCCGGAACCGGCGACCGTGGCGATGGGGCACCTCCGGGGGCGGTGCGTGGTGCGGGGGCGGGTTGGCACTGTGAGCGTAGAGGCGACCGCCGCGCGGCGCAGCCGCGCCTCCACCCCGGGCGATCACCGGGGGCAAGCGCTGACTCCACCGCGTGTATCCGTGCAATCCTGGAGGCGGTATCCCGTCAGCCGCGGCCGCGCCGGTCGGTGGCCGGACGACGCGGCGCGGGATCCGGGGACGGACTGGGAGGCACCGACGTGACCGACGGCTGGGACTGGCGCCGGGGCGGTGAGACTCCGGCTCCGGCGCGACCGCCCGGGGCAGAGGCTCCGCCGGCGGGGTCGCCGACCGCGCCGGGGGCCGACAGCGTGCCCGCGGCGTCGCCGGGCGGGGAATCGACGGCCGGGAACCCGCCGGCGACCTGGCCGGCATCGACTGCGCCGCCGGCGACCTGGCCGGCATCGACTACGCCACCGGCGACCTGGCCGGCGCCGGGCGCGTCCGGCGTTGCCGGCACATCGCCGTGGTGGTCCGACGCGCTCGCCGATCCGTGGCGGGATCCGGCGGCGCCGACGGCGGTGGTGGTGCCCGGGGTGGTGGCGACGGGCACCGAGCCCGAGCCGGTCACCGACCCGGATGCGCCGGGCCGGCCGCGGCTGCGGCACCTGCTGCTCATCCCGGTGATCACCGCGCTGCTGGCCGGCACCCTCGGCGGCGCGCTGGGCTACGCGTTCGCGGTGCGTGGCGGGGCCGGCGGAACGGTGCTCGGCGCCGAGCCGGCGCAGCCGCCGGCGTTGGCCCAGCGCAAGCCGGAGTCCCTGGCCGGGGTGGCCGAACGGGTCCTGCCCAGCGTGGTCACCGTGCGGGTGAGCAGCCTCGGCGGGACGAGTGAGGGCTCCGGCTTCATCGCCAGCGCCGACGGGCACGTGATCACCAACGACCACGTGGTGGCCGGCGGCAGCGGAAAGGCCTCGGTGGTCTTCAACGACGGCAGCTCCGCTGCGGCGACCGTGGTCGGTCAGGACCCGGAGTCGGACATCGCGGTCATCAAGGTGAGCCGGACGGGGCTGCGGCCGGTGGAGTTCGGCGACTCCGACGCGTTGGCGGTCGGCGACCCGGTGCTCGCCATCGGCTCACCGCTCTCGCTGGCCAACACGGTCACCGCCGGCATCGTGAGCGCCCTGGACCGGACGATGCAGGCCGGCGAGCCGGGCGGTCCGGTGCGTTACTACGCGGCGATCCAGACCGACGCGGCGGTCAACCACGGCAACTCGGGCGGCCCGCTCGTCGACGGCGCCGGGCGGGTGGTCGGGGTGAACTCCACCATCAAGTCGCTGGTCGCCGAGGGGCAGGAGGCCGGCAACATCGGGCTCGCCTTCGCCATCCCGATCAACCAGGCCAAACGGGTGACCCAGGACATCATCGGCACCGGCAAGGCCCGGCGTACGGTGATCGGCGCCCAGGTCGGCGGCCCGGGCGCGGGAGCCAGCGGCGGCGTACGGCTGGCCGCGGTGGAGCCGTCCGGTCCGGCGGCCGGCGCGGGGCTGCGGGTCGGCGACGTGATCCTGAAGCTCAACGGCCGGCCGATGACCGAACCGACGGACCTGATCGCCCTGGTCCGCAAGTTCGCACCCGGATCGGTGGTGACCGTCGAATACCGGCGTGGCGCCGACCGGCAGAACACCTCGGTCACCCTTGCCGCCGATGCCAAGTGAACAGCGGGTCACCCCCTGCCCGAAAGCCGTCCGACGTGCGTAGTCTTGCTGCTGACGCCGATAGGAGGCCCGCGGGATGTTCGACAACCTGAACTGGTGGGAGATCGGTGCGCTGCTGCTCCTGGCGCTGCTGATCTTCGGTGACCGGCTGCCCGCCGTGATCACCGACGGCCTGCGGCTGGTGCGCAACCTGCGCAACATGGCCCGCAACGCCACCGGCGACCTGAGTCGTGAGCTGGGCACCGACATCCAGCTCGAGGATCTGCACCCGAAGGCCTTCATCCGAAAGCACCTCCTCAGCGAGGAGGACGAGGCGGCGATCCGTAAGCCGTTGCAGGGCGTCTACGACAACCTGCGTGCCGATGTCGGCGGGGTGCACAACGAGCTGAAGGACGTGGCCAACGCCGCGGACGTGCGGTCGAACGGGACCCGGTCCGGCACGGCCACCAGCGCCCCGACGGCGCCGGCTCCCCGAGCCGGCTACGACGACGCCACCTGACCGGCCCGCCACCTGACCGGCCCGCCACCTGACCGGCCCGCCACCTGACCGGCCCGGCCCCGCCGGCCGCTGGGGCCGGCGGGTGGACGACGGACCGGGCGCTCAGCGCCCGGCGGGCTTGAGGCCGAGCGGCTTTCCGAGCAGCGACTCACGGCGCACCGCGAGCCGGTCGGCGATCGTGCCGAGGGCCTGCGCGGCCGGCGACTCCGGCTCGGCCAGCACGATCGGGTCACCGGCGTCGCCGGCCTCCCGGACGCGGGTGTCCAGCGGGATCTGGCCCAGCAGCGGCACCTGCGCGCCGATGGTCCGGCTCAGCGACTCGGCGACCGCGGCGCCGCCGCCGGCACCGAAGATCTCCATCCGGGAGCCGTCCGGCAGCTCCAGCCAGGACATGTTCTCGATGACGCCGACCACCCGCTGGTGGGTCTGCAGGGCGATCGCGCCGGCCCGCTCCGCCACCTCGGCGGCGGCGGCCTGCGGGGTGGTGACCACCAGGATCTCCGAGTTCGGCAGCAGCTGGGCCAGCGAGATGGCCACGTCGCCGGTGCCCGGGGGCAGGTCGAGCAGGAGCACGTCCAGGTCGCCCCAGTAGACGTCGGCCAGGAACTGCTGCAACGCCCGGTGCAGCATCGGGCCGCGCCACACCACGGCGGCGTTGCCGGAGGTGAACATGCCGATCGAGATCACCTTCACACCGTGCGACTGCGGCGGCATGATCATGTCTTCGACGCGGGTCGGCCGACCGTCCGCGCCCAGCATCCGGGGCACCGAGTGGCCGTAGATGTCCGCGTCGACAACACCCACGGAGAGGCCACGGGCGGCCAGCGCCGCCGCCAGGTTGACCGTCACGCTGGACTTGCCGACGCCACCCTTGCCGCTGGCCACCGCGTACACCCGCGTCCGCGAGCCGGGCTGGGCGAACGGGATGACCGGCTCCTCGCTGGCACCCCCGCCGCGCAGCTGCGACTGCAACGACTGCCGCTGCTCGGGGCTCATCACACCGAAGTCGATCTCCACGCCGGTCACCCCGGGCACCGCGGCCACTGCGGCGGTGATGTCCGTGCGCAGCTTGTCCTTGAGTGGGCAGCCGGCGACGGTGAGCAGCAGCTCGACCCGTACGACGCCGCTGGCGCCGATCGTGGCGGAGCGGACCATGCCCAGCTCGGTGATCGGCCGGCGGATCTCCGGGTCGTTGACGGTGGCCAGGGCGGCCTGGATCGCGTCCTCGACGGTGCTGACGGGTGCTGACATGCCCGCAATGCTACGTCGCGGGGCATCCGCTCCGGCCGCTGGCCGGGAACGGTGTGAGCGAATCGATGACCCGTTCGGGGTCCTCCGGTCAGCCGCCGTGCGGGCGGGACCCGGTGCCGTCCGGTCGGGTGTCGCGGGCGACGTCGCTGTCCAGGTCGTCGCGGGGTTCGTCCAGCCCGACGCCGTCGGTCGGCCGCTGGCCGCGCCTCTCCTGCCGGCTCTCCTTCTCCTGCTGGCGGCGCTCCAACCGTTGCCGACGCTGCCCCGCCTCGTCCAGCTCCTCGGCCAGCCGGGTCAGCTCCGAGCGGAGGAAGTCCCGGGTCGCCACCTCGCCCAGCGCGATGCGCAGCGCGGCGATCTCCCGGGCCAGGTACTCGGTGTCCGCCTTCTGCGCGGTGGCCCGCCGCCGGTCCTCCTCCAACGCCACCCGGTCCCGGTCGGCCTGCCGGTTCTGCGCCAGCAGGATCAGCGGCGCCGCGTAGCTGGCCTGCAACGACAGCACCAGGGTGAGGAACGTGAAGGTGTACGGGTCGAAGCGCAGATCGGCCGGGGCCAGCGTGTTCCAGCCGAACCAGATCGCGATCACCACGGTCATGACGACGATGAAGTTCGCGGTGCCCATGCCTCGGGCGATGCCCTCGGACCACCGGCCGAACGCTTCCGCGTCGAACCGGGGCAGCTTGATACCTCGGGGCTCGCGTGGCTGGTCGAGCCGTTCGCCCCGCCGCTGGTCAGCCATCCGCGTCGTCCGGCGTCGGCTCGGCGGCGTTCAGGGTGCTCAGGGCGTCCCGGTCCCGCCAGTCCCGGGGGAGTGAATGGTCCAGCACGTCGTCCACCGTCACGGCGCCGACCAGCCGGTTGTTCCGGTCGATCACCGGCATGGCGACCAGGTCGTAGGTGGCCATCCGGCGGGTGATCTCCGGTAGCGGGGTGGTGGGGCGCAGCGGGTCGATGTCGTTGACCACCACCTTGCCCAGCAGGTCGGCCGGGGGTTCGCGCAACAACGCCTGGAAGTGCACCATGCCCAGGTACCGGCCGGTCGGGGTGTTCTGCGGTGCCCGGGTCACGAAGACCTGCGCCGCGACGGCGGGGGAGAGCTGTGGCTCCCGGATCCGGGCCAGCGCCTCGGCGACGGTGGCGTCCGGCGGCAGGATGACCGGCTCCGAGGTCATCACGCTGCCCGCCGTGCCGGGCGTGTACTTGAGGAGCTGGCGTACCGGGTCGGCCTCGTCCGGCTCCATCAGGTCCAGCAGCACGTCCTGCTCCGGCGGGGGCAGCTCGTTGAGCAGGTCCGCCGCGTCGTCCGGGTCCATCTCCTCCAGCACGTCCGCGGCCCGTTCCCGGTCCAGCGCGGCGAGGATCTCCACCTGGTCGTGCTCCGGCAGCTCGCTCAGCACGTCGGCCAGCCGCTCGTCGTCCAGTGCGGCCGCGACCTCGTTGCGCCGCGCGTCGGGCAGGTCCTGCAATGCGTTGGCCAGGTCGGCCGGGCGCATGTCCTCCAGTACGGCGAGCAGATTCGCCGTACCCCGGTTGTCGGCGATGCCGCTGAGCCCGCGCACCCGGTCCCACTCCACCTGGTGCAGGTGGCCGCGGCGGGTGAGCCGGTTGGTCTGCTCCCGGACCGCGACCCGGGTCAGGGACCACTCGCCGCCCCGGGAGCATTCCATGGCGACGTCCACCACCGCTCCCGGTTGGCCGTTCGGGTCGAGCTGCACCCGTCGATCCAGCAGCTCCTGCAACACCAGCAGCTCGTTCGGGCGCTTCTCGAAGCGCCGCAGGTTGAGGGTGCCGGAGCCGAGCACGACGGCGTCCGCGTCGATGGAGGTGATCCGGTTGATGGACAGGAAGATCCGCCGGCGCATCGGCATCTCGGCGACCAGGCCCACGACCTCCGGGGGACGCTTGGTCGCCCGCAGCCGCGCCACCGCGTCACGAACCCGGCCCACCTGGTCACCGTTCGGATCGAAGACGGCGACTCCGGCGAGGCGGGCGATGTAGACCCGGGTCGGCGTACTCACGGGCACCAGCCTAAGCGCCTAGTGTTTATCAACATGTCGACCTTGGCCTACGAGATCGTGGACGTCTTCACCGACCGCCCTTTCGCCGGCAACCCGCTGGCTGTGGTGTTCGGCGCGGAGGCGCTGGCCACCGAGCAGATGCAGGCGCTCGCGCTGGAGTTCAACCTCTCCGAGACGGTGTTCGTGCTGCCCCCGACCCAGGTGGGCGCCACCTACCGGGCTCGGATCTTCACCCCGGTGGAGGAGTTGCCGTTCGCCGGGCATCCCAGCGTCGGCGCCGCGGTCACCGCGAGCCGGCGCGGGATGTTCGGTGTGGGGCAGATCATGCAGGAGTGCGGCGCCGGCGTGCTGCCGATCGAGGTGACCTCGTCCGGGGCCACCCTCACCGGTGGAAGCCCCACGCTTGGCCCCGAGCTGGACCCGGAGCCGTTGCTGCAGATCGCCGGGCTGAGTCCGGACGACCACATCGGGCCGGCCCCGCGGGTGGCCGGCTGCGGGCTGGAGTTCCCGTACCTGCCGGTGCGGCCGGAGTCGGTGGCCCGGGCACGGGTGAACCCGGCGGCGGCGGAGCGGTACGGGGTGGCGCACGTCAGCGTCTTCTCCTGGGACCCGACCGCGCAAACCGCGCACGCCCGGGTCTTCGTACCCGGCCTCGGCGTACCGGAGGACCCGGCGACCGGCTCGGCGGCGCTCGGTCTCGGTGTCTGGCTGGTGGCCAGCGGCCTGCTGCCCGGGGAAGGACTGTCCCGATACGCCGTGCGCCAGGGTGTCGAGATCAACCGTCCGTCCGCGCTGTCCTGCACGGTCACCGCGGAGAACGGACTGGTGGTCGGTGCGACGGTCGCCGGGCAGGTGATGCCGGTGGCCCGGGGCGAGATCGCCGTGCCACCCTTCGTGGGCTGACCGGCGGAGGCGCTCATGCGGGACAATGCGGGTGTGACGGACGAGGATGCCTCCCGGGGCACGCCACTGGTCGACGAGGCGATGAAGAAGGCCGCGGTGGCCTGGGTGAGCGTGGCCGGTGGGCCGGCGCTCGCCCTCTGGTGCGCACCGCTGGAGGGCGCGCTGTTCGTGGTCAGCGGGCCGGGCGAGCAGGCCGCGCCCGGGCTGGCCGACGCGGCGGAGGCGCAGGTCAGCCTGCGCGGTGACCACGGTGGCCGGATCGTCACCTGGCCGGCCCGGGTGACCCGGCTGCAGCCGGGCACCGAGGCCTGGGACACCACCGCGCCGCTGGTGGCGGGTAAGCGGCTGAACGCGCCCGGCCCGACCGCCGACCTGGTGGCCCGGTGGGCCGCCGACGGCTGCGCGGTGAACCGGCTCGCCCCGGGCGGTGAGCCGCTGTCCGGCGCCGACCTGCCGGCCGACGCGCAGGCCGAACCACCCCGGGACACCCCGGCGGTCCGCGCCACCCGCAAACCGTTCCGCCTGCACCGGGTCCGCCGCCGGTGACCCGCTGCCGCTGACCCGCCGCCGCTGACCCGCCGCCGGTGACCCGCCGCCGCTGACCCGCTGCCGCTGACCCGCCGCCGCGGTCCGGTCAGCCGACCCCCACGCCGATGGTCTCGGCGTCGACGAGGTCGAGCACGTCGCGCAGCGTGCCGAGCGTCGGGCCGTGCCACTCCCGGTCGGCGTTGAAGACCATGTGCTCGGCCAGATCGGGCGCGGCGAGCCGGACGGCGGTCATTCCGGCCCGCTCCGCGCCGGTCAACTCCTGGCTGCCGCCGTCACCGACGTACAGGCAGTCGCGGGGCGCGAGCCCGAGCCGCCGGCAGGCGGTCAGGTAGAGCGTGGGATCCGGCTTGCACCGTCCGACCTGCACCGAGAACACCCGCACGTCGAGCAGCGGGGCGACCGCTAGCTGTGGCAGGAAGGCCGGCAGTTCGTGCGTACAGTCGCTGATCACGCCGGTGTGCAGGCCGCGCTGGCGCAGCGCCGCCAGCACGGGCACCGCGTCGGCCCGCAGCCGGGTGTCCGCGCGGACCGCGCGGTGCCGGGAGGCCACGGCCGCACGTACCGCACGGTCGCTGGGGTGTACGCCGGCCTGGGCGCAGACCCACCGCAACGTCGCCTCCGCGTTGCCGAGCCGGCCGGTGGCCCGCTCGTAGAAGGTGCGGTCCAGGACCTCGGTCAACGTGTCGGTGTGGCATCCGAGCAGCTCGGCGGTGCCGAGGTGCGCGGCGCCGCGCTGGACCGGACGGGTCAGGGTGCCGAAGAAATCGAACAGCACCGCCTGGTAGCTGGGCATGGGGGAGCGCCTCCGGGCGGTCGAGGGTCGCCGGCGCGGACCCGCGTGATCGTAACGGAGTGCTGACGTTCTGTGTTGCTCGGAGGCGTGTGAGGATTGCTTCCCGTGCCCCCTTCCTCACACCGCCCGCCCCTGGATCCGCTGACCACCGGCGCGGTCGGCCTGGCCGTCGTCGCCGTGTCGTCGTCCGCGCCGTTGATCGCCTACGCCGCCGCCCCCGCTCTGGCCATCGCGTTCTGGCGCAACCTGCTCGCGGTGGCCGTGCTGAGTCCGTTCTCGCTGGCCCGGCGCCGCGCCGAGTTCCGTGCGCTGGCCGGACGGGCGGGCCGGCGGGAGGGGTTGTACTGCGTGCTCTCCGGGGTCGCCCTGGCCGCGCACTTCGCCACCTGGATGCCGAGCGCGCAGCTCACCTCGGTCGCCACGGCCACCGCCCTGGTCGCCACCCAGCCGGTCTGGCAGGGACTGATCGCGCGTGCCCAGGGCCGCGGGCTGCCCACGGTGGTCTGGATCGGCATCGCGGTGGCGGTCGGCGGCGCGGTCATCGCGACCGGCGCGGACGTGGGCATCTCCGGGCGGGCCGTCCTCGGTGACCTGCTGGCGCTGACCGGTGGCCTGTTCGCCGCCATCTACACCGCCTTCGGTGAGCGGGCCCGGGCCAGCATCAGCACCACCACGTACACCACCATCTGCTACGGGATCTGCGCGCTGATCCTGCTGGTGGTGTGCCTGCTCGGCGGCGTCCGGCTGACCGGCTTCGACGGGCGTACCTGGCTGGCCATCCTGGCCCTGGTGGCCGGCGCACAACTGCTCGGCCACTCGATGTTCAACTACGCCCTGCAGAAGATCCCGGCGACCACGGTCAGTGTGCTGATCCTGCTGGAGGTGCCCGGCGCGGCCCTGCTCGGCTGGGTGTGGCTGGGGCAGCTGCCCCGCCCGTACGCGCTGCTGGGAATGGGGCTGCTGCTGGTCGGGGTGGCGGTGGTGGTGCTCGGCGGCGCCCGCGTCGGCCGCCGTGCCACACCGCCGCCCACTCCGCTCCCCGCCGACGCCGCTCCGTTGAAAGACTGACCTCCCACCTTGACCGGCGAATTCGGGACGACCTGAGGAACGTGGGTGGTGGTTCCCTCCGGGCCGGTCCCGGCGACGACACGGATCTGCGGCTGGTGCTCCAAGCGGCGTTGGCCGGCGCGGTCGACGGTTCGGCCGGCGCGCCCACGCCGCCCCCTAGACCTCGTGCACCTCGATGACGCGGGTGGTCGGCGCGACCGGGCCGAGGCCGGCGCGCAGCGCGACCCGCTCCGGATCGGCCATGAACGACTCGTACCCGGCCCGGGCGTCGAAGCGGATCACGTGCACCTCGGTCCGCTCGTCGGTGCCGCGCAGCCGTCGTTCCAGCCCGCCGCCGTGCCGGCCGAGCAGGGCCAGCACGGCGTCCTCGTACCGCTGTCCGGCGGCCTCGGCCCCGGCGGTGAACTCGACGAGCGCGACGAGTGTCAGCACGGCGGCCTCCTAGTCGGCGATGCCGACGGCCTTGGCGCTGGCCGCCCAGAGCCGGGCGGCGAGCTGCGGATCGCTGGCCTTGCGCAACGGCCGACGCAGTCGCCGGTTGTGGTAGTAGCCGCCGTCGACGAGTCGGGACCGGTCCTGGTTGGCCAGCCAGACCAGGGTCTCGGCGCCCTTCTCCGGGCTGCGGAACGGAAGGAGCCGCATGCCGAGGGCGACCAGCCGGCTGTCGTTGGCGAACCGGGTGCGCACCACTCCCGGGTGGTAGCTGTGTGCCGGGATGCCCGGCCAGCGCCGGGCCGCCTCGGCGGTGAACAGGATGTTCGCCTGCTTGCTGGTGCCGTACGCGACCATCGGCCGGTAGCGACGCAGGGGCCTGTTCAGGTCGTTCGGGTCCAGCACGCCGCTTCGGTGCGCGCCGGAGGCGGTGACCACGATCCGGCCGATCCGGTCGGCGAGCAGGTTGGTCAGCAGGAACGGGGCCAGGTGGTTGGCCTGGATCGACAACTCGAAACCGTCGACGGTGGTGAGCGGCTGGAGCGCGATGGCGCCGGCGTTGTTGGCCAGCACGTCGATCCGGTCGTACGCCTCGCGCAGCCGCTCGGCGAGCCGGCGCACGTCGTCGAGCACCGCGAAGTCGGCCCGGAACAGCTCCGGACGCTCACCCGACGTCTCCCGTACCCGTTCCGCGGCGGCCTGCAACCGGGCCGGGTCCCGCCCGACCAGCACCACCTGGTCGCCACGGCACGCCAGGTCCACGGCGGCGGCCAGCCCGATGCCGGAACTCGCCCCGGTCACCACCACCAGTCGACGCCCAGTGAGATCTTCCACAGGTCCATTCACCCCGGTCATGGCGCGAGGTTACCGTGGCGTCACCACGCCCTTTGGGATCGTTAAGTTTCTCGGATCTGTCGTCAGGTGGCGTCGGCGTGCCCGCCGGACGCTGGAAGGAGCGCATCCATGGCCGCAGTCGGTCGTCCCCGCCGGTCCTGCCTCGCGGTACCGGGTTCCAGCGTCAAGATGCTCGGCAAGGCCCAGGGACTCCCGGCCGACCAGGTCTTCCTCGACCTGGAGGACGCCGTGGCCCCGCTGGCCAAGCCGGATGCGCGCAAGAACATCGTGGCCGCGCTCAACGAGGGCGACTGGGCCGGCAAGACGCGCGTGGTCCGGGTCAACGACCTGACCACGCCGTGGACGTACCGGGACGTCATTGAGGTGGTCGAGGGCGCCGGCGCGAACCTGGACTGCATCATGCTGCCGAAGGTGCAAAGCGCCGCCCAGGTGCAGTGGCTGGACCTGACGCTCACCCAGATCGAGAAGACGCTCGGCCTGGAGGTCGGCCGGATCGGCATCGAGGCGCAGATCGAGAACGCGGCCGGCCTGGTCAACGTGGACGCCATCGCCGCCGCCAGCCCCCGGGTGGAGACCATCATCTTCGGCCCGGCCGACTTCATGGCCTCGATCAACATGAGGTCGCTGGTGGTCGGCGCGTTGATCCCGGACTACCCGGGCGACCCGTACCACTACATCCTGATGCGGATCCTGATGGCTGCGCGGATGCACGACAAGCAGGCCATCGACGGCCCGTTCCTGCAGATCCGCGACGTGGACGGGTTCCGCGAGGTCGCCAAGCGTTCGGCGGCGCTGGGCTTCGACGGCAAGTGGGTGCTGCACCCGGGTCAGATCGACGCCGCCAACGAGGTTTACCAGCCGGCGCAGGCCGACTACGACCACGCCGAGTTGATCCTCGACGCGTACGAGCACTACACCTCGGAGGCCGGCGGCAGGCTGGGCGCGGTGATGCTCGGCGACGAGATGATCGACGAGGCGTCCCGCAAGATGGCGCTGGTGATCGCCGCCAAGGGCCGGGCCGCCGGGATGAGCCGTACCTCGTCGTTCACCCCGCCGTCGGAGTGACCGGCCGGGCCGCCCCGTGTTGCTGACCGGGGCGGCCCGCCGGACTCAGTAGGTGCCGCTGTCGTAGCTGGACGGATCCTGGTTGGCCAACCAGACGAAGAAGATCACGATAGCGATGGTGGCCAGCACCGCCAGGGCGGTGGCGATCCAGCCCACGATGATGCCGGCGGTGGCGAAGCCCTCGCCGCCCTCGCCGCGCTCCCTGATCTGCTTACGGGACACGTGGCCGAGGATCGCGCCGACCGCGCCGATGTAGCCGCCGAGGCCGTAGCCGCAGAGGCCGAGGGCGCCGATGATCGCGACGACCATCGCGGCGATGGCCAGGCCGTTCTGCTTCGGCGCCGGCGGGTACCCGTAACCCGGGTAGCCGACCGGCGGGTAGCCGTACGGGCCGGCCTGGGCCGGCGGCATGGTGCCGGCGTACGGGTCGGTCGCCGGGTACGGGTTCGTCGGCTGGGCGGGAACCGGTTGGCCACCCACCACGAGGGTGGGATCGCCGAACTGCTGACCCGACGAGGCCGGGTCCTGCCAGCCGCCGGGGGGCGGGGGATTGGTCATGCGATTCTCCGTCAGGTCGGGTGCGCCGTCAGGGTAGCCAGCGGCGACCAAACCCGATGCCCCCGCTCCCGGGTGCCGCGTTGCCCGGGCCCGTCCGACCGGGCAGGATCCTGGCATGGCAATGGATGCGCGCGCCGCCGATCGTTCCGGTAGTCGACCGAGACGGGACGTCAGCCGCCCGGGCGCCGGCCGGCGCGGCCGTGCGGCCACACCGTCCGGAGTCCCCGGCGCGGACGAGCCGGTCGCGCTCGCCGACCCGGTGACCATGCGGCTCGACGGGCGGGTCGCCCTGGTGACCGGTGCCGGCAGCCCGGACGGCATCGGGTACGCCACCGCCCGCCGGCTGAGCGACCTGGGCGCCCGGGTGGCCATCGTCTCGACCACGCGGCGCATCCACGAGCGCGCCGGCGAGCTGGGCGTGACCGGTTTCGTGGCGGACCTGACCGACGAGTCCGAGGTCGGCGCGCTGGCGGACGCGGTCGCCGAGCAGTTGGGTGACGTCGAGGTGCTCGTCAACAACGCCGGCCTCGCCAGCCGGGCCAGCCCGGAGGTGCTGCGACCGGTCGCGCAGCTGACCTACGACGAGTGGCGTGGCGAGATCGACCGCAACCTGACCACCGCTTTCCTGTGCAGCCGCGCGTTCATCGGTGGGATGGCCGAGCGGGGCTGGGGGCGGATCGTCAACCTCGCGGCCACCGCCGGCCCGGTCAACGCCCTGCCCACCGAGGCCGCGTACGCGGCGGCGAAGGCCGGGGTGGTCGGGCTGACCAGGGCACTGGCCATGGAGATGATCGCCGACGGGGTGACCGTGAACGCGGTGGCGCCCGGCACCATCTACACGGCCGCGTCCACAATGGCGGAGATCAAGCAGGGACTGGGCACCCCGGTCGGCCGACCCGGCACCCCGGACGAGGTCGCCGCCGCCATCAGCTTCCTCTGCTCGCCGGCCGCCTCGTACATCACCGGGCAGATGCTGGTGGTGGACGGCGGTAACAGCGTCCGCGAGGCCCGGTTCCGCTGACCGGTCAGGTCCACGGTGGAGGGCTTCCGCCGTCGTTCAGTAGCCGCCGCTGTCGCCGGTGTTGCCGATGAGGATCAGGGCCAGCCAGCCACAGCAGGCCAGCAGGGTGAGCCCGGTGAAGACGTAGCCGAGGATCAGGCCCCAGGTGGCGAGCTGGTCGCCCTCCTCGCCGCTGGTGCGGATCTGCCGCTTGGCCACATGGCCGAGCACCGCGCCGGCCGGGGGGAACACGAAGGCGAACACCAGCGACAGGATCGCCAGCACGTTGGTGCCCCGACCCGGTCCCGACGAGGGAGGGCCGTACTGCCCGTAGGGGCCCTGCGGCGGGTACGGCGGCTGTTGCCCCCAGTGCGCCGGCTGGTGCGGCCTCTGCTGCTCGTACGGCGACGGGTCGTCCGCCGGCGGCCCGTACGGCGAGCGCTCGGGCGGCCCGAAGGCCGACTGGTCCGGCGGCGGCGCGTACGGCGACTGGCCGGGCGGCGGCGGCGCGTACGGCGACTGGTCCCGCGGTGGCTCGTAGGGTGACGGCGGCTGCTCGTCTCCGGGTGGTCCCGACGGCGGCGGGTAGCTCACGGCTGTCCTCCTCCTGCCGGTGCCGGAAAAGTCCCTCTTGCCGGACGCTACCCGCAGCGGTGAACCTTTTCACAGCGGTTGTGTGGACTGGTCACCTTGGCCTCGCCGGCTCCGGAGACCGATACTGACCCAGCGTTCAGTTACCCATGAGTAGTGCGCTGATCCCCGGAGGCTGAGATGGCTCGACTCGCCCAGACGCCCGGCCTGACCGATGTACAGCGGTCGATCCTGGAGACCGTCCGGGAGTTCGCCGACAAGGAGATCATCCCGCACGCTCAGCGGCTGGAGCACGCCGACGAATACCCCACCGACATCCTCGACGGGATGCGTGAGATGGGGCTGTTCGGCCTCACCATCGACGAGGAGTACGGCGGCCTCGGCGAGTCGCTGCTCACCTACGCGCTGGTGGTGGAGCAGCTGTCCCGAGGCTGGATGTCGATCTCCGGCATCGTCAACACCCACTTCATCGTGGCGTACCTGATCTCCCAGCACGGCTCGGCCGAGCAGAAGGCGCGTCTGCTGCCGAAGATGGCCACCGGCGAGGTACGCGGCGCGTTCTCCATGTCCGAGCCGGAGACCGGCTCCGACGTCTCGGCCATCAAGTCCCGGGCCGTCCGCGACGGCGACCGGTACGTGCTCAACGGGCAGAAGATGTGGCTGACCAACGGGGCGTACTCCTCCGTGGTGGCCACCCTGGTCAAGACCGACACCGGCGCCGAGTCGGTGTACGGCAACATGAGCACGTTCCTGCTGGAGAAGGAGCCGGGCTTCGGCGAGACCGCACCCGGACTGACCATCCCCGGCAAGATCGACAAGATGGGTTACAAGGGCGTCGAGACCACCGAGATGGTGCTCGACGGGGTGACCGTGCCCGACTCAGCGATCCTCGGCGGAGCCGACAAGGTGGGCCGGGGCTTCTACCAGATGATGGACGGCATCGAGGTCGGCCGGGTCAACGTGGCCGCCCGAGCCTGCGGCATCTCCATCCGGGCCTTCGAATTGGCGGTCAGCTACGCCCAGCAGCGCAAGACCTTCGGCCAGCCCCTCGCCAAGCACCAGGCCATCGCCTTCAAGCTCGCCGAGATGGGCACGAAGATCGAGGCCGCCCACGCCCTCATGGTCAACGCCGCCCGACTAAAGGATGCCGGCCAGCGCAACGACGTCGAGGCCGGCATGGCCAAGCTGCTCGCCTCGGAATACTGCGCCGAGGTCGTGCAGGAGGCGTTCCGCATCCACGGCGGCTACGGCTACTCCAAGGAGTACGAGATCGAGCGGCTGATGCGGGAGGCTCCCTTCCTGCTCATCGGCGAGGGCACCTCCGAGATCCAGAAGACCATCATCTCCCGCGGCCTCCTCAAGGAGTACAAGCTCTAACCCCAGGCCCGCGGCACGCCCTCGCCCCGTCGATCATGAAGTTGTGGTGGGGGACGAACGCGGTGAAGCGCCCCGAATCCGGCACCACGACTCCATGATCGACGGGGGCTACGGCTGGCGCGGGGTCAGGCTGGGCGGGTCAGGTTGGCGGCGGCGCGTTCGATGATGAGGCAGCGGTCCTCGACGTAGTCCATGCCGGCCTCCTCGGCGATCCGGCGCGCCTCGGCCGAGACGATGCCCAGCTGCAACCAGGCGGCCGGGGCGCCGATCGCCGCCGCGTCCCGGACCACCTGCACGGCGTCGGCCGCCGGCCGGAACACGTCGACCAGGTCGACCGGGTGGGGGATGTCGGCCAGCGTCGGGTAGGCCCGCTCACCGAAGAGCTCGTCGACGGTGGGGTTGACCGGGATGATCCGCCAGCCGTACTGCTGCATCTGCAACGGCACGCCGTGCGCGGCCTTGCTGGGGTCGCGGGACGCGCCCACGACGGCGATCACGGCGGAGTCGGCGAGGATCTGCTGAGCGGTACGCACCCGCCGACTGTAGCGCCGCCCCCGGCCTACAGCAGGGTCAGCTGCTCGGCGGCCGGTGGTGGCGGTGGCTCGGGCAGGCTGCGGTTGTCGCCCTGCTCACCACGGTGCAGCCCGTGCCGGCGGGCCGCGATCCGCACCCGCGCGGTCAGCTCCCGCTGGTACGGCTGCGGCGCGTAGGAGCCGGCCCGGTAGAGCTCGCGGTAGCGGGGCACGAGGTGCGGGTGCTCCCGGGCCAGCCAGCCGGCGTACCACTCCCGGGCGCCGGGACGTAGGTGCAGGGCCAGCGGCGTCACGCTGCTCGCCCCGGCGGCGGCGATCGCCGACACCGTCGCGTCGATGGACTCGTCGCTGTCGCTGAGACCGGGCAGGATCGGGGCCATCAGCACTCCGACGGGAAAGCCTGCGTCGGCGAGCGCCCGGACCGCGTCCAGCCGGCGGCGTGGGTGCGGCGTGCCCGGCTCGACGGTGCGCCACAGCTGCTCGTCGACGAAGCCCACCGAGAAGGAGATGCCGACCCTGGTCACCTCGGCGGCCTCGCGCAGCAGCGGCAGGTCCCGCAGGATCAGCGTGCCCTTGGTCAGGATCGAGAACGGGTTGGCGAAGTCCCGTAGGGCCGCGATGATCTGCGGCATCAGCCGGTAACGGCCCTCGGCGCGCTGGTAGCAGTCCACGTTGGTGCCCATCGCCACGTGCGCGCCCCGCCATCTCGGCGCGGCCAGCTCCCGCCGGACCAGCTCGCCGGCGTTGACCTTGACGATCACCTTCCGGTCGAAGTCCGCCCCGGCGTCGAGGTCGAGATAAGTATGAGTGTTTCTCGCGAAGCAATAGCGGCATGCATGAGAGCAGCCCCGGTAAGGGTTGATCGTCCACTCGAACGGGACGCGGGACTGCCCGGGCACGCGGTTGATGATGGACTTGGCCTGCACCTCGTAGAAGGTCATCCCGGCGAACTCGGGGGTGTCGAAGGTGCGGGCAACGGCGCCGGGCAGCGCCAGCGGCAGGGGTGGCGTCGCTGGCGCTGCCCGCTCGGGGTCTCCCTCAACCGGGGGAGCGGTGAGGTTGTCCCAGCGCATGGACACTATTCGAACACGTGTACGAGCGAAGCGCAAGTGACCCGCCGGACACCCGTGACTGATCGTCGGTCCGGCGGGGGAGGATGGACAGCATGAAGACGTCGACCTTCGTCTACGACGGGGACTGCGCGTTCTGCACGACCTGTGCGGAGTTCATCGAACGCCGGATTCCCACCGCCGCGCAGGTGGTGCCCTGGCAGTTCGCCAATCTCGACGCGCTCGGCCTCACGGCCGCCGAGTGCGAGGAGGCCGTGCAGTGGGTCGGCGCGGACGGCTCCCGCGCCGCCGGGCCGGACGCCATCGCGAAGCTGCTCGCCGCGAGCGGCCCGTTCTGGCGGGTCGCCGGGGCCGGCCTGCGGTTTCCGCCGGCCCGCGCGGCGGCCTGGCCCGTGTACCGCTGGGTGGCGCGCAACCGGCATCGTCTGCCGGGCGGCACGGCGGCCTGTTCCCTCCCGCAGGAGGCCCGGGAGCGGCTCTACGGCCCGGCCGGTCGCCCAACCACCGGAGCCTGATCGTCGAGCGTCGCCCGGCCCGCGTCAGCCTCTGTCGGAGTGTCGGCGTGCGCCGGGGCGTCCGTCGTTGACCTGGGAGGTTCGCGGCCGGCGAGGCGGCGGGCCCAGAGCAGCGGGCGGACCCGCTCCAACGGCAGGAAGCTGGTCATGGCGGCCAGGTGCGGCGCGAACGAGATGGTGATGGTCGCGATGGTGACAGCGTGGAACGAGTAGAAGAAGCCGACCATGGCCAGTCGCCAGCGGGGTGGCAGGAAGAAGACCACCGGGCTGAGCAGCTCGAACGCCACGATGCCGAACTGGGCGACGATCAGCAGGTACGGCACCTGGGCGATGAGGTCCGCCAGGTCGGTGCCGCGCCGGATGATCGCCCGGGCCAGGACCGAGCCGGTCAGCCAGTCCAGCCCGCCGAAGCGCAGCTTGGCGAAGGCGGCGAGGAAGTACGTGCAGATCACCGCGATCTGGGTGACTCGTAGGGCCCAGCCGCCGGCCTCGGTGCGGGTGGTGTCGCCGTGCCGGGCGCGGCCGGCGGTCGGTAGGACGGCCAGCGCGACGAGCAGCCCGAACCGGTCGTGGTCGACCTTTCCGTAGCTCATCGCGATGATCATCCACTCCAGGTACAGCGCGCAGACCGTCCAGCCGAGCAGTCGGGGTGCCCGTCCGGTCGCGGCGAGGAGCGCGAGCACCAGCAACGACCAGAAGATCACCGCCACCAGCGCCGCTGTCGGCGTCGGCAGGTGGAGCAGGCGGCCGATCAGCAGCGGTTGGTAGAGATCGCCGGGCACGCTGACCCGGGTGCGTACCCAGGGGGTGAAGATCACCAGGTCGGCGGCGACGAAGAGGTAGATCACGGTTCGGAAGGCGGCGATGCGGCCGCGCGGCACCGCCTCGGTCAGCCAGCGGGTCATCGGGGTGCCTGCCAGCGGACGACGGTCTCATCGGTGTGCTGCCCGGTCGGCCGGCCGGCGCGGATGCCGTGCCACCGGATCACGATGCGGACCTCGACCAGCGCGGGGGCGTCCGGGTGGCGTTCGGCGTACGCGTCGGCGACCTCGGTGAGCAGCGTCGGGTCGGCGGCGTACCGGGCCTGCTGGCCCTCGATCTCGGCGCGGCGGATGCCGGTCGCGTTCTGGTCGAGGTCGATCACGTTCCCGGCGCTGTTCACTCCCTCGACGCGGGTGTCGGGAGCGGGTGCGTTCGCCGGGTTCGAGGTGGAGTACATCCGGAACGGGCCGAACGGGAAGTCGTCGTCGCTGCCCCAGAAGGTGCCAGCGACCAGCAGGGCGAGGCCGAGGGCGGTCGCGCCGAGCCGGGTGACGCGCCCGCGGGTGGTCAGGGTTTCCATCGGGTCGTGACGATACGGGATGTACCGGCCGCGTCGGGTCCCACCGACGGGCAGTTCGACCTGCCCAGGAAGGTGATCATGCGGGTGCTTCCGGGGGGTACGACGAAGGCCGGGCCCGTACCGGGCCCGGCCTTCGCGTGTCGTCGTGTGGACGACTCAGTGGTTGTGCTCGGCCAGCTGCTTACGAACGTCGTCCATGTCCAGCGCCTCGACCTGCTCGATCAGGTTCTCCAGCGCGGACTCCGGGAGCGCGCCGGGCTGGGCGAAGACGATGACGCCGTCACGGATCGCCATGATCGTGGGGATCGACCGGATGTCGAACTTGGCGCCCAGTTCCTGCTGCGCCTCGGTGTCGACCTTGCCGAAGACGATGTTCTGGTGCTTCTCCGAGGAGCGCTCGTAGACCGGGGCGAACCGCTTGCACGGACCACACCAGTCGGCCCAGAAGTCGACCAGGACGATGCCGTCGTTGCCGGTCACCTCGTCGAAGTTCGTCGAGGTCAGCTCAACGGTTGCCATTGCACTCTCCGATCACCGCGGTTTGTCTACGTCGCTTAGAACCAGGGCTGACCGTATCGAATTCCCGGGGGGTCGGGCACGAAACGTGCTGCGGGCTGCTCGCGGGCACCCAGGGTCATCGACTCGCGTCTGTGCGTCCCGACCTGCGGAACGCAAGTGCATGACGCACTTGCGTGACCTGCCGTGATGGGAGCGTTTCCAGGGAGATCGACTCGATCGAGCGCTACGAATCGGTAACTTGCCCCTTGACAAGGACGTATCCGGCCTGCAGTGATCGCTGATCAACCCCGTTCTGATTACTTAGAGTAGTGTTACAAAAAGATAAATGTGACGCCGGTCTCTGTTGAACCTACGCTTCCGTAGGGCAGAATTCTCCGCATCAGAGCGTGGGCGGCGGGTGCCGGGGAGGGCCCCGCCGCTCATTGCGTCTCCCCCCGAGCGAGTGACCGGTGTGACTTTTCCGCCGAGGTCGCGCCCCGGCGGTCGCCTTAACCACCGGTAAGGCATGCTGTGCCGAACTCCATCGCCGCCCGTCGAAGGGGACCAGGATGCAGTTCGGCCGTTACTACGAGGAGTTCGAGGTCGGCGCGGTCTACCGGCACTGGCCGGGCAAGACCGTCACCGAGTACGACGACCACCTCTTCTGCCTGCTCACCATGAACCACCACCCGCTGCACATGGACGCGCACTACGCCGAGACGGCCAGCCAGTTCAAGCGCAACGTCGTCGTGGGCAACTACATCTACTCGCTGCTGCTCGGTATGTCGGTGCCGGATGTCAGCGGCAAGGCGATCGCCAACCTGGAGGTCGAGTCGCTCCGGCATGTGGCCCCCACCTTCCACGGCGACACCATCTACGGCGAGACGACGGTGCTGGACAAGCGGGAGTCCGGATCCAAGCCCGACCGGGGCGTGGTGTCGGTGGAGACCCGGGGTTACAACCAGGACGGCACCATGGTCTGCGTCTTCCGCCGCAAGGTCATGGTCCCCAAGCGGGAGTACGCGGCCAGCGCCGCCGGAGAGGGAGTCGACCCGGAGCGGCCCAGCTTCCCCGAGCCGCGCTGAACACCGCGGCGGGTCGACCGCCGACGGCGCCGGGCTCCTTCCCCACCGCAGCTTCTGATGGGGAAGGGGCCCTATTCCCGTTTCGGGGCATATGCTGGCGCCGGAGGTTCCGATGAGCCACTCCGTCGCCGGAGAGCCGCCCTCTGCCGGTCGCCGAGCCGCACCCTTGACCACCGCCGTCTACTCCGCCGCCGAGTGGGACCTGCTCACCAGCCTGCCCGGTCGGGTTCTCGTGGCCGCCGCCGCTCCGGGCCCCGGCCGACCGGCCCGGGGGGTCATGGCGGGCCTGGCCGGCCTGGACGCGGTGGCCGCCGGCCGGGCGTTCGACAGCGATCTGGTCCGCGCGGTGGTCGCCGCGATCTACGCCCGCCACGACGGCACCCAGCCCGCCACCGAACGCCTCACCGACCTGGTGGACCTCCTGGCCGCCTGTCGGGCTGCGGTCCGGATCCTGCGCCGGCGCGCCGACCCCGCCGACTCGGCCGCGTACCGCCAGTGGGTGCAGTCGGTCGCGGCCCGGGTCTGCCGGGCGGTGCCCACCCCCGGCGGGCCGTCACCGAGCCTGCCGGCCAGCCCGGCCGACCGGCGCTTCCTGGACCGGCTCGGCGCCGCGCTGGGGCTGGGCTGAACCGGCGGGCAGGCCGTCGGCGGCGAGCGCCGGACGGGTCCGTACTCTCTGATGACCGTGACCGACGAGCAGCTTGAGGTGGGCGTGGGCCCCTGGCCGGGGGATCTGCCGGATGACCCGCGCTACGACCCGCAGTTGCTGGCCGAGGGGGACCGGCGCAACGTGGCCGACCGCTATCGCTACTGGCGGCACGAGGCCATCGTCGCCGATCTGGACCGGCACCGGCACGGGTTCCACGTCGCCATCGAGAACTGGCAGCACGACTTCAACATCGGCACGGTGGTCCGCAACGCCAACGCCTTCCTCGCCGCCGAGGTGCACATCGTCGGACGGCGACGGTGGAACCGGCGCGGCGCGATGGTGACCGATCGTTACCAGCACGTCCGGCACCACGAGACGATCGAGGAGTTCGTCGGCTGGGCCGCCGGGGAGGGCCTGCCGGTGTTCGGCATCGACAACCTGCCGGGCTCGCGCCCACTGGAGACCGGAACCCTGCCGCGGGAGTGCGTGCTGCTGTTCGGCCAGGAGGGGCCCGGTCTCTCCGAACCGGCCCGCGCGGCCTGCGACCAGCTCTACTCCATCGCCCAGTACGGCTCCACGAGGTCGATCAACGCGGGCGTGGCCAGCGGCATCGCCATGCACGCCTGGATCCGCACCCACGCCGGGCCGCCGCCGGGCTGAGCACGCCCCGGGCGCCGAATCGGACGTTCCGGCTTGACGCGCCGCCGGTCCGGGGCGACGGTAAGGATGTGAGTGTCGCGGTGAGTTGTCCGAGATGCGGGGGCCCGGTACGGGCGCCGGATCTGATGCACACCGAGTCGAGGTGCCTGCACTGTGGCCCGGTGCCACCGCTGCACGTGCCCGAGCACATCGGAGCGGAGATCGTGGCGAGCGTGGTGGACCGGATCACCGCGACCGGGGATCCACCCGGCACACCGCTGTGGTGCCCGTGGCCGCTGCCGCCCGGCTGGACCCTCACCGGCGTCGCGTACGCCGGGGACGACCGGACCGGAGTGCGGGCGACAGCGGTGGCCTGCGCGGGCCCGGCGCCGCTCGGAGGCGGCCCGGCCGACCTGGTCTTCGTGGCCGAGGAGCCGGGCGTCGGCCTGGGCACCCGGCTGGCGGGGCTGGCCGGCCCGGACCCGGGACCGGAGCTGGCCGACGCGTTGACCGACCCTGGGCCGGGCCACCCCGAGCACGTCGGGCAGGCCAGGATCCGGGTCGGCGGGCACCCTACTCCACTGTGGTTGGTGAATTCACCGACGGATCGAAGCGCGTACGCCGGCGAGGCTCGGGGAATGTGGCTGCATGCGATAGCCTGGCCGGCGAGTGCGGGACACCTGCTCGCGGAAGATGTCGTGCTACACGACCTGACCGAGTGGACTCCGCCCGAGCTCGTGTACGGCGCACCGTCCCCGTACCTACCCGGGAGGGCTTGACACCTCTCCCGGATTGACGGAGAACGGTCGCAGATATTCACTGTACGACACCACACTGATACTCTGGGTGCCGCTGCGGTAATGGGACCCGGCGCCGCGCGAGAGGATGGCCCGCCATGGTCAAGAAGGTCCTCACCTGGGCCGGAATCGCATTCTTGATCTTCTTCGTCGCCTACCGGCCAAACTCCGCGGCGGATGTGTTCAAGTCGCTCGGCGGCGGGATCGTCGACATCGCCCAGGGGTTCGGCGACTTCTTCACCAGCCTCGTCGCCTAACCGTTCAATGGGCAGCCCCTCCGGTCCACCCTTCGACCCGGACGACCCCGACCGGGAGCGCCGCGAGCGCGACACCGAGCCGATCCCACGGATCGGGCCCGATGACGGCCCGGGCTATGGCGCCGGCCCCGGCCTGTCCGACGGTCCGTCCCTATCGGACGACGTCGGCTACGGCGACGGGCCGGGCTACGCCGGTGAGGGTCGTTCCGGTCGGGCCTGGATCCGTGATCCGGAGGCCGGCTACCAGCCGCCGCAGATCTCCGAGGACGAGCTGGCCGGGTTGCGCGCCGACGCGACCGGCGCGCCCCCCCGGCGCGTGCTGCCACTGGAGGACGAGCCCAGCTCGCTGGTCGCCCGCTACCTCTTCCCCACGGAGCGCTACCGGGGTGAGTGGAAGCGGCACTGGATCCACCTCACCACCCCGCTGCTGGTCGGCATCGCGGCGACCTTCGTGCTCGGCTATCTCTCCGGCTTCCTCGCCGGTCAGAACGTCGGCGCGCTGACCACCGTCGCCGTGCTGCTCTGGTTCGCGGTCATGGGCTGGGTGGCGTGGAAGGTCGCCGACTGGTGGTACGACCGGTTCATCCTGACCAACAAGCGGGTCATGGTCGTCAACGGCATCATCACCCGCCGGGTGGCCATGATGCCGCTGGTGCGGGTCACCGACATGAAATACGAGCAGACGCCCAGCGGCCGGGCGCTCAACTACGGCACCTTCGTGCTGGAGTCCGCCGGCCAGGAGCAGGCGCTGCGCGAGATCAAGAACCTGCCCAATCCGAACGAGCTCTACCTGCGAGTGGTCGAAGAGATGTACGAGCCGCAGGCGGTCGAGGCCCGGCTGGGCAAGGAAGCCGACGAGGCCAAGGCCGACGACGGGGCGTGAAAGTTTTCGTCCGAACATCGGACCAAGTGCGCACCTTTCGTCATGGACCAGACGGCCTCTGACGTGGCACTCTGCCAGGACGGCTGGGGTGCGGAGGTGTGCGGTGGCGAGCAGGGACCCATTGGAGGAGGAGTTCCGCGAATTCGTCGCGGCCCGCTCCGCCGCCCTGCTGCGTACCGCGTATCTGCTCGCCGGCGACTGGGCCACGGCCGAGGACCTGCTCCAGACGGCGCTGACCAAGACCTATCTGGCGTGGAAGCGGCTCGGGGGGATCGAGGCGGTCGAGCCGTACGCGCGGCGCGTGATGGTCAACACGTCGACGAGCTGGTGGCGGCGACGCTGGCACGGTGAGCGCCCCACCGAGGTGCTGCCCGAGCGTGCCGGTGTCGACGAGATCGAACAGCAGCTGGACCGCGACCTGCTGTGGCGGCACCTCAGGGAGCTGCCCAACCGGCAGCGGGCGGTCCTGGTGCTGCGCTACTACGAGGACATGTCGGAGGCGCAGACCGCCGCGATGCTGAACATCTCCCCGGGCACCGTGAAGAGCCAGACCTCCCGGGCACTGTCCACGCTGCGCCAGCGGATGGGCGCGGCGGCACCGGAGCTGGCCGTCGGGGCCACCGGCGGCCGGACCGCGGCTGCCGGTGGAGCCCGGAGCGGCGGCGCGGGCACCGCGCGTGCCGGCGGCGCGGCCACCCCGGCCGGGCAGGGCAGGGCCAACGGCCGTGCGGCGCCCGGCCAACCCCGGACGACGACCGGCCCGACACTGCCGCGCCCGGCCGCGCCCCGCCCGGCCGAGCTGCCGGCCGAGCTGCCGGTCGAGCTGCCCGTCGAGCCGGCGGCGGTGCCCGTCGGCACGGGCACCGGAGAGCAGCGGTGAAAGCATTCCCGAGCCGGTCAGGCAACCTGACGGGCCGCCCGGCGCGTCCCTACCACGTGCGACCTGACGACCTGGATGATGCGGTGCGGGAGACCCTCTCGCACCAGGTCGCCGTCGCACGCCCACTGAGCGCCGACCCGGCCGGCCAGGCCATCCGCCGGGCGAACCGGATCCGGCGCCGTCGCACCGCCGGTGGCCTCGCCCTCGCGGCTGTCGCCACCGTGCTGGTCAGCACCGGCATGGCCCAGCTCGGTGACGGCTCCGGCGGGCAGGGCACACCCATCGTCGTGATCGGTGACCCGAACCCGTCGGCCCGACCGATTCCCTCGGCCACCGCTGCGCCGGCGCCTCCGCCCGGGACGTCCGTCGACCTGCTCGTCAACGGGACGCTGGTCAGCGCGCAGGGTGCGCGGCTGGAGCTGCCCGGCGTCGGGCCGGCCGAGGCCGCCCACCTGCTGCCCGGCGGCGCCGGTTGGTTGGTGGTCGGAGCGCCGACCGCCGCCGGCCGTTCCCTCTGGGTGGCGCAGCGCGACGGGCTGGTGCAGGTGCTGCTGGCCGGGGCGGGCGCGATCGTCGTGGCACCCGACGGCCGCCAGGTCGCCTGGCGCGACGGCACCGGCCTACTGGTGGCGGGGGTGGTCGGCACCCAGCTCATCGGGCCGGTGCGTACGGCCCTGCCCGCCGACGCGGAACCGGTCCGGTTCGTCGGCGACAGCGTGCTGGTCCGGCTCGACCCGGACCGCGCGGGCCACGCCCTCTGGCGGCCGGGCGCCGAACTGACCGTGGGAGCCGACCGGAGCACCCTGAGCGTCTACGGCCCGCTGCCCGACGGACGGCTGGTCGGCCAGGTCGCCGCCGGCGACACCGACGGGACCTGCCTGGCCGTCCTGGACCCGAAGCGTGACCTGAAGCGGCTCAGCACCGGTTGCGGCCCGCAGCTGAGCCAGGACGGAGTCGGCGGTATCTCCACGGACGGCCGGTGGCTGCTGGTGAACGGGCGGGTCGGCAAGGCGGACCGGGCACTGCTGGTCGACCTGCGCCAGCTCGGACCGGACCTGACCGTCGTGCCGGCCGGGCCGCCCGCGACCGGCGCGATCGCCTGGAAGACCGACTCGGACGCCACCTACGTCGACGGCGCCGGCCAGTTGGTCCGGGTCGAGGTCGGACGGGTACGGGCCGGAAAGCAGGCCCAGGCGGTCCCGGTGCCCGGCGTGCAGCAGGGGAACCGGCCGGTCGTGGTGACGGGCTCCTGACCGCCTGCACCCGTTGTGAGCGGGCAGGCCTCGACAGAACGGGGCCGGATGGCGCTGGGTAGCGTCGGCTGATGACCTCGCGTACCGGCCCCGCTCCGCGCATCGACCTGCACGCCCACTCGACGGCCAGCGACGGCACGCTGAGCCCGGGCGAACTGGTCCGCGCCGCCTCCCGGGCGGGGCTGGACGTGCTGGCCATCACCGACCACGACACCACCGCCGGTTGGGCGCCGGCCGTGCGAGCGCTACCGCCCGGGCTGCGCCTGGTCCGGGGCGCGGAGCTGTCCTGCCGGTGGTCGGGCGCACAGCCGGCGGTGCCGCTGCACCTGCTGGCGTACCTGTTCGACCCGGACCACCCGGAGCTGGCCGCCGAGCTGGCCCGGGTGCGGGCCGCCCGCGAGGAGCGGGGCGAACGCATCGTCGCGCTGCTGCGCGCCGACGGCGTCGACGTGAGCTGGCCGGACATTCTGACCGGCGCGGGCGGCGGCACGGTGGGCCGGCCGCACATCGCGCAGGCGCTGATCCGGGCGGGCCTGGTCGGCAGCACCGGGGAGGCGTTCGGCCCGGACTGGCTGGGCGAAAAGTACCGGCTGCCCAAGGAGGACATCGACGTGTTCCGGGCGATCGGGCTGGTCCGGGCGGCCGGCGGGGTACCGGTCTTCGCCCATCCACGCGCCACCCGACGCGGCCGGGTGGTGCCCGACGAGCTGATCGCCGAGCTGGCCGCCGCCGGGCTGGCCGGGCTGGAGGCCGACCACGAGGACCACAGCCCGACCGAGCGGGCGCACGTACGGGGGCTCGCCGCCGAGCTGGGCCTGCTGGTCACCGGCTCCTCGGACTTCCACGGCACGCACAAGACCGTCCAGCTCGGCGCGTTCAGCACCAGTGCCGAGGCGTACGAGCGGATCGTCGCCGCGGGGGTGACCGAGGTCGCTTCGGGCTGATCCGGGTCGCGGCCCATATCGGCGCGGCTAGGTTGATCACGTGGATCTGAAGCTGTTCGGCGAGGTTTTCGTGACCCTGCTGGTGATCACCGACCCGCCGGGCATGATGCCGATCTTCCTCGCGCTGACCGGCCCGCTGCCCGCCCGCGACCGCAACCGGGCGGCCTGGCAGGCGGTCGCGCTGGCGCTCGGCGTGATCGTGATCTTCGCGGTTGCCGGGCAGACCCTGCTCGACTACCTGCACGTGGACCTGCCCGCCCTGCAGGCCGCCGGCGGCCTGCTGCTGGTGCTGGTAGCCCTGGAACTGCTGACCGGCAAGGCCGACGACCCCAGCCAGCAGGTCACCTCGAACATCGCCCTGGTGCCCCTGGGCACCCCGCTGCTGGCCGGTCCCGGCGCCATCGTCGCCACCATGCTCTTCGTCCAGCAGGCCGACGGGCTGGGCGACTTCACCGCCATCGCCGCGGCGATCCTCGCCGTGATGGTCGCGGTCTGGATCGTGCTGCGTTTCTCCGGCGGCATCGTGAAGATCCTGCGACCCGGCGGGATCGAGGTGCTGACCCGGATCGCCGGCCTGCTGCTGGCCGCCATCGCCGTGCAGCTCATCGCGGACGCGGTGGCCGCCTTCGTCACGCAGTACGTGAACATGACCTGACCCGGCTCCCCCGTGCTGTCGGGGGTGGGTGGCAGGATCGCAGGCGTGCGACGATCCTCCTCAGCCGGACGACCGGCCGCCGGCGGCCGGGCCCCTCAGCAGCGCGCCGGTGGCGCCGAGCAACTCGGCTTCGAGGGCATGCCGGAGCGGCTGTTCGTCTGCACCCCGAGCAAGCTCGGCGCGTACGCGGACTGCCCGCGCCGCTACCGCTACTCCTACGTCGACCGGCCGGCCCCGCCGAAGGGCCCGCCGTGGGCGCACAACTCGCTCGGCGCCAGCGTCCACAACGCCCTGAAGAACTGGTATGCGCTGCCCGCCGACCGGCGCCGCCCCGAGACGCTGGCCACCCTGCTCAAGGGCACCTGGGTCCGCGAGGGCTACCGCGACGACGAGCAGGAGCGGGCCGCCTACCGGCGGGCGTTGGGCTGGCTGGAGGCGTACGTGGAGACGCTGGAGCCGGAGGCCGACCCGCTCGGCGTGGAGCGGGTGGTGGCGGTCAAGACCGCCGTGCTGGCCTTCAACGGGCGGACCGACCGGATCGACTCCCGTCCTGGGCCGGACGGTCCGGAGCTGGTCATCGTGGACTACAAGACCGGCCGCACCGGGCTGGACACCGACGACGCCCGGGGCTCGCAGGCGCTGGCGCTCTACGCGTACGCGGCGGAGCGCGTGTTCCGCCGCCCGTGCCGGCGGGTCGAGCTGCACCACCTGCCGACCGGCACGGTCGCGGGCCACGACCACAGCGTCGAGTCGCTGGCCCGCCAGTTGACCCGCGCCGAGGAGACGGCCCGCGACATCATGGCCGCCGAGCGGACGGTCGCCGACGGCGGCGACGCGGACGAGGCGTTCCCCGTGGCGCCCGGCCCGCGTTGCGGCTGGTGCGACTACCGGCGGCACTGCCCGACCGGCGCGCAGACGCCGGGCAAGGAGCCGTGGGCCGCCGTGGACCGGCCCACCGAGGGCTGACGCCGCTGGCGGGGCCGGGTCAACCGGCCAGCGGGGTGGCGCTCAGGCGCTCGGCCCGCTGCTTGGCGGCCTGCAGGATCGGCCCCTCCCGGTAGCGCCGGGGGACCGCGCCGAGCGCCAAGCGCAGGGTGCGCACCGTCAGGTCCGCCGACAGGGCGGTGGTGGGCAGCCCGAGCCCGCCGTACATCCGGCGAGCCCACGCCGGCAACAACGCGAGCGCCGTGCCGGCGACCCCCAGGTACGCCCAGCGTGGTGGCCCGAGGGTGAGCCCCAGCCGGGCCGGCAGGCTGAGCTTCCACGGCAGCGGCGGGGCGGTGAGCAGGAGCGCGGTCTCGGCGGCCGCGCGGGTCATCCGCAGCTCCGGCCGCACCGCGCGGTAGTACTCCGCCACCTCTTTCGCGGTGCCCGGGACGGTGGCCGGGTCGAGGCCGACCAGGGCGGCCGAGCGGCGCTGCTCGGTGTAGTAGCCGTCCACCTCGTCGTCGGTGAGCGGCAGACCGGCCCGCCGGGCCGTGCTGAGGAACGACTCGACCTCGGCGACGTGCACCCAGCGCAGCAGGTCCGGCTCGTCGATCCGGAACTCCTCGCCGGTGTCCGGGTCGGTGGCCCGCAGCCGGTCGTGCAGCCGGCGCAGCCGGGCCCCGGCCGCCTCCGCCTCAGCGGTGGTCCCGTAGACGGTGGTGGCCACGTAGGTGGCGGTGCGCACCAGGCGGCCCCAGGCGTCGGTGCGGTAGTTGCTGTTCTGCGCGACCCCGGCCATCGCCCGCGGGTGCAACGCCTGGAGGTAGAGCGAGCGCAGGCCGGCTACGACCAGGATCGGCTCGTCGTGCACTTTCCACGTGACCGAACCCGGACCGAAAAGGCCGAGGTCATCGGAGTCCACCGCCCAAGAGTGCCACGGCCCGGCCGACCTCGCCGGTCACCCCGCCCGGAGCGCGGGAACCGGTCAGCTGTCGGCGGAGCGGCGAGCCTGGCAGGCCGGGCAGAGACCCCAGAAGGTCACTTCCGCCTCGTCCACCTCGAAGCCGTGCGCGACGCTCGGCGCCAGGCAGGGGGCGCTGCCCACCGCGCAGTCGATGTCGGCGATCTCGCCGCAACCCCGGCAGACCACGTGGTGGTGGTTGTCGCCGGCGCGCGCCTCGTACCGGGCGGGACTGCCGGCCGGCTCGATCCGGCGGGACAGCCCGGCCCGGGACAGCGCCCCCAGCACGTCGTAGACCGCCTGGGTGGAGACCGAGTCGAGGCGTTCGCGGACCTGCCGGGTGATCTCCTCGACCTCCAGGTGGCCGCCGCCGGCCAGCACGTCGAGCACCGCGAGGCGCGGTCGGGTGACCCGCAGGCCCCTCGATCGCAGCAGTTCCTCGGCACCGGACATGCGCCAATGACAGCACGCGCGACGGGTGCCGACAACCGGCGTGCGGCCGGGGTGGCCGCGGACACAGCCGCCGACGGCCGGATCGCGGCGCGGTGAACCCGATCGAGGCGCCGCGCGTGTTCCCGGTCGAGAGCCCGGGGTGACCGGCGAACGTAGGCTGGCCAACCCGTGACCGTGATCCACCTGGAGGGTGTCGATGTTCGAGGAGATCCAGGGTCTGCCGGTGCACGTCCTGGTGGTCCACGCGGTGGTCCTGTTCGTGCCGCTGCTGGCGGTGCTGGCCATCGCGTACGTGGGGCTGCCGCGCTGGCGGCACCGGCTGGACTGGGCGGTGGGCATCCTCGCCGTGGCGGCGCCGCTGACCGCCTTCGTGGCGATCCAGTCGGGTGAGGCGTTCACCGACGCGCTGGTCGCCCGGGGTTTCCAGGGCCCGATCCTCGACCAGATCTTCGAGCACTCCCGCTACGGCGACATCCTGTTCCGGATCGTGGTGCCGCTCGGGATCGTGGCCGTTCTGCTGCTGGTGGCGACCAGCGGGCATCCCCGGGTGCCGCGGCTGCCGGCGCTGGTGACCCCGGTGCTGGGGGTGGCGGTCGTCGCGCTCTCCATCGCAGCCCTGGTCTACGTCTACCTGACCGGCCACTCCGGCGCCGAGGCCGTCTGGGGCACCACGCTCTGACCGTCGGTCACGGCGTGGTCAGAAGATCACCCGCGAGCAGAGCAGGCAGAGCAGCACCACCAGCACCACGCCGACCGCCGCGCCGAAGCCGTAGGTGATTCGCTGGGCGCGCTGCTCGGCCGCGTCGAGGTCGGCCATGTCCTGGGGCGGCAGCCGCCGGGGCGGCGCCGGCTCCAGGTGTACGGGTGGGCGCCAGCCCGCCGGCGGCGGCACGCTCGGCGGCGGGCCCTCGTACCCGCTCGCGGGCGCGGCGGCGGCCTGCTCCGGTGCTCCGTCGCCGCCGGTCCCGGGCCGCCGCCAGTAGTCGTCCGGGGTGCTGCCACCGCTGGGGGTCGTCACGCCGTCCGACGCTACCAACGCGGCCGGCGGCTCGGTCGTTTCTGGCCGGCGCGCCACCGTCCGCCACCGGTCCGCTGCCGTCGGCTGCGCTAGTCTTGCCGCTCGTGAGCACCGAGGACCCCGGCACGCAGGGCGCGCGCGGCGACGACGACCGCACCGTCGACCTGAGCGAAGACTTCGTGGTGCTGCCCGAGCAGACCGCCGACGACACCGACCGCGGCTGGGGCGAGCGGCCCGGCGGCAACGACGACTGGCTGCTCGCCGAACGCCCCCCGCACTGGGGCTGACCCCGCTCCCGTCCGTAGGCCTGGCCGCCGCCTCGGAAGCGGGCCGCGCTGGTGGCGCGCCCGGTCAACCGCGGACGACGATGGCGAACCGGCTGCCCTCCGGCAGCCCGACCGCGCGTTGTGCCTGGTCGGGGCGGAGCGCCAGGTAGAGCGCCGACGACCCGTCGGTCGCGCCGGCACCCAACACGTCCAGCACCAGCGCTCGGGTGGCGAGCAGGGCGGCTTCGGCGCCCGTCCCACCCGGCGGCGCCGCGAGCAGGTCGACCCGGGCACCGGGTCGGACCACCGCCAGCGCGGCCGGCTCGGCCAACCGGACCGGCACCCCGACCGCGCCGCTGGGCAGCGGCAACGGACCGGACGCCGAGGCCCCGTCCGTGGTTGCGCCCGTGCCGGTCGGCCGCGGCCCGTCGACCACGCCGGTCGGCCGCGGCCCGTCGACCGGTCCGACGCTGACCCGGCCGGGGGTCGGGGTGGCGCTCGTGGCCGGCGGGCAGCCGGTCGGGGTGTGCAGGACGGCGGCGGCCAGGCCGAGCAGCGCAGCGACCAGGCCGGCCCGGAGCAGGGTGCGACTGCCGGGCAGGGCGAGCCGCCGAAGTGGCCGTAACGCCCGAGCGGAGTCTGGATCGCCGGTCGCCATCTGCCGCCTCCCGTCGCGGGTGCCGCAGCGACACCCGTGGGCTGCAGGTTAGGCCGATCGGAGCCAGCTCAGCTGATCGTCCGCCGGTGCCTGTGGACAACCGGCCGGCCTGTGGACAACGCCCACCGACCGGCCGGACCTGCTATGACACGGGGACGACCACCTGCCCACCCGGGAAGCCGGCGGGCGGGGCGGTCAGGACGCGGAGCTGGCCGCCGGGGCCTTGCCACCGCTCGACCCGCCGGACGACGACGAGCCGGACGACGACGAGCCGGAGGACGAGGACGAGCCGGACGACGAGGACGTCGACCCGGTCGAACCCGACGACGACCCGGAGTCTCCACCCGAGGACGACTCGGACTTGGCCGGCTTGCTCGCCGTGCCGCCGGCCGAGGTCTCGGAGCCGGACGCCCGGGAGTCGGTGCGGTAGAAGCCCGAGCCCTTGAAGACGATCCCGACCGAGTTGAAGACCTTGCGCAGCCGCCCCGCACACGTCGGGCACTCGGTCAGCGGCGCGTCAGAGAAGGACTGGACCGCCTCGAGCTGGTGACCGCACGCGGTGCAGGCGTACTGGTACGTGGGCACGTTCTCCTCCGGATCTGGGCTCAGCCAGTTGGCACTCGACCTATTCGAGTGCCAATGGTGCGTCATTCGCCCCGGGTTCGTCCAGCGGACGTGTGGGGCGCGACACCATGCGCCGCTCCCGGGCCGTCGTCAAGCGTACGCACCCCGTCGGCAGGGGTGACGATCGCGCGGACCGGTCGGTCGTGCGGCTCCACCGGCAGCGCCTCGACCAACTCGCCGTCGTGCAGCGGGACCACGGTCAGCGTCGCCGTGGGCACCCGGGCGAGCGCCCGGTCGTACGAGCCACCGCCGCGGCCCAGCCGCCGGCCGCGCCGGTCGACCGCCAGCGCCGGAACGACCACCAGGTCCGCGCCGGTCACCGCGGCCACCCCGAGCCGGGGTCCGACCGGCTCCCGGATACCCCGCCCGGCCGCGATCATGGCGTCCGGCCCGGTGTACGCCGCCCAGTCCAGATCAAGGTCGGCGAGGAGCACCGGCAGCAGCAGCTCGGCGTCGGCCGGCAACGCCGCCCGCAGCACCTCCGGCAGGTCCGCCCCGCCCGGCTCGGAGCCGACCGGCACGTACGCCGTCATCCGCCGCGGGCGCAGCCGGCGTACCAGCGCGACCAGCTCGGCCTGGACACGGCCGGCGGCGGCGACCCGGGCCGGACCGCTCAGCGCCCGGCGTCGGGCGAGCAGCTCGGCGCGGGTGTCCCGCTTCGCCACCCGGGTCACTTCCGCTTCATCAGAAAATTCCGGCACGCAACACTCCTGACGCAACGCCTCTCCCACGGTTGCTCTGTGTCAGCATCGCAAGCAACGACAGCGGACCGTCCGGGGGGACCGAGTGACGCTACGCGGGCGGTTGACAGCAGCCTTCCTCGTGGTGGTGCTCGGGCCGGTCCTGCTCGGCGCGTTCTTCGTCGCCTCCACCGTCGCCGCCGTCGACCGCAGCCGCTCCACCGAGCGCCTCGCCGTGGCGGCCTCCACCGTGCGTACCTCGGTCGACGCGCTCTGCCAGCAGTTGCGCGCCACCGCCGACGCGGTGGCCCTCACCGGCGACCCGGCCGGCGCCGCCGCCCAGCTGGTCGGCCGAGGGTTGGCCGCCGGGGTGCTGATCACCGACGTGTCCGGCCAGGTCACCTACGCCTCGCCCGGAGCGCCGGCGACCCCCTGGCGCGAGTGCGGCGGCCCGGCCGCGCCGTCCGGCCCGGTCCGCGCCGTGGCCGCCCGGGTCGACCTGCGCGACCGCGCCGGGACCCTGCTGGGCACGGTGGCCGCCGCGCAGGTTGTCGACCCGGCCTTCGTGGCCCGGCTGGCGGCGGTGACCGGGGTGGCGGTCACGCTGCTCGACGGCGGTGCCAGCGCCGCGCGGGTCACCCACACCACCGAATCCCGTGCGGTACGCGACGCCGTGCTGGCCGCGGCCATCGCCACCGACGGCGACCAGGTCACCGAGACCACCGAGGGCCGGTACGTGCGACGCATCGGACCGTCCTCCGGGCAGCCGCTGCCGCTGGTGCTCTCCGTGGCGAGCGAGCAGCCACCCGCGCTGCACGTCACGTTGGTCGGCGTGGTCGTGCTGGCCGGGCTGCTCGCCGTGCTGGCCGCGTGGCGGCTGGCCCGGGTGACCACCCGGCCGCTGGTGGAGCTGGCCGGCGCGGTGGACCGGGTGGCGCACGGCGACCTGACCGCCCGGGTGCCGGTGCGCACCCGGGACGAACTGGGCCGGCTGGCCGCCGCGTTCAACCGGATGACCCGGGAGACCGGGTCGTACGTCGCGGCGCTGACCAGCAGCCGGGACCAGTTGCGCGGGCACCTCGCGGTCCTCGGGGACACCCTGGCCAGCACGCACGACCTGCAACGCATCCTGCGGGTGATCCTGCACAGCGCCATCGCGGCCACCGGGGCGCGGGCCGGAGCGGTGCTGCTGGTGGAGACCGGTGGGGTGCTGGTCGCACAGTGCACCGAGGGGCTGGACGGGCGTTGGCCGGAGGGGGAC
>NZ_RCVJ01000203.1 GCF_003667505.1 Micromonospora sp. BL4
CTGCTGCCTCGGCCTGGCCGCCCGATCCAGGCCACGGGAGGCACGCTGCTGCTCGGCGCGCTGCACCAGCTCGGAGCTCCCGGCGAGCGAGTCGCGGGCCACCGGACCGGCGCTCTGGTCGCTGAGCTGCACGACGGCGGCCAGGCCGAGGCAGCAGACCACACCGGTGGCGAGCGCCACCTGCGCCCGACGTCGACCCGTCAGGTCCCGGGCGTACGCCCGAAGCCGGCTCGCGGCGGTTGTCCGTTCGGCTGAGGTGCCATCCTCCATATCGGCAGTGGGGGTGCTCGGGGCGTTCGGGTCGTCGAGGGTGCCGTCGTCACGCATCAGACGAGGCTAGGCAGGCGTCCACGCCGATCACGCACGGTGATCACGTGGCGCTCGCCACAGATCGGGGCGGTCCTGGTGGACGACCGGGGCGGGTCGACCCGCCCAGGGAAGGGACCTCGCGTACCGGAAAAAGCCGGTGGGGCACGCGGAGCGGCACGATCCGTGACAGAGACGGACATCATGCCCCGAGCACCGACATGATCGACAAACTCGGCCTTTGGGCCGAACCGCCCTCGGCCGATCGGCCAGCAGGGCCACCCTGGCGGCGTAATCGGGTGATTAGTCCGGTCGAGCCCATCCACCGGGCGACGGATCGCCCGAAGCAGGAATGCACCAGGATGGCGGGTACGTTGCCCGAACCGGGTGCCGTCCGTCGCGTCGGCATCCCGTAGGCACATTCCAGGGAGGTCCGCACCGGTGCTCGACCCACACGAGCTCTACCAGCTCACCGACGATCTGCCCGACCTCGGGCAACCGGTCATGATCCAGGCCCTCACCGGGTTCGTGGACGCCGGCAACGCCAGCCGGCTGGCCCGCGAGCAGCTGCTCACCTCGCTGGAGAGCCGGCCGATCGCCACCTTCGACGTGGACCAGCTCTTCGACTACCGCTCGCGCCGTCCCGTGATGACCTTCGTCGAGGACCACTGGGAGAGCGTCGACGCGCCCGAGCTCGAGCTGCACCTGCTGCACGATGACGACGAGACCCCGTTCCTGCTGCTCACCGGCCCGGAGCCGGACCTGCAGTGGGAGCGGTTCGTGGCCGCGGTCGCCGGGCTCGCCGCCCGTCTGGACGTCCGGCTCACCGTCGGGCTCAACTCGATCCCGATGGCGGTGCCGCACACCCGGCCGACCGGGGTGACCGCGCACGCCACCCGGCCCGAGCTGATCGCCGGGTACGAGCCCTGGCTGCAACGGGTCCAGGTGCCCGGCAGCGTCGGTCACCTGCTGGAGTTCCGCCTCGGTGAGCAGGGCCGTGACGCGCTGGGCTTCGCCGCCCACGTGCCGCACTACGTGGCCCAGACCGAGTACCCGGCCGCCGCCGAGGTGCTGCTCACCTCGGTGTCCCGCAGCACGGGGCTGCTGCTGCCCGGCGACGGGCTGCGCTCGGCCGCCGAGGTGGTCCGGGTCGAGATCGACCGGCAGGTCGCCCAGACCGAGGACGCCGCGGCCCTGGTCCAGGCCCTGGAGGAGCAGTACGACGCGTTCTCCCGGGGCCGCGGGGAGAAGAGCCTGCTCGCCGCGGAGGCCGGCCCGCTGCCCACCGCCGACGAACTCGGCGCGGAGCTGGAACGGTTCCTCGCCGAACAGACCCGTCCCGGCGACACCCCGGGCAGCTGACCCGGCGTCGCGGGGCCGGATGCGGCAGGCTGGAGACATGCGCCTGGCGACGTGGAACGTGAACTCGGTGAAGGCCCGGCTGCCCCGGCTGCTGGAGTGGCTGGCCGGCACCGAGCCGGACGTGGTCTGCCTGCAGGAGACCAAGTGCCCGGACGGCGCCTTTCCCGTGGCGGAGGTGGGCGAGCTCGGCTACACCGTGGCCAGCCACAGCGACGGCCGGTGGAACGGGGTGGCCATCCTGTCCCGGGTCGGCCTGACCGACGTCCGGGTCGGGTTCGCCGGTGATCCCGGCTTTCCCGAGCCGGAGGCCCGGGCCATCTCCGCCACCTGCGACGGGGTGCGGGTCTGGTCGGTGTACGTGCCCAACGGCCGGACGCCGGACGACCCGCACTACGCGTACAAGCTGGCCTGGTTCGCGGCGCTGCGCGACGCGCTGGAGGCGGAGCTGGCCGGCGGGCTGCCGCTGGCCGTCTGCGGCGACTTCAACGTCGCCCCGACCGACGCGGATGTGTGGGACCCGGCCGTCTTCACCCACTCCACGCACGTCACGCCGGCCGAACGGGCCGCTCTCGCGGCACTGCGCGACCTGGGGCTCAGCGACGTCGTGCCGACCCCGATGAAGGGGCCGCACCCGTTCACGTACTGGGACTACCGCGCCGGGATGTTCCACCAGAACAAGGGCATGCGCATCGACCTGGTGTACGCCTCGGCGCCGTTCACCCGGGCGGTCCGCTCGGCGTACGTGGACCGGGAGGCCCGCAAGGGCAAGGGCCCCTCCGATCACGCCCCGATCGTGGTCGACGCCGACCTGGTCCCCGTGGTCGAGGCGTTCTGAGTTCCGTTGCCGGGCCGCGGGTGGTGGCTAGGGTGGGCAGATGGCAGTCGTGAAGATCAACGCAATCGAGGTCCCACCCGGCGGCGGCGCCGAACTGGAGAAGCGGTTCGCCGCCCGAGCCGGGACGGTGGAGAACTCCCCCGGTTTCCTCGGCTTCGAGCTGCTCCGGCCGGTGGCCGGCGAGACCCGCTACTTCGTCTACACCCGGTGGGAGACCGAGGAGGCGTACCAGGCGTGGGCCGCCGGCCCGTCCCGCGCCGCACACGCCGCGGCCCCCGGCGAGAAGCCCCGCCCGCCGGTGGCCACCGGCGCCAGCCTGCTGGAGTTCGAGGTGGCCCTGGAGGTCCCGCAGCCCTGACCGCAGGGTTCGCGCGTCGATCCTCTCCAGATCGCTGATGTCGGGGTGTCCGAGCCGGCGGGACACCCCGACATCGCCGATCCCGTGTCGATCACGACTCCGGAGTCAGGGCCTGCGGGAGGACTGCAGGGTGGCGAAGGCGATCACGTTGTCGGCGTAGCCGGTGCGGCCTCCGATGAACTGGCCGCCGCAGGTGATCAGACGCAGGCCGGGCGGTCCGTCGTGGCCATAGATCCGGTCGGCGGGCAGCTGGTCCTTCGGGAAGTGCTCAACCGTGTCGATCTTGAACACCACCGTCGACCGGTCCGCCCGGGCCACCTCGATCAGATCGCCGGGCTTCAGCTTGCCCAGGTCGTAGAAGACCGAGGGCCCGCTCTTGGTGTCCACATGCCCCACGATCACCGCCGGGCCGGGCTCGCCGGGCGTGGGCCCGCGGTCGTACCAGCCGGTCTCGTTGTGCCGCTCCAGCGGGGGTACGGCGATCGAGCCGTCCCGGGCCTGCCCGACCGGGGTCACCGGGGCGGCGACCTTGATCGCCGGCACCGAGAGGCGCACCGGACGGCTGGCCGACAGTCCGACCGTCTCGCTGCGGGGCGGCCGGTCACCGCCGGCTGGCGCCCAGTCCAGCGGGCCGACCGAGCGGCCCAGCCCCGCGCCGGTGGCGAACACGCCGAGCAGCACCAGCACCACGGCCAGCGGCACCGACCAGGGGCTGCGGCCGGGCGGACGGCTGCGCCGGGGCGCGACGGCGGTCGGCGGGCGGGCGGCCACCGCCGGGCGTTCGGCGGACGGCGGGCGATCCGCGAACGGCGGGTGATCCGCGGACGGCGGGCGATCCGCGGACGGCGGCTTCCCGCCCGGCGGCTTCCGAGCGGGTGGCTGTGCGGGGCGAAAGATCTCCATGGCGGCCTCAGCGGCGGGCAACGCCACGCGGCCGGCGCAGGGCCACCACGGCGACGATCAGCCCGGTGATGGTCAGCGCCGCGCCACCGGGCAGCAGCAGTTTGCCGGTCATGCCGCCGGCGCTGCCGCCGAAGCCGGTGGCCGGACCGCGACTCGGGTGGGGCGGCATCTTTTTGACCACCTGGAGCATGGTCGAGGCGGTCTCGCCGTCGCGGCACTCCAGCTTGACCCGGTAGTTGCCGGGGCGGGTGCGCTCGCGGACCATCGGTGCGGCGGTGAGCACCCCGCGCTGCGGCTGGACGCCGATCGCGCCGAAGGCGTCCGAGACCACCGTGGCGCCCACCGAGTTGTCCCGGCAGCTGGCCCGGATGCCGACCAGGTAGCCGGGCTGCACGGTGCTCGGGCTCACCTCGACGAAGACGTCCACCACCGGGTCGGGCTGGGGTGCGCCACCGGGCGGGCCGGGCTGCGGCGCCCCGGGCGCGGGCGCCGCGAGCACGCGGGCGGCCAGGGGC
>NZ_RCVJ01000141.1 GCF_003667505.1 Micromonospora sp. BL4
CGGTCGCGGCGACCTGCCGGGGCACCCGGCGACCGCGGGAACGGGCCCGCAGCCCGGTCCAGCGCCGGGCGCCGCCCGGCACACCCGAGCGGCCCGGCACCCGCGCCGCGAGCAGCACGGCGAGCAGCACCAGGGCCGTCAACGCGGCGCCGGCGAGCAGGTCGGCCGGGCGCAGCGCGAGCAGGGTGAGCTGCGCGAACGCGGACACCCACGCAACCCCGAGAATCCCCAGCGGTACCGGCACGGATCCAGCCTAGGACCCCGCGTCACGCCGACCGATCGGATCGCGGCCATCCGGGTCGGACCGACACGCGGAGTGCGACGCGCAGTTGAGCTCGACACGCGGGCCGACGCGCCGTCACCACGTTTCCCGTCATCGCCACGGTGGGTAACCATGCGACCGACCGACGCGGACGGACCGCGACCGGCAGGAACGGACGGTGGTGGCGATGACCGGCCAGGTGGCGGAGGCGCCCAGCGGGACGACCGCGGGGACCGAATTGCTCACCGTGGGTGTCGAGGAGGAGTTCCTGCTCGTCGACCCGCACACCGGAGCCGCGGTACCCGCCGTCGACCTGGTCCTCGAACAGGTGCCGGCCGAACTGCGCGGGCAGGTGGAGCGGGAGTTCCAGACCAGCCAGATCGAGATCGGCAGCCCGCCCGGCCTCGAGCTCTCCTCGATCCGGCACTCCCTCGGCGTGCTGCGCCGGGCGCTCGCCGACGCCGCCGAGCGGGCCGGCGTACGGCTGCTGGCCATCGGCACCGGGCCGGTGGACGGTCCGGTGCCGCCGGTGGTGGACAAACCCCGCTTCGACCGGATGATCGAACGGTTCCGGCTGCTCGTCCCGGGTCCCGGCAACAACGGCATGCACGTGCACGTGGGTGTGCCGGACCCGGAAACCGGCGTGCAGGTGTTGAACCACGTCCGGCCCTGGCTGCCGATGCTGCACGCGGTGACCACCAACTCCCCGTTCGCCCGCGGCGAGGACACCGGCTACGCCAGTTGGCGCTCGGTGGAGTGGGAACGTTGGCCGTCGGTGGCGCCGACGCCCTGGCTGGAGTCGCACGAGCACTACGGGCGGCTGATCCGCCAGCTGATCGCCAGCGGGGTGATGCTCGACGAGGGAATGCTCTACTGGTACGCCCGGCTGTCGGCGAAGTACCCGACCGTCGAGCTGCGGATCGGCGACGTCTGCCCGTCCGTGGACGACGCGGTGCTGGTCGCCGCGCTGGTCCGGGCCCTGGTGGCCACCGCCATGTCGGACGTCGAGGCCGGCCGGCCGGCGCTGCCCACCGATCACCACCTGCTGGTCGGCGCGCACTGGCGGGCCGCCCACGACGGCCTGGAGGGCGACGGCGTCGACGTCACCACCGGCGAGCTGCGCCCGGCCTGGGAGCTGCTGGACCGGTTCGTGGAACGCATGCGGCCGGCGCTGGAGCAGCACGGCGACTGGGCCGAGGTGACCGACCTGCTCAGCGGACTGCGCCGGCACGGCACCGGCGCGGCGCGGCAGCGGGCCGTGTTCGCCCGCACCGGAAAGCTCACCGACGTGGTGCGGGACGTGGCGCGACAGACCCGCGGCTGAACACCTCGTGACAGGATGATCCCGTGGCGCAACGGCTGATCGTCATCGGCGGGGACGCCGCCGGCATGTCGGCGGCGTCGCAGGCTCGACGCCGCCGGGGCCCTGACGACCTGGAGATCGTGGTCTTCGAACGTGGCCACTTCACCTCCTACTCGGCGTGCGGCATCCCGTACTGGATCAGCGGCCTGGTGTCCGACCCCGAGGAGTTGATCGCCCGCTCCCCGCAGACGTTCCGCACCGAGTACGCCATCGACGTGCGGACCCGCCACGAGGTGACGGCCATCGACCTGGAGCGCCGCGAGGTGATCGCCCGGGACCTGGAACACGGCGGCGAGATCCGCGAGCGCTTCGACGAGCTGATGTACGCCGCCGGCGCGGTGCCGATGAAGCCGTCGTGGGCGGACACCGACGCGGGCGGCGTGTTCGGCATACAGACCCTCGACGATGGCGCGGCACTGCGCGACTGGCTGGACAGCGAGCCGCAGCCGCGGCGGGCGGTGGTGGTCGGCGGCGGGTACATCGGCGTCGAGATGGCCGAGGCCCTGATCCAGCGCGGCCTCTCCGTCACCCTGGTCGAGGCGGGCGACCAGCCCATGGCGACCGTCGACGGTGACATGGCCGAGCTGGTCGCCGAGGCGATGCGCGGCCTTGGCGTCACGATCCGCACCGGCCTGCGGGTGACCGGCCTGGAACAGCGGAACGGCCGGGTGTCCGCGGTGGTCACCGCCGAGGGGCCGATGCCGACCGACGTCGTGGTCCTGGGTCTGGGCGTACGCCCGAACGCCGCGCTCGCCGAGGCGGCCGGGCTGCCACTCGGGCCCACCGGGGCGATCCGGGTTGACCGCCGGATGCGGGTGCCCGGCATGCCGGGGATCTGGGCCGGCGGCGACTGCGTGGAGACACTGCACCGGGTCAGCGGGATGCCGGTGCACATACCGCTGGGCACGCACGCCAACAAGCAGGGCCGGGTGGCCGGGATCAACATCGGCGGCGGGTACGCCACCTTCACGGGCGTGATCGGCACGGCCGTCACGAAGGTCTGCGACCTGGAGGTGGGCCGGACCGGCCTGCGTGAGCGGGACGCCACCGCGGCCGGCTTCGACTTCATCTCCGTGGTCGCCGATTCGACCAACCGGGCCGGCTACTACCCCGGTGCTCGGCGGATGACCGTCAAACTGATCGCCGAGCGACCGAGCGGGCGACTGCTCGGCGCGCAGATCGTCGGCTGGTCCGAGGCGGCCAAACGGATCGACACGCTGGCCGTGGCGCTGTGGAACGGCATGACGGTGGACGATATGACGGCGCTCGACCTGGGCTACGCTCCGCCGTACGCGCCGGTGTGGGACCCGGTGCTGATCGCCGCCCGAAAAGCCGTCGACGTGCTGGCCGCCGTCGACCGCTGACCCGCGCCGCCCGTGGAGGACCACCCCGTGACGCAGACCCCGACCCGGCCGACCGCGCGCCGGCGCCCGACGATGGTCGACGTGGCCCGGCACGCCGGTGTCAGCCTGAAGACCGTTTCCCGGGTGGTCAACGACGAGCCGGTGGGGCAGGAACTGGTCGGCCGGGTGCTGGCCGCCATCGCCGAGCTGGGCTTCCGGCGCAACGACATCGCCCGCAACCTGCGCTCCCGGCAGCTCAACGCCACCGTCGGGCTGCTCATCGAGGAGATCGCCAACCCGTTCTACGCCACCATCGCCAGCGTCGCCGCCGACATCGCCGCCGCGCACGGGACCATGCTGATCACCGCCTCCTCCGAGGAGGACCCGGAGCGGGAACGCGCCCTGCTCCAGGATTTCACCCAGCGCCGGGTCGACGGGCTGCTGGTGGTGCCGGCCGGCCTGGACCATTCGTTCCTGCGGCGCGAGGTGGAGCTGGGCATGCCGGTGGTCTTCCTGGACCGGCCGCCGCAGGGGCTGCTCGCGGACGCCGTGCTGCTGGACAACCAGGGCGGGAGCCGTGCCGGGGTCGGCGCTCTGCTCGACGAGGGACACCGTCGGGTGGGGGTCCTGCTCGGCGCCCCGAGTGTGCCGACCATTCGCGAGCGGCTGGCCGGCGCCCGGGCGGCGCTGACCGCCGCCGGGATCGAACCCGACGATTCGCTGGTCCGCGACCGGCTCATCGCGCCGGAGGAGGCCGGGCGGGCGGTCGCCGAGCTGCTCGACCTGCCGGACCCGCCCACCGCCTTCTTCTGCGGCAACAACCGGCTCACCGTCGGCGCTCTGCAGGAGCTGCACCGGCGGGGCAGCGACGCCGCGCTGGTCGGCTTCGACGACTTCGAGTTGGCCCACCTGATGCCCAGGCCTCTCACCGTCGTCGGGTACGACACCCGGGAGCTGGCGCGGATCGCCACCGAACGGCTGTTCCGGCGGATCGCCGGTGACGACTCCCCACCGTCAACCACCGTCCTCCCCACCAGCCTCCTCCACCGCGGCCTACCC
>NZ_RCVJ01000260.1 GCF_003667505.1 Micromonospora sp. BL4
GTGCCGGCGGCCGCCTCGTCGTGGGCCGTCCCGGTCGCGCCGGCCGGCCGCTGCGGCGGATACGCCCAGGGCGACTCGGTCGCCGGCCGTGCCGCTCCGGTGGCCGGTCCGTCCCCGACGCCGTTTCCGCCCGCCGGGGGCGATGCCGACTCCGCCGCAACGGGGCCCGAGCTCACGGATTCGCTCGCTGCCGCATCGTCGGGGATCGGGCGGTCGGCCGGCGCGGCCGGGGCCGCCGGGCGGTCCAGGGTGAACGGCAGGTCCAGGTCGACGCCACCCGGCACGATCGGCGGGGCCGGGACGGGATCAGCGGCCTTCGCCGGTTCGGTTCCTGCTGCGGCGCTTCCCGCGCCAGGTGTGGGGCTTGCTCCCGGCTTGGAGGTCTCCGCGTCGGGCAGGGTGCCTGCCTGCGGCGTTGAGCCGGCTCTCAGCGGCGCGTCGTGGGCTGTCTCCGGCGTGGGCCCGGCTGCCTGCGGCCCGGAGCCAGCCGTCCCCGGCCCCGCGCCGGCTGCCTGTGGCGGTGTGGGGCCGGTCGCCATCGGCCCGGGGACGGCTGCCTGCGGCGTGGGCCTGATGGCCTGCGGCGGCGTTGGCCCGGCTGCCTGTGGCGGTGTCGGCCCGGCTGCCGGCGGTGGCGTTGGCTCGGTTGCCGGCGGCGTTGGATCGGCCGCCTCCGGTCGGGGGCTGGGTGCCCAGGGGTCGGCCACCACTGACGTGGCGCCTGCCGCTGCTGTCGGGCGGTTCGTCGCCGGCGTCGCGCTGCGCGATGCCGCGGCGCCGGTGTCGTCGGGTGTGCCGCTGCTCGCAGGCCCGGTCGAGCCGGTCGCCGAACCGGCGGTCGCGCCCGCCGCGCCGTTCCAGGCAGCAGGGCCGGTGGCCGAGGCGCGATCGGATGCTGAGCCGGCATCGGGTGCTGAGCCGGGAGTCGCGGCAGGCCCGGCAGCTCGGGAAGCCCCGCTCGCTGGTGCGCCGGACGCGGCATCGGTGGTCGACGGCGTGGGTCGGGCGTCGTCGACCGTCGGCCCGGGAGCATCGGACGCCGGGGGGTCGGCAGGCGGTGGCCAGCTCGGCTGGCCCGGTGCCCAGCCCGAGGCGGTGCCGGAGGGGCCGCTGACGCCCCAGCCGCCGGGCGCCGGCACGGCACCCGTGAGCGACGGGTAGTCGGACGGTGACGGCGGGGGCAGCGCCGCGGCCCCGGGCTGCCCGGGAACCGGCGGGCGGCCCGTCGGCGGCACGGCCACCGGCGGCAGCACGGTCGATGGCGGCGCGGCCGACGACGGTGGGCCACCCCGTTGCTCGGAGATCGACGCCCATGGTGGTGCTGCGGCGTCCGCGCCCCGGTCGGTCGCATCGGGTGGCCAGAGTGGTTCGATGTCCCGCTCCGGCACCGGCTGCTGGCCGGGCACCTGCGCCCGGTCGGCGTTCTCGTCCATTACGGCCCCTCCCCAGTCCTCCTGCGAGGATAGGCCCACCGGCCGACGAGGGTCGGTCGGCGCAGCCGGGGTCAGATCGACCAGACCGCCCAGGCGCCCGGTTCGACCCACCAGGACCGCTTGCGGGTCAGCTCGCCCTCGACGCCGTCGTCGAGGTAGGGCACCTTGCCCTCCCTGGGCAGCACCGACACCGCGCGCCCGCGAGCCCGCCGCACCTCCAGGCGTACCCGCTTCCTGCCCAGCTTTGAGCGGACGACCACCGGCACGGCCACCGCGACCTCGACTTGGCCGTCGGCCGGATCCGGCGCGGCCAGCAACGTCACGTCGTCGAGCGTCGCGTACCCGCCGGCGTTCCCGATCGCACAGGCCAGCAGCGGTTCGTCACCGTCAGTGAGGATGGTGTCGTCCACCTCGACCCGGGCCCGCCAGTGCAGCGGCCGGCCGGCGTCGTCGGCGGCGCCGAGCAGAGCGCCGTCCAGGGTCACCGAGCCGCCGTCGTTGCGCAGCAGGTCCAGCCGGCGCGGCGTGCCGTCCAGCACCGCGGCGGCCACCGCGGCCGGGTCGCGGGGCAGCCCGAGCTGCGCGGCCAGGTCCCGGTGAGTGCCGCCACGTGCCGGATCGAGCGGAAGTACGGCCACCGGCGGCAGGTCGGGCAGGGTCCGGTCAGCGGGCAGGTCCGCCGGGCGGCGGCTCGGCGCTGGCGCGTACCGCCGGACCAGCCGGCGCAGCACGGCGCGTAACTGCCCGTCGCTGGCCGTGGCGACGACCAGCCGGGTCTTGCCGTCCGGGTCCGGCCAGGCCAGACCATCCGGGCGCGGCGGACCGTCGAGCCGGGACAGCACCTCGTCGATGTCGGCGTCCGAGCGCGCGGTGACCGTCTGCACCCGGGCACCCCGGGCGTTCAGGGCGTCGACGCAGGCCAGCACCGGCACGCGCGGCCGCTCCGTGACGCACGTGTCCGCAGCGCCCCCCGCCCCGCCAACGGCCGCGCCGGTCGTCTGATCGCCGGCCGGGCCGGTCGTGCCATCGTCGGCGCTGCCGGCACCGGTCGTCGGGTCGGCGTCGGCTCCGGTCGCGCCGCCGCAGCAGGCCCCACCGCTGCCGCAGCCCCCGGGAGCGTCCCGCTCCGAACCGAGGGTGAGCAGCACCACGTCGTACACGGAAGGAGCCTCCTGCCTCTCGACGCGACCCCTGCCGGCCGCGCCGTCACTACTTGTTAACCTGACACCCCGGGCTCGCCAACCGGTCGCCACCTGGCACCCGAGCCTTCTGGAGGCGGAAAAGATGCCAGCGATCGTGCTCCTCGGCGCTCAGTGGGGCGACGAGGGCAAGGGCAAGGTTACCGACCTGCTGGGTGAGCGGGTCGACTACGTCGTGCGCTACTCCGGTGGCAACAACGCGGGCCACACGGTGATCACCCCGGACGGCCAGAAGTACGCACTGCACCTGATGCCCTCCGGCGCGCTCTCGCCGAGCGCGATGATCGTCATCGGCAACGGCGTGGTGGTCGACCCGAAGGTGCTGCTCACCGAAATTGACGGGCTGGCCGAGCGGGGCGTGGACGTTTCCCGGCTGCGGATCTCCGGCGACGCGCACCTGATCATGCCGCACCACCGGGCGTTGGACCGGGTCATCGAGCGCTACCTCGGCTCGTCCCGGATCGGCACCACCGGCCGGGGCATCGGCCCCGCGTACGGCGACAAGGTGGCCCGGATCGGGATCCGGCTCCAGGACCTGCTCGACCCGGGCATCCTGCGCAAGAAGCTGGAACTCGCACTGCGCGAGAAGAACCAGATCCTGTTCAAGGTCTACAACCGCAAGGCGATCGACCTCGAGGCGACCGTCGAGGAGTACCTGGGGTACGCGGAGCGGCTCAAGCCGTACATCGCCGAGACCCGGGCGATGCTCTGGGACGCCCTGGACCGGGGCGAGACGGTGCTGCTGGAGGGCGCCCAGGCCACCATGCTCGACATGGACCACGGCACGTACCCCTTCGTGACCTCGTCCAACCCGACGGCCGGCGGCGCCTGCGTGGGCGCCGGCATCCCGCCGACCGCGATCAGCAAGGTGATCGCGGTGAGCAAGGCGTACACCACCCGGGTCGGTGCGGGCCCGTTCCCGACCGAGCTGTTCGACGCCAACGGCGACCACCTGCGCAAGATCGGCGCGGAGTACGGCACCACCACCGGTCGGGAACGCCGGTGCGGATGGTTCGACGCGGTCGTCGCCCGGTACGCCTGCCGCCTCAACGGCGTCACCGACCTGGTCATCACCAAGCTGGACGTGCTCACCGGGCTGCCCAAGGTGCCGATCTGCGTCGGCTACGAGATCAACGGCGTGCGGGTCGACGACATGCCGATGAGCCAGACCGACTTCCACCACGCCACGCCCGTCTACGAGGAGCTCGACGGCTGGTGGGAGGACATCACCAAGGCCCGCACCGCTGACGAGCTGCCGGAGAACGCCCGCCGCTACATCGCCCGCGTCGAAGAACTCTGCAACACCAGGGTGAGCGTCGTAGGCGTAGGCCCCGGCCGAGACGAAAACGTCCTCCTCCAC
>NZ_RCVJ01000225.1 GCF_003667505.1 Micromonospora sp. BL4
CCCCGACCCCGAGCCCCCCACCGACCGACCCTCGCGTTGATCAAGAGGTTTGCGTCACCAGGACGGCACCGGATGACGCAAACCTCTTGATCACGCGTGCCTCTGATCAGGCGTGTTCGGGTTACCAGTTGGTGGAGCCTGGGACCTTGGGCCAGGGCTTGTTGGTGGGCTTGATCAGGTAGGCGACGCCGCCGGAGCCGCCGGAGACGCCGCCGCTGGCGTTGATCCGCTTGGTCCGCAGCCAGATCTGCTCGAACTGCGCACGCTTGTAGACGTTGCGCACCACGTCGTTGCTGGACGAGGCGGGGTCGTTGACGATCACGTCGCCGTCGGCGGTGAAGCCGACCACCACGAACAGGTGCCCGGAGGTGCCGTAGTTCGCCCCGTCCAGCTCGCTGGCCAGGAAGGACTGGCTGGTCACCACCGGGATGCCGGCGGCGATGAAGCGCTCCAGCTCGTCCAGTGAGTGCAGCCGGGTGACCCGCCCCTCCAGGCCGGGGAAGCTGGCGGCGTACGCGGTGTTGAACGGCCAGTTGCCCGCGCCGTCGTACGCGTAGTCGTAGGTCATCCGCGCGGCGTGGTTGACCGTCGGGTCGGGGTAGGTCGGGTCCACCCAGGAGGTGTCGGCCGGGGACGGCCCCCGCCCCCAGTACTCGACCACCATCTCGGTCGAGGTGGGCGAGCACCAGGCCTCACCACCGCCGTCGTACTCGGGGTAGTGCCCGGAGTGCACGTTCTGCGAGTAGCGCGGCACCGGCAGTTCGCGGCCCCACGCGATGTGCCCGGCGCTCGGCGTGACGGTGAACCGGTCCGGCACGGTCGAGCTCATCGCGCCGAGCATCCGGACCACCGGCGCGGCGGTCTGGCCGGGCGCCCGGTAGAGGGTCAGTCGCAGCTGGTACGACCGCAGCAGCACGCCGGCGGCGGCGTCGTCGATGCTGAAGGTGTCGGTCCAGATCGTCGACCAGGGGTCGCCCTGCTGGTTGACGGTGGTCCGCTTGATGTCGCTGTCGCCGGACGCCCAGCGGCCCATGACGTACCACGGGGTCTGGTCACCGCTGGTGTAGCTGCCCTGCATCTCCACCTGGATCCAGGTGCCGGCGGGGGTCTCCGCGTTCCAGGACGCGATCAGCTCGGTGGCGTCGAACCCGACCCGGGTCACCGGCGAGGTCCAGGTGCCGTACTCCCAGGTGCGGGTGACGCCGGTGTGCGGGTCGGCGTACTCGGTGGTGCCGGCCGGGCGGGCCAGGGTGATGCCCGCGCGGTGGCCGGGCACCACGCGGGTGCCGGACCGCTGGCCCCGGTGCCAGTCGGCGGGCCCGGACCAGTCCTGGAAGGTGATCTGCTCGTCGTGGGTGATGGTGGGCGGTCGGCCGCCGGAGAGCGGCGAGGCCACGGCCGCGGGTGCGGCGGTGGCGAGCAGGGCGAGCGCGGTGACGCCGGCGAGGGCGGCCGCGTGCAGGCGGGATCTGGCCATGGGTGCTCCGCGGTGTCGAGAGGGGCATCGTCGCTGGTCAGTGTTCCGCTTGGAGGGAAGTTTCGCCAGATGTTCACGGATGGAAAATCATTGCCGCTGCGATGGTCCACCTGGGATGGCGAAGGCAGCGACGGATATTGATATGACCATGTGACAGGTGGTGAAGTGTCCACCATCGAGCGGGATCTCCCGCCCTTCGAGGAGGTAGTCCATGGCCCTCCGCACGCCCATCCCACTCCGCCGCGTCCTGGTGCTCGCCGTCGTCACCGGGCTGGGAATCGTCACCGTCGCCACCGGCCCGGTCTCCGCCCGCCCGGCACCGGACCGGACCGCCGAGCAGGCCGCTGCCAGCTACCGGGTGCTCGGGCCCCGGACCCTCGCCGACCGCAACGCGGTGGCCCGCACCGGGGCCGCCATCGACTACTCCGAGCACGGCGTGCTGCACATCTCGGCCACCGCGACCGAGGCCGCCGCGATCGGCAAGCTCGGCTTCCGACTGGAACCGCTCGCCCCGCCGCCGAACGTGGAGCGCGGCGCCGGCGAGATGGGTACGCAGGCCTTCCCGCCCGCCGACTCCAACTTCCACGACTACGCGGAGTTGACCGCCGTCGTGAACCGGGTCGTGGCCGACCACCCGGCAATCGCCCGCAAGATCAGCATCGGTTCGTCGTACGAGGGCCGCGACCTGATGGCGGTCAAGATCTCCGACAACGTCGGCACCGACGAGGGCGAACCCGAGATCCTGTTCAACGCCCAGCAGCACGCCCGCGAGCACCTGACGGTCGAGATGGCGATCTACCTGCTCAACCTCTTCACCGACAGCTACGGCTCCGACTCCCGGATCACCAACATCGTCAACAGCCGGGAGATCTGGATCGTGCCGACGGTCAACCCGGACGGTAGCGAGTACGACATCGCCACCGGGTCGTACCGGTCCTGGCGCAAGAACCGGCAGCCCAACAGCGGCTCGTCCAACGTCGGCACCGACCTGAACCGCAACTGGGGCTACAACTGGGGCTGCTGCGGCGGCTCGTCCGGCTCCACCTCGTCCGAGACCTACCGGGGACCGTCGGCGTTCTCCGCGCCCGAGACGCAGGCGTTGCGCAACTTCGTCAACAGTCGGGTGGTCGGCGGGACGCAGCAGATCAAGGCCAACATCGACTTCCACACGTACTCGCAGCTGGTGCTCTGGCCGTACGGCTACACGACCGCGAACACCGGGCCCGGGATGAGCGCCGACCAGTACAACACCTTCGCCACCATCGGCCAGCAGATGGCGGCTACCAACAGCTACACCCCGGAGCAGTCCAGCGACCTCTACATCACCGACGGGGACAGCATCGACTGGATGTGGGCGACCCACGGCATCTGGGCGTACACCTTCGAGATGTACCCGGGCTCGTCCGGCGGCGGCGGTTTCTACCCGCCCGACGAGGTGATCCCCGCACAGACCTCGCGCAACCGCGAGGCGGTGCTGATGCTCAGCGAGTACGCCGACTGCCCGTACCGGGCGATCGGCAAGCAGGCGCAGTACTGCGGCGGTGGCGGCGGCACCACGGTCTGGTCGGACACCTTCGAGACCGCGACCGGCTGGACCATCAACCCGTCCGGCACCGACACCGCGACCCTCGGGGCCTTCGAGCGGGGCGCCGCCCAGGCGACCACCTCCTCCGGGGCCAAGCAGCTCACCCCGTACGCCGGCAGCAACGACCTGGTCACCGGGCGGCTCGCCGGCTCCGCGGCGGGTGACCACGACGTCGACGGTGGGGTGACCAGCGCCCGGTCCCCGGCGGTGACACTGCCGTCGTCCGGCACGCTGACCCTCTCGCTGGCGTGGTACCTGGCGCACGGTTCGAACGCCTCGTCGGCGGACTACCTGCGGGTGAGCGTGGTGCACAACGGTGGCACCACGGCGCTGCTGACCCAGTCCGGCGCGGCGTCCAACCGCAACGGGAGCTGGGCGGTGGCGAACCTCAACCTCACCCCGTACGCCGGCCAGTCGGTGCGCATCCTCATCGAGGCGGCGGACGCCTCCGGCGCCAGCCTCGTGGAGGCGGCTGTGGACAACGTCACCATCAGCGCCTCCTGATCGGGTGGGGCCCCGTTCCGCCCCTGCGGGGCCCCACCCGATCAGGAGGCGCTGATGGTGAC
>NZ_RCVJ01000160.1 GCF_003667505.1 Micromonospora sp. BL4
GGGTGGGCTTGGTGGTCGGCGTCGGCTTCGTCGTCGGCGTCGGCTTGGTGGTGGGCGTGGGCGTCGGGCTGGGCGTCACGACCGGCGTGGTCGGGGCCGGCACCGCGCCGATGACCCGGGTGGCGGCGTACAGCCGGGACCAGCGGACGACCGAGACCTTGACGACGTCGCCGGTGGTGGGTGCCTGCACCATCTTGCCGTCGCCGATGTACATGGCGACGTGGTGGATCGAGGTCCAGCTGCTGCCGGAGGCGAAGAAGAGCAGGTCGCCGGGGAGCAGCGCGCTCTGCGGCACGGTCCGGGAACGGGTGGCGGCGTACTGGTCCCGGGAGACCCGGGGAAGCGCGTAGTAGTCGGCGCCGGGCGACCGGTACGCCGCCCACATCAGACCGGAGCAGTCGAACGTGTCCGGCCCCTCCTCCGACCATTCGTACGGGTCGCCGCGCTGGGCGAGGGCGTAGCGGACCGCGGCCAGCGCCCGTGGGTGCGCCGCCATCCCGCTGACGTTCTGACCGACCAGGTAGCCGGCGCCGAGCTGCTGCTCGGCGGCCTCCTGCTGGCGCTCGATCTGGATCAGCTGCGCCGCGTTGTCACGGCGCAGCTTGAGGAGGCTGGCCTCGGCCGCGCGCAGCGCCTTCTCGCCGGCGGTGAACTCCGCCTCGGCGGCGTCGAGCTGGGTCTTCGCCGTGGCGTGCGCCTGGTAGGCGAGCTGCTCGCCGCTGCGGGCCCGGGACAGCTCTCCGGCCACGCCGGTGGTGCCGCGCTCGACCTTCTCGCCGCGGGCGATCCGCTGGAGCCGGCTCAGTCCCTGGATGTCGTCGGCCAGGTCGCCGGGCGGTAGCGCGGCGGCTGCCTTGAACGCGTCCGACGCGGCGACGTCGGCCGCCTGCTGAGCGCGGAGGAGATTGTCCTGCGCGGTCGCCAGAGCCCTGCCGGCCGCCTCGAGCTGGGCCTGCGCGTCCGCGCGTTTCTGCCGGCTCAGCAGCAGCGCTTCGCCGAGCGTGCCGACCTGGGTCTCGCCGGCGGCGATCTGGGCGGCCAGCGGGCCGGTGCCGACGTTCACCACCGGCGGGACCGGGACGCCGGCAACGGGCGCGCCACCGGGCAGTTGGATCTGGCCGACCACCGCCGGGCGGGAGCCGGTGTCCGGCACCGTGGTGGGCAGCCCCGGCTCGGCGTACGCGGGGGTGGCCAGCACGGCGGCGGCGATCGCGCCGAGCAGGGCGGCCCAGAGCCTCGGACGCAGCACCGGCGAGACCACCGGACTCCGTCGTCGCTGCCGTCGCCCGCGCCCGCTGTAGACCATTCCGCTCCCCGTCCCGCTGCCCGTCGCCGCGCTCGAAGGCGTGGCCGTCGGGACGGTACCAGTGTGTGTTCCGCCCCACCCTGTCTTACCTCACGCGCGCAGTGATGTCGATGCATCGGCGGGTTACGGGAGGCTGTGAGTCCGGTGAAGTGGGTCGCTGCCGCCGACCGTGCCGCCGGGCCTGTCGGCGTCCCGACGTACGCTCGACCGGGACCGCAGGTGGAAGGGACGTGCCATGGACGCCGGACTCAAGCGTGAGCTCGAAGCGAAGGTGTACGCCGGTGAGCGGCTGACCCGCGAGGACGGGGTCGCCCTCTACGACAGCGACGACCTCGCCTGGTTGGGGCGGTTGGCCCATCACAAGCGCACCGAGCTCAACGGCGAACGGGTGATGTTCAACGTCAACCGGCACCTCAACCTGACGAACGTCTGCTCGGCGTCCTGTGCGTACTGCTCGTTCCAGCGCAAGCCGGGCGAGAAGGACGCGTACACGATGCGCATCGACGAGGCGGTCCGCAAGGCCAAGGAGATGGAGGACGAGCAGCTCACCGAGCTGCACATCGTCAACGGCCTGCACCCGACGCTGCCCTGGCGTTACTACCCGAAGGTGCTGCGCGAGCTGAAGGCGGCGCTGCCGAACGTCAAGCTCAAGTGCTTCACGGCGACCGAGGTGCAGTGGTTCGAGAAGATCAGCGGCCTGAGTGCCGACGAGATCCTCGACGAGCTGATGGACGCCGGTCTGGAGTCGCTGACCGGCGGCGGCGCGGAGATCTTCGACTGGGAGGTCCGCCAGCACATCGTCGACCACGCCTGCCACTGGGAGGACTGGTCGCGCATCCACGCCCTGGCGCACAGCAAGGGCATGAAGACCCCGGCGACGATGCTGTACGGCCACATCGAGGAGCCCCGGCACCGGGTGGACCACGTGCTGCGGCTGCGCGAGTTGCAGGACGAGACCGGCGGCTTCGCCGTGTTCATTCCGCTGCGCTATCAGCACGACTTCGTGGACTCGGCGGACGGCAAGATCCGCAACCGGATCCAGGCGCGCACCACGATGGCCTCCCCGGCCGAGTCGCTGAAGACCTTCGCCGTCTCCCGGCTGCTCTTCGACAACGTGCCGCACCTGAAGAACTTCTGGGTGATGCACGGGCTCTCGGTGGCGCAGCTGTCGTTGAACTTCGGCGTGGACGACCTGGACGGCTCGGTGGTGGAATACAAGATCACCCACGACGCCGACTCGTACGGCACCCCGAACACCATGCACCGCGACGACCTGCTGCACCTGATCTGGGACGCCGGCTTCCAGCCGGTCGAGCGGGACACCCGCTACAACGTGGTCCGGGAGTACGACAAGGCGCCGTCGCTGGCCGAGCGCCGCGCCGAGCCGCAGCAGGTGTGGGCCTGAGCCACCACGTACCCTCGCAGGCGATGACCGAGCCACGAGGACCCGAGCAGCAGGGCGGCTTTCCCCGGCGGGACGCCGAGGGGCGCATCCGTACCCTTGGGGATCTGCTCGGGGTGTGCCTGGCCGGCCTGGTCATCGGTGCGTTGGCGCTGGTGCTGTTCGACTGGGCGTTCGCCTCGATCGGGGCCGGGGACTTCGGGCACACCAACGGCTGGCTGGCGGTGATCCTGCCGGCCTGGCTGTTCTGGGACGATTTCCGGGCCTGGGAGTTCGGTGCGGCCCGGGTGGTGGCGGCGCTGGTCGCCGCGGCCGTCGGGGTGTTCGCCGGGTTGCTGATCGCTGGTCTGGCCGGCGGGTTGCCGCCGCTGCTCTCCGGAACGTTGGCGGCGGCGGCGTTCACCGTGGCGTACGCGACGGTCTGGTTCCCGGGCGTCCGCTGGTTGGCCCGCCGGACCGGCTGACCCCGACCGCCCGCCGGGCGGGTCGACCCTTCCGCCGGCACCGGCGGGTGACGGAGAGAACGGAGTGGTGCAGGTGAGCGCGGCGGTCAAGTACACGCTGGGCCGGATCGGGCTGTTCGTCGCCGTGCTGGCGGCCCTCTGGCTGGTCGACATGGACGTGTTCCTGAAGCTGATTCTGGCGCTGGCGTTCTCCGCCGCGCTCTCCTTCTTCCTGCTGCGCGGTTGGCGGGACGAGATGGCCGAGGAGATGGCCGGCGCGGCCGAGCGCCGCCGTACGGAGAAGGAGCGCCTCCGCTCCGCCCTGGCCGGCGACGAACAGCCCCCCACCGACCCCGACCCCCGTCTCTTATATACATC
>NZ_RCVJ01000261.1 GCF_003667505.1 Micromonospora sp. BL4
GTACCATTCACCCCGTCGCCGGGCGGCCACGGGGGGAGCCGCCCGGCGACGGGGGAATGGTACACGCGACGGGCCGGTCCGTGTCCACCCCGGGACGGGCGATTCGGCTGCTGGGGACGGCGCGGCGAAAATCGGCTTCTCCCCACCTCGACACTCAGGAAGGCGTGCGAGTCTTGATACCGCACCAGCCGCGACGACCGACCAACGCTGTGGAGGACCGGTGGCCCAGCCGACCATGCCCGACGCCCCGACGCCGAACGGGGCGGTCCCGGCGGACCCTGCGCCGGTGACCACACCCGCGCAGGACGCCACCCTGCTGGAGCGGGCGCTGTTCGAGATCAAACGGGTCATCGTCGGGCAGGACCGGATGGTGGAGCGGATGTTCGTCGCGCTGCTCGCCCGGGGCCACTGCCTGCTCGAAGGGGTGCCCGGGGTGGCCAAGACCCTGGCCGTGGAGACGCTCGCCAAGGTTGTCGGCGGGTCCTTCGCCCGGGTGCAGTTCACCCCGGACCTGGTGCCGGCCGACATCATGGGCACCCGGATCTACCGGCAGTCGAGCGAGAAGTTCGACGTCGAGCTGGGCCCGGTCTTCGTCAACTTCCTGCTCGCCGACGAGATCAACCGGGCCCCGGCCAAGGTGCAGTCGGCGCTGCTGGAGGTGATGAGCGAGCGGCAGGTGTCCATCGGCGGGGAGAGCCACCGGGTGCCCGACCCGTTCCTGGTGATGGCCACCCAGAACCCGATCGAGCAGGAGGGCGTCTACCCGCTGCCGGAGGCGCAGCGGGACCGGTTCCTCATGAAGATCGTGGTGGGCTACCCGACCGACGCCGAGGAGCGGGAGATCGTCTACCGGATGGGCGTCGCTCCGCCGGAGCCGACGGCGATCTTCGACACGCCGGACCTGATCGCCCTGCAGCGCAAGGCGGACCAGGTCTTCGTGCACAACGCCCTGGTGGACTACGCGGTCCGGCTGGTGCTGGCGACCCGCGCGCCGGCCGAGCACGGCATGCCCGACGTCGCCCAGCTGATCCAGTACGGGGCGAGCCCGCGCGCCTCGCTCGGCCTGGTCCGGGCCACCCGTGCGCTGGCGCTGCTGCGTGGGCGGGACTACGCGCTGCCGCAGGACGTGCAGGACATCGCCCCGGACATCCTGCGGCACCGGCTGGTGCTCAGCTACGACGCGCTCGCCGACGACGTGCCGGCCGACCACATCGTGCACCGGGTGATGTCCACCATCCCGCTCCCGGCGGTCGCTCCCCGGCAGCAGGCCAGCCCGTCGACCGCCCCGCCGCCGGGAGCCGGCTGGCCCGGGCAGCGGCCGTGACCTCACCCACCCCTCGACCCGCCCCCGTCTCCGACCGCAGCGAGGCCGTGCTGTCCCGGCTCCAGTTGCTGGTCACCCGCAAGCTCGACGGTCTGCTCCAGGGCGACTACGCCGGCCTGCTGCCCGGGCCGGGCAGCGAGGCGGGGGAGTCGCGGGAATACCGCCCCGGCGACGACGTGCGCCGGATGGACTGGCCGGTCACCGCGCGGACCACGACGCCGCACGTGCGGCGTACGGTCGCCGACCGGGAGCTGGAGACCTGGCTGGCGTTGGACCTCTCGGCCAGCCTGGACTTCGGCACCGGGCAGTGGCTCAAGCGGGAGGTCGTGGTGGCCGCCGCTGCCGCGATCAGCCACCTGACCGTGCGCGGTGGCAACCGGATCGGCGCGGTGATCGGCACCGGCGGCGGGGCGTCCGCCGCACCGTCCCGGCGTTGGCGGGGCGGGCCACCGCCGGCCGGACCCGGGGTGTTCACCCGCCTGCCGGCCCGCTCCGGCCGCAAGGAGGCGCAGGGCCTGCTGCGCGCCGTCGCCGGCACCGCGATCCAGCCCGGCCGGGGTGACCTGGGCGCCCTGATCGAGATGCTCAACCGCCCGCCCCGACGGCGGGGGGTGGCCGTGGTGGTCTCGGACTTCCTGGCGCCGGCCGAGCAGTGGTCCCGGCCGATGCGCAAGCTGCGGGTCCGGCACGACGTGCTGGCGATCGAGGTGGTCGACCCGCGCGAGTTGGAGCTGCCCGACGTGGGTGTGCTGCCGGTGGTCGACCCGGAGAGCGGCGAGCTGCACGAGGTGCAGACCGCCGACCCGCGGCTGCGGCAGCGCTACGCCGAGGCCGCCGCCGCCCAGCGGGCCACCATCGCCGCCGCGCTGCGCGGCGCCGGCGCGGCACATCTGCGACTGCGTACCGACCGAGACTGGCTGCTGGACATGGTGCGTTTCGTGGCCGCGCAGCGGCACGCCCGCACCCGAGGGACGACACGATGATCCGTTTCATGCAACCGTGGTGGCTGCTGGCAGTGCTGCCGGTGCTCGCCCTGGCCGCGTTCTACCTCTGGCGGCAGCTGCACCGCCGGGCGTACGCGATGCGCTTCACCAATGTGGATCTGCTGCGTACCGTGGCGCCGAAGGGGCTGGGCTGGCGCCGGCACGTTCCGGCGACCGCGTTCCTGCTCTGCCTGCTGGTGCTGGCCACCGCGCTGGCCCGTCCCGCGGTGGACACCAAGGAGCCGCTGGAGCGGGCCACCGTGATGCTCGCCATCGACGTGTCGCTGTCCATGCAGGCCGACGACGTGGCGCCGAACCGCCTGGAGGCGGCCCAGGAGGCGGCGAAGCAGTTCGTCGGCGAGTTGCCGGAGAGCTACAACCTGGGCCTGGTGTCGTTCGCCAAGGCGGCCAACGTGCTGGTGCCGCCGGGCAAGGACCGGGCGGCGGTGACCGGTGCGATCGACGGGCTGGTGCTGGCCGAGGCGACCGCGACCGGCGAGGCGGTGTTCACCTGCCTGGAGGCGATCCGCTCGGTGCCGGCGGACGGCGCGGCGGGCATTCCACCGGCCCGGATCGTGCTGCTCTCCGACGGGTTCCGCACGTCCGGCCGGTCAGTGGAGGAGGCGGCGGCCGCCGCGCAGGCGGCCAACGTGCCGGTCTCCACCATCGCCTTCGGCACCGACACGGGCCAGGTCGACATCGGCGGCCAGCTCCAGCGGGTGCCGGTGGACCGGCTGGCCCTGGCCGAGCTGGCCGAGACCACCGAGGGCTACTTCTACGAGGCGGCCTCGGTGAGCGAGTTGAAGCAGGTCTACCAGGACATGGGCAGCTCGATCGGGTTCCGCACCGAGCCGCGCGAGGTGACGCAGTGGTACGCCGGGGTGGCGCTGCTGCTGGCGCTCTGCGCCGGTGCGCTCAGCCTGCTCTGGTCGTCCCGGATGCTGTGAAGGCGGGCGGCGCCCGGGCCGGTCCCGGGCGCCGCCGCACCGGCCGGGTGACCGGGCGGACGTGCGCGGTGGATCAGATCAGTGCCCGCCGCCGGCGAGCACGAAGACGATGGCCACCCAGACGGCGGCGAGGGTGAAGCCCAGCGGGGCGACGTAGCGGCTCATGGACGGCTCCGGGTGGCGGCTGGACGGTCCGCGTGCGGGGGCGGACCGCAGGGGGTGGGGAGGCGCACACGCCG
>NZ_RCVJ01000266.1 GCF_003667505.1 Micromonospora sp. BL4
AAGGGTGCGCGAGGTCAACAAGTACGCCAACGACGTGCTCGGCGGGGGAGCAGGCGGCGGGTCCCCGCCGAGCACGTCGTTGGCGTACTTGTTGACCTCGCGCACCTGGTGCTTGTCGTCCACCACCCGGGCGGTCGCCGAATCGGGGGAGTTGATGAACAGGTGGTTCTCCCGCACCTCCAGCTCCAGCGGCCCGTTCGCCCGGCCGCGGATGGTGTCGACCAACTGGCCACCGGAGTCGAAGGAGTAGATGGTGCCGGTGGCCTCGTCGGCGCAGTAGAACCGGTCCGCCCAGGCCACCGCCGCGCTGAGCCGGTCGCCGTCGCCCGGCACGGTGAACGCCCGCTCCTCGCCGACGTCACCCACCACCAGCACCCGCCGCTCGGCGGACACGGTGACCGGGACACGCGGGCCGCTGGTGCGGGCCGGCAGCGCCGCCGGACCGGTCAGCTTCAGCGACGTCAGGTGCACCTTCCCGCCCTGTACCCGCACCAGCTTCCCGGCGGTGCGGTCGAGCACCGCCACACCGTCGTCCAGCGTGGAGACCACCAGCTCGTGGCTGGCCTCGGCGACGTCGTACGTCTCGACCCGCTCCGGGCTGAGCCCGCCACCGGCGGGCGCGGCCGACGCCGGCGCGGACGGCAGCTTCGCGGCCGTGACCGCCGACACCGTGCCCTCGCTGGGGACCGCGATCCAGAGCCGGCCCTCGCCGTCGAAGGTGCCGCCGGTGATGCCCGGCGGGTAGCGGACCGGCTCGCCGACTGGGGCCAGCGACCGCGGGTCGAGCTGGCGCACGATGCCCTGCACGGCGTCGACGACGAACGCCGCGTCCTCGTGCAGGGCGACACTCACGCCCAGCCCGGGGGTGGTCCGGGTGGTCGCGGTGAGCTGCAGGGTGGCCAGGTCCAGTGAGCTGACCTGCCCGGACTGCAGGTCACGCAGGATCAGCAGCCGGTCGGTCTGGGTGACCTGCATGGGGTGGCGGCGGGCGTTGGGAACCTCGGTACGGGTGTCGACGCGAGCGGTGACCCCGTTGACCCGGGCCAGCTCGCTGCGCACCGCGCTCCACAGCCACGAACTCGCGTCGTAGTTGGCCACCGCGTTGTCCGCCGCGCCCAACCCGAGCACGGTCAGCCCCATGGCGGCCAGCAACGCGGTCACCGTGCCGACCGTCACCAGCCCGCCGCGCAACCGGGAACGCGAACGGGGGGCGTCGGTGCGCACGGCGTCCTCGATGCTGGCCACAGCCGGCTGCCTCCCCTGAGTCGTGGCAGGTGGCGCGCCTCGCGGCGACCCCTCCCCTGAGCCGGGTGCCATCATATGGCCCGCCACGTGGCGGGGGAACCCGCACGGTCACCCCTGTGGATACCGAGCGTGTGCGGTGTGGACGCCCAGCTCAGCTCGGCGGAGTGCTGCGTTCCCGCTCGGTGCAGACCTGTCCCGAGGTGGCGAAGCTGTCGGTGGAGTAGACCGCCAGCACCGTGAAGCAGTAGTCCACCCGGGAGTTCAGGCCGTTGACCGTGTAGCTGGTCCGGCCCGGGTCCACGGTGGCCATCACCCCCAGCGCCTGCCCGGCCCGGCCCCCGGCGACCATGAACGGCACCGCACCCTCGGACGGGTCCGTCCACGTCAACGTGATCGTGACCGAGTCGTCCCGCAGCTTCAGATCGCCCGGCGGAGGCCCGGCCGCCGTCGGCGCCGCCGTGGTCGGCGCGGTCCCGGTCGTCGGCGGCGGCGCGTCGTCGCGGTTCAGCACCACCGCGCCCAGGCCGGCCACCGCCACCACGGCCACCCCGGCGGCCACCACCGCGCCGATCAGCGTCCCCCGGCCCCGAACCTTCGACCCTTCATCGGCGTACGCCGGCCGGTACCCGTCCTGGCCCGGGTGGTACTGCTGGCCGGGGTACCGCTCCTGAATCGAAAACTGCTCGGGTGCCGGCGCGGGGGCGACCGGCGGCGGATAGGTCGGGGCCGCGTTGGCCGGTGACACGAAGGGGCCGGGGGTCGGCAGGCCCGGCTCGGGGTACGTGCCAGAAACCGGCGTTGTCGGGGCCGGGTCGGCGCCCGGCGACCAGGCCGAGGGCGCCGCCTCGGTCGGACCTTCGACGGGGCGCGGCTGTCGGGTGGTCAGGTCCGGCTGGCCGAGGGCCGAGTCGGGCATCGCCGGACCGTCGCCGGCACGCTCGACGGGCGGGAACATCTCCGTCGGCGCGGACGGCGTCACGCCCGCCGGATGGGCCGGCGCGACCAGCGGCATCGCCGTGGCGCCGGGACCACCCGGCTCGGCCTCCGCGTGCCCTTCGGACCGGCGGCCGTCCACCTGGGACCCGCCCGCCGGGTCGTCGCCGACCGTGGGCAACGGCTGCGGCGGCGCCGTTCGGCTCCACGGTGGCGCGGTCAAACCCCACGGAGGTACGGGCGGCCCGCTCACCGGCGGTGCGGAGATGGGTGGGCCGGATACCGGGTAGTGGTGGCCCGGCGGTGCGGAGACCGGCTGGTCATAACCCGGCGGCCCCGACACCGGATAGGGGTGGGCCGGCGGTGCGGAGACGGGTTCGCCGTAGCCGGGTGGTCCGGATACGGGGTAGTGCTGGCTCGGTGGCGCCGACACCGGGTAGTGCTGGCTCGGTGGTCCGGACACCGGGGGATGCTGCGCCGGTGGCCCGGACACGGAGTAGGGCTGACCCGGTGGTCCGGACACCGGATACGGGTGGCCCGGCACTCCCGACACCGGCTGGGGGTAGCCGGGTGGTCCCGAGACGGGATGGGCGTGGCTGGGCGGCCCCGACACGGGGTAGGGGTGCCCGGGTGGTCCGGACACGGGGTGGTTGTGGCTGGGTGCTCCGGACACGGGGTGGTTGTGGCCGGGTGGTCCGGACACGGGGTGGTTGTGGCTGGGTGGTGCGCTCACCAGGTGTGCCGGCTCGGGAGAGGCGCTGGCGGCGGAAGGCCCGCCCACGACGTTGGTTGATCCGCTCGCCTCGGCTGGCGTGACGGCGGCCCGGGCCATCTCCTCGGCCAACAGCGGCTCGATCTGCTGTACCTGGATCGTCGGGGTGTCCCACCGGGGAGCCGGAGACGGCGGCACCGCCGGGGCTGGCGACGCGGCGGCCGTCACCTGTGCCGTCGGCGCCGGCGTCGGCGTGGGCGCCGTCACCTGTGTCGGCGTCGGCGTTGGTGGTGCGTCGACCGCTGGGTGCAGCGGTTGGTCGCTGACCCGCTGGCGGGGCGGTACCGGTGATCCGGACAGCGGTCGGGGTGGCCGCTGGGCGCCGACCGGCTGCTGCGGCTCCGTCGGCTGGTTGGCTGGCCGTGGACGAGGCGACGGGTCGACCGGCGGTTGGGCTGGTCCAGGCGGCTGCTCGGTGCGCTGGCGTGGCGGCATGGGCGGCGCCGTGGGCGGGGGCGTAGGAGGTGCCGGCGGCGCAAGAGGCGCCGCGGGAGGGGGCGCGAGAGGTGCTGCCGGCGGCGCGAGGGG
>NZ_RCVJ01000269.1 GCF_003667505.1 Micromonospora sp. BL4
CGGGTGGACCCGGTCCCGCCGCGCACCCCCGCCGTCCCCGCCGGCGCTCCCGCCGCCCTGCGGCCCTGACCCGACCCGGTGGCGCGCTGCGGGGCGAGCCGGTGCCGGGGGCGGCGGTGACTGTCGGTAGGCTTTCTGCACATGAGCCTGCCTCGCCCCGTCCTCGTGGTGGACTTCGGAGCCCAGTACGCCCAGCTCATCGCCCGCCGCGTCCGCGAGGCGAAGGTCTACTCCGAGATCGTGCCGCACTCGATGCCGGTCGCCGAGATGCTGGCGAAGAACCCGGCCGCGATCATCCTCTCCGGCGGCCCGTCGAGCGTCTACGCGCCGGACGCCCCGCAGATCGACGCCGGCATGTTCACGGCCGACGTGCCGGTCTTCGGCATCTGCTACGGCTTCCAGGCGATGGCCCAGGCGCTCGGCGGAACGGTCGCGCGGACGGGCAATCGCGAGTACGGCGGCACCCCGCTGCGGCCCCGCCTGCTCGACCCCGGTGTGCTGCTCCGCGACCTGCCGGCCGACCTGCCGGTCTGGATGAGCCACGGCGACTGCGTCACCGAGGCGCCCGAGGGCTTCACGGTGACCGCCGAGTCGGCGGGCGCGCCGGTGGCCGCGTTCGAGGACGTCGCCGGTCGCCGGGCGGGCGTGCAGTTCCACCCGGAGGTCGGGCACACCGCGCACGGCCAGGAGATGCTGACCCGCTTCCTGTACGACATCGCCGGCATCGAGCCGACGTGGACGGCTGAGAACATCATCGACGAGCAGGTGGCCCGGATCCGCGCCCAGGTCGGCGACAAGGAGGTCATCTGCGGCCTGTCCGGCGGGGTGGACTCGGCGGTCGCCGCGGCGCTGGTGCACAAGGCGGTCGGTGACCAGCTCACCTGCGTCTTCGTCGACCACGGCCTGCTGCGTGCCGGCGAGGCGGAGCAGGTCGAGAAGGACTACGTGGCGGCCACCGGCATCAAGCTGAAGGTGGTCGACGCGGCGGACCGGTTCCTGGGCGCGCTGGCCGGCGTGACCGACCCGGAGCAGAAGCGCAAGATCATCGGCCGGGAGTTCATCCGGGTCTTCGAGGCCGCCGCCCGCGAGATCGCCTCGCACGGCGATGTGGAGTTCCTGGTCCAGGGCACCCTCTACCCGGATGTGGTCGAGTCCGGCGGCGGCACCGGCACCGCCAACATCAAGAGCCACCACAACGTCGGCGGCCTCCCCGAGGACCTGAAGTTCGCGCTGGTCGAGCCGCTGCGCACGCTGTTCAAGGACGAGGTCCGGGCGCTCGGCCTGGAGCTGGGCCTGCCCGAGGCGATGGTCTGGCGGCACCCGTTCCCGGGCCCCGGCCTGGCCATCCGGATCATCGGCGCGGTCGACCAGGAGCGGCTCGACCTGCTGCGTCGGGCCGACCTGATCGCCCGGGAGGAGCTGACCGCGGCCGGTCTGGACCGTGGCGTCTGGCAGTTCCCGGTGGTGCTGCTCGCCGACGTGCGCAGCGTCGGCGTGCAGGGCGACGGGCGCAGCTACGGGCATCCCGTGGTGCTGCGCCCGGTCTCCAGCGAGGACGCGATGACCGCCGACTGGTCACGACTGCCCTACGAGGTGGTCGCCCGCATCTCCACCCGGATCACCAACGAGGTGGCCGAGGTGAACCGGGTGGTGCTGGACGTGACCAGCAAGCCGCCGGGCACCATCGAGTGGGAGTGAGCGCACCTCACGCGGCCGGCGGGAAGGGCGGCGTCGGGGCGTACCCCGGGCCCGGCTGACCGGGCGCGGGCCCGGCGGTGGGCGGCGGGCCCTGCGGCGCGACGCCCGCCGGGTGCGGCCAGGCCGGCGCGCCGGTGGGCTCCTCGGGCATCAGGAACCACATGATCGGGTACGCGAACAGCGCCAGCCCGCCGGTGAGCAGGCCGCTGACTGCGAAGATCACCCGGACCACGGTGGGGTCGACGGCGAAGTAGCGGCCGAGGCCGCTGGCGACACCGGCCACCATGCGGTCGGTGGTGGGTCGCCGGAGTTGCTTGTACGGGGCGTGGGGAGCGGTGGTGGTTGTCATGCCTCCACACTCCGCGCCGGCGCTCGGCACGCCCTCGGTGACCGCCCGGATCCTTACCCTGACCGATCCCTGAGTGGGGTCAGACAGTCAGGAATCCGACTCTTTTCCGCTCCGGTAACCCGGCCCGGGGAGAATTTGGTCCCGTGACCACCATGCTGGAGCCGCTCCGCAGGATCGCGGCATACGCAGTTTGTGCTGACCCAGACGGCCGAGTGTTGCTGGTCCGTGCATCGGAGCGCTCCGGCACGCCCGGCACGTGGTCGCTGCCCGGCGGGGCGGTCGACCACGGCGAGGACCCGAACCACACGGTCGTCCGGGAGACCGCCGCGGAGACCGGCCTCTCGGTCGCCGTCTCCGGCCTGGCCGACGTGCTCGCCGACATGCGTGCCCTGCCCGAGCGCGGGATCACCATCCACACCGACCGGCTGATCTACCGGGTGGCCGTGCGCGGCGGCACCCTCGCGGACCGGGTCGGCGAGCGGCCCACCGACCTGGCCCGCTGGTACACCCTCGACGAGGCGCGGCAGCTCCCGCTGCGCTCGTTCACCGCCCGTGCCCTCGGTCTGCCCGCCTCCTCGGCCGACGTGGTGCCCGACGAGGCGCCGGAGTTCCCCTCCTTCTACGCGGTGCCCGGCCCCGACGGGCTGCACCGGGCGCAGCGCTTCGCCGCGTACGCGGTGTGCACCGACCCGGCCGGGCGGGTGCTGCTCACCCGGGTGTCCGACGGCTACCCGGGCGCCGGCTGCTGGCACCTGCCCGGCGGCGGCACCGACTACGGCGAGCAGCCGGGCGCGGCGCTGATCCGGGAGCTGGTCGAGGAGACCGGCCAGACCGGCCGCCTGGTCGAGCTGCTCGGCGTGGCCAGTCACCGGGACGCCGCCTCGCTCGGCCCGGAGGGCTACCCGATCGACTGGCACGGGGTCCGCGCCTTCTACCGGGTGGTGGTCGACCAGCCGAACCCGCTGACGGTGGCCGACGTCGGCGGCTCCACCTGCGAGGCCCGCTGGTTCGCCCGCGAGGAGCTGGGCGCCCTCCCCACCCACCACCTCACCGAGGTGACCGCCGAAGCAGTCCAGGCCGCCCAACTCACCTGAC
>NZ_RCVJ01000239.1 GCF_003667505.1 Micromonospora sp. BL4
GGCCCGGGGCCCGGGGGGTTAGTGGAAGAAGTGGCGGGTGGCGGTTAGGTACATGGTGACGTTGGCGTTTTTGGCGGCGGCGATGACCTCTTCGTCGCGGATCGAGCCGCCGGGCTGCACGATGGCGCGGACGCCGGCGTCGATGAGGATCTTCGGGCCGTCGGCGAACGGGAAGAACGCGTCCGACGCGACCACCGATCCCCGAGCCCGTTCGGCGCCCGCGCGGCGGACCGCCAGTTGCGCCGAGTCGACCCGGTTGACCTGACCCATCCCGACCCCGACGGTGGCGCCGTCCTTGGCGAGCAGGATCGCGTTGCTCTTCACCGCGCGCACCGCCCGCCAGGCGAACGCGAGGTCGCGCAGCAATTCGTCGTCCGCCGCCTCGCCGGCCGCGAGCCGCCACGTCGTCGGGTCGTCGCCGGGGGCGTTCACCCGGTCGGCGACCTGGGCAAGCACGCCACCGGTCACCTGCCGCAACTCCACCAGCGCCGGGGTCCAGGACGGCGCGCGCAGCAGCCGGATGTTCTTCTTGGCCCGCAGCACGTCGACCGCGCCCTCGTCGAAGCCGGGGGCGACCACCACCTCGGTGAAGATGTCGGCCACCTGCCGGGCCATCTCGACCGAGACCGGCCGGTTGACCGCGATCACCCCGCCGTACGCCGACACCGGGTCGCAGGCGTGCGCCTTGCGGTGCGCCTCGGCCACGTCCGCGCCGACCGCGATGCCGCACGGGTTGGCGTGCTTGATGATCGCCACGGCCGGCTGGTCGGCAAAGTCGTTCGCGGCCCGCCAGGCGGCGTCCGCGTCGACGTAGTTGTTGTAGGACATCTCCTTGCCGTGCAGCTGCTCCGCCTGGGCCAGCCCGGCCGGGGCGTCCGGGTCGGTGTAGAGCGCGGCCGGCTGGTGCGGGTTCTCGCCGTACCGCAGCCCGGTCGACTTGCGCAGCGACAGCCCGGCGTACTGCGGCCACCAGTCGTCGGCCGGCGCCAGCTCCTGCGCGCACCACCGGGCCACGGCCATGTCGTACTCGGCGATGTCGGCGAACGCCCGCGCGGCCAGGGCGCGGCGCTGGGCCAGGGTGAACCCGCCCTCGCCGAGCGCGGCGAGCAGCGCCGGGTAGCCGGCCGGGTCGGTGAGCACGGCGACCGACGCGTGGTTCTTGGCCGCTGCCCGGACCATCGCCGGGCCACCGATGTCGATCTGCTCCACGCACTCCTCGACGCTGGCGCCGGAGGCGACGGTGGCCTGGAACGGGTAGAGGTTGGAGACCAGCAGGTCGAACGCGGCCACGCCCAGCTCGTCGAGCTGCGCGACGTGCGTGTCCTTGCGCAGGTCGGCGAGGAGACCGGCGTGCACCTTCGGGTGCAGGGTCTTCACCCGGCCGTCGAGCACCTCGGGGAAGCCGGTCACGGTCTCCACCGGCGTCACCGGCACCCCGGCGGCGGCGATGGTGCCCGCCGTGCTGCCGGTGGACACGATCTCCACACCGGCGGCGTGCAGGGCCTGGGCCAGCTCGACCAGCCCGGTCTTGTCGTAGACGCTGACCAGCGCCCGCCTGATCGGGCGGCGCCCGTCCTGAGTGGAACTCACGGAACCGTGACCTTCCTTCCGGTGATGGTCCAGCCTTCGCGGACCAGACGGCCGACCTGCTCGACGAGCTGGCGCCGCTCAGCTTCCTTGATGCGCTCGGTGAGCGTCTCCACGTCGTCGGAGTCGAGCACCGGGACCGCGACCTGCGCCACGATCGGCCCGGTGTCCATGCCGGCGTCGACGAAGAAGAGCGTGGCCCCGGTGAGCTTCACGCCATAGGCGAGAGCGTCGCGCGGGCCGTGGATGCCGGGGAACGCCGGCAGCAGGGTGTTGTGCGTGTTCAGGTAGCGGTCACCGAAGGCGGCGAGGAAGTGCGGGCCGACCAGTTTGAGGAACCCGGCGGAGATCACCAGGTCGGGCTGGTGCTTCGCGACGTGCGCGGTGAGCGCCCGGTCCCAGTCCTCCCGGGTGTCGTGGTCGCGGACCCGCTCGACGAACGTCGGCACGCCGGCGGCCGCGGCCCGGTCCAGGCCCGCGATGCCGTCGCGGTCCGCGCCGACCGCGACGACCTGTGCGCCGTACGCGGGGTCGGCGGCGGCTTCCAGCAGCGCCTGAAGGTTGCTCCCGGAGCCGGAGACGAGGACGACGATGCGGGCGACGGACGCGGGCTCGGTCACCGGGCCACCCTATCGGGCAGGTCAGGACACCCATCGGCTGGGCGGCGCGCCGATCTTTGACAGTGCGGACGGGCATCGACCCGGTACGCTGCCGGTCGCTCGGGCTGGACGCCGCGCCGGCCCGCACCCCCGTCGCTGATCCGGCACGCCAGCCGTGTCGTTGGAATGAGGAGCACCCCGTGCAGCCCGGTTACCACCCCCAGCAGCAGCCGCCACCGATCAACAACAACATGACGATGTCGATCGTCGCCATCTTCCTCTTCTGGCCGCTGGCCATCCCGGCGATCATCAACGCGTCGAAGGTCAACCCGCTGCTCCAGCAGGGCGACTACGCCGGGGCCCAGACGGCCGCCGCGGAGTCGCGGAAGTGGTCGAAGTGGGCCCTGATCGTGGGCATCGCGTGGTATGCCATCTTCCTGGTGTGCTGTGCTTTGGGCGGTCTGGGCGCGATCATGAGTAGCGACAACAACAGCTACTGACGGAACCAGTCCAAGGAGCTTCGAATGCAGCCCGGTAACCCCGGTCAGGACCCGTACGGCCAGCAGCCCAATCAGGACCCGACCGCCCCCCAGCCGCCGCACGACCCGTACGCCCCGCCGCCGGCCGCCCCGTACGGCCAGCCGCCGCAGAACCCGTACGGCCAGCAGCCCACGTCGGGGCAGCCGTACGG
>NZ_RCVJ01000089.1 GCF_003667505.1 Micromonospora sp. BL4
GGGTTGGCGGTGCTCAGCGCCGGGGTGGGTGCGGCGTTGGCCGGGGCGGTGCCGGCGTCGGCGTACCGGCCGGTGGTGCTGGTGGTGCTGCTGTCGGTGGCGGTGTTCGTGCTGTTGCGGCCCCGGCTGGGGGTGGTGGCGATGCCGCAGCGGCGCACGCCGGCGCGGGTGGCGGCGGCGATCGCGCTGGCGGGTATCGGCATCGCCCTGTACGACGGGTTGATCGGTCCGGGTACGGGCACGTTCCTGGTGTTGGCGTTCACCGCTCTGGTGGGTGCGGATTTCGTGCACGGCTCGGCGATGGCCAAGGTCGTCAACGCGGGCACGAACCTGGGCGCGTTGGTGGTGTTCGGGGTGACCGGGCACGTGTGGTGGCTGCTGGGCGCGGGGATGGCGGTGTGCAACATCGCCGGCGCGGTGCTGGGCGCGCGGATGGCGTTGCGGCGCGGGTCGGGGTTCGTGCGGGTGGTGTTGCTGGTGGTGGTGGTGGCGTTGGTCGCGAAGCTCGGCCACGACCAGTGGCTGGCCCGGTGAGCCGGCGCTGATGCCGGTGCGCGCGGAGCACGACCGGGCCGTCCTGGCGGAGCTGCTGGGGCGTGATCCGATGCTGCACGCCTACCAGTTGGGCGACCTGGACGACTTCTTCTGGCCGTACACCTCGTGGTTCCGTCGGGGTGAGCAGGTCGCGTTGCTGTATCACGGGGTGGACCCGCCGACGTTGCTGGCGTTCGCGGCGCCGGCGGACACCGCGGCGTTGGCGGCGTTGCTGGCCGAGGTGGCGCCGGTGCTGCCCGCCCGGTTGTACGCGCACCTGTCCCCCGGGCTGGCCGACGCCCTGGCCGGGTCGTTCCGGCTCGACGCCGGTGGCCGGCACCACCGGATGGCGTTGACCGATCCGGCCCGTCTCGCGCAGGTGCGTCCGGCGGGCGTGGTGCTCGGCGCGGCGGACCTGCCGGCGCTGCGCCGGCTGTACGCGCGGGCGTACCCGGAGAACTGGTTCGACCCGCGGATGCTGGACACCGGCCAGTACGTGGGGGTGCGCGACGGCGGTGAGCTGCGGGCGGTGGCCGGGGTGCACGTGTGGTCGCCGGCCTACCGGGTGGCGGCGTTGGGCAACGTGGCGACCGATCCGCGCTGGCGGGGGCGGGGTGTGGGCGCGGCGGTGGTGGTGGCGTTGTGCGCTCGGCTGCGCGCGAGCGTCGAGCACGTGACGTTGAACGTGAAGGCGGACAACGCGGTGGCGGTGCGGCTGTACGAGCGGGTGGGTTTCACCCGGGTCGCCGACTACGACGAGTGGACGTTGACCGCCGGGTGACCGGTCAGCGGCGGCGGCTGGGTGAGTCGAACCGGCCGGCGCGGATCTCGCGCAGGGCGCGGCGGCGGATGTCTCCGCGCAGGGTGTCGACGTAGAGCGTGCCGCGCAGGTGGTCGGCCTCGTGTTGCAGGGCGCGGGCGAGAAAGCCGCTGCCGGCGATGGTCAGCGGTTCGCCGTGCTGGTCGACGCCGTGGGCGGTGGCGTGCATGGCCCGCTGGGTCGGGAAGTACAGGCCGGGGATGGACAGGCAGCCCTCGTCGTCGTCCTGGAGTTCCTCGGACAGCTCCAGGGTGGGGTTGATCAGGTGGCCGCGGTGCCCGTCGGCGTCGTAGACGAACACCTGGGCGCTGACCCCGATCTGCGGGGCGGCGACGCCGGCGCGGCCGGGCGCGCCGAGCAGGGTGTCCATCAGGTCGGTGACCAGGGCGCGCAGTTCGGCGTCGAAGGTGGTGACGGGCTCGCCCGGGGTGCGCAGGACTGGGTCGCCGATGATCCGGATGGGCCGCATGGTCATGCGGGTCAGCGTATCGCCGGTGGCGGCGGGTTCAGCGCCCGGCCAGGGTGGCGCGGATCGGGGCGGTCTTGGCGGCGGCTTCGGCGACCTCGGCGGTGGGGTCGCTGTCCCAGGTGATGCCGCCGCCGGCCCAGGTGTGCATCCTCTCGCCGTCGGCGGCGGCGGTGCGGATGGTCAGGCCGAGGTCGATCCGGCCGGGGGCGACCCAGCCCAGGGCGCCCATGCTGGCGCCCCGGCCGACGGGTTCCAGGGCGTCGATCTGGGTCAGGGCGGCGAGTTTCGGCGCGCCGGTGACCGAGCCGCCGGGGCAGGTGGCGCGCAGCAGGTCGGCCAGGCCGAGGCCGTCGGCGATGGTGGCGCGCACGGTGGACTCGGCCTGCCACAGGTCGCACCAGCGGCGTACGGCGAACAGGTCGTCGACGCGGACGGTGCCGGTGCGGGCGATGCGGGCCAGGTCGTTGCGTTCCAGGTCGACGATCATGATGTGTTCGGCGCGTTCCTTCGCGCTGGCGAGCAGTTCGGCGCGGCCGGCGGCGGTGGCCGGGCGGGTGCCTTTGATGGGTCTCGTGGTCAGCTGCCCGCCGGTGACCTCGACGAGGGTCTCCGGGGAGGCGCAGCCGATCGCCCAGCCGTCGCCGGTGAGCACGCCGCCGTAGCGGGCGCCGGGCAGCGCGCCGAGGCGGCTCAGGGCGGGCAGCGGGTCGCCGGTGTAGCGGGCGGCGGCGTGGCCGACGAGGTTGGTCTGGTAGACGTCGCCGCGGCCGATGGCGGCGCGCACCGCGTCGACGGCGTCGGCGTGCTGGCGGGGGGTCCAGCTCTCGGTCCACTCGCCGAGCCACCAGGGCGCCGGTGGGCCGGGCGGCGCGGCCGGGGCGGCGCCGTGGTCGTAGACGACGACGGCGAGGTCGGGCAGGGCGGGCGCGGGATCGGGCGCGGCCGCCGGCGCGCCCGCCAGCAGCGCCCCGGCGGCGGCGGACAGGTAGAGCGCGGCGCCGCAGGCGCCGGTGCCGGGGTGCGCGGGGGCGGGCCGGGTC
>NZ_RCVJ01000105.1 GCF_003667505.1 Micromonospora sp. BL4
TGGTGGCCGACCTGGGCCTGTTCCGGGCGGCGGGGGGTGGGCTGGGACAGGCCTGTGCTGAAGCGGGTTGAATCCGCTGCCAGGTCGGGGTGCTCCACGTCGAGCGCCAGCGCCGCCGCCTCGTCCAACCCCAACTCTGCGCCCTCGCCGTACGCGTCGTCGAAGGCCGCGTCACCCACCACCCCGCGCAGCTCCGCCTGCTGGTCGTCCCAGTAGCCGCCGTAGATCCCCGGCGTGGACCGCATGCTGGCCCGGGTGGCCTGCGCCGCCCCGAACAGCCGAGCCGCGGTCAACCGGTCCCCACCGATCGCGCAGCGCACCGCGATCGCGTTCAGCGTGTCGCACGCCCGGCCGTGGTAGCCGTGGCCCATCCGGGAGCGCAACGCCACCAGCAGGTGCTCATGCGCCGCGATCACATCGCCCCGGGCCAGCGCGACCATGCCGAGCAGCATGTCCACCGAACGCCGGCCCCGCTCCACCGGCCGGGCCGCCTCCACCGGACGGACCGCACCCAGCAGGTCCGCCGCCTCCTCCAGCGCGCCCCTGCGCCACAGCAGCTCAGCCAGGCTGAACACCGCGAACAGCGCCTCGCCGACCACGTCCTGCCCGTGCGCCCAGTCGATGACCTCCCGGCACACCCGTTCGGCCTCGACGAACTGGCCCATGTCGACCAGCGGCGCGGCCCGCCCGGCGAGCACCCGGGCCAGCAGACCGGCGTCACCGGCCTGCCGGGCGGCCGCCTCCGCCCGCTGGGAGAAGCGCAGCTCCTCGGCGAACTCGCCGTCCGCACCCGCGTGCAGCGAGTGCATGTGGTACGCCGCCGCCAGCTCGGCCTCCGGGATCTGCTCCCCCGTCTCGGCGATCCGCCCGTACAGCCGGAACAGCCAGAGCCGCCCCTCCCGGGCCAGCCCACGCTCACGCCACCACTGGTCCAGGCCGCCGGCCAGGCGGAGGCCGGCGCGGGCGCTGCCACCGGTGGCGCACCAGCGCAGCGCGGACCGAAGCTCCCCGGCCAGCGGGTCGAGGGCGTAGAGCGACAGCGTCACCGGTCGGCCGTCCGGGCCCAGGTGAGCCCGCTCCAGCGCGTGCGCCGACCAGGCCACGTGCCGGTCCCGGGCAGCCTGCTCCTCGCCCGCCTCGGCCAGCCGCCGCGCGGCGTACGCCCGGATCGGGTCGAGCATCCGGTACGTGCTGCCGGCGGCCCGCGGCTCGGCCAGCACCATCGACTTGTCCACCAGCACCGAGAGCGGATCCAACGGATCGTCGCCCAGCAGCCACTCCACCGTCGCCAGGTCCACCGGCCCCGCGAAGACCGCCAGCCAGCGCAGCAGCCGGGCGGCCCGCGGCCCCAGCGTGCGGTACGACCAGGTGACGGTCGCCTGCATCGTCAGGTGCCGCTCGGTCGCCGAACGCTGCACCGCCCTGCTCGCCGGAGTGGGCGGCGACGCGCCGGCCGCCGCGGCCACCAGGTCCACGGTGTCCTGCTGGTTCCCCGACCAGCCCCGCTCCACCGGCGGCGGCTCCGGGTCCTCCCGGCCGGCGTCCAGCGTGCCGAGCACGTCGTCCAGCCGCTCGGCGAGCTGACCGACCGAGAGCACCCGCAACCGGGCGGCGGCCAGCTCGATGGCGAGCGGCAGACCGTCCAGCCGCTGCACCACGCGACGCAGGTCGGCCGACTCGGCCGGGTCCGGTTGCCGCCCGCCGCGCGCGGCCGCCGTACGGTCCAGCAACAGCGCCACCGCGTCGCTCTCCACGCCGTCCACGCTCGGGTCGACCGAGAGCGGCGGGATCCGCCACACCACCTCACCGGGCAGGCTGAACGACTCGCGGCTGGTGGCCAGCACCCGCGCACCGCCACCGCCGGAGAGCAGGCGCGAGATGACTTCCGCGCAGGCGGCCGGCTGGGTGTCGCAGGTGTCCAACACGACCAGCATCCGGCGGCCGGCGGCGTACTCGACCAGCGTGTCCACCATCGGCCGGCCCGGCTCGGGTCGCAGCCCGAGCACCGCGGCGATGGCGAACGCCACCAACCCCGGGTCGGTCACCGCGGCGATGTCGACGAACCAGACCCCGTCCGGGTACGCCTCGACCACCCCGCTCGCCAGCTCCACGGCGAGCCGGGTCTTGCCCGCCCCACCCGCGCCCAGCACGGTGACCAGCCGGTGCTCCTCCACCAGCCGGCCCAGCTCGGCCCGCTCGGCCTGCCGGCCGACGAACGAGGTCACCTGGGTCGGCAGGTTGTGCGCCACCGCGTCGGCGGTGCGGGGGCGGGGGAACTGCCGCTCCAGCCCGGGCGCGACCAGCTGGAACAGTCGTTCCCGGTCGTCGAAGCCGCGCAGCCGGTGCAGGCCCAGGTCGAGCAGGGTGGCACCCGGTGGCAGCGGCTCCGCCCGGCGGGCGGTGGACGCCGAACAGAGCACCTGCCCGCCGTGCGCGGCGGCGGCCACCCGGGCCGCCCGGTGCACCTCGGGGCTGGCGTACTCCCCGTCGCGCGGCTCGGCGTAGCCGGTGTGCAGGCCCATCCGCACCCGAGGCGTCGCTTCAACGGTCGGCCAGTCATGGTTCGCCAGCGCGCGCTGGGCGGTCAGGCAGGCGGTCAACGCCGCCGCGGCGTCGTCGAAGGCCAGGAAGAACGAGTCGCCCTCGGTCAGCAGCTCCGCGCCGCCGGTGCTGGCCAGCGTCCGGCGTAGCAGCCGTCGGTGCTCGGCGAGCACCGGGCGGTAGTCCGGGCCGAGCAGCTGGGCCAGCCGGGTCGAGCCCTCGATGTCGGTGAACACGAAGGTCACCCAACCGCTCGGGAGCTGGATCCGTGGCGACATGCGTGGAACCTCCGCCCGTGACGTCGGGTTCATGCTGCCTGAGTCCGAGCGGTCACACATCGTGAGAACGGCCGGGCACGTGCCGCCTCAAGGTGCCACTCGGACCCGTTCCCGGCAAGGGCGGCCCACCAAGCGGCTGCGAACTGGCCGGATCAGCAGCCGCAGGCACCGCCGCAGCAGCCGCCCCCGGTCGGGGCCGCGGCCCCGCCACCCGCGCCCCGACCGGTGACCGCGACCGCGGAGAGAAGTTTGACCGTGTCGGCGTGTCCCTGGGGGCAGGTGGCCGGCGCGCCGGCCGCCGCCATTGGACGGTTGACCTCGAACGTGTCGCCGCAGGCGCGGCAGCGGAACTCGTACCTGGGCATGGCAACCAGGGTACGTGGACCTGACGTCCAACGGGACATGGGTGATACTCGACGAGTGGTGGACGGCGAGGACAAAACGCGTGTGCAACCGTTGCGACCGGCCGCGCCGCTGGACGGGCCGCTGGACGGATCGGGGGCCGCGCCGGATCCGCCCCCACGGGTCGTGCCCCGCCCACGCCGGCCCTGGCTGACCGGCGGACCCACTGGTGCGCCCAACCCACCGACGGCACCTACGACCCCGACCGCGCCGAACGCGGCCACCGGATCGGACGCCGCGACCACGTCGGCCGGGCCGGGTTCCGAGACCCCGGCCGGCGATGCGGAATCGGCGCCACCGGTCGATGCCGCCAAGGCAGGCCAGGCGGCGACCACGGTGGACGGTGCTGCTGACGCCCCGAAGTCCGACCCGGGCCGCCGGCGGCGGATCCCGTTCGCACACGCACTTCGCCTGCCGCCACGTCAGGCGGCGGTGACCGCGGCCCGGGCGACCCGCGCCTGGGCGCGCCGCCCCAGCGGTCGGCTCACCCTGCCCGGGGTCTTCCTGCTCGCACTGGTGGCCGCGACCGCCGCGGCCGGCGCGCTGCTCGTCCCGGCTGCCATCCGCGCGCCCCGGACGGTGGCGGTCGACGCCACCGTTCCGCCGACCGTTGCCGTTCCGCCCCCGGTGCCGCCGTCCGGGGTGCCCACCGGCGGGCAGCCGACCGGGCCACTTCCCACCGGCGGACTGCCGACCGGGCCACTCCCCGGCGGCGGCCTGCCGACCGGGCCGGCGGTCGGCGGGCGACCCTCGGACGCCCTGGCCGGCTGGGCGCAGCAGGTCGGCGCCAAGGTCGGGGTCCCACCGACGGCCATGCAGGCGTACGGCTACGCCGAGCTGGTGCTCGCCCAGACCAACCGCAGCTGCGCGCTGAGCTGGACCACGCTGGCCGCGATCGGCCAGGTCGAGTCCGGGCACGGCGCGGCCAACGGCGCTCGGCTGGGGCAGGACGGCAAGGCGCTGCCGCAGATCATCGGCCTGCCGCTGGACGGTCGGGACGGCCGGATGCGGATCATCGACACCGACCGCGGGCTGCTCGACCAGGACACCTCGTTCGACCGCGCGATCGGGCCGATGCAGTTCATCCCGACCACCTGGCAGGAGATCGGCGCCGACGCGGACAACGACGGCGTCAAGGACCCGCACGACCTGGACGACGCCGCCCTGGCGGCGGGAAACTACCTGTGCAAGAACAACCGCAACCTGAGCATTCCGGGCGACTGGTGGAACGCCATCCTGTCGTACAACGACGTGCGCCGGTACGCCCAGGACGTCTACGACACCGCGAACCGGTACGGACGGGCCAGCCGCACGTGAAGTGATCGTCCGCATACATTGGAGAACTGGACACTTCCCCCGGGCAGCTGTTAGCGGCAAGCTAGACGGGTGATGGTGCGCGAGTGGGACCCCAGGACCGCGTCGTCCGCCGAGATCGCGTCGCTGCTGGACACGCTGAACGCGGTTCTGGCGGTCGATCTGCCGCAGGACCCGCCCTGGCGGGAGGACTCCCTGCGCGAATACCTCGCCGAGGTGATGCCCGGTGAGCGGCGACTCTCCTGGATCGCCCAGGCCGAGCCGACCGCCCCCGGCGACCCGGGCACGGTGCTCGGCCAGGTCCACGTGCTGCTGCTGGGCGACATCGGTGTGCTCGAGGTGCTGGTGCACCCGTCCGTGCGGCGCGGCGGGCTGGGCCGCGACCTGGTGCTGCGCGCCGCCCGCCGGGTCTACCAGGAGGGCTTCCGGTCGATCGGGGTCGAGGTGGTCGGCGACACGCCGGCGGTGGGCTTCTACGAGTCGCTCGGCTTCACCCGGGAGTACGTGGAGACGCGCAGCGTGCTCGACCTCGCCACGGTCGACTGGACCGAGCTGGCCGGGATGGCCACCGGCATCGGTGCGGGCTACCACCTGGAGTTCTTCCCCGGCGGTCCGCCGGACGACCTGATCGAGGCGTACGCCCGGGCCAAGGCGGAGGTGCGCGACGTCGACGACGGCGAGCTGCGCCCCAGCTCCTACGACCCGCAGCGACTGCGGGACAGCCTGGACACCCTGCACCGGCGGGGCATGAAGCCGTACATCGTGCTGGCTCGGCACGAGCAGAGCGGCGAGGTCGCCGGCCTGACCGAGGTGGTGGTGCCGGCACAGCACCCGACACGCGCCGACCAGTACGACACGATCGTCGCGCAGGACCACCGGGGCTACGGCATCGATCGGGCGATCAAGGCCCGGATGCTGCTGGAGCTGCGTTCCGCCGAGCCGGAGCTGGCTGAGGTGCAGACCTGGAACGCGCAGGCCAACGAGGCGATGCTCAAGGTCAACGCGGAGCTGGGCTATCGGCCCGACCGGGACTGGTGCGAATACAGCGTCGACATCGCCGAGCTGGTGCACCGGATCGACCAACCACGCTGAGGGAATTCACGAAACTGTCCAATGGGGGATGGACGGTGGACAGTCGCGCACCTTAACGTGCGTTGACTCCCATCCACCCATCGTGGAGGCCCTATGCGCCCGCGCCGCACAATCGCCGCGCTCGCGACCGCCACCGTCGCCGTGACCGTCACGGCCCTCGGCGTCGCACCCACCGCGGCCAGCGCCGCGCCCACCGACCTGTTCATCTCGGAGTACGTCGAAGGCTCGTCGAACAACAAGGCGATCGAGCTGTTCAACGGCACCGGTGGCGCCGTCGACCTCACCGCCGGCGGCTACCAGCTCCAGCTCTACTTCAACGGCTCCGGCACGGCCACCACCATCGCGCTGACCGGGACGGTGGCCGCCGGCGACGCGTTCGTGTTCGCCAGCGCCTCGGCCGGGTCCGCCATCCTCGCCCAGGCCGACCAGACGACCGGGGCGAGCCTGTTCAACGGCGACGACGCGATCGTGCTGCGCCGAGGCGCGACCGTGCTCGACTCGATCGGCCAGGTGGGCGTCGACCCGGGCACCGAGTGGGGCGCCGGCGCCACCAGCACGGCCGACAACACCCTGCGCCGGCTGCCCGCCGTGACCTCCGGTGACACCGACCCGTCGGACGCGTTCGACCCCGCCGCGCAGTGGGCCGGTTTCCCGGTCGACACCGTCGACGGGCTCGGCGCGCACACCGTGGACGGCGGTGGTCCGGTCGACGCGCCGGCCACGCTGACCTGCGGCGGGCCGCTGGTCACCGCCGCGGGCACGGCGGCGACCCGCGAGGTCACCGCCACCGACCCGGACGACACGATCGTCGACCTGGCGGTGACCGCGGTCAGCCCGACGCCGGCCACCGGCTCGATCACCCGCACCGCGGTCACCCCGGCCGAAGGGGTGGGTGGCACCGCTCGCGCCACGGTCGGCGCGAGCGCCGACCTCGCCGCCGGGGCGTACACCGTCACGGTCACCGCGACCGACGCGGGCGGCGGCACCGCCAGCTGCGCGCTGGCCGTGCAGGTGACCCGGGAGCTGACCGTCGGCGAGGTACAGGGCCCGACCACCGACGCCGAGTCCGGCCCGGCCGACCGCTCGCCACTCGCACCGGCGAGCGGCAACGGCACCAGCAGCACGCTGTACGACGTACGCGGCGTGATCACCCAGTTGACCCTGGCCCGCACCTCGGCCGGGGCGGAGCAGCACGGGTTCTTCCTGCAGAGCCGCACCGGCGACACCGACGGCGACCCCACCAGCTCCGACGGCATCTTCGTGTTCATGGGCACGTTCACCTCGCTGATCGGTGGTTACGTGCCGACGGTCGGCGACGAGGTGGTGCTCCGCGCCCGGGTCTCGGAGTACTTCAACTTCACCCAGCTCTCCGGTGCCTCGCTGGTCCGCCGGATCGCCACCGGCCTGGACGTGGCCACCGCCGTCGCGGTGACCGACGCGGCCCCGCCGGCCGAGCTGACCGACGCGCAGCGCTTCTGGGAGCGGCACGAGGGCGCCCGGCTGCGGGTGCGCGCGGGCAGCGGCGCGGTGAGCGGCCGGGACGTCTTCTCCTCGACCGCCGACGCCGAGCTGTGGGTGATCGACCGGGACGACCCGCTGCTGGACCGCACCGACCCGTACGCCCGGCGGGTGTTCCGGGATTCCCACCCGTTGGACAACGACCCGACCCGTCGCTTCGACGACGGCAACGGCCAGCGGGTGCTGCTCGGCAGCATGGGCGTGAAGGCGACCGCCGGGGACAGCACCGCGCTGCTCCCGCCGGCGCACACCTTCGACACGTTGCGCGCCGACGCGGTGGGCGGCGTCTACTACTCGTTCGAGAAGTACGGCGTCCAGGTCGAGCGGGCCGAGTTCGACGCCGGGGCCGACCCGTCGAAGAACAACCCGCCGAAGCCGGCCGACCGGTCGCAGGAGGTGGCGGTCGCCACCTACAACGTGGAGAACCTGTACGACTACCGGGACGACCCCTTCGACGGCTGCGACTTCGCCGGTAACGCCGGCTGCCCGGGCGTCAGCCCCCCGTTCGACTACGTGCCGAGCGGCGAGGCCGACTACCGCGAGCACCTCGGCGCGCTCGCCGACCAGATCGTCAAGGACCTGCACGCGCCGGACCTGATCCTGGTGCAGGAGGCCGAGGACCAGGACATCTGCACGGTGTCCGGGGCGGCGCTGGCCTGCGGCGACACGGACAACGCCGACGGCGCCCCGGACAGCATCCAGGAGTTGGCGCTCGCGGTGGCGGCGGCCGGCGGCCCGGCGTACGCCGCTGCCTATGACCGGACCGGCGCGGACGCCCGCGGCATCACCGCCGCCTTCCTGTACCGCACCGACCGGTTGTCGCTGGCTGCCGCGACGGCGACCGACCCGCTGCTGGGTTCGGCGCCGACCGTCCAGTACCGCGCCCCGGGGCTGCCGGCCAACGCGGACGTGCAGAACCCGAAGGCGCTCAACGCGGTGCTGCCGTCCGACGTGGACACCTCGACAGGCCGGGACGGGAACAACGTCTTCACCCGTGCACCGCAGCTGGGCAAGTTCAACGTGGCGGCGACGCCCGGCTCGACCGAGCGGTTCACCCTGTACGCGCTCAGCAACCACTACTCCTCCGGCCCGGAAAGCCGGATCGGGCAGCGTCGGGAGCAGGCGGCGTACGGCGCGGCGATCGTCACCGCGATCGAGGCGGCCGACCAGAACGCCCGGGTGGTCTACGGCGGGGACCTGAACGTCTTCCCCCGCCCGGACGATCCGATCGCGACGGGCAGCCAGCCCACCCCGTCGGACCAGCTCGCCCCGCTCTACGAGGCGGGCCTGCACAACCTGTGGGACAACCTGGTCGCGGACGTTCCCTCCTCCGCCTACTCGTACAGCTTCGAGGGGCAGGCGCAGACGCTCGACCACCTGTTCGTCAACGACGCGCTCTACGGCGACCTGGTGCAGGTGCGGGCGGCGCACATCAACGCGGACTGGCCGGCGGAGTTCAGCGGGGACGGGTCGCGGGGTTCCAGCGACCACGACCCGCAGGTGGCCCGGTTCCGGTCCCGCGCGTCGCTGACCGTCACCGACGCGACCGTGGCCGAGGGCGACAAGGGCAACCGGCAGCTGACCTTCACCGCCACCGTGTCCCGGCCGCTGTCCCAGCCGGTGCTGATCTGCGCCGCCACCGTCGGCCTCACAGCGCAGGCGGGCTCGGACTTCGACGCGTACGCCGGATGCAAGGTGCTGGCGGCCGGGCAGACGTCGGTGGCGTTCCCGGTGACGGTGCGCGGTGACCGCAGGCGCGAGTCGGACGAGAAGCTGACTCTGGTGGTGGCCGGCGTGCCTGGCCTGCGGCTGGCCGACCCGCTCGAAGTCGGGACGATCACCAACGACGACTGACGTCACGCGCTCCCGGCGAGGCCCGTCGATCCGTTCCGGATCGGCGGGCCTCGCTCACGCCAAGGTCAGAGGACCCCGCGCGGGGGCCAGGGCGGTCGGGGCAGGTGCCGGTGTCGGGCCACCCGCACCTCCCACTGGCTGCGCCTCCGCATCGCGTCTCGAACTGCCCTGTCGCGGTAGAACGTCTCCGGCGGGCGGGCCAGCCCGTAGATGTCCGCCCACCACTCGCCCGGCTCGGGGTCGAGGATGGTGTCCAGGTGCGACGGGTAGCGACGCTCCGCGCCGTTGAGCGTGTCCTGCCAGTCCAGCATCGGTTTCAGCACCCGGCCGAACTCGTCCACCACGGCCAGCCGGTAGCCGACCACACTGATGATGCGCCGGAGCAGGACAATGCTCGGCACCATGCGGTCGGCCTCGATCCGGCCGATGGTGGCGTGGTGCACACCCGCCCACCGCGCCAGCTCGCGCTGGCTCAGATCGGCCCGACGGCGGACCGCACGGACGATGCCGGCGGCCGGCCAGGGCGCGTCGGAAGGCTCGGTGATCAGCACCGGCTCGGATGAGGCTGACGAATCGCTCATGCCGCCACCGTCCCGCCCGGTGGAGCTGACCGCAATCCCGGATACCGCGCCTGTGGACAACGAGCTGGCCTGTGGACAACGTCCATGGCCGGCAGATCACCTTCCGTGCTCGCGGCATCCGACGGTGCCGCCGCCACACCGCGTAGCAGGTCGTCCCGCTGCCACCTCAAGCCGGAACATCACACCAGGCACAACCCCGGCTCAACCAGGGGAACCACGGTCCCGGCCGGCGGACCCGAACCCCACCTTCACACACCCTTTGCTCTGCAGTTCGATATGCACCGATAGCGGAGGGTAACCGTCGCCGTCGTGGGTGCAGAGCAAAGGCGGGGAGCGGGGTGGTGAGGGGTCATCGAATGGTTACGCTCCGCGAGCCGGCATTACCGCTGGATCCACACGTCCGGACGTGCGGGCACCCGCTACCGCGTCGCCCGTTCACCTGCGGGGGGGCAACGGGGTCAGGACCGCGCCTGGACGCGCGTGAACCGATGCCGCCCGCCCCGGCATGCGGCGGGACGGCGCGGCCGGAGTCGAGCCTGGGCTCAGTAACGCTCGCGCAGGAGCTGGGCGGCCTCGACGGCCCAGTAGGTGAGGATGACCTGCGCGCCGGCCCGCTTGATCGAGGTGAGCGTCTCCAGCATCACGCGTTCCCGGTCGATCCAGCCGTTCGCGGCGGCCGCCTCGACCATCGCGTACTCACCGGAGACCTGGTAGGCGGCGACCGGGACGTCCACCGCGGCCCGCACCGCCGACACCACGTCGAGATAGGGCAGCGCCGGCTTGACCATCACCAGGTCGGCGCCCTCGGCGACGTCGAGCGCGACCTCGCGCAGCGACTCCCGCACGTTGGCCGGGTCCTGCTGGTAGCTGCGCCGGTCGCCCTCCAGCGCCGACTCCACCGCCTCCCGGAACGGGCCGAAGAAGGCGGAGGCGTACTTCACGGCGTACGCCAGCACGGTCACGTCCTGGTGCCCGGCGGCGTCGAGCGCCCGTCGCACCACGCCGACCTGGCCGTCCATCATCCCGGACGGCCCGACCATGTGGACCCCGGCGTCGGCCTGGGCCACCGCCATCTCGGCGTACGCCTCCAGAGTGGCGTCGTTGTCCACGTCGCCGCTCGGGGTGAGCAGGCCGCAGTGCCCGTGCGAGGTGAACTCGTCCAGGCACAGGTCGCTCATCACGACCGTGTCGTCGCCCACCTCGGCCACCACGTCCCGGATGGCGACGTTCAGGATGCCGTTCGGGTCGATGCCACCGGAGCCGGTCGGGTCCCGATGCTCCGGCACACCGAAGAGCATGATCCCGCCGACACCGGCCTGGACCGCCTCGGCCGCCGCCTTGCGCAGCGAGTCCCGGGAGTGCTGGAGCACCCCCGGGAGCGACCTGATGGCCCGGGGCTCGGTCAGCCCCTCCTTGACGAACATCGGCACGACCAGCTCGGCCGGGTCGACCCGGGTCTCGGAGACCAGCCGGCGGATCGCCGGGGTGCGGCGCAGCCGGCGGGGACGGCTCTCGGGGTACGACATGGCAGGCCCTCCTCGAACGACTACCGGAAGCGCAGGGCGGTCGGCCCCTGCACCTTCGACCCGCGACGCTGCTTCGCCGGCATGGCGGCAAGCTTCTCGCGCAGCTCGACGGCGTAGGCGGCGAGCGCCTCCACCAGATCGGGCACCGAGGCGTGCGGCGGCTGGACGTCGACCCGCAGACCGAACTCCGTCGCGGTCTCCGCCGTCTTGGGCCCAATGACGGCAACAACCGTCCGGGCGTGCGGCTTCCCCGCGATGCCGACCAGGTTCCGCACCGTGGAGGACGAGGTGAAGAGCACCGCGTCGAACCCGCCCGACTTGATCGCGTCCCGGATCTCGGCGGGCGGCGGCGCGGCCCGGACCGTCCGGTACGCGGTCACGTCGTCGACCTCCCAGCCGCGCTCGGTGAGCCCGGCGGCGAGCGTCTCGGTGGCGATGTCGGCGCGCGGCAGCAGCACCCGGCCCACCGGGTCGAGGATCTCGTCGTGCGGCGAGAACTCGGCCAGCAGCCCCTCGGAGGACTGTTCCCCGGCGGGGATCAGCTCCGGCTGGATGCCGAACGCGCGAACCGCGTCCGCCGTCGCCTCACCGATGCAGGCGATCTTGACGCCACCGAAGTGCCGGGCGTCCAGGCCGTGCTCGGCGAACTTCTCCCAGACCGCGCGGACCGCGTTCACCGAGGTGAAGATGACCCAGGCGTAGCGGCCGTCGACCAGGCCCTTGACCGCCCGCTCCATCTGCGCCGGGGTACGCGGCGGCTCGACCGCGATGGTCGGCACCTCGCACGGGATCGCCCCGTACGCGCGCAGCCGGGCGCTCATCACGCCGGCCTGCTCCTTGGTCCGCGGTACCAGCACCTTCCAGCCGTACAGCGGGCGGTTCTCCCACCAGCTCAGCTTGTCCCGCTGGCCCACACCGACGCCGACGGTGAGCACCACCCGGCCGGTGAAGCCGAGCGCGGCGGCCACGAAGCTGTCGACGGTCGACGTGGTCGTGTACTGGGTCTCACCGGTGCCGTCGCCGGTCACCCCGACGCCGGTGGTGCCGTCCACCCCGGCGGCCAAAAGCCCGTCCCGGACGGCGGCGAGGTCGCCGGCGTCCACGGCGACGGCGAGCGAGCCCCGGCCGACGGCCGCGGCCAGCGCGTCGAAGTCCAGCGCGCTGACGTCCTCGACGTCGGCGGCGGTACGCACGCCCGGCAACGGGACCCCCGCGTAGGTGGCCACGCCCTCGGCCTGACCGACCCCGGGCACCACCTCGAAGTGCGCGGCGGTGCGGGCCACCGCCTGCACCTCCTTGACCACCGAGTCGTGGCCGAACGGGTCGCCGGCGACCAGGTGCACCGCGTTCAACCCGGACCGGGCCGCGGAGATCAGCACCTTCGCCACGTCCCCCGGCGCGCCCTCGGCCGGGGTGAACTCGGCGTCGTCCCTGGCCTCGGCGCGGACGACGGCGAGCAACGACTCCGGGACTCCCCGGTCGTAGATCACCTGGTCGGCGTCGACCAGGGCGTCGTGCGCCCGACGGGTCAGCAGGCCCGGGTCGCCGGGGCCAGCCCCGACGAACGCGATACGGCCGACGGGCTTACGGGTGCGGGTCATTCTGTGCTCCCAAATTGCTGGGTCCCCGAGCCGGTGTGTCCTTCGTGGCCGAGGATCGAGTCGGCGCCGAGTTCGAGGAGTTCGGCGGCGAGTGCCTTACCGATCTCCGCCGCGTCGGCGGGCGTTCCGGTGCGGGACAGCCGGAGGTCACGAGTGCCGTCCGGGCTGATCACCGCCCCGCGCAGGTAGATCTCATCGCCGGCGTCACCTTCGGCGAGTTCCGCATAGGCGGCGACGGGTGCGCTGCACCCGGCCTCCAGGGTGGCGAGCAACGCGCGCTCCGCGGTGACGGCGGCGTGCGACGGTGCGTGGTCGAGCACCGCGAGCAGCTCGACCAGGTCCTGGTCGTCGACCCGGCACTCCACGGCCAGCGCGCCCTGGGCGGGCGCGGGCAGCATCAGCATCGGGTCCAACGTCTCGGTGATCACGTCGGCCCGGCCCAGTCGGGCCAGCCCGGCCCGGGCCAGCACGACGGCGTCGAGGTCGGCGTCGGGGCCGAGCACCCGCGCCAGGCGGGTGTCCACGTTGCCCCGGATCGGGGTGACCTCCAGTTGCAGCCCGAGCGCGTGCAGCTGGGCGATCCGGCGCAGCGCACCGGTGCCCACGGTGGCACCGGGCGGCAGCTCCGCGAGCGTCCGACCGTCGCGGGCGATCAGCGCGTCGCGTGGGTCCTGCCGGGCCGGCACCGCCGCGATGTGCAGCCCGCCGGCGGTGGCCGTGGGGAGATCCTTGTAGGAGTGCACCGCGAAGTCGATGGTCCCGGCGGTCAGCGCGTCGCGCAGCGCGGAGACGAACACCCCGACACCGAGCCGGTGCACCGGCGCGTTGGAGCGGTCGCCGGCGGTGATCACCTCGACCAGCTCGACCGGGCGGCCGGTGGCGGCGGTCAACGCCTCGGCGACCTGGCCGGACTGGGCCATCGCCAGGGCGCTGCCCCGGGTGCCGAGGCGTAGGGGGGCGGTCATCGCGCACCTCCGGTGGGCGGGATCGGGTCGGTGGCGTCCGCGCCGAGCAGCGGGTCGGTGCCGGTGAACACCGCGCCGAGGTCGGGTGCCACCACGTCGGGGACGGTGTCCACCGGCGAGGTCTGTGGCACCTGGAGGTCGAACAGCTCGCGCAGCAGGGCCGCGTACTGATCGCCGCCGGGCTCCGCGGCCAGTTGGCGGACCTTGACGGTGGGCTGGTGGAGCAGCCGCTGCACCACGCGGTGCACCGTGCGGGCCACCTCGGCCCGCAGGTCGTCACCGAGGTCGGGGCGGCGCTGGGCCAGCCGGCGCAGCTCGGCGGTGACCACGTCGTCGGCCCGGCCGCGCAGCGCGGCCACGGTGGGTGCCACATCGGCGCCGCGCAGCCAGGAGAGGAAGCTCTCCACCTCGCCGAGCACGATCCGCTCGACGGCGGCGGCGTCCGCGGCGGCCGGACCGTCGGCGAGCAGCGCCGCCATCCGGTCGATGTCGATCACCTCGACCCCGGGGAGGTCGACGACACCCTCCTCGACGTCGCGCGGGACGGCCAGGTCGAGCAGGACCAGCGGGCCCCGGGCGGCGTCCCGCTCGGCCAGCGCCGCGCCGACCACCGCTCGGGTGAGGACCGGTTCGGTGGAGGCGGTGGCGGCCACTACGATGTCCACTGTGGAGAGCGTGTCGGCCAGCTCGGCCATCGGCACGGCGCCCGCCCCGTACGACTCGGCGAGCCGCACGGCCCGGTCGGCGCCCCGGTTGGTCACGGTGAGCGGCCCGGCACCCAGCCGGGACAGCGTGGCCACCCCGAGCGAGCCCATCGCGCCGGCCCCGACAACCAGGGCGGGGCGGCCGGCGAGATCACCGTCGAGGTGCCCGGCGGCCAGCTCCAACGCGGCGGTGACCACGCTCTGGCCGGCCCGGTCGATGCCGGTCTCGGCGTGGGCCCGCTTGCCGACCCGCAGCGCCTGCTGCATCAGCTCGTGCAGCAGGCGGCCGGCCGAGTCGGCGCCGGTGGCCCAGTGGTACGCGTCGCGCAGCTGCCCGAGGATCTGCGCCTCGCCGACGACCATCGAGTCCAGTCCGGTGGCGACCCGGAAGACGTGGTCCACGGCGGCGGCGTCGTAGTGCACGTACAGGTGGCTGGCGAGCGCCGCCGTCGAGCTGCCGGCCTGCTCGGCCAGGACGGCGCAGACGTCGCCGAGCCCACCGTGGAAACCGGACACGGCGGCGTAGACCTCCACCCGGTTGCAGGTGGAGACGAGCACCGCCTCGGCCACGTACGGCTGGGCGACCAGGCGGTCCAGGGTGCGGGTGAGGTCGGCCGGGGGCACGGCCAGTTGCTCCAGCGTGGCGACCGGGGCGGTCCGGTAGGACGCGCCGACGACGAGCAGTTTCACGTGCCGATCGCCTCCTGGGTATCGGTGGCCGCGAGCCCGCCGGGCAGGGCGGTGAGAGCGGACCCGCCGGTGGCGGGAAGCGCGGTCAGTGACGCCTTGCGGTGCTCGTGGAAGGACAGAATCTGCAGCTCGATGGCGAGGTCGACCTTGCGCACGTCAACCCCCTCCGGAACCGAGAGTACGCACGGTGCGAAGTTGAGGATGCTCGTCACGCCGACCGCGACCAGCTGGTCGGCGACCCGCTGGGCGGCGGCGGCCGGGGTGGCGATCACGCCGATCGCGATGGACTCCTCCACGGCGATCGCCGGCAGCTCGTCGACATGCCGGACCACCAGGCCGTTGATCTCTTCGCCGACGCGGGAGGGATCGGCGTCGAGCAGTGCGGCGATGCGGAAGCCCCGGCTGGCGAAGCCGTCGTAACCGGCCAGGGCGTGACCGAGATTACCCACGCCGACCAGGGCGACCGCCCTGCGCTGGGTGAGCCCGAGCACGTACTCGATCTGCTCGATCAGCAGCGCGACGTCGTAGCCGACGCCCCGGGTGCCGTACGAGCCGAGGTGGGAGAGGTCCTTGCGGAGCTTGGCGGAGTTGACCCCGGCGGCGGCGGAGAGGCCCTCGCTGGACACCGTCTCGTGGCCGGCGTCGGCGAGGTTGTGCAGCGCGCGCAGATACTCCGGGAGCCGAGCGACGGTCGCCTCGGGCAGGTCCGGGAGCGCCGGTACGGCACCGGCGCGGCCGGACGCGCCTGGGTGACGATGCTGACTCATGAGACTCCGTGCGGTGCGATCCTCGGCCAACTCTGCTGGTCGGCCGCTTATGGACTCCCGCTGGCGACCGAGATTGCCGGCTGTGCTAGCAGGGCGCGTCGGAACTAGAGAGTAGGCGCTTGTGAAGACGTGCACAAATCGCGATCTTGTCGCTGCGCGGCGCGACCCCACCAGCGCCTCCGTTCCGCAAGATCGATCCACCGGCATCCGCCCGCACCGCCCGGACAATTATTGCTCAATCCCGACTTCTCTGACCAATCCCGCGCCCAGGTCGGGCGGGCGGGTCGGGACGGGTAGGGACAGCACTACGGGGGAGAGGCAGGGCTTCGGGATGGGGTGGCGGACCCGCGCTGCCTAGCCTTTGGGCATGACCGCCGTTGCCGCCCCCAGCGACCAGCCGACGCTGGCACCGAGCATCCCCCGCCAGCTCTTCGTCGACTCCGGGTACGTGCTGCTCGGCCTCCCCCTGGCCCTGACCAGCTTCGTCGTCCTCGTCGTGGGCCTCGCGGTCGGCGTCGGGCTGGTCGTCACGGTGATCGGCCTGCCGATCATCAGCGGCACCCTGTACGCCGCCCGCGGGTTGGCCGACATCGAGCGCCTGCGGCTACCAGCGGTGCTCCGTCAGCCCCGGATCCGGCCGCACTACCGGCTGCCGGAGGCGGGGGCGAACGCCTGGCGGCGGATCTTCGTGCCGATGCGGGACGCCCAGTCCTGGCTCGACGTGGCACACGGCGTGCTGCGTCTGATCGTGTCGGTGATCACGTTCGTGGTGGCACTGGTCTGGTGGGCCGCCGCCGTGACCGGCTCGCTCTACTGGGCGTACGACTGGACGCTGCCGCGCGGCGAGGGCGACAGCGACCTCGCCCAGCTGCTCGGCCTGGGCGACTCGACCACCGCGCGGATCGGGCTGACCACCGCGATCGGGGTGTTCTTCCTGATCACCCTGCCGATCGTGGTCCGGGGCTGCGCGCTGCTCCAGGCCAGCTTCGCCCGGGCCATGCTGACCGGGGTGGCCGAGATGCGGGACCGGATCACCGTGCTGGAGGAGCAGAAACGCGCCGCCGTCTCCGCCGAGGCGTCCGCGCTGCGCCGGCTGGAACGCGACATTCACGACGGCCCCCAGCAGCGCCTGGTCCGGCTGGCGATGGACCTCAGCCGGGCCCGGCAGCAGTTGGCCACCGACCCGGAGGCGGCCGGGCGGACCATCGACGAGGCGGTCGCCCAGACCCGGGACACGTTGGCCGAGCTGCGGGCGTTGTCCCGGGGGATCGCCCCACCGGTCCTGGTCGACCGGGGGCTGCCCAGCGCCCTGGCCGCGCTCGCCGGCCGGGGGCTGATCCCGATCGAGCTCCAGGTGGACCCGCAGCTCGGCACGCCGGGCGGGCGGCTCGACCCCGCCGTGGAGAACACCGCGTACTTCATGGTGGCCGAGGCGTTGACCAACGTCGCCAAGCACAGCCGGGCCACCGAGGCCACCGTCGCCCTCACCCGGCAGGGCAACCATCTCCTGGTGCGGGTGGGCGACGACGGGCAGGGCGGCGCGCACCTCGCCAAGGGGCACGGGCTCGTCGGCATCGCCGACCGGGTGCGGGCCGCCGGCGGTGAACTGGCCGTCGTCAGCCCGGTCGGCGGGCCCACCGAGATCCGCGCGGAGCTTCCGCTGTGAGCCGCCGGACGCGGCGCCGAGGCCTACCGGCGGGCCGGACGTGGTAGACAACACAGCCATGCGCATCGTGATCGCCGACGACGCCGTCCTGCTCCGGGAGGGGCTGGTACGGCTGCTGACCGAGAGCGGGCACCAGGTGGTGGCCGCCGTGGGGGACGGCGACGCGCTGGTCGAGGCGGTGGTGAACCACCGGCCGGACGTGTCGATCGTCGACGTCCGGATGCCCCCGTCGCACACCGACGAGGGGCTGCGGGCGGCGGTGGAGGCCCGCCGGCTGGTGCCGCGTACCCCGATCCTGGTGTTGTCCCAGTACGTCGAGGTGTCGTACGCCGACGATCTGCTGGCCACCACCGGTGGCGCCGGCGGCGGGATCGGCTACCTGCTCAAGGACCGGGTGGCCGCGATCGACGAGTTCCTGGACGCGCTGCGCCGGGTGGCGGCCGGGGGCACGGTGCTCGACCCGGAGGTGGTCGGCCAGCTCTTCGCCCGACGCCGCCGGGACGACCCGCTGCGCGAGCTGACCCCGCGCGAACGCGAGGTGCTCGCCCTGATGGCCGAGGGGCGCTCGAACACCGCCATCGCCCGCGCCCTGGTGGTCAGCGACGGCGCGGTGGAGAAGCACGTGCGCAACATCTTCACCAAGCTCACCCTGCCACCGGACACCGAACAGCACCGGCGGGTGCTGGCCGTGCTCACCTATCTGCGGAACTGACCTCCCGCGCCAGGGTCACGGCGTCGGTGAGGGTGTCGGCGACCGGGTGGCCGGAGGCGCGCAGCCGGGTCGGGTCGGTGAAGCCGCCGGTGTAGAGCACCGCCCGACCACCCACCGCGAGCGCCGCGTCCGCGTCGTCGATGGAGTCGCCGATCAGCACCACCGAGTTGCCGTCCACGCCCAGCTCGGCCAGGTGCCGCTGGAGCGACTCGGCCTTGCGGTCGCCGCCCACCGCGGCACGCAACCCGTCCACCCGCGTGAAATGGCCGGTCAGCCCGTAGGTGTGCACGGTGGGCACCAGCTCCTCGTGGAACCACATGGAGAGCAGGCTCTGGCTGCCGGGCCACGCCGCCATCGCGGTCCGCGCATCGGCGGCCAGCTCGCAGGTGGTCAACCCGCTGCGGTACGCGTCGTGGAAGATCCGGTCCAGCCGGCCGAACTCATCGTCGTCCACGGCCTGACCGAGCACCTCGGCGTAGTACTCGGCGATCGGCCGGCGGAACCGCACCCGGTGCTCGTCCAGGGTGACCGCCGGCCCGCCCACGCTGGCGAACGCCGCGTTGGTGGCCGCGACCACCAGGCTGAGGTCGTTGAGCAGGGTGCCGTTCCAGTCCCACACGAGGTGGGGGCGCGCAGGGGTCATCAGAGCACCATAGGCACCGCTCAGAGCTGCGGCGTGGTCAGGTCCCGCAGCAGCCGTTCCTCCTCGACGCGCCAGTAGCCGTGCTCCTTGCCGTCGAGCAGCACCACCGGCAGCCGGTCCCCGTACTCCCGCTCCAGCCCCTCGTCGGCGGTGACGTCCCACTCGACCCACTTGTCCCCGGTGACCGCCACCACCCGGTCGAGCGCCGCCTTGGCGTCGTCGCACAGGTGGCAGCCGGGGCGGGTGATCAGGGCGAGCCGGGCGTCAGTGGACATCGGTTACCTCCGTGCGCGTGTCGGCGTTCGCCGGCGGGTCGGCCGGCGTCGCCGACCGGAGCTGGGTCTTGCGTACCTTGCCGATCGCCGAGTGCGGCAGGGCGTCGACGAAGTCGACCACGGTCGGGCACTTGAACCGGGCCAGGTTCCGCGCGCAATGGGCGAGCAGCTCCTCGCCGGTCACCTGCCGCCCCGGCGCCGGCACCACGTACGCCCGGACAGTCTCGCCGGTCCGGGGATGCGGCACACCCAGTACGGCCGACTCGGCCACCCCGGGGTGTCCGGAGAGCACCAGCTCGACCTCGCGCGGATAGACGTTGAACCCGTTGACCAGGATCAGCTCGCCGAGCCGGTCGACCAGGAAGAGGTCGCCGTCCTCGTCGGCGTACGCCACGTCGCCGGTCCCCCACCAGCCGTCGGCGTCCGGGCCGTCCCGGCCGTCGGGCCAGTAGCCGGTGAAGAGGTTGGGCCCGGCTACGACGATCTGCCCCGGGTCGGTGCCCGGCGCCACGTCGGAGATGTCCAGCTCATCCGGGTCCTCGTCGGGGACGGCCAGGCCGTCGCGCCAGAGGTCCGTGCCGTCGGCGCCGACCAGGCGCAGCCGCACGCCGGGCAGCGGCCGGCCGATCGAGCCGGCCTTGGCCACGCCGCCGACCAGGGTGGAGGTGAGCACCGGCGCGGTCTCGGTGAGGCCGTACCCGACGTGCACCGGATGACCGGTCGCCTCGGTGAAGCGCGCCGCGACCGCCGGCTCCAGCGGCGCCGCGCCGCAGACCGCCACCCTGACGGAGGCGGTCGCCGCCCGGAGCTCCGCCGCGCCGGCCCAGGCCAGGAACATCGACGGTACGCCGACCAGCACGGTGACCCGGTGCCGGGCGATCTCGTCGAGCCCCGCCGTGGGCCCCGGCTCGTCGAGCAGCACGCCGGTCGCGCCATGGTGGACGACCGCGCCGAGCCCCGAGTTGAGCCCGTACGCGTGGAACAGCGGCAGGGCCAGGAGCACCGTGTCCCCCGGGCCGACCACCGGCGGCTCGATCCGGTCGACCTGCTCGTGGTTCGCCAGCAGGGCGCGGTGCGAGAGCATCGCGCCCTTGGGACGGCCCTCGGTGCCTGAGGTGTAGAGCAGTACGGCCAGGTCTGCGCCACCCCGGCGCGGGCGCGTCGGCGGCTCGGGCGCGTCGACGGCGGACCGTGGGGGCGTGCCGTGCACGGCGGTGAGCGCGGGCAGCTCGGCGGCCACCTCGGCGACCAGGCCCCGGACCCGCTCGGTGCCGATCAGCACCGAGGCGCCGGAGTCGGCGAGCACGTGCCGCAGTTCCGGGGCGGTGAAGCCGGGGTTGACCGGAACCGCGACGAGTCCGGCGCGCAGGGCGCCGAGCCAGCTGACCACGAAGTCGATGGTGTTGGGCGGTGCGATCGCGACGCGTGGCGGCGTACCGCCCGGATCGTCGGGCGGCGCGGCGGCGGTCAGCGCGTACGCGGTGGAGGCCACTGCGGCGTCCAGTTCGGACCAGCTCAGGGTCCGGTCGCGCCAGTGCAGCGCGGCCCGATCGCCGTGGTCGAGAGCCGCCCGGTGGACCCGGTCGGCGAGGTTCGGCTCGGTGTTTGCCGATGCGTCCTGCACGGTGATCGAGTCTGGCACAGCGGGCGGCGCCAGGCCACGCCCGACGGTCGGGGCGGCGGACGGTCGGCGGCGCCAGGAAAGGTCCCGCCCACGGGACTGACCACTGTGCCACCGGCGATCCGATCACGTCCCGTCGATGGGACGGGCGACGCCACGCCCCGCCGGTTCGGCCGGGTCGCGCCGACCACCGGACGGGACGGGTCAGCCGAATGGGCAATGCGCCCTCGACCAGGGGTTCCACCCTGGATCACCGCGCCGCTCCAAAGTCAATCGCACACGACGGACAACCGGTCCGCCGACGGTGCGACGGAGGGGGAAATACTTCCGCCCTGTGTAACGGACTTGCCACGCGCGGGTGACGTTGGCCCTATCATCACTCGGGTCGGCTCACCCCATTTGCCGTGAGTCGACACCCCTCAGCCCGAGGAGGCCCCCGTGCCTGTGAGCGCATTGGACCAGCACCTCAAGGGGAACTGCCGCCCGTCGGCACACCCCGGAACCGTCCTGCCCGACCGGAAGCCCGGTCGGTCCGCACCGCCGACCCGCAGACCCGCCCGCCCGGCGACCGACGGGACGGGGGCGACGCGGTGACCACCTTCGGTTATGCGGAGCGCCCGGTCGGCCTGACCGGTCAGACGGCTCGCGCCCAGGTCAACGAGCGGCCAGCGGCCCGCGCCCCGATGGACGAACCGCACGGCGCCGCCGTGCGGGGCGACGGCACGGCGAAGCGGATTCGCAACCGGCCACACCACAACGAGCCGCCACCACGACCGGCGGTGCCCGGCGGAAACGCGAAGCCGGCCGGCGGCCGGGTCGCCGTACCGGCCCGACCGACCATGCCGGCCCAGGGCCGACGGGTCAGCGACACACCGACGGCGCCCGCCGACGCGTCCGCGGGCGAGACGGCGGTGATCCCGGCGGTACCGGCCGCCACCACCCCGACCGGCTTCCCGAGCCGACCGGACCCGTCCGACCCGGCCACCGAGGTCTGGACGCTGATCGAGCGGGCCCAGGCCGGCGAGTCCGAGGCGTTCGGCCTGATCTACGACCGGTACGTGGACACCGTGTTCCGGTTCGTCTACTTCCGGGTCGGCAACCGGCAGCTCGCCGAGGACCTCACCTCGGACACCTTCCTCCGCGCGCTCAAGCGGATCAGCAGCTTCACCTGGCAGGGCCGCGACCTCGGCGCCTGGCTGGTGACCATCGCCCGCAACCTGGTCGCGGACCACTTCAAGTCCGGCCGGTACCGGCTGGAGGTCACCACCGGCGACGTGCTCGACGCCGACCGGGAGGACCGGGGCCCGGAGGGCAGCCCGGAGGCGGCGGTGGTCGAGCACATCACCAACGTCGCCCTGCTCACCGCCGTGAAGCAACTCAACCCGGAGCAGCAGGAGTGCATCGTGCTCCGGTTCCTCCAGGGCTTCTCGGTCGCCGAGACGGCACGGGCGATGGGCAAGAACGAGGGCGCCATCAAGGCCCTCCAGTACCGGGCGGTCCGCGCCCTGGCCCGGCTCCTGCCCGACGGCTTCCAGCCGTAGTTTCTTCCGGCGGGACCGATGGGCGTCGATCGGCGTCCCGGCAGCTCAGTCGGTCGCGCCTGGTGACGACGATCACTTTCTGTGATTTCCGGCCCGCCAGGCCCGTAACCCGTGCCCGGTCCACGGCGTTTCTCCGGGTGCGACCGGTGGTTGCCCCGGCAGGACCGGGTCAGCGAGGTTCGTCCGGCATGCCGGACCGGCCTCACCTCCGTGGCGTCACACTGCCGCCCGGTCGCTGGCAAGGACCGCGGCCGCCCGGCCGTGACCAGCGAGAGGAGGTGCCTGCGGTGGACAACATCCTCTTCTCCCGCCGGCGCGCGGAGCGCTTCGCGCAGCTTCTCGACGAGGCCAACGGCGGCCGACGGCACCACGTCCGGTCCCGTGCGGATGGCCAGCTCGCGCCGCTCGTCGCGGTGGGCCAGCGGCTCAGCGTCGATCCACCGGCGGTCGAGGTCGACCCCGACTTCCGGACCGGCCTGCGGGCGATGCTGCTCGCCACCGCGGTGCGGGAAGGGCTGGGCACCACACCGCCGGCCGGCGAACCGGCCACCGCGCGTCCCGCCGGCACCAACCGGGGTTCCCTGCTTCCGGCGGTCACCGCCCGCCGGGCCCGCGCCCGGGGCGCGATCCTGATCGGCATCGCGGCCGGCGCCATCGCCGTCTCCGGCATCTCCGCCGCCAGCGAGAACGCGGTCCCCGGCGACGCGCTCTACGGCATGAAGCGCTCGACCGAGCGGGCCCAGCTCGCCCTGGCCAGCTCGGACATCAGCCGCGGTCAGCTCTTCCTGGACTTCGCCCGGACCCGACTCGGGGAGGCCGCCGAGCTGCGCGGCGACCCGATCGGCTACAGCGCGGTCCTCGACGACATGGACGCCGACACCCGGCAGGGTGTCCGCCTGCTCAACGCCGCCGCCGTGCAGCGGGCCGAGCCGGCCAGCCTGGACACCGTCAACACCTTCGTCGCGGGTCAGCGGCGAGCGGTGGGCAACCTGCTCGACGGGGCCACCCGGGCCGACCGGGAGCGGACCCGGCGTTCGCTGGCGCTGCTGGACGGCATCCGGGACCGCTCGGACGCGCTGCGCGCGGCGATCGCCTGCGGCCTGCCGGCGCCGACGGCCAGCGACACGCTCGGCCCCGCCCCGTCCGCCTGCCCCGGCACCCGCTGACCCACCCGGGGCGCCCAGCCGCCCCGGCCACTCCCATACCGCAGGTCCGGCCGGTTCTGCCACAGTTCGCTCGCTGCCCGGCCGGTCGACCGTGCTTGCCGGCTACCCTCGCTGGAGGCATCCGTCGTACCTGGCGAGGAAGGGAGACGCGTGGCGCGCAGCCGCAAGGTGACGGTCAGCACCGACGCCCATGGTCACACCGCCGGCTGGGCGGACACCGAACTGGCTCCGACGACCGCGCCAGACCCGACCGCAGCGGCCTTCTTCGACGTGGACAACACGATGATGCAGGGCGCCTCGATCTACTGGTTCGCCCGCGGCCTCGCCGCGCGGAACTACTTCACCACCGCCGACCTGGGCCGGTTCGCCTGGCAGCAGCTCCGGTTCCGGTTGCTCGCGCGGGAGCACGCCGGTGACATGTCCCAGGCCAAGGAGGCCGCGCTGGCCTTCGTCGAGGGCTGGCGGGTGGACGACGTGGAACGCCTCACGGAGGAGATCTTCGACGAGCTGATGGCTCCCCGGATCTGGGCCGGTACGCACCAGCTCGCGCAGCGCCACCTGGACGCCGGCCAGCGGGTCTGGCTGGTGAGCGCCGCCCCGGTGGAGATCGGTCGGGTGATCGCCACCCGGCTCGGCCTGACCGGCGCGATCGGCACGGTGGCCGAGGTGGTGGACGGGGCGTACACCGGGCGGCTGGTGGGCGACCTGATGCACGGGCCGGCGAAGGCCGAGGCGGTCACCCAGCTCGCCGCCGTGGAGCGGCTGGACCTGACCCGCTGCGCGGCCTACAGCGACTCGGCCAACGACCTGCCGCTGCTCTCCGCCGTGGGGCGGGCGGTGGCGGTCAATCCGGACGGGACCCTGCTGCGGCAGGCCCGGCAGCGCGGCTGGGAGGTACGGGACTTCCGTACCGGCCGTCGCGCGGTCAAGATCGCCGTGCCGTCGACCGCTGCGGCCGGGCTGGTCGCCGGCGCGGTCGCCGGTGGCCTGGCGTTGCAGCGTCGCCGCCGCAGCGGCTGAGCGGCGGGCTCAGGGGCCGAACGGGTCCGGCCGTCGCTCCAGCAGCGTGTGCAGGGTCTGCTGGATGGTCTCCCGCACCTGGTCGGCGAGGTTGAAGACCACCAGCGGGTCGTCCGCCGAGTCGGTCAGGTGCGCGGTCGGGATCGGTGGGCAGAACTGGATCAGCCACTTGCTGGGCAGCGGCACCATCCCCAGCGGCCCGAGCCACGGGAAGGTCGGCGTGACCGGGAAATACGGCAGTTTGAGAAGCCGCGCGAGGGGCTTGATGTCGGCGAGCATCGGATAGATCTCCTCGCCACCGACGATGGCGACCGGCACGATCGGAGTGCCGGTGCGCAGCGCCGCCGAGACGAAGCCACCCCGGCCGAACCGTTGCAGCTTGTACCGGTCGGCGTAGAGCTTGCCGATGCCCTTGAAGCCCTCGGGGAAGACACCGACCAGGTCGCCGCCGCCGAGCAGCCGCTCGGCGTCCGGGTTGCAGGCCACCGTGCCACCGGTCTTGCGGGCGATCTCCGACACCACCGGCATCCGGAAGACGAGATCCGCACCGAGCAGGCGCAGGTAGCGATGCGCGGGGTGCTTGTCGTGCAGCGCCGCCGAGAGGATCAACGCGTCCAGCGCCACCGTGCCCGAGTGGTTGCCGACCACCAGGGCGGGCCCGTCGACGGGGACGTGCTCCACCCCGCTGACCTCGGTGCGGAACCAGTCCCGGTAGAGCAGCCGCAGCAGCGGATGGAAGACCGCGTCGGTCAGCTCCGGGTCGAAGCCGAACTCGTCGACCTCGTAGTCGCCGGAGAGCCGCCGGCGCAGGAACGCCAGGCCGTTCGCGACCTTCCGGTCCCAGTGGTCACCCGGCCGGTCCGCGACGGCCGGCTCGGTGCCACCCGTCTCGCCGCCGGTGGCCGGAGCGCGCCCGCCCGCCGGTTCGCCGGGAACCGGGCCGTCGACCGGCTCGTCGGTGGCCGCGGTGTCGACCTCGTCGGCCGGCGCCGGGGTCGGCGCCACCCGGGCCGCCGGTCGGTGTCCGTTGCGCCGCGCCGGGTCCGTGCCCGGCGCGGTCGGCCCCTGCGGTACGTCGAACCGCCCGATGCTGGCCGGGTCACGACCCTCCCCCGCCCCCGTCACGACCGCTCCCGGATCGCGGAGCGGACCTGCCGGATGCCGTCCAGGACGAGCTGCTCAGCGGCGGCCAGGTGGTCCCGGGTGACCACGACCCCTCCGTGGTGGGCTCGGATGAAGTCGTCGAAGGCCGCGGCGGTGGAACGCGGGGTGAAGCCGTACTCCCGCTCCAGCCGGGTCGTGTCGACGACCCGGCCGTGCACGAAGAGGTCGACCTGGTCCAGGCCGTAGCGGCCGAAGCCCATGCTGCGGGCCAGCGCGGCGGCGCCGGAGAGGCCCGGCTCCAGCACCGGGACGGCCACACGACCGGCGCGCCGGATCGCCTGGGACAGCGAGAGCACGCCCGGCCCGGCGACGTTGTAGGTGCCGGGATGATCCTCCACGATCGACCGGTGCAGCACCTCCAGCGCGTCGTCGATGTGCAGGAACTGCAGGCGGGGATCGCGGCCGAAGACGGTGGGCACCAGCGGCTGCGCGAAGTAGCGGGTCAACGTCGTGTCGGCGGTCGAGCCGATGAACGGCGCGAAGCGCAGCACGGTGGCGGTGACGTCGGATCGACGACGCCGGAAGCCGCGGACGTACCCCTCGACGTCGAGGATGTCCCGGCCGAAACCGCCGCGCGGCACCTCGCGCGGCTCGGTCTCCTCGGTGAACACCGCCGGGTCCCGGAACGACACGCCGTAGGCGGCGGTCGACGAGCGGACCACCAGCTTGCGCAGCCGGGGCGCCCGTTGGCAGGCGGCGAGCAGTTGCATGGTGCCGATGACGTTCTGGTCCTTCATGGCCGACCGGCCGCCGTGCTGCGGGTCGGCAGAGCTGACCAGCGCGAGGTGCACCACCGCGTCGACGTCGAGGTCGGCGAGGAGCCCGCCGAGCGAGCCGGCGTCGACGCGGATCCGTTCGACGCGGTCCAGTACGTCGGTGAACTCGGCGCCGGGGTCCGGCGCGTCCACCCCGATGACCCGCTCGATACGCGGGTCGGCGGCCAGGCGGGCCGCCACGTGGGCGCCCAGGTAACGACCGACCCCGGTGACGACGACGACCCCCGGAGCACCTGAGGTGCTACCGGGGGTCATCTGACGCACCTACCCCGGCAGGAGTGATCGAGCCGGGACGACCACGGCCTGATCACCTGAGCCTCCGGAGGTCGACAGGTGGCAAGTGACGCCGGATGCCGGGCAGAGTGCCCGGCGGCGATCACTTGCCGAGACGGCGACGCTGGACGCGGGTCTTGCGCAGCAGCTTGCGGTGCTTCTTCTTAGCCATGCGCTTGCGGCGCTTCTTGACCACCGAGCCCATACGACAGCCTTTCGATACAACGTGCGGGGCGGACCGGATGACACCACGCAGGTGGCGACGGCGACCGCTTGCGGACAACGGACCGGACCAGTCTGGGCGGCGGGGCGCACCGGTGGGGTCTCGGTCGGGCTCCAGGGTAGCCGGAGAGCGTCAGCAGGACCAACGCGCCCCCGTCGATGCCGCTTTCCGGGCGTGACCGCGCGGCCCGCCAGCTCCCGCTACGTCGTGTTCGGCGGGCGCGGCGGTGGCTCAGGCGGTCTCCTGAAACGCACCCCGCAGATATTCGTGCACCGCGTGCTCAGGCACCCGGAACGACCGGCCGACCCGGACCGCGGTGAGCTCACCGCTGTGCACCAGGCGATAGACCGTCATCTTCGAGACCCGCATCACCGTCGCCACCTCGGCAACGGTGAGGAACTTGACCTCCGACAGCCGTCCGTCGGACTGCGACCCGGCCATGGCTTCACCGACCCATCCCATGCCCGGCGCGTGCCAACCCGACGGATGCTCCGGGCCGGGCCGGCGACGCGCGTGTTACCAGTACGGTAGCGGGGCGGCTGTGACCGGCGCGATCCCTTCGTACAACTGATCATGTTCGGGCCGCCGGTTCACCCGATCCGCGCTCCCGGTATCTCCCTGCCTGCGTCCGGCGTCCGGTTGGGGCGGCTCGGAACGGCGGTGGCTCACTCGGCGCGCAGCGCCACCACCGGGTCGAGCCGGCCGGCGCGCTGCGCGGGAACCACCCCGAAGACGATGCCCACCGCCGCCGACACGCCGAACGCGAGCGCCAACGACCACCAGGTGATCGCCGCCGGGATCGGGGACAGCGCGTCCACCAGCAGCGCGGTGCCCACGCCGAGCGCCATCCCGGTCAGCCCGCCGATCGTGGTGAGCAGCACCGCCTCCAGCAGGAACTGCACACCGATGTCCCGGGGGCGGGCGCCGACGGCCTTGCGCAGCCCGATCTCCCGCGTCCGCTCCCGGACGCTGACCAGCATGATGTTGGAGACGCCCACCCCGCCGACCAGCAGTGAGATGCCGGCGATGGCGGCCAGTACGCCGGTGAGAACACCGAGGATGTCGCCGAGCACGCCGAGGATCTGCTGCTGGGTGACCGCGCTGAACTCGGTGTCCGGGTGCCGGCGGTTGAGTTCGGCGACGATCCGCTCGCCCAGCTCGTCGATGCGCTCCCGGTCCGGCGCCTTCACCGCGATGCCGTCCACCCGCTGCGTGCCCCAGAGCCGCTGCGCGGCGGTCACCGGCACGTGCACCTCGTCGTCCCGGTCCACGCCGAGGCTCTGCCCGAGCGGCGCGAAGACGCCGATCACGCGGAACCGCACGCCGGCCAGCGTCACCTGCTGCCCGAGCGGGTCCCGGTCGGGGAAGAGAGCGCGGGCCACCGAGTCGCCGAGCACCGCCACCCGCCGGCTGGTGTCCACGTCCGTGCCGGTGAGGTAGCGGCCCCGGGCCAGCGACCGGGTGAACACCGCCGGGGTGGTCTCCAGTACGCCCTGCACGGTGGTGAAGTCGGTGCGGGCGCCGGCTCGCGCGGTCGCACCGGAGGCGATGGTGACCGCCACCCGGTCGGGGTCCCCTACCACCCGGGTGACGGCGTCCACGTCCTTGAGGGTCAGCGGCGAGACCACCGGCGCGGTGCCCACCTCGATCCTGCCGGGCACGACCAGCAGCAGGTTGGAGCCGAGCCCCTCGACCTGCTGCTCCACCTTCTGTTTGGTGCCGGTGCCGATGGCCACCAGCAGCACCACCGAGGCCACGCCGATGATCACCCCGAGCATGGTCAGCGCGCTGCGCAGGCGATTGGCCCGCAACGCGTCCAGCGCCACCCGCCACGCCTCGGCGACCCTCACGAGTCGCTCCCGTCGCCGGTCGCCGCGTCGGCGTCCTCGGACCCCGGGCCGCGGTCCGGCGGGTGCGGAAGGCGCCCGGTGGCTCCGGCGGCGCCACCAGAGCCACCGGACGGGTGCCCCGGGCCGCTTCCGGACACGGACCGGGGCTCCGCGCTGGGAGCGGGGACCAGTGTCGCAGGTCGACCATGATCAACGGACAGCGGTCGATCATGCAGGTGGGCGGTGCCGTCGTCGGTCGCGCTGTCCGCTACCACCACGCCGTCGCGCATGGTGATCCGGCGGCGGGCGCGAGCCGCCACCTCCTGGTCGTGGGTGACCATCACCAGCGCCACCCCGGACTCGGCGTTCAGCCGCTCCAGCAGCTCCAGCACCGCCGCGCCGGTGACGCTGTCCAGGTTGCCGGTGGGCTCGTCGGCCAGCAGCACCGTCGGCTCGGTGACCAGCGCGCGGGCGATGGCGACCCGCTGCTGCTCTCCGCCGGACATCTGGTTGGGCCGGTGGCCCAACCGGTGCCCGAGGCCGACCCGGCCGAGCATCGCCGCCGCCCGCTCCCGGCGCTGGCGGGCCGACACGCCCCGGTAAACCAGCGGCAACGCCACGTTCTCCACCGCCGAGGTACGCGGCAGCAGGTGAAACGCCTGGAAGACGAAGCCGATCGTCTCGTTGCGCAGGGTGGCCATCTCCGGTGGGGACAGTGCGTTGACGTCCCGACCGCCGATCACCAGCCGACCGCCGGTGGGCCGGTCGAGCCCGCCGAGGAGATGCATGAGGGTGGACTTGCCCGACCCGGACGGCCCGACCAGCGCCACGTAATCACCCGGCTGCACGGTCAGCGACACGCCACGCAGCGCCTCGACCGACACCCCGTCCAGCTGGTACGTCCGGGACACGTCCACCGCCTCGATCGCCGGCGGCGAGGCGGTCACCGCACCTCCTGGCCGTCGCGGACCTGGTCGGCGCCGCGGACCACGACCCGGTCGCCGGCCTGCACACCGTCGAGGATCTGCACCAGGTCCGAGCCCTGGACGCCGACGGTCACCGGCGCCCGGTCCGCCCTGCCGTCGCGCACGACCCAGACGGCGTCCCGGCCGTCGGTGGAGAACACCGCCGAGGCGGGGACGGTCACCGCGTCGGCGGCCTCACGCACCCGCAGGTGGACGATCGCGTTCATGCCGGGACGCGGCGTCGGCGCCGGCTCGTCCTCGGCCAGCTTTCCGGCGCCCAGCGCCAGGCGTACCCGGTAGGTGACCCCGCCCTGCGCGGAGCTGGTCGGCAGCACGTCCACCGAGCGGACCATGGCGTCGTAGCTGGCGCCGGTGACCGCGTCCAGCTCGACGGTGGCGGTCACGCCGGCCTTGACCAGCAGCACGTCGGTCTCGTCCACCTCAGCCAGCAGCCCCAACTGCCCGGTGTCGACCACGGTGAGCACCGGCGTGCCGGCGGTGACCTGGCCACCCACCGCCACCGCGTCGTCCACCCCCGCGGGTGGCCCGCCCTGGCTGGGAGCCAGCACCGACGGGTCGATCCCGGCCGCCTGGGCGCCGCCGGCCTGCTCCAGCAGCCCGGCCAGACCACCGCCCGGGCCACCGCCGGCCCGGGTGCCGCCCGGCTGTACCACCCCGCTGACCGGGGCGCGCAGGGTCAGCGCGTCGACGGTCGTCTTCGCCAGGTCGTACGCCTGCTGGGACTGGAGCCGCTGAGCCGTGGAGAGCGCGCCGACCGCCGAGTTCAGCCCGCTGATCCCCCGCTGCACCGCGCGGACGGCCTGGTCGGCGGTGCGCGCGGCGGCGGCGTACTGCCGCTGGGCGGACGTCACCTGGGTGCGCAGCGCGTCCCGCAGTTGCGGGTCGGCGATCTTCTCGGCGGCCTTGCGGGCGGCGTCGAACGCCTCGTCGGCGGCCCGGTCGGTGTCACGCCGGCTGCCGGTCAGGCTCCCGGTGGAGACACCCCGGCCGGCACGCTTCGCGGCGGTGAGCGCCTCCTTCGCCTGGCGGAGCCGCTGCTGAGCGGAGGGTGAATCGACGACGGCGAGGACCTGACCGCGCTTCACCCGCTGTCCGGGCTGGACGCGCAGGCTGGCCAGGGTGCCGTCGGCGGGAGCGGTCAGGGTGGCGGCGGCCCGGGCGGTCACCGTCGCCGGCGCGTCGATCACCTCGGTGACCGGGTTGCGCACGGCCGAGGCGAGCGCGAGGTCGGGGTCGTCGTCGCCGCACGAGGCGGCGGTGGTGGCGGTGAGGACGACGACGGCGGTCAGGGCGGTGAGCAGGCGGGGCCGCGTGGCGTGGACAGGCCGCGGCGACTGGGGGCGGCGCACCCATCGATGGTACGGCTCACCGCCCAGCTCACCACGGCGTGGCGGCCGCCCCTCGGTCGGGTCAGGCGGCGGCGGCGCGGACGTACGCCACGCACTCGTCGTGCAACGTCGACCACTGCTCGCCGAACGCGTCCTCGGCGGCGACCGCGAACGCCTTGCGTTCGTGCACCACGGCCTTGAAGAAGGCGAGCAGCCGCTGTGGCCCGTACCGGTCGACGAGATGCCGGACGGCGAGGTAGCCGACGCCGTAGCTGCCGCCGACCCGATCCGCGGGAGCGTCGTCGGCGGGGGTGATGCCCTCGAGCCGGCCGTCCCAGGCGCTCCGGACCAGCTTCCGCACCTGGGCGAGCCCCTCGTACCGGTCGACCGGCTGGCCACCGGCGCCCGCGTACTCGGCCAGCCCCTCCACCAGCCACCAGGTCGTCTTGCCCGGGTAGCCGCGTTCCGGCAGCGAGGCGGCGTGGGTCAGCTCGTGCCGGAGCAGATCGTCCGCGCCGCTGCTGGGCAGCCCGTCGGCGTTGAGCACCACCTCGTGGTGGCCGCCGCCCACCGTCACCGCGTAGCCACCGGTCCACTGTGGCCGGCCACCGCCGTACCAGCGCTGCCACTCGCCGCGCCCGGCGTAGAAGATCCGGTACCGGTCCGGTGGTGAGCCGGCCACCACGTACCCGTCGGCGACCGCGGCCGCCGCCTCGGCCTGCGCGAGCAGGCTGGGCAACTTGCCACGCAGTGCCGGGGTGGTGGCCACGATCGTCCGTGGGCCGATCGCCACGGCCAGGTCGCTGATCTCCCAGGGCCGGGTGCCGGTCTCCGCCGACTTGGATTCCTCCATGGCGACCAGCAGGGGCTGGGCGGCGTTCTCCCGCCAGCGGGTGCCGATCAGCACCGGGCTGGGGCGGCAGGCCGGTGCCACGAAGCAGTACTGGAAGCGCACCAGCAGCCGCCACTCGCCCGGTTTGCCGACGACCGGCGCCGGCAGGCCGCTCGGCTCGGCGCGCCAGACGGTGACCTTGAGCGCGCGCAGCGCGGCGAAGCGGCGGCGCAGGTCGGCCTGCGCCGCGGGCGCGGCGACGGCGAGGAAGCCGGCCCGGTCGCCGCCGAGCAGCGCCGTGGACTGCCGCTGGAGTTGGGCGGTCATCCGGTCGCCCAGCCCTCGGGCGACCGCGGTGGCCGGGTCATCCGTCGCCGACGCTCCGATGCGTCCGACGGTGGCCTGGCCGCCGGCCTCCCGCACCACTCCCACCACCAGCAGCGCCGGCAGGCCGCAGCCCAGCAGCAGGACGAACACCACGAGCACCGTCCACAGCGGCCAGAGCCGCCGCGGCGCCAGCCGCTGCTCCCCGTCAATCACCCGCCGAAGGGTACGACCATTCCCTGGATCGGGCGAGGCCGCCCCAGGAGCGGAAAGCTCTAGCCGCCGCACACCGCCAGGAACCCGAGCAGCTCGTCGGCGGTGCGCCGCGGGCGGTCGGCGTGCGGGTAGTGCCCGGACTCCTCGATCATCCGAGCCTCGGCGGTGCGGAACAGCCGCCGGGCCGCCCGCGCCTCGGCACCCGGGTTGGGGAAGTCCGGGTCCTTGGCACCCATCAGCACCAGCACCGGTTGCCGGACTTGCGGGGCGCGGGCGGTCCAGTGCGGCTCGACCGGCGCGACCACGCCGCGCACCGCGGCCATCCGGCCGGGCTCGCGCAGGGTGGCCACCATCGCCCGGCGGTACGACGCGTCGTCGGCGGGCCGGTGCACCGGGAACAGCGTCTTGTGGAACATCCCGAACAGTCGGGGGCTGCGCAGAACGGCCACCGACGTCAACCGCAGCAACGGGTTGAGCTTCGGCCGGCCGACGAACGCGCCGATCTGCACGATGCCGGTGACCAGGTCGGGCGCGTCGGTCGCGGCGAAGACCACCGCCGCCGCGCTCGATGAGCTGCCGACCAGCACGGCCGGGCCGGCGTCGATGTCGCGGACCACGGCCAGCAGGTCGGCGCCGACCTCCGCCGGGGCGTACGTGGGCCAGCCGACGCTGGATTCCCCGTGCCCCCGAACGTCGACCGAGGCGACCCGGTGGCCGGCCGCGACCAGCAGCGGCACCAGATGTCGGAAGCTCCCCCGGTTCTCGCCCATGCCGTGCGAGAGGACGACGAGGGGTCCCTCCCCGTGCACCTCGTACGCGATGCGTCCGCCGTCCCGCCGCACCTGGCTGGTTGTCATGGCCAGAAAACCAACCCGTCGGCCGGTCCGGTCCGGGTTACTTCTTGGAGATCAGGGCACGGCCGAAGAAGACCAGGTTGGCCGGGCGCTCGGCGAGCCGGCGCATCAGGTAGCCGTACCACTCGTCGCCGTACGGGACGTAGGTGCGCACGGTGTAACCCTCGCCGGCCAGGCGGGCCTGCTCCTCGGGGCGGATGCCGTAGAGCATCTGGAACTCGAAGCGCTCCGGCCCACGGTCGAACCAGCGGGCCCGGTCCTCGCCGATGGCGATCATCCGGGGGTCGTGGGTGGCCAGCATCGGGTAGCCGTCGCCGGACATCAGGATGTTCATGCAGCGGACGTAGGACTTGTCCACCTCACGGGCCGACTGGTACGCCACCGACTCCGGCTCCTTGTAGGCGCCCTTGCACAGCCGCACCCGCGACCCGGCCGAGGACAGCTCGCGGCAGTCCGACTCGGTGCGGCGCAGGTACGCCTGGAGCACCGCGCCCGTCGACGGGAAGTCCTTGCGCAGCTTCGCCAGCACCTCCAGCGTCGAGTCGGTGGTGGTGTGGTCCTCCATGTCCAGGGTGACCGTGGTGCCCACCGCGTCGGCGGCCGCGCAGATCGCCCGCGCGTTGTCGTACGCCAACTGCTCGTCGAACATCTGGCCGAGGGCGGAGAGCTTCACGCTCACCTCGGCGGCCGGGGTCAGCCCGGCGGCGCCGAGCATCTTCAGCAGCTTCAGATATTCGTCCCGGGTGGCGGTGGCCTGCGCGGGGGTGACGGTGTCCTCACCGAGGTGGTCGAGGGTGACCGCCAGACCGTCGTCGACGAGTCCGCGGGTCGCGCGCAACGCGTCGTCGGTGGCGGCGCCGGCGACGAACCGGCGAACGACGTCCCGGGTGAACGGGGCGGTCGCGACGAGCCGCTCGACCTGGGATGACCGGGAGGCGGCGAGGATGACGGAACGGAGCATGAGCCGAGCGTAACGCCCCTGCCAGGGCCCCCGCCGAGGGGCAGCCGGCCACCGGCCTGATGAGTCGGGAAGGGCGCCTTGTACAACAAAATCCGATCACAAGGGGCCCTTCCGCACCTCGGGGCGGCGGCGGTGGCGTCGATCGGCTACAACGATGCCGTGGACCAACGCCCCCGCCGCCTCCGGTCGGCCTCCGTGCAGCTCGGCGCGCTCACCGCTCTCGCGCTCGCCCTCTCCGGCTGCAACATGACCTCGGACGACGATGACGACGACGACTGCGCGCTCGGGCCGGTCGGCGGCGGCGACACGGTCGCGCTCGCGATGCGGGTCCCCGACCCGGCCGCCGGGCGCGCCGCCGCGGAGCCGACGGCCGCGGCCCTGCCCGACCGCGGAGGGTTCGGCACCCACCTCGCCGCCTGCGGCGGCTGAGGTGCGCCGCGAGCGGGTCACGCCGCGCCCCGACTGGGACGCCACCATCCGGGCCCAGGGGCTGGTCTACGTCGACACCGAGCTGCCCGACGGCGGGATCATGTCGTACTGGGACGAGACCGCCGCGTACGCCTTCGACCTGGACGAGGTGCTGCGGCTGGAGGAGGCCACCGAGGAGCTGCACCGGATGTCGGTGGCCGCCGCCGAGCACGTGGTGGCGCAGCACCGGTACGCCGAGTTCGGCATCCCGGAGTGGGCGGCCGAGGCGGTGGCCCGGTCGCTGCGCGAGGCGCCACCCACCCTCTACGGGCGCTTCGACCTCGCCTACGACGGCACCTGGCCGCCGAAGATGTTGGAGTACAACGCGGACACCCCGACGGCGCTGGTCGAGGCGAGCATCATCCAGTGGTACTGGCTGGAGCAGACCCGGCCGGAGCTGGACCAGTGGAACAGCCTGCACGAGCGGCTGGTCGGCGCCTGGGCCAAGATCGGGTCCGGGCTGCACGACCCCCGGGTGCACGTGCTCTGGTCGAACGAGGAGGAGTCGGGCGAGGACCACATGACCGCCGGCTACCTCGCCGAGACCGCCCGGCAGGCCGGCCTGACCGTCGACCTGCTGCCGATCCAGGACATCGGCTGGGACGGCCGCCGCTTCGTCGACGCCGACGACCGCCCGGTGACCACCTGCTTCAAGCTCTACCCGTGGGAGTGGATGCTGGCCGAGCCGTACGGGCCGCCCGCGCTGGCCCCGGGCACCCCGACCACCTGGATCGAGCCGGCCTGGAAGCTGCTGCTGTCCAACAAGGCGCTGCTCGCGGTCCTGTGGGAGCTGTACCCCGGCCACGAGTACCTGCTGCCGGCGTACCTCGACTCGCCGCGTGGCATGCCGGAGTACGTGGCCAAGCCACTACTGGGCCGGGAGGGCGGCTCGGTACGCATCGTCACCGCCGAACAGGAGATCACCAACCCGGGGATCTACGGCGACGAGGGCTGGTGCTACCAGGAGTTCCGCGCGTTGCCGGAGTTCGACGGCAACCGGATGGTCCTGGGCAGCTGGATCGTCGACGGCGAATCGGCGGGGGTGGGGGTCCGGGAGAGCGCGAGTCTGATCACCGACGGTTACGCGCGGTTTCTGCCGCACTACATCGACGCGCCGCGCGCGCCGTGAGTCGTCTACCGTTGGGGGCGTGAACTTCGACGCGTACGCCCGGACCGGCGTTGACCTGGTCAACGCCCGCCTGGACGACCTCGACGACCTGCGGGCCCTCTTCCCCGACGAAAACGCCTGGATGCGCGACGAGGTCGCGGAACGGGATGTCGCGATTTTTCGGCGGGCACAGAAGCGGTTGCGCGACGTCTTCGAGTACGGCACTTCGGGGCGGGACGGCCAGGCGGTGATGGAGCTGAACGCGCTGCTCGAGGCGTTCCCGGTCCAGCCGCGCATCTCCGGGCACGACTCCAGCGACTGGCACATGCACGTGACCAGCCGCGGCGCGTCGGTCAGCGCCGAATACCTGGCCGGCGCGGTCTGGGGCCTGTCGGTCTGGCTCTGCGAGTACGGCAGCGCCCGGTTCGGCGTCTGCGCGGACGAGCGGTGCGGCAACGTCTACCTGGACACGTCGTCCAACTGCTGCCGGCGGTTCTGCTCCGAGCGCTGCGCGACCCGCTCGCACGTGGCGGCGCACCGGGCCCGTAAGCGGGCCGCGGTCGGCGAGCAGGTGACGGTGGCCGCACAGCCCACCAGCGGCGCCGACTCCCTCACCCCGGTCAGCTGACGCCACCGCCCGGTGGGCGGGTCAGGCGTCGACCGGGGACGGCGCGGTCAGGTGCTGACGGGCGAACTCCAACGCGGCGCGCAGGTCCGCCTCGCGCACCGCGCGGCTCTTCGCGCCCCGGGTCGCCACCTCCACCGCCACCGCACCGGTGAAGCCCCGCCCGGCCAGCGAGGAGAGCAGCTCCCCGCAGGGTTGGGTGCCACGCCCGGGCACCAGGTGCTCATCGCGGCCCTCGCCGGTGCCGTCGCCGAGGTGCACGTGGGCCAGCCCGGCGCCCATCCGGTCGGCCATCTCCAGCGGGTCGCTGTGCGAGGCCGCGCAGTGCGACAGATCCAGGGTGTACGACGGGTACCCGGTGTCGGTGGGATCCCAGCCGGGCACGTACGGAACGAACCGGCGGCCCGCCATCCGCACCGGGTACATGTTCTCCACCGCGAAGCGCAGCCCGGTGAACCGGTCCGCCACCGCGGCGAGCCCCTCGGTGAACCGGCGCGCGTAGTCGCGCTGCCAGGTGAACGGGGGGTGCACCACGACGGTCGGCGCCTCCAACGTCTCGGCCAGCTCGGCGGCCTTGCGCAGCCGCTCCCACGGGTCCGGGCTCCACACCCGCTGGGTGACCAGCAGGCAGGGCGCGTGCACCGAGAGCACCGGCACGTCGTAGTGCGTGGAGAGGCCGCGCAGCGCGCCCGCGTCCTGGCTGACCACGTCGGTCCAGACCATCACCTCGACGCCGTCGTAGCCGAGCGCCGCGGCCAGCTGGAACGCCGCCGCGGTCGGCTCGGGGAAGACCGACGAGCTGGACAGGAGCACCGGAACGCGGGAAGTCACATCAGCCAGGGTAGCCCGGCGCGGCCGACGCCATCGTGACGAGCGCCGGCAAACCACCCGTAACCACCCGCTCCGGTCACACCGGTTCGAGTTGATCGAGCCGCCGGAGGATGACCCCCTCCCGCAGCGCCCAGGGGCAGATGTCCAGCGACTCCAGATCCAGGCGGCGCATCACCGCCTCGGCGACCACCGCGCCGGCCAGCAACTGGTGCGCCCGGCCCGCGCTGACGCCTTCCAGCTCCATCAGCTGGGCCGGCGGGATGTGCCGGATGAAGCCGATGACCTGCCGCAACCCGGCGCGGGTCAGGCTGCGCCGCGCCCAGAGCCCGGCCCCGGACGGCGCCGCCCCGGCCAGCCGGGCCAGGGTGCGGAACGTCTTCGAGGTGCCCACCACCCGCTCCCAGCCGACCTCGGTCATCTGGTCGACCACCTTGGTTAGCCGGTCGTCCACGTACTCCCGCAGCTTGTCGACGGCCTCCGCGGACGGCGGCGCCGCGCTGGTCGGATCGATCCGCAGGCGCTCACGGGTCAGCCGGCCGGCGCCCAGTGGCAGCGAGATCGCGGCGTCCGGGTCCTCGTCGATGCCGGCGGCGATCTCCAGCGAACCGCCCCCGATGTCCAGCACCAGCAGCCGTCCCGCCGACCAGCCGAACCAGCGCCGCACCGCCAGGAAGGTCATCCGCGCCTCGTCCGCGCCGGAGAGCACCGCCAGACGTACGCCGGTCTCGTCGCGGACCCGGGCCAGCACCTCGGCCGCGTTGGTGGCGTCGCGCACCGCGGAGGTGGCGAACGCGATCAGGTCGTCGGCCTCCAGCCCGGTGGCCGCCGCCTTCGCCATGCCGACCGCCTTGACCAGACCGTCCGCGCCCACGTCGGTCAGCGCTCCGTCGGGGCCGATCTGCTCGGCCAGGCGGAGCACCACCTTCTCCGAGTGCGCCGGCCACGGGTGCGCGCCGTGGTGCGCGTCCACCACCAGCAGGTGCACCGTGTTGGATCCGACGTCGAGGACACCCAGTCGCATGGTGAAGACCCTAGGTGCAAGTCGTTTGCGCGGCTCGCCGGCCTGCGGAGGGGACCGCGCGTACGCTGGGCCGGGTGACGATGGAGCTCCGCGTACTGGTGGACGATCCGGGTGACCCGCGCAGCCGCGAGGTGCCGCTGGACTTTCCCCGGGAGTGGATCGAGTTCGCCGACCCCGCGGACGAGACCCACCTGATCCGGGCCGACCTGACCTGGCTGCTCTCCCGCTGGACCTGCATCTTCGGCCGGGGTTGCCACGGCATCATCGCTGGCCGCTCCGCCGACGGCTGCTGCTCGCACGGAGCGTTCTTCACCGACTCGGACGACGAGAAGCGGGTCCGCAACGCCGTCAAACTGCTCACGCCGTCGACCTGGCAGCACTTCCGGCGCGGGGTCAAGAACTGGACCGACAACGACACCATCGACGGCAAGAACCCGGCCCGCCGGACCGCCACCCAGGGCGCCGACGGTCCGTGCGTCTTCCTCAACGACGCCGACTTCGCCGGCGGGGGTGGCTGCGCGCTGCACGCCCAGGCGCTGCGCGACGGGGTGCACCCCCTGGAGTACAAGCCGGACGTCTGCTGGCAACTGCCGATCCGACGGGATCAGGACTGGGTCAAGCGTCCGGACAACAGCAAGGTGCTGGTCTCCACCCTGTCGGAGTTCGACCGGCGGGGCTGGGGCGCCGGTGGGCACGACCTCGACTGGTGGTGCACCTCCTCGACGGACGCGCACGTCGGCACCGAGCCGATGTACCTCTCGTACGGGCCGGAGTTGACCGCGTTGATCGGCGCGGCCGCGTACGAGCGGCTGGCCGAGCTGTGCGCGGCCCGGACGAAGCAGGGCTTGGTCGCCCCGCACCCCGCCGACGAGGTCTGAGCACTTCCGCTGATCTTGGTAGCACTCTTGCTATCATTTCGGGATGGCCATGACGCTCCGACTTGATGACGAACGCGAACGGCGACTCCGTCTCGTCGCGGACGAGGAAGCGCGGTCGATGCACGCCGTCGTCGTCACGGCGATCGACGATTATCTGGCACGGCGGAACGCCAAGGAGTTCGGTGATCTCGCCGACGAGATCATTGAACGGCACGCCACGCTGCTCGCTCGCCTGGCGGAGTGATGACGGAGGGCCGTTACCCGACGCTTGCCGACGTGGCCGGCATCGCCCGTAAGCTCAGCGTCGGGATCAGGGACGCCGGTCTCGTGGAGTCGGCCGTCGCCCGACCGCAGACGAGTGTATTCGGGGAAGACGCGTACCCCGACCTGTGGACCAAGGCAGCGGCGCTGCTGCACTCACTGGTCAGCAACCGCCCGTTCGTGGACGGCAACAAGCGGATCGGCTGGATCGTGGCGGTCGCCTTCCTGCTTCAGAACCGTGCCGTCACCCTGGACCAGCTTGACGAGATGGACCAGGACGTGGCGTACGACCTGGTCATCAGCGTGACGGAGAGCCGGCTGACGGAGGTCGCCGAGATCAGCGCCGCGTTGCGCAAGCTGTTCTGACCGGGCCTGCCGGCCCGACGTCGTCAGCCGACCGAGCGTCGACATGCCGAAGGGGCCCACGTCAAGCGCGCGGGCCCCTCCGGTACGCCGATCACGGCTCGAACTTGTAGCCCAGGCCCCGGACGGTGACGATGAAGCGCGGCGCGGACGGCTCCGGCTCGATCTTGGAGCGCAGCCGCTTGACGTGTACGTCCAGCGTCTTGGTGTCACCGACGTAGTCGGCGCCCCAGACCCGGTCGATGAGCTGGCCGCGGGTCAGCACCCGCCCGGCGTTGCGGAGCAGCAGCTCCAGCAGCTCGAACTCCTTCAGCGGCAACTGCACGGCCCCGCCGTCGACGGTCACCACGTGCCGCTCGATGTCCATCCGCACCGGGCCGGCGGCCAGGGTCGGGGCGCCCGAGTCGGCCACCTCCGGGCTCTGCCGGCGCAGCACCGCCCGGATCCGGGCCACCAGCTCGCGGGGCGAGTACGGCTTGGTGACGTAGTCGTCGGCGCCGATCTCCAGGCCGACCACCTTGTCGATCTCGCTGTCCCGGGCGGTGACCATGATGATCGGGACGGCCGACCGCTGCCGGAGCTGCCGGCAGACCTCGGTCCCCGACATTTCGGGCAGCATCAGGTCGAGCAGCACGATGTCGGCGCCGGTTCGGTCGAACTCGGTGAGGGCGTCGGTGCCGGTCGCGGCGACCGAAACCTCAAAGCCCTCCTTACGGAGCATGTACGACAGGGCGTCGGAGAACGACTCCTCGTCCTCGACCACCAGAACGCGGCTCAACGGGGGTTTCCTTTCCATTGCTGTCAGACCTGCCGTAGCTCGGCCGGACCGGCCTCGATCCCAGCCGGCGGCAGTGTCGCCAGCAGGTCGTCCGGTGGACGGGCGGGCAGCCGGAGGGTGAACGTCGATCCACCACCAAGAGTGCTCGACACCTCCACCCGTCCGCCATGGTTGCTCGCGATGTGTTTGACGATGGCCAGGCCGAGCCCGGTGCCGCCGGTGGCACGCGAGCGGGCCTGGTCGGCTCGGTAGAACCGCTCGAAGATCCGGTCCACGTCCGTCGGGGCGATGCCGATGCCCTGGTCGGCGACGGCGATGTCGATGTGCTCGTCGTCACCGCGAAGGGTGACCCGGACCGTGGTGTCCGCACCCGAGTAGTTGATGGCGTTCTCCACCAGGTTCGCCACCGCGGTGGCGAGCTGGGTGTCGCTGCCGTACGCGGTGAGACCGCGCTGCCCGGTCACCGACACCTCGACGCCCCGGGCGGAGGCCGCGGTGCGGGTCCGGTCGACGACCTCGGCGATCACCCAGTCCAGCGCGACCGGCTCCGCCGGCGGCTGCGGCTCGGCGCCCTGCAACCGGGTCAGCTCCAGCAGCTCCTGCACCAGCCGACCCAGCCGGGTCGACTCGTGCTGGATCCGTTCGGCGAACCGGCGGGCGGCGACCAGGTCCTCGGAGAGGTCGGGCGCCGCGGCCTCGGCCGGCTCGGTGGCGTCGAGCAACGCCTCGGCGAGCAGCTGAAGCGCCCCGATCGGTGTCTTGAGCTCGTGGCTCACGTTGGCCACGAAGTCACGTCGCACGCGGGTCAGGCGGTGCGACTCGGTCACGTCGACCGCCTCCACGGCGATGAACCCGTTGCCGAGGCCCATGGCCCGCAGGTGCACGCCGAGCGGGTTCTCCCCCGCGCTGTCGCGACCCCGGGGCAGGTCCAGCTCGATCTCGCGCCGCACCCCGGTGCGCCGCACCTGGCCGGCGAGGGTACGGATCAGTGGGTGCGCGGCGATCGAGCCCGGGGTGCTGCCGGTGCGCAGCAGACCCATCGCACGGGCGGCCGGGTTGATCAGCACGGGCGTGTCGTCGTCGTCCAGCACCACGACACCGGCCCGGAGCGAGTCGATCGTCCGGCGACCGAGCCCGGTCTGCTGCTCGTCGGCTATCGCGGGCCTCCCCCTGCTCCAGCGGGAGTCTGCGCTCCCCGTCGACGTGGAGGGGCGCCTGCGCGCCGGAAGGAACCGGGGCAGCACGAAACCGGCGGCCAGCCCGGCCACCAACGCCACGGCCACCACGACCGCCACCGCCCACTCCACCCGGCGATCGTAGGGTCATTGTTAACCTGGCTACCACACAGAACAGGACGAACCACCCTCACTTTCGTAACTGTTCACCCCCACGTCCGGCGTCGTTCACCGGGGTTCATCAAGGGTCCGTCCGCGCCACCTACCGTTGGCGGCGCACCTGCTCCATCCCTGCGCCGGCACCCGTCGGCGGCGACCGACCACAGGACGTGATGATGCGCGACGAGTTCCGGGCCGACCTCCAGATCGTCAGCCAACTGCTGGTGGACATGGCGGAGGGCGTCCGCGCCGCCATGCGCCAGGCCACCCGGGCCCTGCTCACCGCCGACCGGCAAGCCGCCGAGACGGTCATCGAGCGGGACGCCGAGATCGACGACCTCTACCGGCACGTCGAGGAGCGGGTCTGTGACCTGCTCGCCCGGCAGGCGCCGGTCGCCTCCGACCTGCGGGCCATGATCACCGCGCTGCACGTGGCCGCCGACCTGGAGCGGATGGGTGACCTGGCCGACCACGTGGCGAAGACCGCGCTGCGCCGGCACCCCTCACCCGCCGTCCCGGCGGAGCTGCGGGCGATCTTCACCGAGATGGCGGACATCGCCGACCGGATGGCGGTGAAGATCGGTTCGGTGCTCGCGAAGCCCGACGCCGACCTCGCCGGCGAGCTGGACCGCGACGACGACGCGATGGACGAGCTGCACAAGAACCTGTTCGCGGTGCTGCTCGGCGAAGACTGGCCGTACGGGGTGGAGACCGCGATCGACGCCACCCTGCTCGGTCGCTTCTACGAGCGCTTCGCCGACCACGCGGTCAACGCCGGTGAGCACGTGGTCTACCTGATCACCGGGGAGACCTCCCCCACCGCCAGCTGACCTGCGGAAAAGGGCCCCTGGTCGTCGCCGAGCGACAACGAGGGGCCCTTTTCTGATGCCTAGCGGCCCTGGTTGGCCACCGCGGCGGCGGCCGCCTTGGCGGCGGTCGGGTCGAGGTAGGTGCCGCCCAGGGTGAGGGGGCGCAGCTGCGGGTCGAGGTCGTAGCGCAGCGGGATGCCGGTCGGGATGTTCAGCTTGGCGATCGCCTCGTCGGAGATCTGGTCGAGGTGCTTGACCAGGGCCCGCAGCGAGTTGCCGTGCGCGGCCACCAGCACCGTCCGGCCGGCCAGGATGTCCGGCACGATCGAGTCGTACCAGTAGGGCAGCATCCGCTCGACGACGTCCTTGAGGCACTCGGTACGCGGCATCAGCTCGGTCGGCAGCAGCGCGTACCGCGGATCGCCCACCTGCGACCACTCGTCGTCGTCGGCGATCGGCGGCGGCGGGGTGTCGTACGACCGGCGCCAGAGCATGAACTGCTCTTCGCCGTACTCGTCAAGGGTCTGCTTCTTGTTCTTGCCCTGCAGGGCGCCGTAGTGCCGCTCGTTGAGCCGCCACGACCGGCGCACCGCGATCCAGTGCCGGTCGGCGGCGTTCAGCGCCAGCTCGGCGGTGCGGATCGCCCGGCGCATCACGCTGGTGTGCACGACGTCCGGCAGCAGGCTGTGCTCGCGCATCAGCTCGCCGCCGCGCCGCGCCTCACCCTCGCCCTTCTCGGTCAGGTCGACGTCCACCCAGCCGGTGAAGAGGTTCTTGGCGTTCCAGTCGCTCTCGCCGTGCCGCAGCAGGACCAGCGTCCCGACGGTGGGCCCCTCGCTCGCAGTCATGCGGATCATCCTGCCTCAACCGCCGCCGGGACACGCGGGCACCCGTCGTGACGACCACCACGTGAAAATGCTGGTGACCAGCGACTCCGTCCCCGACTAGGTTGTAAGGCGCTCAAGTCACACCGGTCATTACTTGCAAGCGGGGGCGCCACGTGCGGACGATGCGGAGCTGGTTCCGGGAAACCACCGGCGGCCTGCCAACCACTTTCTGGTACCTGTGGACCGGCACGCTGATCAATCGGCTCGGCTCGTTCGTCCTCGTCTTCCTCGCCATCTACCTGACCCAGGAACGCGGCTTCTCCGCCTCCCAGGCCGGCCTGGTGCTCGGGCTGTGGGGCGTCGGCGGCGCGGTCGGCACCACCGCCGGCGGCACCCTGGCCGACCGGTGGGGCCGGCGACCGACGTTGCTCACCGCGCACGTGGGCGCGGCCGTGATGATGCTCGGCCTCGGGCTGGCCAAGGACCTCTGGGCCGTGGCGCTGGGCGCGCTGCTGCTCGGCCTGTTCGCCGAGGCGGCCCGGCCCGCGTTCGGGGCCATGATGATCGACGTGGTGCCGGCGAAGGACCGGTTGCGCGCCTTCTCGCTCAACTACTGGGCGATCAACCTGGGTTTCGCCTGCGCCGCCGTCCTCGCCGGCCTCGCGGCGCAGGCCGACTACCTGCTGCTGTTCGTGGTCGACGCGGCCACCATGCTGATCACCGCGCTGATCATCTTCACCCGCGTGCCGGAGACCCGGCAGAGCGGCCGTGCGGCCGCCGCGGCCGCTGCGGCGAAGGCCCCGCGCGGCGCCCTGCGGACGATCCTCACCGACCGGGTCTACCTCGGCTTCGTGGCGCTGAACCTGCTGGCCGCCCTGGTGTTCCTCCAGCACATCTCGATGCTGCCGATCGCCATGAGCGACGACGGCCTCAGCCCCGCCACCTACGGCTCGGTGATCGCGCTCAACGGCGTCCTGATCGTGATCGGTCAGCTCTTCGTGCCCCGGCTGATCCGGGGCCGGAGCCGCTCACACGTGCTCGCGCTGGCCGCCGTGGTGATGGGCGCCGGATTCGGCCTGACCGCGTTCGCCGGCACCGTCTGGCTCTACGGGCTGACCGTGCTGATCTGGACGGTCGGCGAGATGCTGAACTCGCCGTCCAACTCCACCCTGATCGCCGAGCTGTCCCCGGCCGAGCTGCGGGGGCGCTACCAGGGCGTGTTCTCCCTCTCGTGGCAGATCGCCGGCGCCTGTGCGCCGATCCTCGGCGGCCTGGTGCGTGAGCACGCCGGCAACGCCACGCTCTGGCTCGCCTGTGCCGCGATCGGCGTCGTGACCGCGGTGGCACACCTGGTGTCCGGCCCGGCCCGGGAGCGGCGCGCCACCGCCCTGCGGCGCTCAGGTGAGGCGCTGGCACCGGTCGGCGCCACCCCGCCGACGGCGGCACAGCCCGAGCCGGCGACTGCCTGACCGCGCCTCATCGCCGGATCGCAAGGGTTCATGATTAGGTATTCGAGTGGCGGGACCCCGGCCGGTTTCCTACGGTTCTCTGGAAACAGTTAGGAACCTGAAGTGTCGGGAGGTCGGGTGCAGTCCTTGCGGCGCTGGTGGCACGAGACCGCGGGTGGGCTTCCCGCCACCTTCTGGTACCTCTGGGCCGGCCTGCTCATCAACCGAGCGGGCGCGTTCGCCATGCTCTTCCTGTCGCTGTACCTCACCGACGCGCGAGGGGCCAGCGAGGCGCTGGCCGGCACCGTCGTCGGCGCGTACGGGGCCGGCGGGGCGGCCGGCGTGCTGCTGGGCGGGGTGCTGGCCGACCGGTGGGGCCGCCGGGCCACCCTGCTCGCCGCGCACCTGATCACCGCCGCCCTGATGGTGGCACTGGCCTTCAGCCGGCCCCTGCTGCTGATCGCGGTGCTCTCGGCGCTGGTCGGCGTGGTGCACTCCATGCCGAGCCCGGCCTTCGTCGCGGCGATCGTGGACGTGGTGCCCGCACAGCGCCGCTCACGCGCGTTCAACCTCCAGTTCTGGGCGTTCAACCTGGGCATGGCGGTCGCCTCGGTGCTCGCCGGGGTGCTGGCCGAGGCGAGCTTCACCGCGCTGTTCCTGGTCGACGCGGCGGCCACCCTCGCCGCCGCCGCCGTGATCGGCTGGAAGGTGCCGGAGACCCTGCGGCGGAGCGTCCCGCCGCCAGCGCCGCCGACGAAGGGCCCGATCCGCAGCCGGGGCCCGGGGCTGCACACCGCGCTCACCGACCGGACCTTCCTGGTCTTCGTCGGGCTCACGTTCGTGCTGGCCGTGCTCACCCTGCAGACCCAGACGATCATGCCGTTGGCCATGCGCGCGGACGGCCTGGGCCCGTCGGCGTACGGGCTGGTCGTGGCGCTCGGCGGGGCGCTGATCGTGCTCGGGCAACTGTTCGTGCCCCGGCTGATCGACCGGCACCGCAAGGACGTCGTGCTGGCGGCCTCGACCGCCCTGCTGGCGGTCGGCTTCGGCGCGCTGGCGGTCGCCGACGAGCTGGCCGTCTACCTGGGCGCCGCGGTGGTCTGGACGGTCGGCTCGATGCTCGCCGCACCGCCCAACGCGCAGATCAACGCGGACCTGGCACCGCCGCAGCTGCGCGCGCGGTACCAGTCGGTCTTCTACCTGACGTTCCCGGCCGCGGCGTTCGTCGCGCCCACGCTCGGCGGGGTGAGCCTCCAGTACCTCGGAGACCGCCACTGGCTCATCGTGGGCGGGCTGGGCCTGCTGGCCGCCCTCGGGCACCTGCTGGCCGGGCCGCCTCGGGAGCGGCACGTCGCCGCCCTTCGCCGGGCCGCCGACCGGGAGCCGACACCGCCCGGGGACCGCGTGCCGGCCGCCTGATCGCTCCGGCACCACGGGGTACGACATACGCAAAGCGCCCACCACGGCCAAAGGTCGTGGTGGGCGCTCGCCGGCGGGGCCGGCGGCGGCGGGCAACACTCACCCCCGTAAGCGTCGCCCGCTCGCGCCGCCGGTCCAAACAGGTGGGCACCGTCCCCCAACGGTTGATCCACCCGTCCCCTCGCGACTCGCTTGGTGCGCGGATCTGATCGATCCGCCGCTCCCCCGAACGTTTCCAAGCGGGACGCGGTGCAATAAAGTTAGTTCGCCCGGATTCTGGATTCAACCCAGACCGCTGTCTCGCCGGTCACAACTCGCGAGTATCCGCAGTTCGGGCCTCGGTCTGTGGCAACAGCCGCATACCCCTCGCGCATTCCCGCAAACACGTCAACCGTCCTCTCGATCGGGTGACTCGGTCCGGAAGAAGTTGCTCTGCCGGCCGTCGCGCATCTGCTCCTGATAGATCAGGTTCAGCCGACGGAGGTCGAAGGTGTGAAACCACTCATCCCAGGTGATCTCACGGATCCGGCTGCTCTCTCGGTAACCGGGGATGTTGAAGGTCAAAACCCCCGCCCGGCCCTCCCGTTCGGTGCCGGCGATGGTCGCCGGCTTCGCACCGCGCTCCCGTGCCCAGCGTTGGATGACCTCGTGATTCGCGGTGATCAGGCTTCGTCCCGGGCGCTCCGGTCGGTCCGCGATCGACGCGATCACCTGCGAACTGCGAACCGATCGTCCGGTGCCCCGACCGGTCCGGATCCCGCCGGCCGCCGGTTGGGTCGCCCCCGCGGGCTTTGCGGGCGCCGCCCGCTTCGCCGCCGACGGCCGCGCCGGCGCCTTCTTGGCCGGCGCCTTCCGCGCGGGCGCGGTCCGGGCCGTCGTCGTCTTGCGGGCCGTGGTCGTCTTGCGCGCAGCCGTCGTCTTGCGGGCGGCTGCTGTCGTCTTACGCGCGGCCGTCGTCTTACGCGCGGCCGCTGCCTTGCGGGCGGTCGTCGACTTCGCCGCTGTCGTCTTCTTCGCCGGCGCCGTCGTCTTCTTCGCGGCCGTGGTCCTCTTCGCCGGTGTCGTCTTCTTCGCGGCAGTCTTCTTTGCCGCTGTCGTCTTCTTCGCCGCCGGCGCCGTCGTCCTCTTCGCGGCCGTCGTCTTCCTGGCCGCCGCCGTCGTCCTCTTCGCGGCCGTCGTCTTCTTGGCCGCGGCCCGCTTCGCGGGGGCGCTCTTGTTCGCCGGTGCGGCCTTCGCACGGCTCGGCGCCGCGCGGGTCGCCGACTTCTTCGTGGCGGCGGCACGACCCGCCGACGCCCGGGTGCCGGTTGCCCGGCCGGCCGGACCGGTGCTGCGCCGGCCCGCGCCACCACTCTCGGCGCGCAGCGAGCGCACCAGCTGTTTCACCAGGTCCGGTTTACGCAGCGCGGAGATCCCGGAGACCCCGCGTTTGCGCAGTTGACCGCGGATGTCGTCCACCCGCATCCCGGAGATCTCCGACTCGGAGATTCCGGGGGTGTTCGGCGTCTGGTTGCCGGTCTGTCGTTTCGTCCTGGTCGCAGTCCCGCCGCGACCTGAGCTGTTCCGCTGAGCCATGGGACGCTCACGCTCCTCGACACTCCGTCCTCGGCGCGCGGGGGTCCCTTTGCCGCACCGCGCGGTGCGGCATACCCGTCAGGACCGCTCCGAACCACCAGCCGACAAACCGGCTCGGGGCAGGGGCGGTCGGGCCGGGGTGCGACGGACGGTCAGGCCGGGCCGGGGCCGGAGCCGGAGGGCTCGAAGAGGTGCGCGAAGGCGGCCAGGTTGGCGGTCGACTCGCCGCGCTTGACCCGCCACTCGTACTCGCGCCGGATGGAGCTGCCGAAGCCGATCTCCAGCATGGTGTCGAAGGACTCGTCGGCGTACGTGAGCACCGCGCCGAGGAGCCGGTCCAACTCGTCGGCGTCGACCCCGGACGGGTTGACCCGTCCGGTCAGGTACACGTCGCCGACCGCGTCCGTGGAGAAGGAGACCCCGTACATCCGGGCGTTGCGCTGCAACAGCCAGGCCCACAGCTCCTCACGCCGCTCGTCCGGCTGGCGCATCACGAACGCCTCGATCCGCAGCGCGTGCTCGCCGACGATGAGGTTGCAGACCGTCTTGAGCTTGTGGGTGCCCGGCAGGGTCACCGCGTACGAGCCCGGCCCGGTCGACTCGCAGGCCAGCTCCCGCTCGGCACAGACGGACTCGATCAGGGTCGCAAGATCGCTCTGTGGGCTCACCGGACCCACTTTACGACCGGCCGGGCCGGACCACCGGGTGACGACCCCGCGCCTTGAGATCACCAGGAGCAGGAGAGCGCCGGGTTGCAGGCGAGGTCGGCGACGAGGCGGGCACGGTGCGCAGCGGTCGCCTCGCCGTAGACGGCGAGCAGGCCGGCGACCGTGCGGTCCCAGGAGAAGTGCCGGGCGTGCTGCTCGGCGCCTCGGGCCAGCGCCGCCCGCCGGGCCTGGTCCGGCAGCAGGCGGGCCAGCGCGAGAGCCCAGTCCGCCGGGTCGTGCCCGTCGATCAGCACCCCGCTCACCTGGTCCCGCACGGCGGTGACCAGACCGCCGACGGCGGCGGCCAGCACCGGCGTACCGCAGGCCTGGGCTTCCAGGGCGACCAGCCCGAAGGATTCGTTGTGCGACGGCACCGCGACCAGGTCGGCGGCCCGGTACAGCGCCGGCAGGTCGTCACCGGTGCGCGGCGGCAGGAAGCGCACCCGGTCGGCGACCCCGAGTGTGGCGGCCAGCTCGATGAGCGCGGTCGGCCGGTCGAGCCCGCTGCCGCTGGGCCCGCCGCAGATCGCCACGGTGACCTGGTCGGCCAGCGCCGGGTCGCGCTCCCGGAGCGCGGCGACCGCGCGGATCAGCACGTCGGGCGCCTTGAGCGGCTGGATCCGACCGACGAAGGCCACCAGGTACCCGTCGACCGGCAGCCCCAGCCGCTCGCGGGCGGCGCGGGCCGCCGCGTACCGGTCGCCCGGCGCGGGCCGGAACCGGTCCAGGTCGACGCCCGGCTGCACGACGGCGACGTGGTCGGGGTCGGCGTCGTACCGGTCGACGAGATCGCGGGCCTCGACCCGCGTGTTGGCGACCAGCCGGTCCGCCTCGGCGACCACCTGCTCCTCGCCGATCACCCGGGCCTTCGGCTCGGGCCGGTCACCGGCCGCGAGTTGGGCGTTCTTGACCTTCGCCAGGGTGTGCGCGGTGTGCACCAGCGGCACCCCCCAGCGTTCCTTGGCCAGCCAGCCGACCTGGCCGGAGAGCCAGTAGTGGGAGTGGATCAGGTCGTAGTGCCCGGGCGGGCGGGACGCCTCGGCGCGCAGCACGCCGGCGGTGAAGGCGCAGAGCTGGCCGGGCAACTCCTCCTTGGTCAGCCCCTCGAGCGGGCCGGAGGTGATGTGCCGGACCTGCACGCCGGGGGCCATCTCGACCACCGGGGGCAGGTCGCCGGAGGTGGCGCGGGTGAAGATCTCCACCTCGACGTTGGCCTCGGCGAGCCGCCGGGCGACCTCCAGGATGTAGACGTTCATCCCGCCGGCGTCGCCCGTGCCGGGCTGGTGCAGCGGAGAGGTGTGCACCGACAGGGTGGCGATGCGGCGGGGCCGGGGCCACGGCTGGGCACCTCGTTGACGACCGACACCGGTGTGCAGCTCCGCCACGTCCGCTCCTCTTGTCACGGTTGATGCCGTCTCGCACGACCGGCGCTTCTCGGACAACCTGTACGCCGGATGTCATCTTCCCCATCGGCCTACGGAAATTCGCCCGCGCGGCCCCCCGGCGTGACGGACCTCATGACCGCCCACCCTCCTGCCCGCTGACGGCGGGCCCCACGCCCGCCCGGACCGGGCCGGAGGGCCGGGGCGACAATGACGGGATGACCTCTGTCGCCATCGTGACCGGAGCCTCCAGCGGGATCGGCGCGGCCACCGCCCGCCGGCTCGCCGCCGAGGGTTTCCACGTGCTCGCCGCCGCCCGCCGCGCCGACCGGCTCACCCACCTGGTCGCCGAGATCGCCGCCTCCGGCGGGCAGGCCACCGCGGTGACCTGCGACGTCACCTCGGACGAGTCGGTGGCCGGGCTCGCCGAGGCCGCCGCGCGGGCGCCCGGGCCGGTCACCCTGCTGGTCAACAACGCCGGCGGCGCGCGCGGGCTGGACCCGGTGGAGTCCGGTTCGATCGACGACTGGCAGTGGATGTACGACGTCAACGTGCTCGGCACGCTGCGGGTGACCCAGGCCCTGCTGCCGGCGCTGGAGGCGTCCGGCGCGGGCACGATCGTGGTGGTCTCCTCCACCGCCGGCCTGACCGTGTACGAGGGCGGGGGCGGCTACACCGCGGCGAAGCACGCGCAGACCGCCATCGCCGGCACGCTCCGGCTGGAGTTGTGCGGGCGACCGCTGCGGGTGATCGAGATCGACCCGGGCATGGTGAAGACCGACGAGTTCGGGCTGGTCCGCTTCGACGGCGACGCGGATCGGGCCGCCGCCGTGTACGCCGGCGTCCCCGGGCCACTGGTCGCCGAGGACGTGGCGGACTGCATCGCCTGGTGCGCCACCCGCCCCGAGCACGTCAACGTGGACCGGCTGGTGGTCCGGCCGCGGGCGCAGGCCGCCCAGCACAAGGTGCACCGAGTCGGCCAGTGAAGCGCGAGGAGTGAGCGGCGCGGCGCGGCGTCGGCCGTTCGGGGTGGTCACGCGGGGCACGACCAACCCGAACCGGCTCCGCCGCGTGGACAACTGGATCGTCGCCACCTGCGGCGACCGGCTACGCGCGGCGGCCGATCCGCTGGTGGTCGACCTCGGCTACGGCGCCACCCCGGTGACGGCGGTGGAGCTGCGGGCCCGGCTGGCCGCCGGGGTCCGTCGGGACGTACGGCTGGTCGGGCTGGAGATCGATCCGGCCCGGGTGGCAGCTGCGGAGCCGGCCGCCGACCCACCCGGGCTGACCTTCGCCCGGGGCGGCTTCGAGTTGGCCGGGCTCCGGCCGGTGCTGGTCCGCGCGTTCAACGTGCTGCGTCAGTACGACGAGCGCGACGTGCCGGACGCCTGGCGGACCATGACCGCCGCGCTGGCTCCCGGCGGGTTGCTCGTCGAGGGCACCTGTGACGAGCTGGGCCGTCTCGCCGGCTGGCTGCTGATCGACGCCGACGGCCCCCGGACGCTGACCCTGGCCGCGAAGCTCACCACGCTGGACAGCCCTGCCGAGCTGGCCGAACGGCTTCCCAAGGCGCTGATCCACCACAACGTCCCCGGCGAGCCGGTGCACGACCTGATCCGCGCGCTGGACGACGCCTGGCTGGCCGCCGCCCCGTACGCCACGTTCGGCCCCCGCCAACGCTGGCTGCGAGCCGTGACCCACCTCAGCGACACGGGCTGGCCGGTCCTGAACCGCCCGCACCGCTGGCGCCAGGGCGAGCTGACCCTCCCCTGGCCCACCGTGGCCCCCCGCACCTGACCCGCGCCGCGCCGGCCGGGACCCCGTCGATCATGGAGTTGTGGTGGGCGTTCTATGGCCAGAAGGGCTGTTCGTCCCCCACCACGACTCCATGATCAACGCGGAGGGGGCCTAGAGGGCGCAGTTGATTAGGACGGGTTCGGGGTGCAGGGTCACGCCGAAGCGGGCGTGCACGGTGTCGCGGATGTCGCCGGCGAGGGTGAGCAGGTCGGCCGTGCTCGCCGTACCGCTGCGGTTGGTGAGCGCCAGGGTGTGCTTGCCGGAGATCGCCACGCCGTCCGGGCCGGGGTGGCCCTTGGTGAAGCCGGCCTTGTCGATCAGCCAGGCCGCGCTCACCTTGACCGTGTCGTCGTGCCCGGGCCAGGATGGCGGCTCGCCCAGCTCGGCGGCGCGCTCCCGGAGCTGCTCGTACGCCGCCCGGTCGAGCACCGGGTTGGTGAAGAAGGAGCCGACCGAGCGAGTGTCCGGGTCGGTGGGGTCGAGCACCATGCCCTTGCCGGCGCGCAGCCGCAGCACCGCCGCTCGGGCAGCGGCCAGCGACACCCGCTCGCCCACCTCGACACCGAGCGCCCGAGCCAGTTCGGCGTAGCGCACCGGGCCGGAGAGCGGGGACCGGGCGAGCCGGAAGTCCACGGACAGCACCACCATCCGGTCCCGGTACTTGAAGATGCTGCCCCGGTAGGCGAACCCGCAGTCGGCGGCGGGAACGAACTGGCGGATGTCCTCGACCCGGTCGTACACCTCGACGCCGGTGATGGTCTCGGCGACCTCCTGGCCGTACGCGCCGACGTTCTGGATCGGGGTGGCACCGGTCGAGCCGGGGATGCCGGAGAGGCACTCCAGCCCGGCCCAGCCGTTGGCCACCGTCGTGGCGACGAGGTCGTCCCACGGCTCACCGGCCTCGACCCGTACCGTGACCGAATCGGCGTCCTCGGCGACGATCCGCAGGCCGCGGGAGCGCACCAGGACGACCGTTCCGGGGAAGCCGACGTCGCCGATCACCACGTTGCTGCCGCCCGCCAGGATCAGAAGTGGGTCTTCCGTGGCGCGAATGGCCCGAACGATCTCGTCGGCACTGCCGGCAGCCATGATCCGCCGGGCCGGCCCACCCATCCGCAGCGTGGTGTAGCTGGCCAGTGGACCAGGGATGGCACGATCGGCTTCGGTTGTCGGCTGGGCGTAGGCGTCTGACACGTCTTTCACCTTAGGCTGAGGGGCAGCCGTGGCACCCACTGGTGGCCCGGCACCCCCGGGAGGATGGCGATGAGCAGACTGCAGGGCAGCAAGGATTTCTGGATCGGCGCGCTCCGGACGGAGGGTCCGGCCTTCGCCTCGGCGGTGGCGGAAGCGCCGCCGGAGACACCGGTCCTGTCCTGTCCGGGCTGGACGGTCAATGATCTCACGCTGCACCTCGCCGGCATCTACCACTGGGTTTCTTCGTTTGTCGGCTCCGGTCTGACCACCGCGCCGGCCCGCCGGGAGCGGTTCGAAGCGGACCCGGGCCGGAGTCCCCTCCAGCTCTGGCAGCAGGGGTACGACCAGCTGATGACCCTCTTCGACGGGCTGGACGCGGAGGCCCCGGCGTGGAACTGGGCCCCGCAGCCGAAGAAGGCCGGTTTCTGGCCGCGCCGGATGGCACACGAGACGGCGGTGCACCGCTGGGACGCCCAGCTCGCCATCGCCGCCGGTGAGCCGGTGGAGGCGAAGCTCGCGGCCGACGGGGTGAGCGAGGTGCTGGACACCTGGCTGCCCGCGGGCCGGCGGCGCGAGCAGGGCGAGTGGCACGGCGTGGTGCAGCTCTCCGCGACCGACGCCGCCCAGGAGTGGTATCTGCGGCTGCGCGGGGAGGGGGTGGCGCTGCTGGACACCGCGACCATCTTCGACCACGACGACCACCACGCGCGGGCGCAGGTCAGCGGCACCGCGAGCGACCTGCTGCTGGCGCTCTGGGGCCGGATCAGCTTCGACACGCTGGACGTCGCCGGCGACCGCAACCTGCTCGACGGCCTGCGCACCCGCTGACCGCCGCCCGGGGCCGGCCCGGGACGACACGACGAGGGCGTCACTCCTCCGGGGTGGCGCCCTCGGTCGTGTCGGCGTCCCAGGGTCACAATCCGCATCGATGAGAGAGCGCTCTCTTGACAGCGCGCGGGTGACCCACCAACCTGTCGTGAGAGCGCTCTCTTGGCCATTCGCCACCATCCGACCACCTTGAGAGAGGTCCGAATCCCATGGCTGTCTTCCCGCGCCGCCGCCTCGCCGCGGTGGCCCTCGCCGCCGCCACCGCCCTGCTCGTCACCGCCGGCTGCGGTGGCGGTGACGAGGCGGACGGGGACGGGCCGGTCACGCTGACCGTCGACGTCTTCGGCCAGTTCGGCTACGAGCAGCTCTACCAGCAGTACATGGCCGCGCACCCCGACGTGAAGATCGTCGAGCGCGGCACCGGCACCAACCTCGACGAGTACTCGCCGAAGCTGACCCAGTGGCTCGCCGCCGGTCGAGGCGCCGGCGACGTGGTGGCCATCGAGGAAGGTCTGATGGTCGAGTACAAGGCGAACCCCGGCAACTTCGTCAACCTGCTGGACCACGGCGCCGCCGACCTCAAGGGCAACTTCCTCGAATGGAAGTGGAACGCCGGGCTGACCGCCGACGGCAAGCAGCTGATCGGCCTCGGCACCGACGTCGGCGGCATCGCCATCTGCTACCGCAAGGACCTCTTCGCCAAGGCCGGCCTGCCCACCGAGCGGGACGCGGTGTCCCAGCTCTGGCCCACCTGGCAGGACTACATCGCCACCGGTGAACGGTTCGTCGCGGCGAAGACCGGGGCTTCCTTCCTCGACGCGGCGACCAACACCTTCAACACCATCCTGCTGCAGACCGCCGGCAACACGAACGGCTACAGCTACTACGACACGAGCGGCAACCTGGTCGTCGACAGCAACCCGGCCGTACGGCAGGCCTGGGACACCACCATGGACATGATCGACTCGGGCCTCTCCGGAAAGTACGGCTCCTGGTCCGAGGAGTGGGTTTCCGCGTTCAAGCAGTCGAAGTTCGCCACCATCGCCTGCCCCGCCTGGATGACCGGGGTCATCGAGGGCAACGCCGGCCCGGCCGCCAAGGGCAAGTGGGACATCGCCAAGGTTCCCGGCAACGGCGGCAACTGGGGTGGATCGCACCTCGCGGTGCCCAAGCAGAGCAAGCACCAGGCCGAGGCGATCGAGCTGGCCAAGTTCCTGACCAGCTCCAAGGGCCAGATCGGGGCGTTCAAGGCCAAGGGCCCGCTGCCCTCCTCGCCGCAGGCCCTCGACGATGTGGCGATCACCGGAGCGACCAACGCGTACTTCTCCGGAGCCCCGGTCGGCACGATCTTCGGCACCGGCGCGAAGAGCCTGAAGCCGGTCTACATGGGTCCCAAGAACCAGGCCGTCCGCACCGAGGTGGAGAACGCCGTACGGACCGTGGAGCTCGGCCAGCGGAACCCCGAACAGGGCTGGACCGACGCGGTGACCAACGCGAAGAAGGCCGCCGCCAAGTAGCCCGAACCAGCGTGCGGGCGGGCTCCGGCGACCGGAGTCCCGCCCGCACTGCGGAAAGGAGTTCCCGGGCATGACCGTCCAGCTCGACGCCCGCCCGCCGGTCGCACCGGCACCGGGCAGCCACCGCCAATCGTCGGGCCGGCTCAGCCGCCTCGACACCCGACTCTCGCCGTACCTCTACATCGCCCCGTTCTTCCTGCTCTTCGCGGTCTTCGGGGCGTACCCGCTGGTGTACACGTTCTGGGTCTCACTGCACGACTGGGATCTGCTGGGCACCGACCATCCGTTCGTGGGCGCGGAGAACTACACCCAGCTGCTGGCCGACGTCGACTTCTGGCACGCGGTGGTCAACACGCTGGGCATCTTCGTCATCTCCACCGTCCCGCAACTGCTCGCCGCGCTCTGGCTGGCCAACCTGCTCAACCGGGGGCTGCGGGCGCGCACCGGCTGGCGGATGGCGGTACTCGTCCCGAACGTGACGTCCACGGCCGCCGTGGCGATCGTGTTCGGGGTGCTCTTCGGCCGCGAGTTCGGAATGATCAACTGGCTGCTGGACCTGGTCGGGCTCGACCCGATCGCCTGGAAATCCGACCGGGTGGCCTCCTGGGTGGCCATCTCCGCCATGGTCGACTGGCGCTGGACCGGCTACAACGCGCTGATCCTCCTGGCCGCGATGCAGGCCATCCCCCGCGACCTGTACGAGGCGGCGGCGATCGACGGCGCCAACCGGGTACGGCAGTTCTGGTCGATCACCGTGCCACTGCTCAAGCCGACGATCATCTTCTGCGTCATCGTCGCCACCATCGGCGGGTTGCAGCTCTTCACCGAACCACGGCTGTTCCATTCCGGCACCAACCCGATCCGGGGCGGACCGCTGCGCGAGTCACAGACCGTGACCATGTACATGTTCGAGAACGCCTTCGCGCCGCACTACAACTTCGGGTACGGCTCGGCGGTGGCCTGGCTGCTCTTCGCGCTCATCGCCATCGTCGCCGCGGTCAACGTCCTGGTCCTGCGCCGGCTGGGCGGCGGACCGGGCACCAAGAAGGGAGCGGCCCGATGAGCCGGCTCTGGCGGGCCAGCCCGCTCACCTACCTGGCCCTGGTGGCCGCCGCCGGGATGTCGATCTTCCCGATCTGGTGGATGTTCGTGGTGGCCAGCCGGTCCAGCGACGCGATGGGGCAACTTCCGCCGCCGATCACCCCGGGTGGCAACCTTGGCGCCAACATCTCCCGCCTGTTCGACAACACCGACGCATACTTCCTGACCGGCCTGATCAACTCGACGATCGTGGCCGGCACGGTGACCGTCTCGGTGGTGTTCTTCGCCAGCCTGGCCGGCTTCGCCTTCGCGAAACTGCGGTTCCGCGGCCGCAACGCGCTGCTGCTCGTGGTCATCGCGACCATGATGGTGCCGACGCAGCTCGGTGTGATCCCGCTGTACATGCTGATGACCCGGCTCAACTGGAACGACCGTCTGCCGGCGGTGATCGTGCCGGCGCTGGTCACCGGGTTCGGCGTGTTCATGATGCGGCAGTACGCCGGCCAGGCGGTCAGCGACGAGCTGATCGAGGCCGCCCGAATGGACGGCTGCGGCACCGCCCGGACGTTCCTGCACGTGGTGCTGCCCGCGCTGCGTCCGGCCGCCGCCGTGCTCGGCCTGCTCACGTTCATGACCACCTGGAACGACTTCCTGTGGCCGTACGCTGTGCTGAACGACCCGGCGAACCCGACCGTGCAGCTCTCCCTGCGGGCGCTGTCGGACGGGTACTACCAGGACATGTCGCAGGTCTTCACCGGGACGGCCATCGCGACGCTGCCCCTGCTGCTGGTCTTCGTGCTGTTCGGCCGGCAGATCATCGGCGGGATCATGGAAGGTGCGGTCAAGGCGTGAGCGAGCGAACCAGCAGGCGCAGCAGCGAGGCGGCTGAAATCCGGTTTCCCGAGCACTTCCTCTGGGGCGCGGCCACCGCCGCGTACCAGATCGAGGGCGCGGCCCGGGACGACGGACGCGGCCCGTCCATCTGGGACACCTTCAGCCGCACGCCGGGCAAGGTGTACCAGGGCCACACCGGCGACGTCGCCTGCGACCACTACCACCGGTACGCCGACGACGTGGCGCTGATGGCCGAGCTGGGGTTGCGGGCGTACCGGTTCTCGGTCGCCTGGCCCCGGATCCAGCCGGACGGCACGGGCCCGGCCAATCCGCGCGGGCTGGACTTCTACGACCGGCTCACCGACAAGCTGCTCGCACAGGGGATCGACCCGATCGTCACCCTCTACCACTGGGACCTGCCGCAGACGCTGGACGACCGGGGCGGCTGGACCAACCGGGACACCGCCGAGCACTTCGCCACGTACGCCACGGCGGTGTACGCCCGCCTCGGCGACCGGGTGGACGTCTGGACCACGCTCAACGAGCCCTGGTGCTCGGCGTACCTCGGCTACGGCAACGGGGTGCACGCCCCGGGCGAGCAGGACCCGGCGGCGGCCTTCACCGCCGTACACCATCTGCTGCTCGGGCACGGCCTGGCAGCGTGGGCGCTGCGCGCGGCCGGCGCGCGCAGCGTGGGCATCACCCTCAACCCCGCCGACGTACGGCCGGCCGACCCGCAGAGCGCGGCCGACGCCGCCGCGGTCCGCCTGGTCGACGGCCTGCACAACCGGATCTTCCTCGATCCGCTGTTGGCCGGCGGCTACCCGGACGACGTGCGGGAGCACGTGGCGCGCATCGTCGAGCCGACGTTCATCCGGGACGGCGACGAGAAGCTGATCGCCGCCCCGATCGACCTGCTCGGAATCAACTACTACTCGCCGAGTTACGTCGCCGGTCGGCCCGACGGCGCGGGCAACGGCGCGTACCCGGGCACCGAGGGCGCGGTGCACTTCCTGCCGGCGGCCGGACCACTCACCGACATGGGTTGGATGATCGAGCCCGCAGGGCTGACCCGACTTTTGGAGCGGATCGCCACCGACTACCCCGGTGTGCCGCTGCTGATCACCGAGAACGGCGCGGCGTTCCCCGACAAGCCCGGCGGCGACTCGCCCGACGGACCGGGGCAGGTGATCGACACCGACCGGATCGCCTACCTCGACGGACACCTGCGGGCCGCGCACGAGGCGATCTCCCGGGGCGTGGACCTGCGCGGCTATCTCGTATGGTCGTTCCTGGACAACTTCGAGTGGGCGGAGGGCTACCGCAAGCGGTTCGGGATCGTGCACGTCGACTACCTGACCCAGCGGCGCACACCGAAGGCCAGCGCCCGGTGGTACCAGGAGGTGATCTCCCGGAACGGGCTGTGACGAGCGGGGGGAAGTCGCGATGACGACGGCGCAACGGCCGACGCTCGAGGCGGTGGCGGCGCGGGCCGGGGTTTCCCGGGCCACCGTCTCCCGCGTGGTCAACGGCTCCACCACCGTCGCTCAGCCCATCCGGGAGGCGGTCAACCGGGCGGTCGCCGAGCTGGGGTACGTGCCCAACCTGGCCGCCCGCAGCCTGGTCACCCAGCGCACCGACTCGATCGCCCTGGTCATGCCGGAGGCGGCCACGCGGGTGTTCTCCGACGACCAGGTCTTCCCCGGCATCATCCGCGGGGTCAGTCAGGAGCTGGAGGCGGCCGACAAGCAGCTGGTGCTGATGCTGGCCGGCTCGCCGGCGGGGCACCAGCGGGTCGAGCGGTTCACCACCGGACGGCACGTCGACGGCGTGCTCTTCGCCTCTCTGCACGGCGCCGACCCGCTGCCCGGCACGCTCGCCCGGCTGGGCATCCCGGTGGTGTGCAGCGGCCGGCCGCTCGGCGACGTGCCCGTGCCGTACGTCGACGTCGACCACGTCGGCGGGGTGACCGCGGCGGTCCGACACCTGATCGACGGCGGTCGCCGCCGGATCGCCACCATCGCCGGGCCGCAGGACATGGTGGCCGGGATCGAACGGCTCACCGGCTACCGCACCACGGTCGCCGCCGCCGGGCTGCCCGAGCTGATCGCCGTCGGCGACTTCACCCGGGAGTCCGGTGCGGCGGCGATGCATCGCCTGCTCACCGAGTACCCCGACCTGGACGCGCTCTTCGCCGCCTCCGACCTGATGGCGCACGCCGCTCTGCGGACGCTGCGCGAAGCCGGCCGGCGGGTGCCGGAGGACGTGGCGGTGGTCGGCTTCGACGACATCGAGACCGCCGCGTACACCGAGCCTCCGCTGACCACCGTCCGGCAGCCGATCGTGGAGATCGGCCGGCGGATGACCCGACAGCTGCTCCGGCTGGCCGCCGGCGAGACCATCGAGCCGGCGGTCATGCTCCCCACCGAACTGATCCGGCGCGCGTCGGCCTGACCGCTCGCCGCGGTTAATGCGTCGCCTCGGCACCCCATCGTCGTTAGCCTCGCCGGCATGCCGGATCCCGTCGCGTTGCTGCACGTGCCCGCCCTCTCCGATGTCGCCGAGTACGCGTACGCGGCCACCGTCGAGCCGCCCGCCCGGCTGGTGTTCACCGCCGGCGCGTGCCCGCTCGACGCGGAGGGTCGGACCGTGGCCCCCGGCGACCACGCCGCGCAGGCCCGGCAGGTGATGGCGAACCTGGAGACCGCACTCGCCGCCGCCAGCGCCCGGCTGACCGACGTGGTCAAGACCACGGTGTACGTCGCGTCGTCCGAGCAGGCGGATCTCGTGAAGGCCTGGGAGGTCGTCCGGGACTCCTTCGGCGACCACGACCCGCCCAGCACCCTGCTCGGCGTGGCCGTGCTCGGCTACACCGACCAGCTCGTCGAGGTCGAGGCCGTCGCCGCCGTACGGATGGGGGCCTGAGATGCGTATTCGTGTCGCGCGGCCCGACGACGCCCCGACCGTGGTGGCGCTGCGGGCAATGGTCTACCCGTACCTGGTGCGCGGGGTGGAGTCGACCCGAAAGATGATCACCGAACCACCACCGGAGGACGGCTGGGCCGCCTTCGTGGCCGAGGTGGACACCCAGGTGGTCGGCTGGGTGTCCGCCCAGCGCCCCGGTTGGACGTCGACGCCCGGCTTCGGTGACATCGCGCTGCTGCACGTCCACCCGGAGCACCGGCGACGCGGGATCGGCACGGCGCTGCTGACGGCCGCGACCGAGCATCTCACCCCGCTGGGGGTCCGCCAGGTCCGCGGCTGGGCGCAGCCGGACGCGTTGCCCTTCGCGCGGCGGCACGGTTTCCAACCCAGCCGCGAGCTTCGCTACTCCGCGCTCAGCCTGGATCCGGCGCCCGCGCTACCCGATCCGCCGCCGGGCGTACGACTGCGCCCCATCGCCGAACTGGACCCGTACCTGCTGTACCAGGCCAACGCCGCCGCGTCGGTCGCCGAGCCCAGCGACGTGCCGATCGACGCGGTCAGCTATGCGAGCTGGCAGTACGACGTCTGGGAGAACCTCGGCCTGGACAAAGCAGCCAGCACCGCCGTCGAGGTCGACGGGGAGGTGGCCGCGTTCAGCCTCGTGAAGCGGGACGGGGACCGGATGTGGTCGGACTACACCGGAACCATCCCGGCGTACCGGGGTCGGGGGCTGGCCCGGCTGGCCAAGACGGCCGCGCTGCACCGGGCCGCCGCCGGTGGCGTCCGCGTCGCCTACACGTCGAACGACGAGGCCAACGCGCCGATGCTGGCGATCAACGCACGGCTGGGCTACCGGGCGGTCGCGGCCCAGTGGTCCTGCCTGGCCGAGCTGACCTGATCGCCGGTCCCTCTCGCTGCGGCCCGACGGCCCACCGACAACCCCACGGCGAGCGGCCCGACCAGGTCACACGTCCGTGGCCGGGCCAGGCGACCTCACCGGACCACACGCCCCAATGAGCTCGATACCTGTGAGTCATAAATATGACTCACAGGTATCGAGCTCTTCAGGACAGGTCCAGCCGCGACCTACTTCTCATCACCCGATCGAGGCGGAGCGGCCGAGCGGCGGAGCGGCCGAGCGGCCGACCGGCGGAGCGGCCGGCGACGGGAACGGTCAGGTGGCGTCGAAGACCTGGCGGGCTACCGCGAGGGTGTCGGCGCCGAACAGCACCAGGCGGGCCTCGGTAACGGTGACCGGCTCTGCCGAGCGCAGCACCGACAGCGCCTGGCCGACGGCGTCGTCGACGGGCCAGCCGTAGATGCCGGCGGAGATCAGCGGGAACGCCACGCTGGTCGCGCCCAGCTCGTCGGCCACCCGCAGGCTGTTGGCGTAGCAGTCACGCAGCAGCGCGGAGCGGTCCTCGGTGGCCGACCAGACCGGTCCGACGGTGTGGATGACCCAGCGGGCCGGCAGCTCCCCGGCCGTGGTCGACACCGCCTGTCCGGTGGGCAGGCCCCGGCCGTACCGGGACGCCCGCAGCGCCCGGCACTCGGCCAGGATGGCGGGACCGCCGCGGCGGTGGATGGCGCCGTCGACGCCGCCGCCGCCGAGCAGGGACGAGTTCGCGGCGTTCACGATGGCGTCCACCCGCTGGGTGGTGATGTCCCCCTCGACGAGGGTGATCTGCATGTCAGCGCTCCTCGATGGGCTGGCCGAGCGAGCGACGGGCCAGCAGGGTGGCGCCGGCGACCGCGGCCGGCATGATCAGCACGGCACCGAGCGGGATCAGGAAGCAGAGGAAGACCGCCACTCCGAAGCCGAGCGCGGTGGATCGGTCGGCCTTGAGGATCGACCGGCGCTGCGGCAGCCGCATGCCGCGCCGGTAGAACGGCGCGCCGACCAACTCCACGGCGAGGAACCAGCCACCCACCGCCGCCCCGATCACCGGAACGACCGTCTGGCCGATCACCGGGATGAAGCCGGCGAAGAAGAGCGGGATGCCGACCAACGCCGTGAGGGCCACCAGTCGTACGGAGTCGGCGAGGCTACGACGCAGCGACGACCAGAAGGGCACGTCCACCGACCCCGGCGTGCCGCCGTACCGTTCCTCCACCCGCTCGGAGATCTTCTCGTAGAACGGGTCGCCGATGACCAGGGTGACGGCGGTGAAGCTGACCACGGCGAGCAGCCCGCCGAGGCCCAGGAACGCCAGCCCGGCGATCACCCGGACCAGGCTGCGGGCGGTGCTCGACCAGTCGTCGGCGAACGGGGTGACCAGGGCGGCGATGTCGTCCACGAAGTACACGAGGGTGGCGAACGCGGCCACGAACAGCACACCGGAGATCAGCGCCGGCACCATGCCGAGCAGCATCAGTTTCGGGCTGCGCACGTACAGGCCGAGCCCGCGTAGGAGCAATCCGACACCGGTGAAGAAGCTTCCGACGTTGCCCGTCACCGGACTGGCGATTCTGCTGGCGTCCACGACCGAGCAGCCTAGCGATCAGTACGGACCGCCGCCGGGCGGCGCGTTGACAAGAGGCCCTTCCCCGCACATCAACCGGTTGGTGGATCTTCGGGGTCAACCGCCGTCCCGGCAGATCACCAACGGCTGGTCGATCCGCCGCCGGGCTGCCGCCGCCAGGCTGGACAGGCACAGGGACAGGTACAACGGCGGAGGGCGGCGCGATGCCGGTCATTGAGGTGACCAGTCTGCACAAGCGGTACGGCGACCTGGTGGCCGTGGACGACGTGTCATTCACGGTGGCGGCCGGGGAGATCTTCGGGGTCCTCGGCCCGAACGGCGCCGGCAAGACCACCACGGTGGAGTGTGTCGCCGGGCTCCGTGTCCCCGACAGGGGCGGGGTGTCGGTCCTCGGGCTCGACCCCCGCAGGGACGCGGCCCAACTCCGCCAGCGGGTTGGCGTACAGCTCCAGGAGAGCCAACTGCCGGACCAGCTGCGCGTCGCCGAGGCGCTGGAGCTGTACGCCTCGTTCTACCGCGACCCGGCCGATCCGGCTGGCCTGCTGGACAGGCTGGGTCTGGGTGACAAGCGGAACACCCCGTACAAGAAGCTCTCCGGCGGTCAGAAGCAGCGGCTGTCGATCGCGCTGGCGCTGGTCGGCAACCCGAGCGTCGCGATCCTGGACGAGTTGACCACCGGGCTGGACCCGCAGTCCCGGCGGGACACCTGGGCTCTCATCGAGCAGATCCGGGACAGCGGCGTGACGATCGTTCTGGTCACCCACTTCATGGAGGAGGCCGAGCGACTCTGCGACCGGGTGGCCGTGATCGACCGTGGACGGGTCGTCGCACTGGACAGCCCGGCCGGCCTGGTGTCGGCGGTGCTCCCGGAGCAGCGGGTCCGGTTCCGGCCGTCCGCCCCGGTGGACGACCGGCTTCTCACGGACCTGCCCGAGGTCATCGCCGTACACCGCACCGGAGGTCAGCTCGTGGTGACCGGCACCGGTGACGTGCTGCACTCGGTCACCTCGGTGCTCGCCCGCAACCAGATCATCGCCGCGGACCTGCGGCTGGAGCAGTCCACCCTCGACGACGCGTTCGTCGAGCTGACCGGGCGCCGGCCCGCCGTCTGAGGGAGAACGACATGCACGCCTTCGGGCAGATTCTCAAGATCGAGACACGACTCTTCCTGCGGGACTTCGGCTCGCCGGTGACGACCGTCGCTCTGCCACTGGCGCTTCTGCTGGTGTTCGGGCTGATCCCGGCGCTGCGCGAGTCGGATCCGCAGTTCGGCGACCTTTCCTTCATCCAGTACTTCGCACCCTCGCTGCTGGTGATCACGCTCGCCATGTCGGCGGTGAACATCCTGCCCACGGTCCTGGCGACCTACCGGGAACGTGGAGTGCTGCGCCGGCTGGCCACCACCCCGGCCAGCCCGGCCGCGCTGCTGGCCGCCCAACTGGTCATCTCGCTCGCCACCATCCTGGTCAGCGCCGCACTGCTCATCGGGGTCGGCCGGTTGGCCTTCGACGTACCGCTGCCCCGGCGTCCGCTGGGCTTCGCGCTGGCCCTCGTCCTCGGTACGGCGGCCCTGCTGGCGCTGGGCCTGCTCGTGGCGGCGGTGGCGCGGACGACCAAATCGGCGCAGGCACTTGCGGTGCCGTTGTTCATGGCGGTCATGTTCTTCGGCGGCGTCTACCTGCCCCGGTTCCTCCTGCCGGACTTCCTGGTCCGGATCGGCGACTACACGCCACCCGGGGTGCAGGCGCTGCTCGACGCCTGGACGGGGACGTCGCCACACCCGCTGCACCTGGGGATAATGGCGGTGGTCGCGGTGGCCGCCGGCGCGACCGCCGCGAAACTCTTCCGCTGGGAGTGAGCAACAACCGATGACCAGCACCGCGGAACAGGTCGACCGGCTTGCCGTCTGGGAGGCGCGCGAGGCGAGCGTCTACCGGGTCGCGCCCTTCCTCGGGCTGCTCGTCGGGACCGTGCTGGCGCGCTTCGCGCCGGCCCCGGGCAGCCTGCCGTTCCCGCCGACCCTGGGCGTCGCCCTGGCGGCCGGCTGCTGGGTCGCCTGGTTCATCACCCTGCACCCGCAGTGGATCACCCGGCGGGCGCTGATGGCGGCCTATTACGTCGGGCTGCTCGCCTTCAGCGCCGTCCTGGTAGTGGCCAGCCCGTGGTACGGCTTCTTCGCCTGGGTCGGCTTCGTGCACGCGTTCGTCGCGCTTTCCGGTAGGTGGCGGTTCGCCGGGGTGGCGGTGACCGGCGTGCTGGTCGCCACCGCGCAGAGCGCAGGTCCACCCGACTCGGCGGCGCACTGGCTGCTCTGGTCGGTGCTGGTGCTGTTCAACGCCGGGGCGGCCGGTGCGGTGAGCTGGTTCGGCACCGTCACCGAGCGGCAGAACGCCAACCGCAAACTCCTGGTGGAGGAGCTGGCCGGGGCGAACCGGAGGCTCGCCGACACGGCCCGGGAGAACGCGGGGCTGCACGCCCAACTGCTCACCCAGGCCAGGGAGGCCGGCATGCTGGACGAGCGCCAGCGGATGGCCCGGGAGATCCACGACACCCTGGCCCAGGGATTGACCGGCATCATCACCCAACTTGAGGCGGCCGAGCAGACCCGCGACCGCTCCGCCGACTGGCGTCGCCACGTGGACAACGCCCTCGCCCTGGCCCGGGAGAGCCTCACCGAGGCCCGCCGCTCGGTGCGGGCGGTCCGCCCGGAGCCGCTGGAGACGGCCCGGCTGCCGGACGCCCTCGCCGAGTTGGGCGGGCGCTGGTCGGCCCTCAACGGGGTGCGAGCGGAGGTCGCCACCACCGGCACGCCTCGCCCGCTGCATCCGGAGGTCGAGGTGACCCTGCTGCGGGCCGCCCAGGAGGCGTTGGCCAACGTGGCCCGGCATGCCGCCGCGTCGCGGGTCGGGCTGACCCTGTCGTACATGGAGGACATGGTCACCCTGGACGTCCGTGACGACGGGACCGGATTCGACGTCACCAACCAGCCGACACCCCGGGAGCCGGGCGGCGGGTACGGGTTGACCGCCATGCGGCAGCGGGTGGTCCGGGTCGGCGGCGAGTTGGCCGTCGAGTCCGAGCCGGGCGTCGGCACCGCGATCTCGGCCTCCGTGCCCGCCCTCGCCGGGAGTGCCGGATGACCGGACCGGTCCGGCTGCTGATCGTCGACGACCATCCGGTGGTGCGGGACGGGCTGCGCGGCATGTTCACCGGCGACCCGGGGTTCGACGTGGTGGGCGAGGCCGCGGACGGGGCCGAGGCGCTGGCCCTGGTCGCGACGCTGCGTCCGGACGTGGTGCTGATGGACCTGCGGATGCCCGGCATGGACGGGGTGACCGCCATCGGACGATTGGCCCGCTCCGGCAGCGCCGCCCGGGTGCTGGTGCTCACCACGTACGACACGGACGCGGACGTGCTGCCGGCGATCGAGGCGGGCGCGACCGGATACCTGCTGAAGGACGCGCCCCGCGAGGACCTCGTCCGAGCGGTACGGTCCGCCGCCCGGGGCGAGTCCGTTCTCTCGCCCAGCGTGGCGGGCCGGCTGATGGGTCGGCTGCGCGCCCCGGCCGAGGAGCCGCTCAGCCAGCGCGAGCTGGAGGTGCTCGTCCTGGTGGCCCGCGGCGCTTCCAACCGGGAGGCGGCGGCGCGGCTGTTCATCAGCGAAGCCACCGTCAAGACGCACCTGCTGCACGTCTACGCCAAGCTCGGGGTCAACGACCGGGCGGCGGCGGTCGCCACCGCGTACGACCGGGGGCTGCTGACGCCCGGCGGACGGTGATCGGCCGGGCAGGATGGGCGGGTGCGCGCCTCTCGACTGATCTCGTTGCTGTTGCTGTTGCAGGCCCGCGGGTCGATGACCGCGGGCGAGCTGGCACGGGAGCTGGAGGTCTCCGAGCGGACCGTCTACCGGGACGTGCTGGCGCTCTCCGCCGCCGGGGTGCCGGTCTACGCGGACCGGGGTCGGGCCGGCGGGTACCGGCTGCTCGGCGGCTACCGGACCCGGCTGACCGGGCTGACCCGGGACGAGGCGGAGGCGCTCTTCCTCGCCGGTCTGTCCGGGCCGGCCGGCGACATGGGCCTTGCCGACGCGGTCGCGGCCGCCGAGCTCAAGGTCCTCGCCGCGCTGCCGCCCGCCCTGCGGGATGCCCCGGCCCGCGCCGGGCAGCGATTCCACCTGGACGTGCCGGGCTGGTTCCGGGAGACCGAACCGCCGCCGCTGCTCACCGAACTGGCCCGGGCGGTCTGGCGGGACCGGGTGGTCCAACTGCGCTACCGGCGTGGTGACCGGGAGGTGACGCGCCGGGTGCGGCCGTACGGTCTGGTGCTCAAGAGCGGTGTCTGGTACCTGGTCGGAGGGGTTGGCGACGACACGCGCACCTACCGGGTGGACCGGGTGACCGGGGTCGAGGTGGGCGAGGAGAGCTTCGAGCGGGACGAGGGCTTCGACCTGGCGGGGTACTGGCGCGAGCAGGCCGGGTCGTTCCTGCGGACGATGCTGCGGGCCGAGGTCACCGTCCGGCTCAGCCCGGCCGGCCTGCGCCAGCTCCGGCACCTGGTCGATGCCCCTTTCGTGTACGACGAGGTGGTCGCCGGCGCCGACGGGCCCGACCGGCAGGGCTGGGTGAGGGCGCGGCTGCCGGTCGAATCCGTCGGGGTGGCGTACCACCAACTGCTCGGGCTCGGCCCCGAGGTCGAGGCCCTCGATCCGCCCGAGCTGCGGGAGCTGTTCGCCGAGGCCGCCGACCGGTTGCGCGCGCTCTACCGGTAGCCGGTGACGTCGGCCGGCTTACCGGCGTCGACCACCTCGGTGATGTACCGGAACGCTTCCGGCTGGCTGCCGTCGACGTCGGTGAACCCGTACACCTTCGAGAGCGTGCCGGCGTCGACGGACATGCCGTTCCAGCGGGCCTTCTCCTCGTCCGCGGCGAGCGCGGCCACCGCGCGCCCGACGAAGGCCGGCGTCTCGGAGATGAGGAAGTGCGGGTCGGTGGCCGCCCCGTCGCGCCAGTTCTCCTCGGTCACGCCGAAGTGCTCCAGCATGGCCTCCGAGCGGATCCAACCGGGGGTGAGCGCGACGGCGGTGCAGCCGTGCGGCTTCAACTCGTGTGCCTGGCTGAAGCCGAGCCGGTTGACCGAGGTCTTGGCGAGGTCGTAGAAGACCGACAGCCGGTAGTTCTCGTCGTTGTACTCCTTGGTGCCGTCGCTGATCTCCACCACCAGGCCACCGGGCTTGCGGATCAGCAACGGCAGCGCGAAATGGCTGGTGATGATGTGCGTGTCGACGGCCAGCCGCAGGGTGCGGAACCCGGCCTCCAGTGGTTGCTCCCAGACCGGCTTCTCCCAGGTGACCAGCGGGTCGCCACCCCAGATGTCGTTCACCAGCACGTCGAGGCGGCCCTGCTCGGCGTCGATCCGGGCGACCAGGTCGCGGACCTGCTCCGGCACCAGGTGATCGACCTGAACGCCGATGCCGGTGCCGCCGGCCGCGCTGACCAGCTCGGCGGTCTCCTCGATGGTCTCCGGTCGGTCCATCTCGGAGCGGCCGGCCCGGGTGCTGCGACCGGTGGCGTAGACCGTGGCACCGGCCGCGCCGAGCTGAACGGCGATCTGCCGCCCGGCGCCACGGGTGGCACCGGCGACGAGCGCGATCTTTCCTGTGAGCGGTTGTGTCATGCCTGCGACGCTGTCAGGAATACCTGACAGCCGCCGTCCGAATTCTTGAAAGAACTGGTGGACGGTGGGGCGGTCAGTCCACGAGCCGGACGCGGACCCGACGGTTGGCCCGGCCCTTGCTCTCCACCTTGACCACCTGCACCTTGCCGATCTGGGCGGTGGACGCGACGTGGGTGCCGCCGTCGGCCTGCACGTCCAGCCCGACGATGTCGACGATCCGCACCTCCTGCTCGTCCGGCGGGATGAGGTTGGACTGGGTACGGATGATGTCCGGCAGGGCGAGGGCCTCGGTGCGCGGCAGCACCCGGACGGCGACCGAACGGTCGGCGGCCACCTCGGCGTTGACCAGCTCCTCGATCCGGCTCTTGAAGTCGGGTGGCACCTCGGGGAGGTTGAAGTCCATCCGGGCCTCCCCCGGCTCCATCGAGTTGCCGGTGACCAGCGCGCCGAAGTCGCGGAACACCACCCCGCAGAGCACGTGCAGCCCGGAGTGGGTGCGCATCAGACGGGTGCGGCGCTCGTCCTCCACCGCGCCGACGACCTCGGTGCCGGCCGGCGGCAGCGGGTCACCCTCGGCGGGGATCAGGTACGGGTCGTCGCCCTTGCGGGTGCCGACGATCCGGGTCTGTACGCCCTGCCAGAGCAGCACGCCGTGGTCCGGTGGCTGCCCGCCGCCGCCCGGGTAGAACGCCGAACGGTCGAGCACGATGCCCTGCTCCGGGTCGGCGTGCAGGACCGTGCAGGTCCACTCGCGCAGGGTCGGGTCGGCGAGGTCCAGTCGGTGGGTCCGGCCATGCTGTGTGACGCCCATGGCAGGGCACGTTACTCGTTCAAGAAGCCGGAGATGCGCTCGCGCAGATCGGCGCGTTCCGTCCAGAGCACGCCCGGCCGGTCGTACACGTGCAGGGTGGCCTGGGGAAGCGCGGCGGCGAGCTGCTCGGCGACCTCGACCGGATGCAGGTCGTCGCCCGCACAGCCGATCACCAGCGCCGGCGCGGTGACTGCGGACAGGACGGTGGCGTCGCGCAGTGGCGTCTGCTCCGGCAGGGTGGCCAGACCATCGGCCAGACCGTCGCGGAGCAGCTGGTCGAGCCGCTGCCGCAGGTACGACCAGCCGGCCGGAGTGTTGCGGACCGCCGTCGGCAGCTCCAGCGAGACCACGTCGGCGACCGCCGAGGCGTCGCCGCTCTCGACCGCCTCCAGCAGGTCCGTCACCCGTTCCCGGGCGACCGGGCCGCGCGGCTGGTCGAGCACGGCCGGCAGGAAGAAGACCAGTTTCTCGAAGCGCTCCGGGCTCTCGGCCAGCAGCCGGCAGAGCGCCCCCGCGCCGAGGCTCGCCCCGAACGCCCGGCTGGCTCCGCCGAGATCCGCGACGGCGCGCAGGTCCCGGGCCAGGTCCAGGTAGTTCCACGGGCCGGCCGGCGCGTCGGAGCGACCGTGCCCACGGAACTGGAAGAACACCTTGCGGCCGGTCACCCCACTGCCGAACGGGCGGGTGGTGGCGATGCCGTTGCCGAACCCGTGCGCGAACACGGTGACCGGATCACCGGTGCCGGTGACCAGCCGTTCCAGCCGTACGCCGTGCGGGGTGGTGACCAGCTCGGTCTCCGGCTCCGGCAGCGCCGGCCGACCGGTACGCGGCCCACCCGGGCCGGGCCCCCAGGTGCGGGGACCGCCGTCCGGCGGCGGTGGCCAGCGGAAGCCTCTCACCAGAACCCTTTACCGTCGCTCAGGTCGCGCAGGCCGACCCGGACGTCGAGGAGATAGATGAGACCGGCCGCGATGCCCACGAGTCCGAAGAGGCTGATCGGGCCGAAGCCGAGCAGGGTCAGCACGAGGCAGACCGCCAGGATGGCGATCCAGCCACCCTTGGGCAGGGTCCCGATGGCGGGGAAGGCGTCGGAGCGCTGCGTGACGGCGTGCACCAGGGCGACGCCCTGAACGATCAGCGCGAAGACGAGCAGAATCAGCTCGATCACGTCACGGACGGCGAAGGCGAAGATCGGCGCGGCGTTGGCCATGCCGGCAAGCTTATGTCGACGACCCCGACTACGTCCGACAAGGACGCCGTCGGGGTCGTCAACACCACGAACTACTCGGCCGCCGGACGGGTCCGCTTGGTGGCCCGGGGCAGCTTCGCCGACGGGGTCGCGGCGGGCTTGGCGGGCTTGGCGGCCTTCGGGGCCCGGGCGGCCTTCTTCACGGCGGCCGGCTTGGCCTCGGCGATCTCGGCCACGTCGGCCGGGGTCGGCACCTCGGCCGGGGCGGTGGCCTCGACCGGGGCGGTGGCCTCGACCGGGGTCGCGACCGGCGTCACGGCCTGGGTCGCCTCGATGTCGGCGTTGACCGTCTCGGCGGCCTCCAGCACGCCGGCGCCGACGACCCGCTCGCCGCGGGCGACCAGTGCGCCGTACGCGGCGAACGCCCGCTCCTGGGCGGCCTGGGCACCGGCGACGACCACGGCGGCGTTGCGGGTCGCGGCGGCGCGCAGCCGGTCCAGGTCGGCGACCTCGCGCAGCTTGGCGAGATCGGTCGACTCGCGCAGCTTGTCCAGGTCCAGCTCGGCCTGGGCCCGGCTACGCAGGCTATCGGCGGTCTCGTTGGCGGTACGCAGCGTCTCGGAGGCCTTCTGGCGCAGCTCGAAGCCGGTCAGCACGGCCCGGCCGCCCAGGTCGGCGACGACCCGGGTGCCCAGGACGCCGACCACGGCCGGCAGCTTGCGCAGCTGCTCGAGGGCCAGCTCCCCGGCGCCGGCAGCGGCGTAGATCGGGGCGGGGATGCGGTTGGTCTTCGGCTCGGTCATGACGTCTCCTCTTCGGCCGCCTCGGCGGCCTTCCGGACCGCCGGACCGGCGGCCTTCTTCTCGGGGGTGCTGGTGCTGGTCGGGGCGGGCGTGGTGCCCGCCTCGGTGACGGCGACCGACTCGAGCACGGCCTCGGTCGGGGTGCCGCCCGCGGTGGTGGGGCCGGTGGCGGCCAGGTTGGCCACATCGGCCGGTTGATCGGCGACGTCAGTCGGGGTGGTCGCCTCGGCCGCGCCGCCGGAGGTGTCCGACCCGGCGCCCTCGGCGGCGGCCCTGGCCTCGGCCAACCGGGTGTTCTCCCGACGGAACGTCTCGTAGATCTGGCTGAGCGACTGTTTCTGGGCCATCGTCAGGTCGGGGTCCACCGCGATGGCGGCGAGCACACCGTGGCCCTCCTTGTCGTCCAGCAGCCCGGCGCGCAGGTACATCGCGGGAGTGGAGACCCGCAGCGCGCTGGCCAGCTGCTGGAGCACCTCGGCGCTGGGCTTGCGCAGGCCGCGCTCGATCTGGCTGAGGTACGGGTTGCTGACCCCCGCCTGCTCGGCGAGCTGCCGCAGCGAGATCTTGGCGTTGCGCCGCAGATCGCGGATGAACCCGCCGACGTCGGGGAGGTCCTTCGGTGTGGCCATGAGGGCGACGCTAACCGCCGTTGCTAACTCTTGCAAGCAAAACGCTAGCCAGAGTTAGCAAGGTCTCAGCAACCCGCTTGCACGCGGCTCGCGGGGTTCCGTACCGTCCGTCCCGTGCACAAGATCACAGTCAACGGAGCAGTCATCGCCTACGACGAGGCCGGCACCGGGTCGCCCGTCGTGCTGCTGCACGCCGGCATCGCCGACCGGCGGATGTGGCGGGGTCAGCTGTCCGCGCTCGCCACCCGGCACCGGGTGATCGTCCCGGACCTGCGCGGCTACGGCGATTCCGAGCTGCCACCGACGCCGTTCGCTCATCACGATGACGTGGCGGGCCTGCTGGACGCGCTCGACCTGCCCCGAGCCGCCCTGGTGGGCTGCTCCTTCGGCGGGTCGGTCGCCATCGACACCGCGCTGGCCCACCCGGATCGGGTGAGCGCGCTCGCGCTGTTCGACTCGGCGGTCTCCGGCAACGAGTGGTCCGAGGAGGCCAACGACCTCTGGGACGACCTGGTCGGCGAGGTCGACCCCGACGACTTCGCCGCCGGGGCGGCCGGCGAGGTGCGCTTCTGGGTGGTCGGCCCGGGTCGCCAGCCGGCCGACGTCGACCCCGGGCTGATCGCGTTCGCGCAGGAGATGGATCAGCGCGCGCTTGCCGCCGAGTCGGCGCTCGGCGCGGTGGAGGTGGGCGAGCTGACGCCGCCGGCGATCGGCCGTCTCGGCGAGCTGCGAGTGCCCGTCCTGGTCACCGCGGGCGCCGCCGACGTGCCGGACATCAGCCGCCTCGCCGACCGGATCGCCGCCGAGGTGCCCGGCGCGGTACGCCTGCCCGACGTGCCGGACGCCGGGCACCTGCTGCCGCTGGAGCGCCCCGAGGCGGTCAACGCCGCCCTGCTCGACTTCCTGAGCTAGCCGCGCGGAGCGGCCCCGACCGCGCCTCGGACGGCGGCGTCAAGGGGCCGAGAGCCCGGCATCATCGCGCCCGCCAACAGACCCGCCACGAACCGACGGGCCTGACGCCGCGACGAGCGCTATACCTCAGAGTCATATTTGTACCTCTGAGGTATAGCGCTCGATCCGGAGTTGGCCGGCGCGCGGCCGGCCGGTGGGCGGGCCAGCGGGTGGGCGGGCCGGCGGCGGTCACCAGAGCGGGCGGATCGCGCCGACCGGAACGCCACCGCCGAAGAGCGGCCCCTCGGCATACTCCGCCAGCACCGGGGCGTCCACGCCGAGCCGACGCAGCGCGGAGACCAGCACCGGCATCCTGGCCCGGTCGGCCCCATCGTCGATCTTCAACGCGACGGCGCCGACGCCCGGCAACCCCACCGCGATCACGCCCTCGGCGCCGACCTTGGCCAGCAGGCCCGGTACGCCGCGCATCAGCCGGGTGTCGTCGGCCCGGGTGCCGCCGACGATCTCCGGGTGGGCGCGCATGGCATCGGCCACCGCGCGCGGCGCCGAGCCGGGCTCGGCGTCGACGAGCCGGAGGTACGCCCCGGCCAGGCCGGTCAGGGACACGGCGAGCACCGGAGCCCCGCAGCCGTCCACGCCCACCGCCGCCGCCTCCTCGCCGGTGAACTCCTCGATGGCCGCCCGCAGTCGCTGCTGCAACGGGTGCTCCGGCCGCCAGTAGCCGTCCAGCGGCCACCCGGCCGCCTGGCAGGTCAGCAGCATGCCGCTGTGCTTGCCGGAGCAGTTCATCTGCACCCGGGTCGGGCCGCCTCCGGCGCGCAGCACGGCCTCGCGGGCCGCCGCGCCCACCGGCAGGTCGGGCGGGCAGTGCAGGGCCGAGGCGTCCAGCCCGGCCCGGTGCAGCAACGCGCCGACCCGAGCCAGGTGGAACTCCTCACCGGCGTGGCTGGCCGACACCAGCGCCAGGTCGGCCGGGTCGGTCAGCGGCAGGCCGGCGCGGAGCATCCCGATCGCCTGCATCGGCTTGCTGGCCGAGCGGGGGAAGATCGGTGCGGTCACGTCCCCGGCGGCGGCCAACGGCACGCCGGCGGCGTCCAGCACCACCACCGAGCCTCGGTGCATGCCCTCGACGAACCCGGAACGGACCACCTCGGCGAGCGGCGCGCCGCCCTCGTACGTCTTTCCCACGTGCTGGACGGTACCGACGGTCCGAGGGTGCCCGTCGGCGGGGTGACCTGGTCGTCCACCGCCCGGGTGACAGGGGCGCTGGACAGGCCCGGCCTTACAGCCCCAGCAGCTCGCGGGCCTCGGCGGTGGTCAGCGGAGGGCGCTGCGCGAGCTGGGCGAAGCCGACCGCGCGGGCGACCAGCTGCATGTTGGACTCCACCGGGCGGCCCTTGGCGTACGTCACGGTGTCCTCCATCCCGACCCGCAGGTGTCCACCGGTCGACAGCGAGGCCAGCAGCACCGGGATGGTGCTGCGGCCGATGCCGGTGGCCGAGAAGGTGGTGCCCTCGGGCAGGTCCCGCAGCATCCGGTGCGCCGCGACCAGCGTCTCGGTGGTGCCCGGCATGCCGCCCGGCACACCCATCACGAAGTCGACGTGCACGTGCCCACCGGCCGGCGGTCCGTACTTGCCGAGCAACCGCTGCAACGCGGACAGGTGGCCGAGGTCGAAGATCTCGTACTCCGGCACGATCCCGCGTTCCTGCATCCGGGTGTGCAGATCGACGATGAACTCCCACCGGTTGAGGAAGACGTCGTCGCCGAAGTTGACCGTGCCCATGGTGCACGAGGCCATGTCCGGCCCGGCGTCGAGCACGGCGAGCCGGGAGGCCTCCGGATCGGTCACCGCGCCCCCGGAGGAGAGCTGCACGATCAGGTCGGTGCTCTCCCGCAGCGCGGCCACCGTCTCCCGCAGGCGCACCGGGTCGAGGGTCGGCCGGGCGGCGTCGTCGCGGATGTGGACGTGGATCACGGCGGCGCCGAGCGCCTCGCACTCCTTGGCGGTACGCACCAGCTCGTCGAGGGTCACCGGCAGCGCCGGCACCTCCGCCTTGGCCGACTCAGCGCCGGTCGGGGCCACCGTGATCAACGTCCCTGTCGTCATGGCGGCGATCCTAGACGGCCCGGTCAGGCCGGGTCGATCGCCGCCGCGGTCTCGCCGATCAGCAGCGTCGCGTCCTCCGGGACGTTCCGCTTCAGCACCGCGAGCGCGATCTGGCCCAGCTCGTGGTGCAGCAGGGCGGTGCCGACGAAGCCCACGGCCCGGCCGTCGAGGGTCACCGGCGTGCCGGCGGTCGGCGGCTGGTCGGTGGTCACCCCGTCCAGGTGCAGCAGCACCAGGCGGCGCGGCGGTCGACCCATGTTGTGCACCCGGGCCACCGTCTCCTGCCCCCGGTAGCAGCCCTTGTCCAGGTGCACCGCCGGGCCGATCAGGTCAACCTCCGCCGGAATGGTCCGGTGGTCGGTGTCCACCCCGACCCGGGGCCGACGGGCGGCCACCCGGATCGCCTCGTACGCCCAGAGCCCCGCGACCGGCACGCCCGCGCCGCGCAGTTCCGCCACCACCTGGTCCATCGCCGACCGGGGAACCAGCAGATCCACCCCGAGCGGGCCGCGCCGGGCCCAGCCACCGACCGGCAGCGGTCGTACGTCGTAGCGCACGCTCGCCCGGGGCGGCACGGCGCCGGCGGCGAACTTCGGACCGGGCACCGCGACCAGGTCCGGTGCGGCCAGCCCGGTCACGCCGAGCGTGCCCAGCGCGTCCGTTGCCGCCGGCCCGACCAGCGACAGCAGGGCACGCTCAGCGGTGGCGTCCCGGGGCTCGACCTTGCTGAAGAACCGCATCTTCTCCAGGTACGCGAGCAGGCCGGCGGTCGCGCCCGGCTCGGTGTCCAGCCAGGTGGTCTCGCCGTCCTCGGCGACCAGGGCGTGCTGCTCGACGTGCCCGTGCGGGGAGAGCACCAGCAACTCGGTGCCCTCGCCGGCGGCGAGCGACGCGAGGTGCTGCGAGGTGATCGTGTGCAGCCAACCGGCCCGCTCCTCACCGGGCACCGCGATGATCCCGCGGTGCGACCGGTCGACCAGCCCGACCTCGGTGTCCAGGATGCGCTGTTCGCGCAGCGGGTCGCCGTAGTGCGCGGCCACCCCCCGCACGCCGGCCGCGGCGTGCGCCGGCTCCGGCTGGTCGCGGCTGGCCTCGTCGATGCTCTCGACGGCCACCGCTCCCGCGATGTCGATCATTTCTGGTCCCCGTTCTCGCAGCGTTCGCAGACGCCGAAGAGCGACACGTGCCCGATGTCCACCCGGAACCCCCGTTGCGCGGCCAACTGGTCGGCGAGCGGGCGGAGCAGCTCCGGATCGATCTCGTCGATCGCGCCGCACTCCCGGCAGACCAGGTGGACGTGTTGGTGCTCACCAGCCGCGTGGTAGGTCGGCGAGCCGTGCGAGAGATGGGTGTGGGTCACCAGGCCGAGCCGTTCCAGCAGCTCCAGCGTGCGATAGATGGTGGTGATGTTGACGCCGGCGGCGACCTCCCGGACGGCGGTGTGCACCTGCTCCGGGCTGGCGTGGCCCAGATCGAGCACCGCCTGGAGGACGAGCTGCCGCTGGGCCGTCAGCCGCAGCCCACGGGCCCGGAGCATTTCCGCGAGGGAGGATTCGGACACCGTCCGATCATAGTTCGGCAACCATGCCGACCTTCGCACGCCGACGGACCGCCGCTAGGCTCGACGGTCATGGTGCTGTCGTCCGTCGGGAAGGTCGGGGTCGATACGACCGCGCGGATCGCCGTACTCGGTCGCGGCCGGGTGCCGGCCGGTGGGCCCGTGCTCCGGGGCGACGACCTCGGCGTGCTCCGGGGCGACGGCCTCTTCGAGACAATGCATCTGCGCCAGGGTCGGCCGTGGCTGCGCGACGAGCACCTGGCCCGGCTGGCCGCGGCGGCGGCCGCCTTCGAGCTGCCCCTGCCACCCGCCGCCGCGCTGATCGAGCTGCTCGACACGGTGCGAGCGGGGTGGCCGGCGCAGGTGGAGGGGGCTCTGCGGCTGGTCTGCACCCGGGGCCCCGAGGCCGGCGGCCCGCCGACCGTCTACGCCACCCTGGCCGAGGTGCCGGCGTCGTCCCGCGCGGCCCGCCGGGACGGGATCAGTGTGGCGACCCTGCCGCTGGGGGTGCCCGCCGACGCGCGCACCGGGCTGGACTGGCTGCCGGCCGGGATCAAGTCCACCTCGTACGCGGTCAACAGCGCCGCCCGCCGCTGGGCCCACCGGGCCGGGGTCGACGACGTGCTCTGGATCTCGTCGGACGGGTACGCGCTGGAGGGCCCGACCGCGAACGTGGTGTGGCTCACCGGCGGGACGCTCTGCACCGTGCCGGCCGCCACCACCGGCATCCTGCCCGGTACGACCGCCGCCTGGCTGCTCGGCCACGCCGGCGAGCTGGGCCTGACCGCCGCCGAACGGATGATCACCCCGGCCGAGCTGCACGCGGCGGACGCCATCTGGTTCAGCTCGTCCGTGCGCGGGCTCGCCGAGGTCCACACCCTGGACGGGGTGCGCCGCGACCGGTCCCCGCGCACCCCCGCCCTGCACGCCCTGCTGGGTTTCCCCGTTGCCTGAGGGTCAGCCGCCGACCCGGACGAGCCGGGCGGAGAGGTGGGCGCTGAGCGGGTGCCCCATCGCCGCCATCTCCTGGGCGTAGAGCAGCGCGCCCTCGACGATGCCGAAGAGCCGGTGCCCGCCGGTGACCTCCTTGGCGGTCGCCGTCCGGACCACCGCGTCGGTGGCGAACTCGACCTGGGTGCCGGTGCGCTTGCCGAGGTGCAGCTCCATCACCCCGGACGGAGTGGTCAGGAGGGCCTCCAGCTCGTCGGTGGCGCGGCCGTCCACCAGCACCGGCCGCCACCAGCCGACCTCGCGCCCGGCCGGACGGACCGGCTGGCTCCGCTCGTCGAGGATCCAGGCCCGCGACTCGTAGTGCAGGAACGGCCGGCCGTCGTGGCTGATCCGGATCTCCTGCGCGTAGTCGAAGTCCTCGATGGTGGGGAAACCACCCTTGCCCCGGCCGCGCCACAGCCCGATGTAGGGCAGCAGGCCGTCCAGTGCCGGGTGCAGCTTCGGCCCGACCCGCAGGTCGTGGCTCTCCTCGAACGGGTACTCCTCGACCGGCGGCGCGTTCAGCCACGGGGGCTGCAGCGGGTTCTCGTCGCTCACCAGCGTCCTCTCGAAATGCGTACGGCGAGGTAGACCAGGCCACCGGCGAGGCCGCCCAGGCCGGCGACCAGCAGGCTGACGAACCCGATCTCGGTAACCATCCCGGCCATCCTATGCTGGGCCTCATGGCCCGCACTCTCGTCGTCAAGGCCACCGCGGGGGCGGACGCCCCGGAGCGGTGCGCACAGGCGTTCACGGTCGCCGCGACCGCGGTCGCTGCCGGGGTGGACGTGTCGCTCTGGCTGACCGGCGAGTCGACCTGGTTCGCGCTGCCCGGCCGCGCCCAGGAGTTCGAGCTGCCACACTCGGCGCCGCTGGCCGAGCTGCTGCACGTCATCCTGACCAGTGGCAGGGTGACCGCCTGTACCCAGTGCGCGGCCCGTCGGGAGATCGGACCGGACGACGTGCTGCCCGGCGTCCGGATCGCCGGCGCCGCGGTCTTCGTGGAGGAGGCCCTGGCCGAGGGAGCGCAGGCGCTGGTCTACTGACCGGCGGCGCGACTCGGGGCGGAGTACGGATACCGACCCGACAACTCGGACAGCTGCCTACGATTCGGGTGTGACCGAGGTGACGGAGAGGTTCTTCGCATCACTGCCGGCGCGCGCCCCCGAGGTCCTCGGTGGTCTGGCAGACGGGACCCTTCAGATCGAGCTCACCACCGGCGACCTGACCGAGCACTGGCTGGTCCGGATGCGGCCGGGATTTGTCCAGGTCGGCCGGCACCGGGGGCCGGCCGACGCCATCTGGTACAGCAGCGCCGTCCTGTTCGACCGGCTGGTGACGGGCGAGGCCCAGGGGGTCGCGGCGGTACTGCGCAACGAGAGCACGTTCAGCGGAAACGTGGTGCTCTTCCTGGCCTTTCGCCGGTTCTTCCCGGACCCGCCGGGCACCCGCGACCCGCGCGAGGTGGCCCGGGAGCAGGCCGGGCGGCGGGCGTGAAGGATCTGGTCAGCATCCTGGACGGCAACACCTTCCTGGTCAGCGACCGGACGGGAGACATCGAGCCGTCCTACGACTTCCCGACCGGGCTGTTCTCCTTCGACACGCGTTTCCTGTCCAACTGGGTGCTGACCCTGGACGGCGAGCGGCTGCACGCCCTCTCGATGGACGACGCCGAGTCGTACCGGACCCGGTTCTTCCTGGCCCCCGGTGAACCGACGCACTACCTGGACGCCAAGGCGTCGGTGATTCGCAACCGGGCGATCGTGGGCAGCTTCCAGGAGCAGCTGACTGTCCTCAACCATGCTGGCGAGGAGGTCGAGTTCACCGTCCGGATCGAGATGGCGGCCGACTTCGCCGACCTGTTCGAGATCAAGAACGCCCGGCAGAAGCGGGGGCGGACGACCGTCTCGACTGCCGACAACGAGCTGCGGCTGACCTACCGACGGGAGGCGTTCCACCGCGAGACGGTGATCAATTCGAGTGCACCGGCATCGGTCGACGCCTCCGGGATGACCTTCCAGATCCGGGTGCCGCCGAACAGCGAATGGACCACCACCCTGCACGTGTCCACCATCGTCTACGGGGCCCGGGGGGAGGACATCCGGGCCACCCTGCCGTACGGCGGCAGCCGTAGCGCGGACGCCATCCGCGCCGAGCAGCAGGAGCTGATCGACCGCGCGCCGAAGCTCGGCTGCGACTGCGAGCCGTTGGCCGGGGCGTACCGGCGCAGCCTCAACGACCTGGCCGCGCTGCGCTACGAGTCGATCGCCCTGGGCGTGCGGCTGCTCGCCGCCGGGCTGCCCTGGTTCATGACCCTGTTCGGCCGGGACAGCATCATCACCTCGTTGCAGGTGCTGCCGTTCCTGCCGGAGCTGATCCCGCCGACCATCGTGATGCTGGCCGGTTTGCAGGGGCACCGGGTGGACGACTTCCGCGACGAGGAGCCGGGCAAGATCCTGCACGAGCTGCGGTACGGGGAGACCGCCGGTTTCGAGGAGCAGCCACACTCGCCGTACTACGGGTCGGCCGACTCGACGCCGCTGTTCATCATCCTGCTCGACGAGTACGAGCGCTGGACCGGCGACACCCAACTGGTCCGGCGGTTGGAACCGCACGTGCGAGCGGCGCTGCGGTGGATCGACACCTACGGCGATCTGCTCGGCACCGGCTACCTCTGGTATCAGACCCGCAACCCGGAGACCGGCCTGCAGAACCAGTGCTGGAAGGATTCCTGGGACGGCATCTCGTACGCCGACGGTCGGATGCCCGGCTTCCCCCGAGCCACCTGCGAGATGCAGGGCTACGCGTACGACGCGAAGATCCGGGCCGCCCGGTTGGCCCGGACGTTCTGGGGAGACCCGGCCTACGCCGACCGGCTGGAGCGGGAGGCGGCCGCCCTCAAGCAGCGGTTCAACCACGACTTCTGGATCGCCGACCGCGAGTACTACGCGCTCGCCCTGGACGCCGACGGCCGGCAGGTCGACGCGCTGTCGTCGAACATCGGGCACCTGCTCTGGAGCGGCATCGTCGACGAGTCCCGGGCCGGCAAGGTGGTCGAGCACCTGCTCGGGCCGCGACTGTTCTCCGGCTGGGGGGTGCGGACCCTCGCCGAGGACCAGAGCCGGTACAACCCGATCGGCTACCACGTGGGCACCGTCTGGCCGTTCGACAACTCGATCATCGCCTGGGGCCTGTGGCGGTACGGCTTCCGCGAAGAGGCCGGGCAGATCTGCGACGCGATGCTGGCCGCCTCCCGCTACTTCGGCGGACGGCTGCCGGAGGCGTTCGCCGGCTACGCCCGTAATCTCACCGACTATCCGGTGGAGTATCCGACCGCGTGCAGCCCGCAGGCCTGGTCGACCGGCACCCCGTTGCTGCTGCTGCGCGTGATGCTGGGGCTGGAGCCGCAGGGCGAACATCTGATCATCGATCCGGCCGTACCAGCGGGAATGGGCCGGATCGAGTTGCTGGACATTCCCGGCCGGTGGGGCCGGGTCGACGCGCTGGGCCGCAGTCGCGACCCGGAGGAGCCGCTGGGCCGGTGACCCTGGCGAACGCCGGGCTCAGTCGGGGCAACCCACGGTGGCGGCCAGCCGGGCGGCGTCCGGGGTGAGGTCGGCCAGCACCGTGACCGGGCCGGCGCGGTACGCGTACACCGGGGGGTCGTCCAGCAGCGGGGCATCGCCGGCCAACGAGGTGAGCCCGCCCGCGGAGCCGGCCGCGCCGGGGCCGGGGGTGGACCGCGCGGTACGGGCCAGCACGCCGCCCGGGCAGGGCGCGGTGACCACCTCCGGCGCGGCATCGGCGGGCCGACCGAGCGCTCGAAGCGCGGCCGTCAGGGCGGCGGCCTCCGGCCCGGCGTCGGTGACCGGCGACGGGGCGTAGCCGGAGCCGACCGGCCGGCAGCCGGTGTCGACGGTCAGGCGGATCCGACCGTCCCCGGTCGGCCGGCCCTCGACGGCGACGAACTCCCCGGCGTCGGCGCGCAGCTCCGGGCCGTCCAGCCCGGGCCCGACCCCGGCCTGCCAGCTCGTGGGGAGTCGATCGGCGATCCCGGACAGCACGTCCCGCTCGGTGCCGACGGCCGCGAGCACACCGACCTCACGCCGCAGCCGGGCGCCGTCGGCGAACGGGGTGACGCGGCAGCCCGACTCGACCCGCGCCGGCCCCAGCTCCAGCAGCCCGGCCGCGCCGGACGCCCGGGCCAGTTCCCCGACCGCCCGGTCGACCACCGGACCGGCCTGGTCGAGGGAGCGCTGCTCGCGCACGGTCGGTGGGTCGTCGCGGACCGACGTCCAGACGAGCACGGTCAGCAGTACGGCCCAGACCGCGGTCGCGACCAGCAGCCAGCGCCGCCGCCGGGCAGGTGCCGGGGCGGCGGGACCGGTCGACGGGGTCCACCCCGTCCGGACAGCTCCGCTCACGCGGCCATGGTGTCACGGGCGGCCCGGCGGCGATCGGCGGCGTCGGGCGCACCCACGGTCAGGCGGTCCGCGGCGGCGGATCGATGCGGTAGCCGACCCCCCGTACGGTGTGTACCCGCGGCCCACCCGGCAGGCTGCGCAACTTGTGCCGGAGACGCTTGACGGCGGAGTGCAGGATCGCGGTGTCGCCCAGGTACGCGCCGTTCCAGACGGCGGCGAAGAGCTGTTCGTAGCTCCACACCACCAGCGGCGGCCCGATCAGCCGGGCGAGCAACTCCCGCTCGGTGCGGGTGAGCGGGAGCGGATCGCCGCGCCAGGTGACGAGGTGCCCGGCACGGTCGACGACCAGCTCACCCCAGCTGATCAGCCCGTGCCGGGCCGGGGGTGGGTCGACCGGCGCGACGGCCAGAGCCGTGTCCTCCGGTGGCGACGGGAACAACATCGCGCGCAGCTCGTCCAGGTCGGCGCAGCTCACCACCGGGCCGACCCCGTCGAGCTGGCGCACCACCCGCTGCCGCATCGCGACATCGGCACTCACGCAGACGACGATCGGGACCTCTTCACCGGACACGCAGCCTCCACCCGCACCAACCGTATTGAGCGTGACTTCCACCGAAGATAGTGACGTATACCGATGGGTTGTGGGGGGCGGACCCACAGTCAGGAATACGCCACGTCACTGACCAGGCACCGACCGACGTTATGCATTGAGCACCGTCAGCGTGGTGCGTCGTCCCGGACAGATCGGGACCCGTGACGTGGGGAGGAAAAGTGTTCCGACCATCATCCATCAGGTCCGCTCTCCGGCGGACCGCCGTGGCCTGCACAGCGGTCCTGCTGGGCCTGACCGCCCAGCCCGCGGTCGCCGCCCCGGCCCCGCCCGCCCCGGCCCGGGCCAGTGTGGATCAGCGGCTGCTCCGCCAGCTCGACGCGACGGGCAGCGCGAGCTTCCTGGTCTACCTGCGGGACACCGCACCGGTGGCACAGACCGCCAAGCTGCCCGACCCGGACGACCGGGCCCGGGAGGTGCACCGGCTGCTCACCACGACCGCCGAGCGCACCCAGCGCGACCTGCGCTCGCTGCTGACGACCCGCAAGGCGCCGCACACCGCCTACTGGATCGCCAACGCGGTGCGGGTGACCGGCAAGCGCAAGCTGGTCGAGGAGATCGCCAAGCGCCCCGAGGTGGCCCGGATCGAACCCGTCCGCAGCTACCCGCTGGTGCGCCCGACCCCGGCCGCCGGCAGTCGCGCCGGCACCAACGGCGCCGAGTGGGGCCTTGCCAACATCAACGCGCCGCAGGTGTGGAGCGAGTTCGGCGACCGCGGCGAGGGCGTGGTGGTCGCCAGCATCGACAGCGGAGTCCAGTACGACCACCCGGCGCTGGTCGGGGCGTACCGGGGCAACCTCGGCGGCGGCACGTTCGACCACGACTACAACTGGTACGACCCGGCCGAGGTCTGCCCGAGCGCGGCACCCTGCGACAACAACGACCACGGCACCCACACCACGGGGACGATGGTCGGCGACGACGGCGCCGGCAACCAGATCGGCGTCGCCCCGGGCGCCCGATGGATCGCCGCGAAGGGCTGCGAGAGCACCTCCTGCTCCGACGCGTCCCTGCTCGCCGCCGGCCAGTGGGTCCTGGCCCCGACCGACCTGGCCGGGCAGAACCCCCGCCCCGACCTGCGCCCCGACGTGGTGAACAACTCCTGGGGCGGCGCCGGCGGTGACCCGTGGTACCAGCAGACCGTCGCGGCCTGGCGGGCGGCCGGCATGTTCCCGGTCTTCTCCGCGGGCAACGACGGGCCCGCCTGCGGCAGCGCCGGTTCCCCCGGCGACAACCCCGGCGCGTACGCGGTCGGCTCGTACGACGTCGACAACGCCATTTCCGACTTCTCCGGTCGCGGCGACGCCACCGACCCGAACGCCTACAAGCCGAACGTCGCCGCCCCGGGCAGCAACGTGCGATCGAGCGTCCCGGGCAACGGGTACGCCGCCTTCGACGGCACCTCGATGGCCGCGCCGCACGTCTCCGGCACGGTCGCGCTCGTCTGGTCCGCGGCACCGAGCCTGAAGGGCGACATCGCCGCCACCGAAGAGCTGCTGGACCGGACCGCCCGCGACGTCGACGCCATCACCTGCGGGGGCACCGCCGCCGACAACAACGTCTTCGGCGCGGGGCGGCTGGACGCGTACGCGGCGGTGCGGACCGCCCCGCGCGGCCCGGTCGGTCGGCTGGTGGGCGTCGTGAGCGCAGCGGCCGACGGCGACCCGATCGCCGGCGCGACCGTCGGCGACGGCACCCGCAGCGTCACCACCGGCCCGGACGGTCGGTACGCGCTCACCGTGCCGGCCGGCGAGGCCACGGTCACCGTCAGCGCGTACGGCTACGCCGGGCAATCGACCACCGTCACCGTCGCCGAGGGCGGCGCGGTCACCCGGGACTTCGCCCTCGTGGCGAACCCGACGGTCACGGTCAGCGGCCGGGTCACCGACGGCTCGGGACACGGTTGGCCGCTCTACGCCCGGATCGAGGTCGCCGGCCGGCCCGGCGGCCCGGTCTTCACCGATCCGGCCACCGGGCGGTACTCGGTCACCGTCCCGGGCAACACCGGGCACCGGCTCACCGTGGCCGTCCGCTACCCCGGCTACCGGGAGGTCACCCGGGACGTGGTGGTGGGAGACGGGCCGGTGACGGCCGACTTCGCGGTGCCGGTCGAGCCGGCCTGCACCGCGCCCGGGTACACCGGCAGCTTCGGTACGCCGCTGCTGAGCGAGAGCTTCGACGGCACCGACGCCCCGTCCGGCTGGACGGTGCGCAACCGCACCGGGGACGGTGGCTGGACCTTCAACGACCTCGGCGAACGGGGCAACCTCACCGGGGGCACCGGCGCATTCGCGGTCGTCGACAGCGATCGGCTCGGCTCCGGCAGGACCCAGGACACCGACCTGGTGACTCCGACGCTCGACCTGAGCGCCGCCCCGGCGCCGGTGCTGCGCTTCCGCAGCGACTGGCGCGCGGTCGGCATCAGTGACACCGCCGACGTGGACGTCTCCACCGACCGCGGCAGCACCTGGACCACCGTCTGGCACCAGACCAGCAGCCGACGGGGGCCGCGGGTCGAGGAGGTGCCGCTGGGCCCGGCGGCCGGCGCGTCCGGCGTCCAGGTCCGGTTCCGCTTCCACGGCACCTTCGCCTGGTGGTGGGAGGTGGACGACGTGCAGGTGGTCAACCGCGACTGCGCAGCCTCGCCCGGCGGGTTGGTCCTCGGTACGACCACCGACCGCAACACCGGCACGCCTCTCAACGGGGTCACGGTGGAGAGCGCCGACCGGTCGGAGGACCGTGGGATGTCGGCGGCGACGCCGGAGGACCCGGACCTGCCGGACGGCTTCTTCTGGCTCTACTCGGGGCTGACCGGGGCGCGCCCGTTCACCGCCAGCCGACCCCCGTACCGGGCGGTGACGAAGACCGTGACCGTGGTGGCCGACGACGCCCGCCGGGTGGACCTCTCGTTGACCGCCGGGCGGCTCGCCGTCACTCCGGCCGGCGTCGAGTCGTACCAGCCGTACGGCAGCACCCGGACCACGAAGGTGACGGTGCGCAACACCGGCACGGCGGCCGCCACCGTCGACCTGGTGGAACGCGACGGGCGGTTCCAGCCGCTGTCCAGGGCCGGCGCTCCGCTGCGGGAGCAGAAAATGAAGGGAATCAGCAAGGCCCGGACCGGCGGCGCGTACGGCGGGGCGGACCCCGAGGCCGCGCCACGGGCGGAGGACGCCTGGGCCGGAATCGCCGACCTGCCGGCGGCGATCTACGACAACGCGGCGGCCAACCTGGACGGCATGGTCTACTCCGTCGGCGGTGGTGGCGGCACCGGCCTGGAGCGCAAGGCCTGGCGGTACGACCCCGCCGTGGACGCCTGGTCCGCGCTGCCCGACCTGCCGACCGCCCGGTCCAAGCCGATGGCGGCCGCGGTGGGCGGCAAGCTGTACGTGCTCGGCGGCTGGGACCCCGATGAGGACACGGTCGCCTCGGTGGACGTGTTCGACCCGACTGCCGGCAGTTGGCGCACCGTGCCGGGGGCGACCAACCCGTTCCCGGCGGCGGCGGCCGGTCAGGCGGTGGCCGGCGGGAAGGTGTACCTGGTCGGCGGTTGCCTCGACGGCGCCTGCACCGACTCGGACCGGCTGGTCGTCTTCGACCCGGCGACCGGCGCGTTCCGCACCGGCGCGTCCTACCCGCACCGGGTCTCCTGGCTCTCCTGCGGCGGCATCGGCAGCGCGGTGTACTGCGCCGGCGGCACGGGCAGCACCGAGTACACCGACGCCTACCGGTACGACCCGGCGGCGGACGCGTGGAGCCCGCTGCCGAACCTGCCCGTGGACCTGTGGGGTTCCCAGTACGCGGCGGCCGGTGGCCTGCTGGTGCTGGCCGGCGGCGTGACCGCGGCGTCGACCGCGGTGACCAACCGGACCATCGCGTACGACCCGGCGGCCGGCAACTGGCGGGACCTGCCCAACGCCGGGTTCGGTCGGTACCGGGGCGCCGGCGCCTGCGGCGCGTACCGGATCGGCGGCTCGCCGTCCTCGTTCGTCGGGTCGGCGGACAGCGAGCGACTGCCCGGCCTGGAACTCTGTGCCGGGGAGGCCGACCTGCCCTGGCTGTCCACCGCCCCGAGCAGCTTCACCCTGGCCCCGGGCGCGTCCCGGACGGTCACCGTCAAGCTGCGCGCCACCGCGGCGGTCGACGTGGCCCAACCGGGCGCCTACGCCGGCGAGTTGGGCGTCGCGTCGGACACGCCGTACCCCGTGCCGGCGCTGTCGGTGACGATGAACGTGTCACCGCCGCCCAGCTGGGGCAGGGTCCAGGGCACCGTGACCGGGGTGACCTGCGGCGGCCTGACCGTCGGGATCCCGGCGACGGTCCGGGTCAACCTGGTCGGCAGCACCACCGGCCACACCCTGACCGCCAACACCCAGGGCAGGTACGCCTGGTGGCTGCCGAAGGGCCGCTACGAGGTGATCGTGGCCAGGGACGGCTGGGTGCCGGAGGCGCGGCGCACCCGGATCAGGGCGGGCATCGTCGACACGCTCGACTTCGAACTCGACCCGGTCTCGTCCTGCACGAGAGCCACCGGCATCTGATCCGGAAACGGCCGGGGCCGGTCACCCGCGAGGGTGACCGGCCCCGGGCCGATCAGAGGGTGAGTTGTCAGGCGACGGTGACGCTGACCTCGTTGATGCCCCGGCCGGCGGTGACGGCGGTGTCGCCGTTGCCGTGCCGGGAGAGCGCCCGCAGCGTCCAGGCACCCGGCGCGGCGAAGAACCGGAACTGGCCGGCCGCCGAGGTGACCACCTCGGCCGTGAACTCACCGGTCGAGTCGAGCAGCCGGACGTACGCGCCCGGCACGGCCTCGTCGGCCGCCGAGCGGACGACGCCCGTGATCACGGTTTCCTTCTCCAGGTCCAGGCTGGCCGGCAGCGGCGCGGCCTGGTCCGGTGCAGCGCAACCCGCAGCGGTGGGAGCGGTCATGGGAATCAGGCCTCCCCGGGCTCGTCGCCGAGCGCGACCGGCACGCCGACCAGCGAGCCGTACTCGGTCCAGGAACCGTCGTAGTTCTTGACGTTGCGGTGGCCGAGCAGCTCCTGAAGCACGAACCAGGTGTGCGAGGAGCGCTCACCGATCCGGCAGTAGGCGATGGTCTCCTTGCCGTCGTCGAGGCCGGCGTCGCCGTAGATCTTGCGGAGCTCGTCGTCGGACCGGAAGGTGCCGTCCTCGTTGGCCGCCTTGGACCAGGGGACGCTGATCGCGGTGGGGATGTGACCGGCCCGCTGCGCCTGCTCCTGTGGCAGGTGGGCGGGGGCGAGCAGGCGACCGGCGAACTCGTCGGGGCTGCGCACGTCGACCAGGTTCTTGGTGCCGATCGCGTCGACGACCTCGTCGCGGAAGGCCCGGATGGAGGTGTCCGGCTCCTGCGCGACGTACTGCGTCGCCGGGCGGGTCACCGTCTCGGTGACCAGCGGACGGGCGTCCAGCTCCCACTTCTTGCGACCGCCGTCGAGCAGCTTCACGTCGCGGTGGCCGTAGAGCTTGAAGTACCAGTAGGCGTACGCGGCGAACCAGTTGTTGTTGCCGCCGTACAGGATGACGGTGTCGTCGTTGCTGATGCCCCGCTCGGAGAGCAGCGCCTCGAACTGGGTCTTGTTGACGAAGTCCCGGCGGACCTGGTCCTGGAGGTCGGTCTTCCAGTCGATCTTGATCGCACCGGCGATGTGGCCGGTGTCGTAGGCCGAGGTGTCCTCGTCGACCTCGACGAAGACGACGCCCGGGGCGTCGAGGTTCTTCTCGGCCCACTCGGCCGAAACGAGTGCGGTGTCGCGACTCATCGAATCACTCCCTGGTGAGGATGGATGGTGAGCCAACGCGCGAGATCGATGGATTCAACTGTCGCACCACGCGCGGGACCCAGCGGAAGGACGGGATCACGGGTTCGTGCGACGGCGCCGCTGCCGGGCTTTCGGTGGGATCACCGGAGGGTACGAGAACCCTGCGTGCCGGTGGCCGCCGTCAGGCGGCCGGAAACAGCCCCGCCGTCAGATGACGGGGCGACACAGGCAGGTGGCCACGCGGCACAGGTCGACCGCGCGCCGTTTGGTGAGGTGGGTCCCCATGGCCAGGGAGCCTACCAGCCAGTGACCGGGCTGCCACCAGGCCGACCAGCATCCGGGAATCACCTGAGGGCCGGCAGCACAGCGCCGGCGGGCCGCTCAACCGGCGGAGTTGATGGGCACGTTCTTCGCGTCGGCGGTGACCGCCAGCCCCTCGGGCAGCGGCCGGACCTCCCGGACGGCCAGCTGGAACGGCAGGTCGGGCAGGGGCACGTCGACGGAGATGCCCTTGGCGTAGTTGTTCAGCAGAGTGCGGGCCAGCGGCAGGTTGGGCAGGCCCGCCGCGTCCAGATCGTTGAACCGCAGGGCGACGGCGCCGCTCTCGGCGACGGTGACGTCGGCGGTGCCGCTGACGGTGAGCTTCTGGCCGAGGATGTCGACCGGAGCGGTGACGGCGAGCTTGCCGCCCTGCTCGCCGAGGGTGAGCCCGGGTCGGTCCAGCAACGCGGCGAGACTGTCGTAGCTGATCGTGCCGGTGCCGTTGACGGTGTCCGCCACGACGTCGCCCCGCCCGGTGCGCAGAGTGTCCAGCGACGCCCGCACGTTACGGGCGTCCACGTCCAGCACCGGCAGCCGCACGGCGTCGCCCTCCACCGAGGCCTGCACGTCCCGCAGCTTGATGGAGATCCGCTGGTAGCGGCCGTCGAGCACCTGCGTGAGGAACGGAGTCCCGCCGACCTGAACGTCGGGCTCGGCGGACTGCGCGCCCTGCTTGGTGACCTCCTGGCTCACCCGGTCGGCGATGGCCCGCTCGGCCACCCCGACCGCCACCCGATCGGCGATCACCAGCAGCACCGCCACCACCACGAGCAGGACGACCAGGCCGACGAGCAGCTTGCGGCCGCGCCGTCGGGGACGGGCCTCGTCCGCCGGATACTCCTGGGCCACGCCGCCTCCTGTCCCCGCCCGCCGCGGTGCGACGGGCCGTCCTTACCGGTGCCGCCGGGCGGCGCACCCGTAGGTACCCGACCTGCTCCGGGCTCAACCGTGACTCAGAGGAAGAGCATGCACATGGCGTACGCGGCCGGAGCGGCCAGGGCGAAGCCGCCGAGCGGACCCTGCATGTGCCGGGCGACCCACATGGTGGGTGGTTCGCCGGCCATCAGTCGGCCCGCCTCGGCGTACCCGACGGCGAGGTCGGAGAGCACGGCGGTGACCGCCGCGACCAGGCCGATCACCGCGGCCCGCGTGGGCGTGAAGGGCGCCACCAGGTAGCTGCCGAGAACCGCGCTGACCAGCGTGCCGATCATCGCGCCGACGACCACGCCGGCGGCGCCCCGGGGAACCTGCGGTGCCAGCCGGGGCCACGGCAGCACAGCGTCGGTGAGCCGGGCGACGGTCAGCGCGACTCCGCTCGCGGTGAGGCAGACCGTGATCGCCTGGGTGCCGGCCGGGATCCGGCTGAGCACGATCAGGGTGCCGAAGGCCACCACCCCGACCACGATGAGCAGAGTGGCGCCGAGCGAGTCGGTGACCCGGACCCGGTCGACCCGGCGGACCAGCTGGCCGAGCACCGCGGCGAGGAACCCGCCGACGGCCAGGTAGCCCAGCGGCGCCAGGCCGGCGATGTCGGTCTGCACCGCGGCGATGTCGACGACCGCGGCGACCGCGGCGCTGATGCCGGCGACCAGCAGCAGCGCGGGTGGGCGCATGGCCATCGTCCAGGCGAGCACGAACAGCAGCTGGACGCCGAAGATGATGAAGGCGAACGGCAGCCGGTGACCCGGGCCCGAGGTCTGGGCGCCGAGCACCAGGCCGACACCGAGCAGCGCCGCGAAGCCGGCGATCGTCAGCGCGAGCGGGCGGCGCACCTCGACCGGGGGTACGACCTCCTCCTCCGGCTCGTCGACGTCGTCCTCGGAGCGGCGGGCCGGCTCCCCGGCTCGGCGGGCACGGCGAGGCCCACCCCGTTCACGGCGTTCGCCGTCGGTGACGGGTGGGCCCGTGCGCGGCGCGGGCGGGTGGCCACGGGTCGGCGCGGCCGGGCCCGGGCGGGGCCCGTCGGGCCACGATTCGCGGCCGGCGTCGGGCGAGGTGGAGGGAAACACGCCCCGATCGTGCCAGACCGACCGCCCGACGCGGTGGTCACGGGTTTCAGCAGCGTTAAAACCTGCGCCACGATCAGGGGCAAGGTGGACAAACGGGAAACGATCCGAGGGCCCGACCGAGGCGATCAGTTACGCTCAACCCGCTACCCGCCCGTCAGCGACGCCGGGACCACGCAAATTTCTCAGCGCACTTTCCGCAAGTGTGTCTGGTCGCGTGCGGCCCCGCGCCGCCGGGACGGAGGTGATCGTGGAGATCCTGCTGCTGGTGACCGCACGCGCAGGGGAACCGTCCGCTGTGCTGCCGGCGCTCGACTTGCTGCCGCACTCGGTCCGCACCGCGCCGCGCGACGTCCGCACCCTGGTCGCCGGCCCCAGCCCGGACGCGGTGATGGTGGACGCCCGGTCCGAGTTGAGCGAGGCCCGCGCGACCTGTCGAATGCTGCACGCCACCGGGCTCGGCGTGCCGCTGGTCGCGGTGGTGACCGAGGCCGGCCTGATCGCGTTGAACGCCGACTGGGGCGTCGACGACGTCATCCTCGCGTCGGCCGGCCCCGCCGAGGTGGAGGCGCGGCTGCGGCTCGCGGTGGGCCGGCTGAGCAACGCGACCGCCGGCGCCGGCGGCTCGATCCGGGCGGGAGAGCTGACCATCGACCCGGACACCTACGCCGCGAAGCTGAAGGGACGGCCGCTCGATCTCACCTACAAGGAGTTCGAGCTGCTGAAGTTCCTGGCGCAGCACCCGGGCCGGGTGTTCACCCGCGACCAGCTGCTGCGCGAGGTCTGGGGGTACGACTACTTCGGCGGCACCCGGACGGTGGACGTGCACGTCCGGCGGCTGCGCGCCAAGCTCGGCTCCGAGTACGAGTCGATGATCGGCACCGTCCGCCAGGTGGGTTACAAGTTCGTCGTTCCGCCGTCGCGGTCGCTGCCCGAGGCGGAGCACGCGCCACTGCCCGTCTGACCCCAGGTCACTCGGGGGCGATTTCCCGTATGCCCTTTTTGCGCAGCTCGTCAGCTCTATTCTGACTGCCGGGTTTGTCGGAGAAAGGGGCGACGGTGCGCGCAGTGACCACGGGGGCGACGGGCCGGCGTGACCGGCCAGCCGGGCGGAAGCCGTGACGCGGGTCAACTCGACCGTCCGGGCAGCGGGCATCGTGACGTTGGTGGTGGCAGCCCTGCTCGGCACGGCGTACCTGCTGGGCCGCAGCCTCGTCCCCGACCAGCCCCAGCGGCAGGCCACCGGGGTCACCGCGGACGAGCCGCACTACGCCGACCAACCCACCGGCGACGAGCCGAGCGGGGCCCCGACCGCGGATCACAGCGGCGGCCCCACCGAGTCCGGCCAGGACGGGTCGGGGCGGGACGCCCAGGGTGACCAGCTGTTCGGAGCGCACTCCACCACCGGCACCGAACGGCTCGCGCTGACCTTCGACGACGGGCCGGACCCGCGCTACACCCCGCAGGTCCTCGCCACGCTGCGCGAGTTCGACGTCAAGGCCACGTTCTGCGTGGTGGGCGAGAACGCCCAGTACCACCCCGATCTGATCCAGGAGATCGTGGCCGACGGGCACACGCTGTGCAACCACTCCTGGCACCACGACGTCACGCTGGGCAACCGGTCGGCCGACATGATCCGTGCCGACATGCTGCGGACCAACGAGGCGATCCGGGCAGCGGTGCCCGACGCGCCGATCGTCTGGTACCGCCAGCCCGGCGGCGCCTGGACCTACCCCGTGGTGTCGGTGGCGCGGCAGCTCGGCATGACTCCGCTGCACTGGTCGGTGGACCCGTCGGACTGGGAGGCACCCGGCGCCGGCAAGATCGCCGCCACGGTCGTCACCCAGGCCGAACCCGGCTCGGTGGTGCTGCTGCACGACGCTGGTGGAGACCGGCAGGGCACGGTGGACGCACTGCGCCGGATCCTGCCCGACCTGACCCAGCGGTTCCAGCTGGAGGCGCTCCCCGACGATCCGACGTGAGCCGGCCCGCGCCGCGGCCGGGGATCTCGGCGAACCGCCGTTTCCGGCGGCTACGGTGACGGGATGAGCAGCGCCGAGCCGACCAGCGATCAGGTGACCCGAACCGACCGACCGACTCCGGCGGAGATCGCCGATGTGCTGGCTCTGGCCCGTTCCGCGGGCGACACCGACGGCGCGGACCCGCTCGACGAACACGTCCTGCTCCGACTGCGCGACCCGGACGCCCCGGCCGTGCACCTGATCGCCCGCGGCGACGACGGCGTTCTCACCGGGTACGCACACCTCGACACCACCGACCCGGTGGGCGGGATCGGGGTGGAGTTGGTGGTGCACCCCGCGTACCGGCGGCGGGGCACCGGGCGGGCGCTGGTCCGGGGCGTGCTCGCCTCCGCCACCGGGCCGCTGCGGGCCTGGGCGCACGGTGACCACCCGTCGGCCGCCGCACTCGCGGTCGACCTCGGGTTCACCCGTGCCCGGGTGCTGTGGCAACTGCGCCGACCACTGGCCGCCCCGCTGACGGACCCGCGACTGCCCGAGGGAGTGGTGCTGCGCGAGTTCCGGCCGGGGGCCGACGACGCCGCCTGGCTGGCCCTCAACGCCCGGGCCTTCGCCGAGCACCCCGAGCAGGGTCGGTGGACCTCGGAGGACCTGCGGGTCCGCCTCGCGGAGCCGTGGTTCGACCCGGCCGGCTTCCTGCTCGCCGAGGAGACCGCCACCGGCCGGCTGCTCGGCTTCCACTGGACCAAGGTGCACGAGCGCCCGGGGTCGGCCCGGATCGGCGAGGTTTACGTGCTCGGCGTGGAGCCGACCGCGCACGGCGGTGGGCTCGGCCGGGCGCTGACCAGCGCCGGGCTGGCGTACCTTCGGGACCGGCGCGGGCTGGACCGGGTGATGCTCTATGTGGACGAGTCGAACACCGGGGCGGTGGCGCTCTACGAGCGGCTCGGTTTCGCGCGCTGGTCCGCGCACATCAACTATCACCTCGGCTGACCGGCGTTCCGCCGCCGAGGGCGGGTCACCGGCGGGTAACGGCCGCGCGTCGGCGAGATAACACCGTACCGGAAATATGACCATACTTCCGACAGGTGTACCCCGGTTCACTTAACGGACAACTCACCCTCAGCGAGCGGTCATCTGGAGGGCCGTACGTGTTCACTTCGCGTTCACTTGCGACCGGCGAACCGGCTACCTGGCACTTCTAACTTTCGTGTCAGCCGGTCAGTGCCGGTTCTCGGGCCCCGGCATCGGGGCGCCAAGTCAGACGCGAAGGGAAACCCCTCAGGTGAAGCTCCAGCGGTACGGCACTATTGCCTGCCTCGCTCTCGCCGCGACGCTCGGCCTCAGTGCATGCGGCTCGGACAACAACGAGCCCGCCTCCGGCGCCAGCGCTTCGGGCTCGACCGCCGCGGTCGACTGCGCAACCGGAACGCTGAACGCCCAGGGCTCGTCGGCGCAGAAGAACGCCATGGCCGAGTGGATCAAGGCGTACCAGCAGAAGTGCACCGGCACCACGATCAACTACGAGCCGACCGGCTCGGGCGCCGGCATCCAGGCGTTCATCGCCGGGACCGCCGACTTCGCCGGCTCCGACTCCGCGCTCAAGCCGGAGGAGCAGCCGCAGGCCGACGCCAAGTGCGTCGGCGGCAAGGCCATCCACCTGCCGATGGTGATCGGCCCGGTAGCCATCGCCTACAACGTCAGCGGCGTGGACAACCTCCAGCTCAAGCCGGCCACCCTGGCGAAGGTCTTCGCCGGCAAGGTCACCAAGTGGGATGACGCGGCGATCAAGGCCGACAACCCGGGCGCCACCCTCCCGGCGACCACCATCCAGACCGTCCACCGTTCGGACGAGTCGGGCACCACCGACAACTTCACCAACTTCCTGTCCAAGACCGCCGAGACCGACTGGACCCTCGGCAAGGCCAAGGCGTGGAAGGCCCCGGGCGGCACCGGTGCCAAGGGCTCGGACGGCGTGGCCAGCTCGGTCAAGGGCGCGGACGGCTCCATCGGCTACATGGAGTGGTCGTTCGCCGAGAACGCCGGCCTGAAGATGGCCAAGATCGGCAACGGCAACGGCGAGTTCGCCGCGCTGACCGCCGAGGCGGCTGGCAAGACCATCGCAGGCGCCAAGGTCGAGGGCCAGGGCGACGACCTGAAGCTGTCGATCGACTACAACACCAAGGAGGCCGGGGCCTACCCGATCGTCCTGGCGACGTACGAGATCGTCTGCAGCAAGGGCCTCGCGGCCGACAAGCTCAAGCTGGTCAAGGGTCTGCTGGGCTACGCCGCCAGCGCCGAGGGCCAGACCTCGCTGACCGACCTGGGCTACGCCCCGCTGCCGGAGACGGTCCGCACCAAGGTCGAGACCGCGGTCAAGAACCTCTCCTGACCCGAACCCACCACCTCCGCAACCGAATCGAGCGAGCAGATGGGTGAAACCCCTCACCGCTCGGCCGACGCCGGCACCGGCGGGACGCGCGTGACCCAGAGTCACGAGTGGCCCGCCGGTGCCTCGGCGCGTGTGGCCGAGGCACCAGTCAGCACCCGTTCCCCGGGCGGCGTCGGGCTGGGCGGCGGCGGCGCGCTGCCGCGCAGCCGGAAATTCGGCGCCGAGCGGGCCTTCCACGGCCTCACCCTGGCCGCCGGCACCGCCGTTCTGGTCATCATCGCCGCCATCGCGATCTTCCTGATCGCCAAGGCGGTGCCGGCCCTGCGGGCCAACACCGAGAACTTCTGGTCCTACGAGGGCTGGTCCCCCAACGAGACGGAGCCGAAGTTCGGCATCGGCACGCTCGCCTTCGGCACCGTGCTCAGTGCGGCGCTGGCGCTGCTCATGGCAGTGCCGGTGGCGCTGGGCATCGCGCTCTACCTCTCGCACTACGCGCCCCGCCGGCTGGGCACCGCGCTCGGCTTCCTGGTCGACCTGCTCGCCGCCGTACCGAGCGTGGTCTTCGGTCTCTGGGGCCGGGACATCTTCGTCAACCCGGTCCGGGACTTCTCGGTCTGGCTGAACGAGTACTTCGGCTGGATCCCGATCTTCGGCGGCGACGGGCCGTTCGGTAAGTCGATCATGCTCGGCGCCCTGGTGCTCGCGATCATGGTGTTGCCGATCATCACGTCGCTCTCCCGCGAGGTGTTCCTCCAGACGCCGACCGCGAACGAGGAAGCCGCTCTCGCCCTGGGCGCCACCCGCTGGGAGATGCTCCGCACCGCGGTGCTGCCCTACGGCCGTCCCGGCATCATCGCCGCGGTGATGCTCGGCCTCGGCCGTGCGCTCGGCGAGACCATCGCCCTGGCCATGACCCTCGGCATCACCTTCGGCATCTCGTTCAACCTGATCCAGAACGGCGGCAACACCATCGCCGCCAACATCGCCAACGCGTTCGGCGAGGCGAACGAGACCGGCCGGGGCGCGCTGATCGCCTCCGGCCTGGTGCTGTTCACCATCACGCTGATCGTCAACATCACGGCGCGGGCGATCATCTACCGCCGCCGGGAGTTCACGGAGTCGGCCGCATGACCACAACCGTCACCTCCCACCGCACCCGTCCGCCGGCCGAGCCCGCCACGCTGCGGGCCAGGCGGCTGCCCTGGTACGCCGCACCGGCCCTCGCCGTGGCGGCCCTGGCGCTCTCCGCCGTGATCGTCTACGGCACCGACATCGGCGGCCCGGTCCTCGTGGTCGCCCTCGGCGCGGTGCTCTACCTGACCGGGCTCTTCGCCGCGGCCAACGCGGTCGAGGGGCGCCGCTCGGCGCGCAACCGCACCTGGAGCGCGCTGATCCACTCCGCGTTCGTGCTGGCGGTCCTGCCTCTCGTGTCGGTGGTGTGGACACTGGTCAGCAAGGGCGCCGAGCGGCTGGACGTCAACTTCTTCCAGACCTCGATGAACAACATCGGGGCCCGGGACGCCAACGGCGGCGCGTACCACGCGATCCTCGGCACGCTGGAGCAGGTCGGCATCGCCACCCTGATCACCGTGCCGCTCGGCATCCTCTGCGCGATCTACATCGTCGAGTACGGCCGGGGCAAGTTCGCCTTCGCGATCAGGTTCTTCGTGGACGTGATGACCGGTATCCCGTCGATCGTCTCCGGCCTCTTCGTGCTGGCGTTCTGGGTGCTGGTCGTGTCGCCGTGGTTCAACGACGGTCGGCCGAGCTTCTCCGGCTTCGCCGCCGCGCTCGCGCTGAGCGTGCTGATGCTGCCGACCATCGTCCGGTCCACCGAGGAGATGCTCCGCCTCGTACCGCCGCCACTGCGCGAGGGCGCCTACGCACTCGGCGTACCCAAGTGGAAGACCATCCTGCGGGTGGTGCTGCCGACCGCGCTCCCCGGCATCGTCACCGGCGTGATGCTCGCCATCGCCCGCGCGGCCGGCGAGACCGCGCCGGTGCTGCTGGTGGCCGGCGGCGGTGCCGCCATCAACGTCAACCCCTTCGAGAACAACCAGTCGTCGCTGTCCCTCTTCGTCTACCAGCAGGCCGGTGACGCGTCGAAGTACGCGCCGGCACGGGCGTGGACGGCGGCACTCACCCTGGTCGCCCTCGTGCTCATCCTGACGATCGCGGCGAAGCTGCTGGCCCGTCGTAACCGGCTCAGCCGATGAACCCCGGAGGTACCACCACCATGGCCAAGCGTGTCGAAGCCTCGAACGTCACCGCCTACTACGGCGGCTTCAAGGCGATCGAGAACATCAACCTGACCGTCGAGCCGAAGACGGTCACCGCCCTGATCGGCCCGTCCGGCTGCGGCAAGTCCACCTTCCTGCGGTCGATCAACCGGATGCACGAGGTGCTGCCGGGTGCCCGGGTCGAGGGCAACCTGACCATCGACGACCAGGACATCTACGACCGGGACGTGGACGTCACCGCGGTCCGACGCATGATCGGCATGGTCTTCCAGCGGCCGAACCCGTTCCCCACCATGAGCATCTTCGAGAACGTGGTCGCCGGGCTGAAGCTCAACGGCGTGCGGCGCAAGTCGATCCTGGAGGAGGCGGCCGAGAAGGCGCTGCGCTCGGCGAACCTGTGGGACGAGGTCAAGGACCGGCTGGGCAAGCCCGGCGCGGGCCTCTCCGGCGGGCAGCAGCAGCGGCTCTGCATCGCCCGGACCATCGCCGTCGAGCCGCAGGTCGTGCTGATGGACGAGCCCTGCTCGGCCCTGGACCCGATCTCGACGCTGGCCATCGAGGACCTGATGTTCCAGCTGAAGGACAAGTTCACGATCATCATCGTGACGCACAACATGCAGCAGGCCGCTCGGGTGTCGGACCGGACCGCCTTCTTCTCGATCGAGAAGACCGGCGACCCGGGCCGGCTGATCGAGTACGACAACACGCAGAAGATCTTCAGCAACCCGAGCGTGAAGAAGACCGAGGACTACATCACCGGCCGCTTCGGCTGAGCCACTGGTTCCCGGTCCGTCACCGGCGTCCCGCCAACACGGCGTGGACGCCGGTCCCCTGTTCGGCGTCTCGCGCGCCGCGCGCCTCGCCCGCCGCCAGCGCGGTCAGCCGAGCACGGCAGGCAGCGCGGTCAGCCGAGCACGGCCGCCAGCGCGGTCAGCCGAGCACGAAGCGCGGCTCACCGTCGGGCGGCAGGTCCAGGCGCGGGGTGACGGGGGTGGCCGCGTCCCGGTCGGCCGACGCCCGCGCCACCCCGGCCAGGTCGCCCGCCGCCGCCACCTGGGCCAGCGTGACGAGGGTCGGCGGCAGCATGGTCAGCTCGCCCGCCTCGGCCCGGGCCAGCGCGTCCGCGGGGCGGATCCAGAGGGTGTGGTCGGCCTCGCCGGAGACGTCCCGGGTCCGCTGCCCCGCCGGCAGCAGGGCGACGAAGAAGTACGTGTCGAAGCGGCGCGGCTCGAACTCCGGGGTGATCCACCGGCTCCACGGCAGCAGCAGGTCCGACCGTAGCGTCAGCCCCCGTCCGGCGAGCAGGGCCGCGAAGCCCAGCCGGCGCCCCTCCAGATCCTGCCGGGCCGCCTCCCAGTCGTCGCCGCTCACGTCGCCCACCACGGTCCCCTGATCGGGGCCGGCGAGCAGCACCCCGGCCTCCTCGAAGACCTCCCGGGCGGCGGCGCAGACCACCGCCTGCGCGGCGTCCGGGGCCACCCCGAGCCGCTCCGACCACTCAGTCGGCGCCGGGCCGGCCCAGTCCAGGTGTGCGGCGGAGTCGGAGCGGTCCACGCCACCGCCGGGGAAGGCGTACATCCCGCCGAAGGTCATCGCGGCGACCCGGCGGATGACGTACACCTCGAAGTCGACGTCGGTCGGACGCAGCAGCAGCACGGTGGCCGCGACCCGGGGCACCGCCGGGGTGCCGCCCTCGGCCCGGAACCGGCGCGCGTGCTCGACCAGGGCGGCCGGGGCGGCGAAGCCGTCACTGTCGATCGTCATGTCGCGAGCCTAGTTCCCCGACCGTTCGGCCCCCGCCCGGCCGGTGTGCCGGTCGGCTCCGCTCGCACCGCCCTTTGCGCCGCTCCGTCCCACGCAACAGAAACGGCTGCCAACTGGTGCGTCCAGGTAAGCAGAGCAAAGGGGGACGCGCAGGGGTGGCCGGCCGGCCGGAGCGGCAGGGCGACCAGGACCGCACCGGGTCCCGACGGATGAGCCGGCGGCGGCCGGGCGAGGGGGCGTTCACCCGGCTCGGCTAGCGTGCCGGCATGACTCGTTGGGGCATCCTGGCCACCGGCCACATCGCCAGCCGTTTCGCCGAAGACCTCCGGCTGGTGCCGGACGCCGAACTTGTCGCGGTCGGCTCCCGCGCCGCGGACAGCGCGCAGCGCTTCGCCGACAAGCACGGCGCGAAGCGCGCCTACGGCTCCTGGGTGGAGTTGGCCGCCGACCCGGACGTCGACGTGATCTACGTGGCCACCCCGCACGCCGCGCACCACGAGGCGGCGATGACCTGCCTGACGGCCGGACGGGCGGTGCTGCTGGAGAAGCCGTTCACCCTCGACCTGGCCACCAGCACCGAACTGGTGGACACCGCCCGCGCCGCCGGGGTCTTCCTGATGGAGGCCATGTGGATGCGGACCAACCCGCTGATCCTTCGGGCGGTCGAGCTGATCGCCCAGGGGGCGATCGGCACGGTGAGCAGCGTCCGGGCCGACTTCGGGGTGTCCGGGCCCTTCCCGCCGGAGCACCGGATGCGCAACGCGGCACTGGGCGGGGGCGCCCTGCTGGACCTGGGGATCTACCCGATCAGCCTGGCTCACCTGCTGCTGGGCGTGCCGCAGCACATCCGGTCCTGGGCGCAGCTCGGCCCGGAGGGGACGGACGAGAACACCGGCATCCTGTTCGGCTACGACACCGGCGCGTTGGCCACGCTCAGCTGCGGCATGGTCGGGTTGAGCGGGCAGTCCGCAGCGATCACCGGCAGCAGCGGCCGGATCGAGCTGCCCGAGCCGTTCTTCCGGCCCGACTCGCTGACCCTGCACCGGGACGGCGCCGAGCCGGAGACGATCACCGCGGACACGACCGGCAACGGCTACCAGTACGAGGCGATCGAGGTGCAGCGCTGCCTGGCGGCCGGGCTGACCGAGAGCCCGCTGGTGCCGCACACCGTCACCCTCGAGGTGATGGCCCTGCTCGACGCCGTACGCGAGCAGATCGGCGTGCGGTACATCTGATGTCCCGAAGGAAAGGGCCCCTTGTCGACGATCGCGTCGACAAGGGGCCCTTTCGTCGTAGCCGGGTGGGTCAGCCGAAGAGCGGGCGGACCAGCAGGTAGGTGACGCAGGCGATCAGCGCGGCGGCCGGGAACGTGATGATCCAGGCGATCACGATGTTGCCGGCGACATTCCAGCGGACCGCGGAGAGCCGCTTGGTCGCGCCCACACCCATGATCGCCGAGGTGATCGTGTGGGTGGTGGAGATCGGCGCCTTGAGCACCAGGGCGTTGAAGTAGAGCACCGCACTGGCCACCGTCTCGGCGGCGAAGCCCTCCGGCGGCCCGAGGTCGATGATCTTGCGGCCGAGAGTGCGGATGATCCGCCAGCCGCCGGCGTACGTGCCGAGGGCCAGCATGGTCGCCGAGGTCCAGAACACCCAGCCCGGGATGTGCGTCTTGCTCTCCTGGAAGCCACCGGTGTAGAGCGCCAGCACCACGATGCCCATGGTCTTGGCCGCGTCCTGCATGCCGTGACCGACCGACATGGCCGCCGCCGAGGCGGTCTGCGCCCAGCGGAAGCCGCGGTTGAGCTTGCCCGGCTGCCCCTTCCGGAACAGCCAGAGGATGGCCAGCATCAGCAGGTAGCCCAGGGTGAGGCCGACGATCGGCGAGAGCACCATCGGCAGCAACACCTTCACCCCGATGTTGCCCCACTGCACGATGCCGCCGGTGGACAGCAGGGTCGCGCCGACCAGACCACCGAAGAGCGCGTGCGAGGACGACGAGGGCAGGCCGAAATACCAGGTGATCAGGTTCCAGGCGATGGCGCCGAGCACCCCGGCGAAGACCACCCCCAGGCTGCTCACGCCGGTGGGGAGCGTGACCAGGCCGTCGCCGACGGTCTTGGCCACCCCCGCGCCGAAGTGCGCGCCGATGAAGTTGCCCACCGCGGCGAGCAGCAGGGCGATCCGGGGTGTCAGCGCCCGGGTCGAGACACTTGTCGCGATCGCGTTGGCGGCGTCGTGGAAGCCGTTGGTGTAGTCGAACGCCAAGGCCACCCCGATCACCGCCAGCACGGCGATGAGTTCGGGAGTCAGTGTCACAGGATCAGGACTCCTTGACCGCGATGGTCTCGACCGTGTTGGCGACGTGCTCGAAGGCGTCACAGGCGGCCTCCAGCTCGTCGGCCACCTCCTTCATCTTCAGCACCGTCAACGCGTCGTACTCACCGGAGAAGAGGCGGACGAGCAGCTGCCGGTTGATCCGGTCGCCCTCGTTCTCCAGCCGGTTGCACTCGATCCAGTAGTCCTCGAGGTCCTTCATCGACTTCAGCCGGGGCATCGCGTCGGCGGTCAACTTGGCCTGCTGGTCGAGCACGTTCACCATCTCGTGCAGCTCGCGCGGCAGCGCCGGAAGCTCGGTCAGCCCGTAGAGGTAGAGCAGGTCGCCGACCGCCTCCAGGTGGTCCATCACGTCGTCGAGCAGCGAGCCGAGCCGGTAGATGTCCTCCCGGTCGAACGGCGTGATGAAGGTGGAGTTGATCTTCTTGTACAGCTCGTGGGTGATCTGGTCGCTGTCGTGCTCGACCTCGGTCAGCCGCTCGCTGACCGACTGCACGTCGACGCCGGGCAGGGCCAGCTCGTTCAGCAGCTCGGTGCCCCGGACCAGGTTCTGCGCGGCCCTGGTGAAGAGCTCGTAGAAGGCGCCCTCGGTGGGGCGGAAGGAAAACTTCACAGCACAGACCTCGTCGCGTCGGTGGAAGGGTTGCGGTACCCGTCGGGTGGTCGCTCGGTGAATGCTAGGAAACGCCAGAACCGCGAATTCGTCGGCCCACCCCTGGTCAAGCCTCATTCACCGGTCGTTCACCTGCTGTTCATCTCGGCCGTCCCATGCGCCACCGCTCCCCCAGCACGCAACCGTTCGCGCTCGCGGGCCACGTCGAAATCGGCAGGCGGATACCCCAGATCGAGGGTGTCGAACGTCTCTCGCAGCAGGTGGGCCACCGCCCAGTCCCGGTACCACTTCCGGTCCGCCGGCACCACGAACCACGGCGCGGCGTCCGTGCCGCACCGGCTCAGCGCCTCGGCGTACGCGGCCTGGTAGTCGTCCCAACGAGCCCGGGAGTCGACGTCCGAGGGGTTGTACTTCCAGTGCTTGCGGGGGTCCGTGAGCCGCTCCAGCAGCCGTTCGCCCTGCTCGGCGTACGAGATGTGCAGCATCACCTTGACCAGGGTCACCCCGTCCTCGACCAGCTCCTGCTCGAAGGAGTTGATTTCGTCATAGCGGGCCCGCCAGGTCGACTCCGGCACCAGCGAGCCGACCCGGGCGATCAGCACGTCCTCGTAGTGCGACCGGTTGAACATCCCCACGTACCCCGGCGGCGGCAGTGCCCTGCGGATCCGCCACAGGAAGTCGTGTCGCAGCTCCTGCGGGGTGGGCGGCCCGAACGAGCGGATGTGCAGGCCCAGCGGGTTCATGGCGCCGGCCACCCGCTTGATCGTGCCGTCCTTGCCGCCGCAGTCCATCGCCTGGAGCACCAGCAGCACCCGGTGCGCCGGCCGGTCCGAGCCGGCCTTGGCCATCGCGAAGAGCATCTCCTGCTGTTGGCCCAGCTCACCGCCGACCAGCTCCACCTGCGCGCGGGCCCAGGCCTTGCGGTGCTCGCCGGTCACCTCGGTCCCCGGCAGGCCGGGCGTGGACCGGGGGTCGATCCGCCCGAGATCCACCGGCGCGGTGACCCGCAGCAACGTCCGCACCGGGCCGCCGTCGGGCGCCACGATCTGCGCTTCCTGGGGTGCGCTCATCCTCGGATCATCGCCCACCCGCCGACGAACCGCCCGCCGAGCGCCGCCCCGTCACGGCGGGCGGTACGTTCGGGGCTGCCGGCGCGTCCGGTTGCCGGGAGGATGTGCGCGGCAGGCGCCGGCCGGGGAGAGGTGGCTCATGCGGGACCTGGCGACGGAGTTCGAGGCCGAGCGGGGCCGGCTGCTCGCGGTGGCCCACCGGATGCTGGGCAGCCGCAGCGAGGCCGAGGACGCGGTCCAGGAGACGTGGCTGCGTTACGCCGGTGCGCTCGCCGACCCGGCGGCACGCGCCGAGATCCGCGAGCTGTCCGCCTGGCTGACCACCACCTGCGCCCGGATCTGCCTGGATGTGCTCCGCTCGGCCCGGGTCCGGCGGGAGGCGTACCCCGGGCAGTGGCTGCCGGAGCCGGCGGTGCGCCCGGTGGGCGCCGCGGCGCCCACCGACGGGTACGCCCCCGACCCCGCGGAACGGGCGGTACGCACCGACCAGGTCGGCACGGCGCTGATGGTGGTGCTGGAGCGGCTCGCGCCGGAGCAGCGGGTCGCTCTCGTGCTGCACGACGTGTTCGCGGTGCCGTTCGCCCGGGTCGCCGACGTGCTCGGCACCACCGAGGTGGCCGCCCGGCAGCTCGCCTCGAGAGCACGGCGGGCGGTCACCGCACCGGACGTGCCCCGGCAGACGGCCGACCCGGCCGAGCAGCGGCGCGTGCTCGAAGCGTTCGTCGCCGCCACCGAGTCCGGCGAACTGGATCCACTGCTGCGGTTGCTCGCGCCGGACGTGGTTTTCATCGGCGACTCGGGCGGGCACTTCCCGGCGGCCCGTCGGCCGGTGGTCGGCGCGGAAGCGGTGGGTCGCTTCACGCTCGGCCTGTTCGGCCGGGCCGGCCGGTACGCCCACCGGGTGCTGGCGCGGCCGGTGCTGGTCGACGGTGTGCTCGGCCTCCAGTTGGAGACGCTGCACACCGACGGCCGGCCGATCCGCATGGTCACCGCGTTCGCCGTGCACGAGGGCCGGATCACCGGCATGTTCAACCAGCTCAACCCGGAGAAGCTGACCGAGGTGCCGCCGTTGGGCGACGACGACCGGTGGCCGCCGCGCTGGTGAGCCGGCCGGTCGGGCGCCGCGGGCTCAGACCACCAGGGCCAGCCACTTGCGGTACGAGGTGGCGAACGGCTCGGTGCCGTCGCCGAGCGCGCCGAACAGCCAGCGGGCCGCCGCCTCGGCCTCGACGACCACGTCCTCCGGGTAGCCGTACCGGGCGCGGTGCTCGGCGAACTCGTCCTCGTCGAGCAGCTCCACCAGCCCGGTGGCCCGGCGTCGGACCACGTCCAGATCCAGGTCGATCAGGTGGACGATGTCGTCGGACTCCCAGTGGGCCGGGGTGGCGATGTCGCAGTAGACCTCGCTGGTCCGCGGCGGCGGGTTGAACATTCCCGTCCACCACGCGTGGTGCGGCACCAGCAGGACGAACGGGATCTTCTCCACCGACGGGCGGCCGTGGTAGACCGACTCGGTGCCGGCCGGCACGCCGAGCCAGATGCCGAGGTCGTCCTCGGCGAGCCGGCGGGCCGGGTAGTCACGGTGGGCGCTGCCGTCGTACTTGCGGTAGATCACTCGGGCCACGTCGCTCGGCATGATTCGCACCCTAACCGATACTGCCCACGCGTCGTAGCGCGGTCGTAACCGGACGCTGCCGGACCCGCCCGGCGCCGCGCCACGCGGGCGGATGGGCTCAGCCCGTGTCGGCTGCGGCGGGTACCGTCGCACGGTGACTCCGCCCCGCACCGCCACCGGTTCCGCCACCCCGTCGGCCCGTGCCGGTAGCCGGCGACGGGGTGCCCGGCCCAGCGGGGCCGAGCTGCTCGCGGCGGCGGTCGGCGCGGTGCCCGGCGGCGCGGCGCGCCCCGGCCAGCAGGAGATGACCACCGCGATCGAGGAGTGCGTGACCACCGGCGAGCACCTGCTCGTCCAGGCGGGCACCGGCACCGGCAAGTCGCTGGCGTATCTCGCGCCGGCGCTGACCGTGGACGGCCCGGTGGTGGTCTCCACCGCCACCCTGGCGTTGCAGTCCCAGCTGGTCGACCACGACCTGCCCCGGATGGCCGACGCGGTCGAGCCGCTCCTCGGCCGCCGGCCCACCTTCGCGGTGCTCAAGGGCCGCCACCACTACCTCTGCCTGGCCCGGCTGGACAACTCCACCGCCGAGGAGCCGGAGGACACGCTCTTCGACGCCCCGGCCGCCCGCCCGGGCGGCGGGACGAAGTGGCTCGGCGAGGCGGGCCGGATGGGCAAGCAGATCGAGCGGCTGCGCGACTGGGCCGAACGGACCGCCACCGGCGACCGCGACGAACTGGACCCGGGGGTCGACGACCAGGCCTGGCGGTTGGTGTCGATGCCGGCCCGGGAGTGCGTCGGGGCGACTCGCTGCCCGTTCGGGGCGGAGTGCTTCGCCGAGGCGTCCCGGGCCCGGGCCCGCGAGGCGGACATCGTGGTGACCAACCACAGCCTGCTCGCCGTCGACATGCTGGCCGACCGGCACATCGTGCCGCCGCACAAGCTGCTGATCGTGGACGAGGCACACGAGCTGGCCGACCGGGTCTCGTCGGCGGCACAGGCGGAACTGGTGCCGGAGTTGATCGACCGGTCCACCCGGCGGGCCCGCCCGCTGCTGCGGCCGGAGACCGCCGAGGCGCTCACCGCCGCCGGCGACGCCCTCGCGGTCGGGCTGGCCGAAGCGCCCGCGGGGCGTCTCACCGCCGGGCTGCCGACGCCGTTGCGGGAGGCGTGCACGCTGCTCGACGCGGCCACCCGCGCCGCGCTGGACGCGATCGGCGAGGTCAAGTCCGACGATCCCGATCCGGTCCGCAAGCAGCAGGCCAAGGCGGTGCTGGACGAGCTCTCCACGACCGCGCAGCGGCTGCTGGAGGAGGCCGACCACGACGTGGCCTGGGTGGAGAAGAACGACAGCGGCAGCCGGCGGGCGCTGGTGGTCGCGCCGCTGTCGGTGGCCGGCACCCTCGCCACCCACCTGTACGACGAACGCACCGTGGTCGCCACGTCCGCCACCCTGGCGCTGGGTGGCCGGTTCGACACGGTGGCCCGCGCTCTCGGGTTGGACGCGCCGCCGGTCCCGGCGTCCCCGGCCGCCGCCTCGCTGGCCGCCCGCACCGGCCCGGGCCGCCCGGCGGCCGAGACGCCGGGCCGCCGGCTGGCCGACGCCGCCACCGTCCCGGCGACCGAGGGCCCGGGGTGGCGCTCCCTGGATGTGGGGTCGCCGTTCGACTACGCCCGGCAGGGCATCCTGTACGTCGCGGCGCACCTGCCCCGGCCCAGCGTCTCCGGGCTCCCCGAGGCGGCCGGGGAGGAGCTGCTCGCGCTGGTCGAGGCGCTCGGTGGTCGTACTCTCGGGCTCTTCTCGTCCCGGCGGGCCGCGCAGCAGGCGGCGGAGCTGCTGCGCGCGCGGACCGACCTGCCGGTGCTGTTGCAGGGCGAGGAGGCGCTGCCGCTGCTGGTCCGCCGCTTCCGCGAGGAGCGCTCCAGCTGCCTGTTCGGGGTGATGTCGCTCTGGCAGGGGGTGGACGTGCCGGGCGACGCCTGTCAGCTCGTGGTCATCGACCGGCTGCCCTTTCCGCGGCCGGACGAGCCGCTGGCGGCGGCGCGCGCGGCAGCCGTGGACGCGGGCGGCGGCTCGGGCTTCGCGGCGGTCAGCGTGCCGATCGCGGCGGTCCGGCTGGCGCAGGGCGTGGGCCGGTTGATCCGGGCGACCGGTGACCGGGGGGTGGTCGCGGTGCTCGACTCCCGGCTGGAGACCGCCCGCGGCTACGGGCCCTTCCTGCGTCGCTCGCTGCCGCCGTTCTGGTACACCACCCGTCCCGAGGTGGCCCGCGGCGCGCTGCAACGCCTCGCCGGCACCTGACCGCCGGCCGCGGGTCAGGGAGCCTGCGCGGCGACCACCACGGCGTCGGGAGGGGTGTCCGGGACCGTCCGGGCGGCCAGCCGGCGGACCGCGGTGTTCAGCACCGCGATCAGCGGCACGGACACCAGCGCGCCGGTGATCCCGGCGAGCACCACCCCGGCGGCGATACCGATGATCACCGCGAGCGGGTGGATGGCCACCGCCCGGCCCATGATCAGCGGCTGGAGCACGTGCCCCTCCACCTGCTGCACGCCGATCACCGCGCCCAGGATGATCAACGCGGTGACCGGGCCGCTGTCGACGAGCGCCACCAGCACCGCCACGCCACCGGAGAGCGCCGCACCGACGATCGGGATGAACGCGCCGAGGAAGACCAGCGCGGCCAGCGGGAAGGCGAACGGGACGTCGAAGACGACCAGGAAGATGCCGATGCCCACCGCGTCGATGAAGGCCACCAGCACGGTCGCCCGGACGTAGGCGCCGAGCGTGTGCCAGGACGCGCGGCCGGCGTCATCGACCTTCCACCGGGCGGCCACCGGCAGCAGCCGGACCAGGAAGCGCCAGATCCGGTTGCCGTCGCGCAGGAAGAAGAACGTCGCGAAGAGCACCAGCAGCGTGCCGGTCAGCACCTCCGCCAGCGTCGCCGCGGTGCTCAGCGCCCCGCTGGTGAGGTCCGAGGTGTTGGAGTTGATCCAATCCTGCGCCTCGTCGATGTAGCGGTCGAGCTGGGTGTCGGAGAGATGCAGCGGGCCCGTCTTCAGCCAGTTCTGGATCTGCCGGACGCCCTGCGAGGACTTCTCGCTCAGCTCCGGCGCCCCCCGGATGAACTCGTTGACCACCAGGGTCAGCGTGCCGATCACCCCGGCCAAGCCCCCGACCAGCACCACGGCCGTCGCCAGCGACCGGGGCAGCCGGGCCCGCAGCAGCCAGCCCACCGCCGGTGCGAGCAACGCCGAGAGCAGCAGGGCGATGGCCAGCGGAATGATCACGATCTTGATGGTGCCGACGATCCGGAGCAGCGCCCAGGCCACCACGCCGATCACGATCAGCCGCCAGCACCACGCGGCGGCGATCCGCAGCCCGTGCGGAACGTCGGCGTCGTCCCGGCTGGAGGTCGAGCTGTGCAGGTCCGCCGGGGGTTGCGCACCGACGACCGTGGCCGACGGCGGCGCGACCGGCCCCGGCACGGCGGGCGAGGCCACCCGGGCCGGCTCCGAGTCGTCGCTCGACACGCTCCGATTGGCGCGCACCGACTCCCGTCCCGACTGATAGGCGCGGCGGAGCCGCCCGCGTACCCGCTCGAAGCGGCTCAAGCGCACCTCCTGGCAGAGAACCGGTCCGCCCACAGCGACAGGGCGGACAGCTTACGTCCGCTCCCGACACCATAGGGCAGTTCCGCCACACATTGCCCCGACCGCCTCGTGCGTAACCACCGTCGGGCCGGCCGTCGGCCACACGGTAGCGTCTGCGACGTGACCGCCGACCAGGATCTCGACACCGGTTTGCCGATCCGCCTGCTGCACGACCGCGTGCTGGTGCGGATGGAGGGCAGCGAGGGCGAGCGCCGCTCCACCGCCGGCATCGTCATCCCGGCGACCGCCGCGGTCGGCAAGCGCCTCGCCTGGGCCACCGCCGTCGGAGTCGGTCCGAACGTCCGCGCCATCGTCTCCGGCGACCGGGTGCTCTTCGACCCGGACGACCGCTCCGAGGTCGAGCTGCACGGCCGCGGGTACGTGCTGCTGCGGGAGCGGGACGTGCACGCCGTGGCCGCCGAACGGATCGAGAACGACTCCACCGGCCTCTACCTCTGACGCGCCTCCCCCGGCCACCGCGCCCCACCGCGCGCCGTTTGCCAGGCCGCACGAAGGGAAGCCATCCGGCGACCGTGGCCCTGGGGAGGGACGATGCCGGTATTCGTGAAGAAGCTGTTGGCCTGGGGCAGCGTCGCGTTCCTGATCTACTTCATGGCGTTCCGGCCGGACGGCGCCGCGCAGATGTTCAAGGCGATCGGGGCCGCGCTGATGGCGATGGCCCAGGGCCTCGGTGACTTCCTCACCACCCTGATGACCTGAGCCGCCGCCGGCCGTCACTGGTGACGGGGCGGCCAGGGCGCCCCCGGCGGAGGGCCGTACCAGCCCTGCGGGGCGTATCCCACCTGAGGCGGCGGCGCGGCCAGCACCACCGGGATCGGCACCACCGGCTCCTCCGGCGCGGCCACCGGACGCTGCGAGCCGTCCGGGAAGCGCAGGTGGTAGCGGCTGCCGTCCCAGACCCCGGCCGGGGCCTGCGGGTCCCGCCCCACGAAGAACGACCGGTACGCGGTGATCGCCTCCAGCAGCTGCCGCTCCTCGGTGGCCGTCCGTTCCCGGTCGGCGGGCTTGCGGTCCAGACCGCGCAGCGACCCGTCGCGCAGCAGGGCCAGCCGGGTCGCTGCGAACTGGTACCCGCGCATCGCCCGCACCCCGGCGTCCCCGGCCACCCGGCGTGCCCAACTGCGGGCCGCGTGCCGGCGACCGAGGCTGCTCAACGCGGCCACCTCGGGCGGGCTCAGCCAGCCGGCGCGCACGTAGTCCGGCAACGTCCGCTCGGTGAGCCGGCCCTCCCACGCGCGCAGCCAGACAGCCAGCCCCACCATGCCGAAGAAGATCGGCACCATCAGGCCCAGGAAGCCGTACAGCATGATCAGCGCCTCGCCGGTGGCCTGGGTGAGCGTCGGCAGGAGGTTCCAGGTGCCGTGCAGCATCATCGCCAGCAGCAGACCGGCGACCGGGGCGAGCACCCGTACGCGCCGGTCGGCGGTACGGGCCGCGACACCGAGCCCCACACCGGTCATCGAGGTGAACAGCGGATGGGCGAACCCGAACAGCAGGATCCGGACGATGAAGATGGCGATGACCTGCTGGGTGCCCGTCGCCGGGCCGTACCGGTCGGCGCCGGTCGCGTAGCCGTACCCGCCCAGGTAGAGGATGTTCTCCACCATGGCGAACCCGACCGCGGAGAGCCCGCAGTAGACCAGGCCGTCGGTGATCCCGGACCACTCCCGGCGACGGAACACCAGCAGCAGGATCGGGCCGAGGGCCTTGGTCAGCTCCTCGATGAACGGCGCCACCAGCACCCCGGTCAGCGCGGCCGGCAGCCCCCAGTCGGCGAACCGGCCGGCGGCGAACTCGTTCACGGTGAGCGAGGCGGCGGTGGAGACGAACGCCCCCCAGGCGAAACAGAAGATCAGATACTTCAGCGGCTCCGGCTCGTACCGGTCCAGCCAGAGGAAGCAGGCGACCAGCACCGGCACCGGCAGGATGGCGGCGACCACCCCGATCAGCAGTGCCCGTACGCCGAGCGACTGGCCGAGCGTGAAGACCATGAACACCGCGCACCCGGCGATGAACAGCACCACCCCGGCGAGCACCAGGAACCGCCGCCAGCCCAGGCGGCGTAGCGGCATCCGGGGCGCCTCGCCGGTGGACGGGGCTGCGGGCGCGGGCGGCGACGGCAGGGGTGCACCGGGCGGGGTGTCGGCCATGCGGTCAGCGTAGCCATCCGCCGCCGGCTGGTCCGGGCCCATTGGCAGCCGCTATGCTGCCGACAGGTCACGAGCGCCAGCGTCAAGCCCCGGCTTGCTGGCCGGCAACCCTCGTCGAGTTCGCGGTGGGGTGCCCCGGGTGATGACCGGGCCCAGCCCGATCGGCGTGCTGGGCAAGCGCGGACCCCGTCCGGACATCGCACCCGGGGTCCCTGACCCCGGAGGTTCCGGCGTGTCCGTCACCCTCGTACCCTCGCTGCCCACCCGGCCCGTCAGCGCGCCCGCGCCGGCCCCGTCGCGGCCGCTCGACGTGCTCGGCGTACCGGGCGAGATCAACCTGGACTACGCGGCCAGCGCGCCGTGCGCGCGGGCCGCCGCCGACGCGGTGGCCGAGCTGCTGCCCTGGTACGCGAGCGTGCACCGCGGCGCGGGAGCGCTGTCCCGGCGCTGCACGCTGGCCTACGAGCGGGCCCGGCAGACGGTGGGCGACTTCTTCGGCGCGCGCGCCGACGACCACGTGATCTTCACCCGCAACACGACGGACGCGCTCAACCTGCTGGCGCGGGCGGTGCCCGCCGGCACGACGGTGGTCACCTTCGCGGGCGAGCACCACGCCAACCTGCTGCCCTGGCCACGCGGCTCGGTACGGCTGCCGGTGCCCAGCGATCCCGCCGAGGCGGTACGCGCCCTCGCCGCCGCCCTCACCGAGCTGCGCCGGGACAGCAACGCGGCACTGCCGGTGCTGGTCGCGGTGACCGGGGCGAGCAACGTGACCGGTGAGCGCTGGCCGGTCGCCGAGCTGGCCCGGGTGGCCCACCGGCACGGGGCGCGGATCGTCCTCGACGCCGCCCAGCTCGCCCCGCACGTCCCGGTCGACGTGCTCGCGCTCGACGTGGACTACCTGGCCGTCTCCGGCCACAAGCTGTACGCGCCGTTCGGCGCGGGCGTGCTGGTCGGCCGGGCCGACTGGCTGGACGCCGCTGCGCCGTACCTGGCCGGTGGTGGCGCCACCAGCCACGTCGGGCCGGCCACGCACGACGTGACCTGGGTGACCGGCCCGGCCCGGCACGAGGGCGGCACGCCGAACCTGCTCGGCGCGGTGGCGCTGGCCGCGGTGTGCGAGGCGCTGGCCGGGGCGGACCGGGCGGCGCTGGCCGCCACCGAGCAGGAGCTGCTGGGCCGGCTGCGGGCCGGTATCGCGGCCCTGCCGCACGTGGTGGAGCTGCGCACCTTCGGCCCGGACGCGCCGCGCGTCGGCATCGTCTCGTTCGTGGTCGCCGGGTGGGACTCGGCCGAGGTGGCCGCCCGGCTGGCCGTCGATCACCGGATCGGCGTACGGGACGGTTTGTTCTGTGCCCACCCGCTGGCTCGGCGGCTGCTGACCGAGGCGGCGGGGCGCACCGGCCGGCGGGACCTGCCGCCCACCGCGCTGCGCGCCAGCATCGGCCTGGGCAGCACCTCCGCTCAGGTGGACCGGCTGCTCGCCGCCCTCGCCACGCTGGGTTGAGCCGGGACGGCCGGCGCAGCGGCTGAGCCGGGACGGCGGGCGGCGTGGTCAGCCGACCGGTGGGGCGGTGGGGGGTTTCGGCGAGTCGCCCGGCTCGGCCGGCTCACCGATTGGCCGCTCCTGCTCCCCGAAGGAGGTGCGGATGCACCGGTTCGCCTCCTCCTGCTCGATCCCGGAGGCCACCAGCAGGTCACTCGCCGTGGTGCGGATCTGGGCGACCACCACACTGCCCGAGAAGCCGACCCCGGCGCCGTACGCCCGACCGGCCTCGCTGACCGCCCGCAGCGCCCTCTCGCGGGCCTTCTCCGGCTCCTCCCCCACGGCGAACTCGTGCTTGAGCAACCGGACCGACTCGGCGAGGTGGTTCATCGCGTCCGGCATGGGATCCGGCACCGGTTCCTCGTCCTCGATCAGCGTGACGGACCGGCGGATCAACGTGCCGGTGTTGCGCATCGCCCGGTCGATCGGGTCCGCCGCCTCCGCGTAGTGGGTCAGCTCGTCGCGCCGGTGCCAGCGGGCCGGGGAGAGGGTGGCGGTCTCCTTCGCACCCTCGATCGCCTCGGCCAGGGTGGCCAGCTCCTCCTTGTTGTTCCGCAGCCGTTCCAGCGCCTGCTGGACCGTGGCGCGGTCCCGGTTGCGCAGCCCGTCGGCGGTGGCGTCGAGCTGGGCGGCGAGCAGGTCCAGCGCCGGCCGGGCGGCGCGATTGATCACCCGGAGCGGGTTCAGCGGCAGCAGCACCGCCGTCACCAGCAGCGCGACCCCACCGCCGAGGAACGCGTCGACGAAGCGGGGAATCTCCAGGTTCTGGGTCGACGGGCTCAGCGTCACGATCAGCACCGCCGTGGCCGCCGCCTGGATGACGATGGCCACGCTGGCCCCGGCGAAGATGGTGAGCAGGATCGCCACCGTGACCACCAGGCCGAGCTGCCACGCGCCGGTGCCGAGCAGGTAGATCAGGAAATCGCCGATGGCCACCCCGATGCCCACCCCGGCGATCAGCTCCACGGTCCGGCGGAACCGCTGGCCGACCGAGGCCGCCAGGGTGCCGACCGCGGAGATCGGCGCGAAGACCGGCTGCGGGTTGCCGAGCAGCCGGTGCGAGATGAAGTACGCCAGCCCTGCGGCGAGCCCGGCCTGCACCGCTAGCCCGCCGGCCATCCGCACCCGGTGCAGCCGGTCGTGCAGGGTTGCCTTGCTGCGATGCCGCAGTTCCTCGGTGGCCTCGGCGATCCGTGCGCCGTCGACGTCCACCAGCCCTTCACGCAGCGCGGTACGCCGCACCAACGGAGCTCTTTTGTCCCGGGCCACGGCCATGGGCGCGACTACCCGAGGCGGGCCCGCTGAATCCTCCCGATCCGCGCCGCGACGGCCGGATGCGGCAGACTCGGACGATGGCCGATCTGCTGGACCGGTGGCGGGCGGCAGCCCGGGGCGCCGGGGCGAAGCCCGGCGCGGGCTCGACGCGGGCCGGGGAGCAGCTGCTCGCCCGATGGCGGGAGCCGCACCGGCACTATCACACGGTTGCCCACCTGACCGCCGTCCTCGACGTGGTGGACCGGCACGCCGCGCTGGCCGACCGGGCCGACCTGGTCCGGCTGGCGGCCTGGTGCCACGACGCGGTGTACGACCCGCGGGCGGCGGGCGACGCCAACGAACGGGACAGTGCCACGCTGGCCGCGAGCGTGCTCGCCGGGCTCGGCGTGCCGGCGCCCGCGCTGGCCGAGGTGCGGCGGCTGGTGCTGCTCACCGCCGGTCACGCCGTGGCGCCGGGCGACCGGGACGGCGCCCTGCTCTGCGACGCGGACCTCGCCGTGCTGGGCGCGGCGCCGGCCGCGTACGACCGCTACGCGGCCGCCGTCCGGCAGGAGTACGCGCACGTGCCGGAGCCGGCCTTCCGGGCCGGGCGGGCCGCGGTGCTCACCGGGCTGCTGGCGCTGCCCGCGCTGTTCCGGCTGCCGCCGCTGGCGAGCCGCTGGGAACAGCCGGCCCGGGCCAACCTGCGCCGCGAGCTGGCCACGCTCACCGAACCGCCGGTGGGCGCGGGCTGACCAGGTGCTTCGGGCGACGCAGGCCGGCGTCGCGGAGCAACCGGACCAGCTCCCGGCTCGGCACCACGCGCGCCCCGAGCCACACCGCCGCCGCGAACCGGTCGGCCGGGATGTCGTAGTGGTCGCGGTCGAAACCGCGCCGGGGGGCGCCCAGCGCCTCCGCGAAGGCGTGCAGCTCGGCGTACGACACGTCGCTGATCAGGTGTGACCAGAGCCGACCGCGCCACGGCCAGGCAGGCCGGTCCAGGTAGAGCATGGTGCCAAGCTAGCCCGCGCAGTCGATCATGTTGATGATCGGCGGCCGGCGACCTAGCCTCAGCTGCATGGCCCCCACCCCACTCCTCGACGAGCTGCGCGCCGCTCTGGGCGAGAACGCCGTGCTCACCGACCCGGACCTGCTGCGCATGCACGAGCGGGACGAGGCCGACCTGTGCGCGGCCGGCACCCCGCTCGTGGTGACCCGTCCGCGCAGCACCGAGCAGGTGGTCGCGGTGGTTCGGGCGGCGGCGCGGCACGGCGTACCGGTGGTGCCGCAGGGCGCGCGGACCGGGCTGGCCGGCGCGGCCAACGCGGTGGACGGCGCGGTGGTGCTGAGCACCGTCGCCATGGACGAGATCCGGGAGATCGACCCGGTGAGCCGCATCGCGGTGGTCCAGCCGGGGGTGGTCAACGCGACGCTCGCCGCGGCGGTGGCCAGGAAGGGGCTCTGGTACCCGCCGGACCCCGGTTCCTGGGAGTCGTCCACCATCGGCGGCAACGTGGCCACCAACGCGGGCGGCATGTGCTGCGTCAAGTACGGCGTGACCACCGAGTACGTGCTCGGCCTGGAGGTGGTGCTCGCCTCCGGCGAGGTGCTGCGCACCGGTCGGCGTACCGCCAAGGGAGTGGCCGGCTACGACCTGACCCGGCTCTTCGTCGGCTCGGAGGGCACCCTCGGGGTGATCACCGAGGTGACCGTGGCGCTGCGGCCCGCGCCGGCCGACTCACTGACCCTGGTGGCGGTCTTCCCGTCCACGGCGGCGGCCGGGGCGGCGGTGGCCGCGATCGCGGCCCGGGGGCTCACTCCCAGCCTGCTGGAACTGCTCGACCAGACCCACCTGCGGGCCATCGAGGCGTACCAGCCGATGGGGCTGCGGACGGACGCGCAGGCCCTGCTGCTGGCCGCCGCGGACACCGGCAGCCGGGCGGCCGACGACCTGGCCGGCCTGGCCGAGGTGTGCGAGGCGGCCGGCGCCGACGAGGTCTACGCGGCCACCGACGCGGTGGAGGCGGCGGCGCTGCTGCAGGCCCGGCGGCTCGCCCACCCGGCGATGGAGAAGTTCGCCGCCGACGCGTACCCGGGCGGCAACGGCGGTCTGGTGATCGACGACGTGGCGGTGCCACGCGGTTCGCTCGCCGCGCTGCTGGACGGGGTGGCCCGGATCGCGGCGGAGTGCGAGGTGCCGATCGGCGTGGTGGGGCACGCCGGGGACGGCAACATGCACCCGAACATCGTGGTCGACCGCGCCGACCCGGCGAGCGTGGAGCGGGGCCGACGGGCGTTCGACGAGATCATGCGGCTCGGCCTGGATCTGGGCGGCACGTGCACCGGCGAGCACGGGGTGGGGCTGCTCAAGCGGGACTGGCTGGCCCGGGAGATCGGCCCGGTCGGGGTCAGGGTGCACCAGGCGATCCGGTCGGCGCTGGACCCGACCGGCCTGCTCAATCCCGGCAAGGTGCTCTGACCGGATCGGGGGGCGACCCGCGCCCCGGTGCGCGATCAGCCGACGACCTCGGCCGGGGTCGCCTGCGTCAGCAGCAGCAGGATCTCCCCGGAGACCGGCGGGCGCTCCTCGCCCGGGCAGTCCTGCGAGGTGATCAGCCCGGCGGAGGTGAGCAGGCTGGAGGTCAGCGCGTCGATGCAGGTGACCCGGTACTGCCGGGCCTGATCGGTCTCGTTCGCCAGCCTGGGGTCGGCCAGCAGCACCTGGAGCCGTTCGGTCTGCTCCGGGGCGAGCGTGCCCCGGGAGGTGACGCCGTCACCGGCGCAGTCAAGGCACTGCCAGGTGCCGTCCCGCTCGACGCTCAGCGTGCGGATCGGGCCGTCCGCGCCGAGCCGCTGCAGGAGGCTGACCTGACCCGCGGCGACCGTCGTCGGGATCTCGGGCGCCGGCCCGCCGGCGGCCGCACCCACCGGCGGTTGCGCCGCCGGGCGGCTCCCGGTGTCGCGGTCGAACAGCGAACACCCGGTGAGGGCGCCGGCGAGCACCATGGCGAGAAGCGGAATGAGCAGGCGGGAGCGCGCGCGGGAATGCACGCGCGGAACCTACCCCACCGTAGATAGCAGCCGAAACCACCATCCGGGCCGGTATCGATGGTTACCCCTCGGTAACGTTCCTTTTCGTCACCGAGCGGACGGACGCAACGCGGCCTGATCGTCGTCGCCACCCCGGTCGGCCGCGTAACCCCGGACGTCCGGAGCGCCCAGCCGGGCCGCGTCCGCCGCAGCGTCGTCCGGCATCAGCTGGGACTGCCGTTCCGCCTCCACCCGGGCGCGGTAGTGCTCGACCTCCCGGGCCCGGGTGACCGCGTCCCACCCGAGCACCGCGCCCATCAGCTCGGCGGTGTGCTCCGCCGACTCCAGCCCCCGGTGGCTGGTCTCGAAGGAGATCCGGGTCCGCCGGGTCAGCACGTCCTCCAGGTGCAGCGCACCCTCGGCCCGCGCCGCGTAGGCGACCTCCGCCGCCAGGTACTCCGGTGCCCCGGCCAGCGGGGAGGCGAGCAGTGGATCGGCGTCGATCAGCGCCAGCAGATCCAGGGTGAGCGTGCCGTACCGCTCCAGCAGGTGCTCCACCACGCCCACCGGCACGCCGTGCCGCCGGGCCAGGTCGGCCCGGTCCCGCCACATGGCCGGGTATCCGTCCGCGCCCAGCAGCGGCAGGTCGGCCGTACGCGACGGACGGGCGCCGCCCAGCCGGCGGGCGGCCCGGTCCACCACGTCCGAGGCCATGACCCGGTACGTCGTGTACTTGCCGCCGGCGACCAGCAGCAGCCCGAGCATCGGCTCGAAGACCGCGTGCTCACGGGAGAGCTTCGAGGTGGAGTCGGCCTCACCGGCCAGCAGCGGCCTCAGCCCGGCGTAGACGCCCTCGATGTCGGCGGTGGTCAGAGGCCGCTCCAGCACGGCGTTGACCTGCTCCAACAGGTAGTCGATGTCGCGGGCGGACGCCGCCGGGTGGGACCGGTCCAGTCGCCAGTCGGTGTCCGTGGTGCCGATGATCCAGTGCCCGCCCCACGGGATGACGAAGAGCACCGAGGTCGCCGTACGAAGGATGAGCCCGGTCTCGCCGGTGATCGCCGAGCGGGGCACCACCAGGTGCACCCCCTTGGAGGCGCGCACCCGGATGCCGGGCCGCAGGCCCACGTCGTTGAGCATCCGGGACATGTCGTCGCTCCACACGCCGGTGGCGGCGATGACCGTGCGGGCCTGCACCTCGAACTCGGCGTCCGGAGAGCCGGCCGGCGCCTCCAGGTCGCGGACACGGACGCCGGTCACCTCGCGCGCCTGCCGGATCAACCCGACCGCGCGGGCGCTGCTCACCACGGTGGCGCCGAGACTGGCCGCGGTGCGGGCCAGGGTGACCACCAGCCGGGCGTCGTCGACCTGCCCGTCGTAGTAGCGGATCGCCCCGGCCAGCGCGTCGGCCCGCAGGCTCGGGAAGATCCGCCGGGCCCCCTCCCGGGTCAGGTGCCGGTGCAGCGGCATGCCCCGGCCACCGCCGAAGACTCCGGCGAAGGCGTCGTAGGTGGCCACTCCGGCGCCGTAGTACGAGCGGCGGAAGATCCGGGCGGGCAGATCCCGCAGGCCCTTGCCGGCCGGCAGCGGCACCAGGAACGGCACCGGGCGGACCAGGTGCGGCGCGAGCCGGGTGGCCAGCAGCCCCCGCTCGGTGAGCGCCTCGTGGACCAGGTGGAACTCCAACTGCTCCAGGTAGCGCAGGCCGCCGTGGATGAGTTTGCTGGACCGGCTGGAGGTGCCCGCGGCGAGGTCGCGCGCCTCGACCAGGGCGACCTTCAGACCGCGGGACGCCGCGTCCAGGGCGGCGCCGGCGCCGGTCACCCCGCCTCCGATGACCAGCACGTCGAAGCGCTCCGCGCGGAGTCGGCGCAGGTCGGCGGCCCGGCGTACCGGCGAGAGCTGCCCGGCGACGGAGCGGGAGATGTTGGGGTCGCGCATTTGTCCACCGTAACCGCCGTGGCCACCGTGCCGGCATGCGCCGCCGGCCCCGTACTGTGCGAGTCATGCAGGTCGGCCCTTCGTCACCCGCTGGTCAACCGCCGCCCTACCAGCCGTCGCTCCCGGGCCGGTCCAACCCGTGGCCGGTGGTCGCGGCCGTGCTGGCCGGTGGCTGGACAGTGGCGGTGACCGTGGCCACCCAGACGGGTGGCTGGCTCACCGACCAGGTGCTGCTGGGGTTCGGGCGGGACCGGGTGGGCTGGCTCTGGCCGGCGCTGGGCCTGGCCACCGTCGTCCTGGTGGGCACGCCGGCGCTGCTGCTGGCCATGCTGCCCCGGTCGGCCGCGGTCCGGGCCACCGGGCGGGTCTGGCTGGCCGCCGTGCTCGCGCTCGGGGCGCTCACGCTGCTGCGGGTCGTACCGCCGGTGCACCACGAGGCGTACCTCGCCGCGCTGGCCGCTACGGCGGCACTCACCGCGCTCGTCCTGCGCTGGTCGGCACGCCGGTCGGCGTCCGCCGGGCCGGCCGGCTCGGGAGCCCGTGCGACGACCGGCCCGGTGCCGCTGCTCGCGGTCGCCGCCGGGCTGGCTCTGCTGCTGCCCTGGGTCTGGCTGGGCGCGCTGGGCGGGCTGCTGGAGACCGTGCTCGCCCTGCTGGCCGCGGCCGCGCTGGGGGTGCTCGCCGCGACGCTGCTGGACGGTCCCTTCTGGTCCCGGTTCGCGGTCGGCCAGCCGCCCCGGCCGGTCCGGCTCGTGCTGGTCGGTGGCCTGGTCGCCGGCGTGGCGCTGCTGCTGCTCGCCGCGGGAATCGGCCAGTCCGGTGCGCAGCTGCCCGCGTTGCTGACCCTGCCGCCCGCGGGTTTCGCGCTGGCGGCCCTGTGGGCCGCGACCTGGCGTCCGGCCGCCGACGGTCGGGCGAACACGCCCGACCGGGCGACGGACGCCGTGCACGCCGGCCGGGCCGCGACCGGCTGGCTGGTGGGCCTGGCCACGCTCGGCCCGCTGGCCTTCACCGATCCGGAAGAGATCACCCTGCTGCTGGTCGGCACCCGCGACGTGCCGTTCTGGGTGGCGGCCGCCGCCGGCGCCGGCCTGGCCGTCGCGGTCCTGGTCGCCATCGGGTACGCGGTGCTGCTGGCCCGGCCGACGGCCCGCACGCCGAACCGGCGGGTGGCGGCGGTCACCGCGGCGGTGCTGCTGATCGCGGTGGGCGTGGTCGACCTCGGGCCCGGTCAGCCCGGCCTGCACGGCGAGCGGCTGCTGGTGGTGCTGCGCGAGCAGGCCGACCTGAGCGGCCTGCCGGCGGGCACGCCCGGCCGGGCCGGACGGGACGCCCGGGCGGCGGAGGTGTACCGGCGGCTCGTGACGACCGCCGACCGGAGCCAGACCGACCTGCGCCGGGAGGTGCGGCGGCTCCGGCTCGATCCGGTGCCCTACTACCTGGTGAACGCGGTCGAGGTGGACGGCGGTCCGGCGGTGCGGGCCTGGCTCGCGCGTCGCCCGGACGTGGCCCGGGTGCTGGTCAGCCAGCGACTGCGGCCACTGCCGGCCCCGGCCGGGCAGAGCCGGGGCACCGCGGCCGCGCCCACCGGCCCCGAGTGGAACATCCGACAGCTCGGCGCCGACCGGGTGTGGTCGCAGCTCGGCGTGACCGGCTCGGGCATGGTGGTGGGCAGCTCGGACTCGGGTGTGGACGGCGCCCATCCGGCGCTGCGGGCCGGGTTCCGCGGCGGGGACGACTCCTGGTACGACCCGTGGGACGGCACCCGGACCCCGACCGACCAGGGCGGGCACGGCACCCACACGGTGGGCAGCGCGGTCGGGCGGGGCGGCATCGGGGTGGCGCCGGACGCGCAGTGGGTGGGCTGCGTCAATCTGGACCGCAACCTGGGCAGCCCCGGCCACTACCTGGACTGCCTCCAGTTCATGCTGGCGCCCTTTCCGGCCGGCGGCGACCCGTTCACGGACGGCCGACCGGAGCGCGCCCCGCAGGTGCTGACCAACTCGTGGGGCTGCCCGCCGATCGAGGGCTGCGACCGCGACGTGCTGCGCCCGGCCACCGCCGCGCTGGACGCCGCCGGGATCTTCGTGGTCGCCGCCGCCGGCAACACCGGCCCGTGGTGCGCGTCCATCGACGACCCGCCGGCGCCGTATCCGGACGTGCTGACCGTGGGCGCGGTGGACGCACAGCGGCGGGTGGCGGAGTTCTCCTCGCGTGGGCCGGTGCCGGGCGGGCCGGGCAAGCCGGACGTGCTGGCGCCCGGCGTGGGCGTGGTGTCGGCCATGCCGGGCGGCGGGTACGCCGCACTGGACGGCACCTCGATGGCGACCCCGCAGGTGGCCGGGGTGGTCGCGCTGATGTGGTCGGCCAACCCGGCGCTGGTCGGCGACCTGCCCCGGACCCGGCAGATCCTGCGGGACACCGCGACGCCGGCTCAGCCGACCTACCGTTCCGGCAACCCGGCCGACGCCTGCGGCGGCCCGGCGAACGTCACGGGGTCCGGGCAGGTCGACGCGTACGCCGCCGTCCGGGCCGCCCGGCGCTGAGGACGGGCGGGAGCGCGAACCAACACCCGGTGATCTAGGGTCGGCGACCATGGACGCCGAGATCACCGTCAGCGAGCTGACCCCCGACCTGGCCCCCGCCGCGGCGCGGCTCTGTGCGCAGGCGCTCGACCAGCCCGAGGACGCCGCCGAGGCGGCCACCATCGTGGACGCGCTCTGGCCTCGGGCCGCCGCCGACCGGCCGGTGGTCGCGGTGGGGGCGTACCGGGGTGCGGACCTGGTCGGAGTTCTGCTCGGTTCGGTGTCGTCGGCCGACCCGGCTCTCGGGCACGTCGACCTGGTCGCGGTGCTCCCGGAGCAGCGTCGTCGGGGCGTCGGCCGGGCGCTGCTGGAGCGGGGCGAACGGATGCTCGCCGGGCACGGGGTGACCGAGGTGCTGCTGGCCGGGAACCCGCCGTACTACGCCTGGCCGGGCATCGACGTGCGCTACACGCCGGCGGTCTGCGCCGCCCTGGCGCTCGGCTACCGGCAGGACGGGACCGCCTGGAACATGACCGCCGACCTGTCGTACGACGGGTCACCGGCGTTGCGGTCCACCGAGGCGGCCGAGCGGCGGCTGGCCGGGCAGGGGATCACGGTACGCCGGGCGGAGCCGACGGACCTGCCGGCGCTGGCGGCGTTCGCCCGGTCCACCTTCGGTGGCGCGTGGGACGGCGAGCTGGCCGGCTCGGTGGGTCGCGACGGCGCCGGCTGCCACCTGGCGGAGCGGGCGGGCGAGCTGCTCGGCTTCGCCGCCTACGGATCGTCGCGGCCGAGCTGGTTCGGACCGATGGGCACCGCCCCGGCCGCCGAGGGTTCGGGCATCGGCGGGGTGCTGCTGCGCCGCTGTCTGCGCGATCAGCGGGAGGCGGGGCTGGACCGGGCGCAGATCGGCTGGGTGGGGCCGGTGCCGTTCTACTCCGGCAGCGCCGGCGCCCGGATCGAGCGGGTCTTCTTCCTGTACCGGCGGACGCTGAGCACCAAATAAGGGCGAATAGGATATAGACCCAGATAGTGCCATTCGCCCGCGTCGGGCATCGACGCCCCCTACCGTTTCGGTAGAGGAGGCAGCCATGACCACGGATGACGACCAGACCGAGGACGGCCCGCCCGTCACCTGGAAACCGGTCGGCGAACTCCCCGGCCAACTGCCGTTCGACCGGCTCGACTACGGCGACGCCGAGCAGTTGGCCGAGATGACCACCAACGGCGAGCCGGTGGCCGAGGAGCCGCAGGAGATGGTGGACGCACCGATCCAACTGCCCCCGCCGTACGACCGGGCGCAGAAGCGGCGCAATCAGCGCCCGCTACCCACCTGACGACGAACGGGGCGGACCGCGTCAGCGGCCCGCCCCGTTCGGTGTCGGAACTGGACTCAGAAGTCCATGTCCCCGCCACCCGGGCCAGCCGGGGCAGCCGGGGTCTTCTCCGGCTTGTCCGCGACGACGGCCTCGGTGGTGAGGAAGAGCGCCGCGATGGACGCGGCGTTCTGCAGCGCCGACCGGGTCACCTTGGCCGGGTCGATGATGCCCGCGGCCAGCAGGTCGACGTACTCGCCGTTGGCGGCGTTGAGGCCGTGACCCGCTTCGAGGTTACGAACCTTCTCCACCACGACGCCGCCCTCAAGGCCGGCGTTGACGGCGATCTGCCGCAGCGGGGAGTCCAGCGCGACCTTGACGATGTTGGCACCGGTCGCCTCGTCGCCGACCAGGTCCAGCTTGTCGAAGGCGGTCTTGCCGGCCTGCACCAGCGCGACGCCACCACCCGGGACGATGCCCTCCTCGACGGCAGCCTTCGCGTTGCGAACGGCGTCCTCGATGCGGTGCTTGCGCTCCTTGAGCTCGACCTCGGTGGCCGCGCCGACCTTGATCACCGCAACGCCACCGGCCAGCTTGGCCAGCCGCTCCTGCAGCTTCTCACGGTCGTAGTCGGAGTCGCTCTTGTCGATCTCGGCCCGGATCTGGTTGACCCGGCCCTGGATCTGCTCGGCGTCACCGGCACCGTCGACGATGGTGGTCTCGTCCTTGGTCACCACGACCTTGCGGGCGCGGCCCAGCATGTCGAGGCCGACGGTGTCCAGCTTGAGGCCGACCTCCTCGCTGATGACCTGGCCACCGGTGAGGATGGCGATGTCGGCGAGCATGGCCTTGCGGCGGTCACCGAAGCCCGGCGCCTTGACGGCGACCGACTTGAAGGTGCCCCGGACCTTGTTGACGACCAGGGTGGCCAGAGCCTCGCCCTCGATGTCCTCGGAGATGATCAGCAGCGGCTTGCCCGACTGCATGACCTTCTCCAGGGTCGGGAGCAGGTCCTTGACCGACGAGATCTTGCTGTTGACGATCAGGAGGTAGGGGTCGTCGAAGACGGCCTCCATGCGCTCCGGGTCGGTCATGAAGTAGGCCGAGATGTAGCCCTTGTCGAAGCGCATACCCTCGGTGAGCTCAAGCTCCAGGCCGAAGGTGTTGCTCTCCTCGACGGTGATGACGCCTTCCTTGCCGACCTTGTCCATCGCCTCGGCGATGATCTCGCCGACGGTGCTGTCGCCAGCGGAGATGGAGGCGGTGGAGGCGATCTGCTCCTTGGTCTCGACGTCCTTGGCGAGCTTGGACAGCTCCTCCGAGACGCTCGCGACCGCGGCCTCGATGCCCCGCTTCAGGGCCATCGGGTTGGCGCCGGCGGCCACGTTGCGCAGGCCCTCGCGAACCAGGGCCTGGGCCAGGACGGTCGCCGTCGTCGTGCCGTCACCGGCAACGTCGTCGGTCTTCTTGGCGACCTCCTTGACCAGCTCGGCGCCGATCTTCTCGTACGGGTCCTCGAGCTCGATCTCCTTGGCGATGCTCACACCATCGTTCGTGATGGTGGGGGCACCCCACTTCTTCTCGAGCACGACGTTGCGGCCCTTGGGGCCGAGGGTCACCTTCACGGCGTCAGCGAGCTGGTTCATGCCTCGCTCGAGGCCGCGGCGAGCCTCTTCGTCGAACGCGATCATCTTGGCCATACGGCGTTGTCCTCCTGGACACTCACGGGCCACCCGAGTTGTGTGCCCCGGATGGGCCGCCTGGTGTACGCACCTTGGGACGTCGCCACCTGGCGACGACGACGTCCTTCGGCCGGGCCGGATAGCCCGCGACGACCGGCCATGTCACCCCGGCGTCTCCACGCCGGCGCAACTGGCCCCACCGTCCCGACCATTGGCACTCGCGGTATGCGAGTGCCAACACCTTGTTTAGCACTCTCCCCTGCCGAGTGCAAGCACGACGGCCTCGGTCAGCCGAGTTCCCCGGCCAGTCCGGCGGCGTTCACCGGCCGCTCATGGGCCCGCTGCTCGGCGTACGTCACCAGCAGCCCCACCAGTTGCGCGAAGTGCGCGGGGAGGGCCAGCAGCGCGCCGACGGCGGTCACCAGCACCACGCCGATCGCGGAACCCGGGGTGGCGAGCGGGTCGACCCCGAACGGGGCGCTGCCGACCCCCTCCAGCACGCTGGCGACCAGAGTGCCGACGATCACCACCGCCGCCACCAGCGCCACCCGCCCCAGCAGCAGCCCGAGCCGGTCGTGGAACATCCGGAACGACCGGCCGATCGGGTTCTGCCGCTCGAAGAGGTAGACCGGCCCGGCCATGCTGAGCGCGAAGGCGAGGTAGACCCCGGGGAGGACGCAGAAGCAGATGCCCAGGCCGACGATCACGCTGATCAGCAGCGTCCAGCCCCAGAGGCCGAGCGCGCGGCGCAGTCCGTAGCGCAGCGCGTCACCGAGGCGGACCGGCTCACCGACCGCCTGACGGGTGATCACCCAGGTGCCGGCCGCCCAGCCCACGGCCTGCACCAACCCGATCAGCAGGCTGCCGCCGATGACCACCAGGAACACGGTGGCCAGGTCGATGAGGAAGTTGTCCGGCAGCGAGGTCGACCCCTCGACGGCGGTCGTCTCCCACTTCGCGCTCGGGTCCAGCCCGAGCGAGAGCACCGACAGCACCGCCGCCGGCAGCACCTGTGTGAGCAGCAGGATGGGCAGTAGCAATCGCCAGCCGCGCCGGACCGCGCCCACACACCGGTCGAACCAACCGCTGAGCCCGGCCCCCGGTGGGGTGACCAGCTGGTCGGCCGGATCGAGGCCGGGCGGGTACCACCCGCCGGCCGGCGGCCCCGGGTACCAGGGCTGTCCGCCGTACGGCCCGGCGCCGATCGGGTAGCCGCCGGTGGGCGGGAACACCCAGCCCTGCGGCGGCGCGCCCGGTGGCGGCCCCCAGGCGGGCGGCGCGCCCGGATCCCAGCCGGCAGGGGTGCCGGGCGGAGGGCCTTCGGCCGGACCGGACGGGTCGGGCTGACCCGGGGGTGGGACGGCCGGGGGCGGCTGGTCGGACATGAACCCTCCTCAGCGACGGCTGGAATGGTTCACGATCTTCCAGGGTGCGGCCGCGTGACGCAGCCCCGGCCCTCAGGGCCCCGCCGGCGTCGACCCACTCAGGCGATGACGCGCACCCGCTCCGCCTGCGGGCCCTTCTGTCCCTGGGCGACTTCGAACTCCACCCGCTGGCCGTCGTCCAGAGCCTTGTAGCCGTCCATCTCGATCGCCGAGAAGTGGACGAACACGTCCTGACCGCCGTCGACGGCGATGAAGCCGTAGCCCTTTTCGGAGTTGAACCACTTAACGGTGCCCTGTGCCACGGTGCACTTCCTCACTCTGCGCAGCGTTGCCTGCCCTGGCGCGCGGCAGGGCCGGGCGCCTCCGGGCCACCGCTCCGGCGATCGATGACGGCCGCTGAAACGGGTGACCGAAATCGCACGCTACACGAGGAGTGACGGCCGCGCACGACCGCAAATCGGGCATATTCCGAACGCGCCGGGGCCATCCCAGGCGGCGGCGGTCGACCCGGTTTCCGATCACCCCGATTCACGCCGATGATTGTCCCGGTCGGGGGTGACCGCGCGGTCCGAGTCGCCGTCCGCCGCTGTGGTAGGCATGCGGGCATGAAGACCGATCCGCGCGGGGCCGCCCGATCGCAGGCGGAGGTTCGCCGGGTCCGGCCGGAGGACGCCGCACGGATGCGGGCGCTGCGCCTGGAAATGCTCGCCGACGCGCCGCTGGCCTTCCTGGAGACCGTGGCCGACGCGGCGGCCCGACCGCACGCCGACTACGCCGCCCGGATCGCGTACACCGCGGTCGGATCCGACACCGCGCAGTTCGTCGCGGACCCGGGCGGCCGGCTGGTCGGGCACGCCGGGGGCACGGTCACCCCGACCGAATCCGGTCTCACCGTCATCTACGCGGTCTACATCACCCCCGCCTGGCGGGGCACCGGGCTGCTCGCGGAACTGGTCGACGCGGTGGCTGCCTGGTCACGGGCGTGCGGGCGACCCGAGCTGATGCTGGAGGTGGTGGTCGGCAACGACCGGGCCTACCGGGCGTACCAGCGAATCGGCTTCGTCGACACCGGCGTGCGCGTCCCGCACCCCACCATCCCCGCGCTCACCGAACTCCAGATGCGCCGCAAAGCCTGACCCCAACCCCAAGAACAATCAAAGAGGCAAGACCCCGGTGATGCCCACCCACGGTCTGGCGGCCTCCCGACCAGCGCGCCACGAGAGGTTTCCGGGGGGAGCCCGCCCGCGGAAGGATCAAGCCTGACCGCCTGGAGCGGGTGGGCTCCCCCCGGAAACCTCAACCGCAACTAAAGATCAAACATGCCGCCGCGACTGCACGATCCGGAACCGGTTCGCCACGTACGCCCCGTCCGTCAGCGCCGAGTTGGCCGCCGCGTTGGCGCCGCTGCCGTGGAAGTCGGAGAAGGCCGCCGACTGGTTCACGAAGACCCCGCCGGTGAGGTTGCAGGACAGGTGCACCCCGACCTCGACCGCCACCGCCTCGGTCGCGTCCAGCACCGCCTCGTCGGTCGAGTAGACCCCCGCGGTCAGCGCGCCCTTCTCGCCGACCGTCCGGCGCAGCAGGTCGAGGCTGTGCGCGGTCGACTCGGTGGCGATCGCGAACGAGATCGGCCCGAACCACTCCCGGCCGTAGGTCTCCGCGTCGTCCGCGGCGAGCTTCACGATCGTCGGGGTACGCACCACCGCGTCGGCGTACGCCGGGTGCGCCACGGCCCTGGACTCCAGCACCGGCTCGCCGACCTTGGTCACCTCGGCCAGGCGCTCCAGCACCCCGTCGTTGACGATGGCGCCGGTCAGCTCCACGCCCCGGGCCGGGTCGGCGGTCAGCTTGCCGACCGCCGCGGCGATCCCGCCGGCCACCTCGTCGAAGCTCTTGTGCCCCTGGTCGGTCTCGATGCCGCCGGCCGGGATGAGGATGTTCTGTGAGGTGGTGCACATCTGGCCGCTGTAGAGGGTCAGCGTGAAGCCGAGGTTGCGGCACATGCCGGCGAAGTCGTCGGTGGAGTCGATGACCACCGTGTTCAGCCCGGCCTTCTCGGTGTAGACCGCCGCCTGTCGGGCGTGCGTCTCCAGCCAGTCGCCGTACTCGGTGGAGCCGGTGAAGTCGACGATCTTCACGGACCGGTGCAGGGCCAGGTCGCTGGCGAGCTTCTCGCCGGGCGCCTCGGCAGCCAGCATGATCAGGTTCGGGTCGAAGCCCGCCTCGGCGAGCACCTCCCGGGCGTACTTCACCGTGATGGCCAGCGGCAGCACCGCGCGCGGGTGCGGCTTGACGATCACCGGGTTGCCGGTGACCAGCGAGGCGAACAGCCCCGGGTACGAGTTCCAGGTCGGGAACGTGTTGCAGCCGATCACCAGCGCCACCCCGCGCGGCACCACGTGGAACGTCTTGGTCATCCGCAGCGGGTCGCCCTTGCCGGCGGCCTTCTCCCAGCCGGCGGTGCCCGGGTGTCGGGTCATCTCGGCGTACGCGTACGCCAGCGCCTCCAGCGCCCGGTCCAGCGCGTGCGCGCCGCCGGCCTGGAAGGCCATCACGAACGCCTGCCCGCTGGTGAACTGCACCGCGTTGGCCAGCTCGAAGATGTGCTTGTGCAGCCGGTCGAGGATCTCCAGGCAGACGCCCACCCGGGCCTGCGGGCCGGCGTGGCGCCACGCCGGCAGCGCGACGGTGGCGGCGCGGACCAGCTCGTCGGGGCCGGCGTGCGGGTAGCGCACCGCCAGCTCCACGCCGAACGGGCTCGCCTCGGTGGCGACCCGGTCGCCGGTGCCCGGCTGGTCGAGGGGGAAGTCGCCACCGAGGTACGCCTCGAAGGCGGCCTTACCGTCGGCGGCGGCGGTTTCGCCGTACACCCGGGGGCTGGGGGATTCGGGATAGGCGGACCAGTAGCCCCGCTCCGTGATCGCGGTCAGCGCACGGTTGAGGGTGTCGGCGTGCCTGTCGTACAGGGGATGCGGGGTCTCCGTCATGCCCGCCATCATGCCGCAGCCGCGTCGGGGAGCAGAAGCGCCAATGCCCGACAGCGCAGCAGGCCGGCGGAAGGGCCGGGATTGGTCCCGGCGGCAGCGGGTACCCGCCGGGCTCCGGCCAGGGGAAAGGGTGACGGGTGGGGATCACCGAGATCCGGGTGCACGGGGTGGCCGACAAGGGTCCGGAGACGATCCTCGACCGGCCCATCGTGGTACGGGTCGCGGGGGACGACGACGCGGGTTTCTACCGACCCCGGCCCGGATTCGGCGACCCGGCGGAGCCGGACGGGGCGACGCTGGAGGCGTACCGCTGGAGCAGGCTGACCGGTGGCACCGCGCGGCGGACCTTCTCCCTGGTCCTGCTGCTGCCGTTCATGCTCAGCAACATCGCGGTCTGGATGCTGCCGGTCCCCGGCCGGAGCGGCGCCGCCGCGCGAGCGGTGTGCCGCCTGCTGGCCGCGACGATGACCGCGATGTACGTGCTGTCCACCGTCGGGGTGTCCCTCGACCTGATCGCCTGGCAGTGCGCGGCCTACCCCAGGTGCCTGGACGGGCGCCGGGAGATCTCCTGGCTGGGTGGCGTGCCGCCGGGTCAGCGCCTCGCGTTGCTGGCCGTGCTGCCGGTCATCGCGATCGCCGTGGTCTGGCGGCTCGGCGCCCGGACCTGGCAGCTTCCCGAGGACAGCGCCCGGACGCCAGGGGTGGGCGCGGACCGGCTCGACACGCCCGCCTTCTGGGACACCCGCTCCCTGCTGCGCCGGCTGCGCTCGGTCCACGTCGCGGCGGCGCTCGGGACGCTCAACGTCACGCTGCTGCTGGCGCTGGCCCCGCACGACGCCGCCCTGCCCGGTTGGCTGCTGCTGGCCGCGGACGTGCTGCTGCTCGGCGGCGCGGTGGTGCTGCTCTGTCGGCCACGAATCGAGCGGTACGGCGAGCAGGACCAGCTCAGCGTGTCGACAATCCGGTGGGCGGCGGTCGCGCTCACCGCGCTGACCCTGGGGTACGCGCTGACGCCCCGGCCGCCGTGGTCGGCCGAGGGGACGCTGCCCGGGTACGGCGTGGTGGTGGCCGGGCTGTTCGCCGGGCAGATGGTCCTGCTCGCGGTGTTGGGCCTGATGGTCCTGGTGCAGCGCCGTCACCTACCACGGCCGCGTTTCCTGCTCACCGGGGTCGGGGCGCCCGTGCTGATCTCCGTCGCGATCGGGCTGGGCGTCGCGTACTCCTCGGGCCTGACCTACGGGCTCGCCGAGTACCTGGACCGTGGTTCCAGCCCGACGCCGGCCCGGCCGCTGCCCCCCGACGCGCCACCGCTGGCGCCGCCGATCGCCTACCGCTGGGTCACCCTGGGCTTCTCCCTGGCGGTGGTCGTGGTGATCGTGGCGGCGCTGCTCGCCCCCCGGATCGGCCGGGGCCGCCGCCGCCGGGCGGCCGAGGATCTGGTCCGCCGGGACTACCCGGAAGCGTCCCGGGTGCCACCGGAACGGACCCGAGCCGTCCGGGACGCGATCGTGCACGCCCGGCTGGCGGATCGACTCGGGCCGCTGTTGTCCTCCGCGTACGGCGTGCTGGCGGTGCTCACCCTGGCGGCGGCCGGACTGTCGGTGACCGGCCTCGGGCCGGGTGCGCTCGCTCTCTCGCTCGGTGACGAGCCGCTGGCCCGCCCGGTGGTCTTCGTGACCGACCTGGGTGCCCTGCTGATCGGCCTGTTCGCCCTGGTCCTCGCCGGGATGGGACTGTTCGCCTACCGGTCCGGCGCGATCCGGCTGGTCGGGGTGCTCTGGGAGTTGGCCACCTTCTGGCCGCGCGCCGCGCATCCGCTCGCCCCGCCCTGCTACGTCGAGCGGGCGGTTCCGGAGCTGACCCGCCGTGTCAGGCAGCTCACCGCCGACGGGCACGGTGTGGTGCTGTCCGGCCAGAGCCACGGCAGCGTGCTGATCGCCGTGACCGTGCTCCAACTCCCGGACGAGTGCCGGCGGCGGGTCGCCCTGCTCACCTACGGCTCTCCCCTGGGGAGTCGGTACCGCCGGGTCTTTCCGGCGTACGTCAACGACGAGGTGTTGCGGAAGCTGGGCGACCAGTTGTCGTGGCGGTGGATCAACCTCTGGCGGTACACCGACCCGGTGGCCGGGCCGGTGTTCGCTCCGACGCCGGCCATGCCCGACGATCCGGCGGCGCGGGTCGACCGGCGGGTACGCGATCCCAAGGGGTTGCTCATCCCGCCGACCGACACCGTGCCGCCCTCCGTGCAGGGGCATGGTTTCACCCCCGACGAGGACTTCCACTCTGCTGTCCGCGAGCTGGGCGGACAGTTGGACCGGCCGGACGGCTGACCGTGCGGATCAGAGGGTGAGCTGCCAGTCGGTCCAGGAGTCCACCGGGCGGAACCCGAGCCGGTCGTTGATCGCCACCATGTAGCTGTTGCTGGCCGCGTTGAAGGTGTCGATCACGCGTACCGCCGGCTGGTGCGTGAGCAGGTGGTGCAGGTTCTCCGCCTTGGCGATGAGGCCGAGCCGGTGCCCACGGTGGGCCGGGTCGACGATGGTGATCTGCTGGAAGGCGTGCCAGTCGGCGGACGCGCTCACATCCAGCAGGGTCCAGGCGGCCAGCCGACCGGACGCCTCGTGCCGCATCCCGAGGTGGTAGCGCCGCCGACCGCGGGCGTCCAGGGCCCGCTCGTTGCCACGGATGCGCTCGGCGTCCACCTGCTCCGGTTCCCACTGCACGTCACCCATGGGGGCATCCATGAGCAGCCGGCCGTCCAGGTAGGCGATGTCCGCCACGTACTCCTGTGGGGTGGAGCCCTGCCAGCAGACGGATTGATAGCCCTCCGCCCGCGGCCGGGCCTCGGCGAGCGCCGCGCGCAGGGCGATCCGGTCGATCTGGCCGACGTCGAGGCGGCGACGCACCTCGGCCAACGCGGGCTGGGCTCCGGTCGCGGCGGCGAACGCGTCTCCCGCCGCTGATCGCGGCGGCCCGTCGGGCAGCGCCGAGACGGTCATCGCGACGACCCGCTTGCGGCCGTGCTCGCGGAGCAGGCGTACCCCGTACTCGTGCAGTGCGCGACCGACGCCTCGGCGCCGCAGCTCGGGATGCACCGTCAGCTCGGCGGTGGCGTTGTCGGTGTTGTCGAGCTGCGGCAGGTCCAGCTGGAGGTAGCCGGCCGGAGCGCCGTCCAGCCGGGCCAGCGCCCAGAGCGATTCGGTACCGGGCATCGGCGTGTGGAACAGCGCGTCGAAGCGGCGTCGGCAGAAGGGCGGGAAGTCCGGCAGGTCGACCTCGTTGGCCGCCGCGCCGATCCGGTACGCCTCGTCGACCGCGGCGCGGTCGGCGCCGTCGAACGACGCGATGGTGATGGTCATGCCGCTGAGCGTGCACCCCGGAAAAGCGATCAGGCCAGCGAATTTTCGCTGGCCTGATCGGACGTGGTCGGGAGGGACACTCGCACAACGCCTCCGGCGTTGGGTCGCAAGAACTTCAAAAGTCTCCGGCGAAATGCCCTCCCGCACGGAGCATCTTGCGCCGTCCGGTTCCTGCCGTCAAGTCCAGAGCGGCGGGTTTTCCACACTCACAGCTAAAACCCAGTTACCCGGCGGATCGGCCCGGTCCCCCATCCGGGCGATCCACCATCCCCCACTCACCGGACGCAACCGCCCGAACCACGCAAGCCCCAGCGCGTGATCCACTCCGTGTCGCCGATGTTGCGGCTTCCAGGTCGCCTGATACCGCCGGGTCGGCGACACGGAGTCGATCACGCCCGCACATAGCCGGTGCGGATGACGTCAGCCGAGCAGGCCGGCGTCCCGGGCGGCGCGGAGGGAAGGCTTGATGTGGTGGGTCGGACCGACCTGGTGGGCCACCGCGTCGATGGTCTTCAGGCCCTCCCCGGTGTTGAAGACGACGGTTTCCGCCGTCGGGTCGAGCCGACCGGACTCGACCAGCTTGCGCAGCACCGCCACGGTCACCCCACCGGCGGTTTCCGCGAAGACCCCGGTGGTACGCGCCAACTGTCGGATGCCGGCGCGGATCTCGTCGTCGTCGGCGTACTCCATCCAGCCGTCGGTGCGGCGGACCGCCTCCAAAGCGTAGAGGCCGGCGGCCGGGTCGCCGATGTTGAGCGACTTGGCGATGCCGGTGGGCTTGACCGGGGTGATCGTGTCGGTGTCGGCGTGCAGGGCGGTGGCGATCGGGTTGCAGCCGGCGGACTGGGCGCCGAAGACCTTCCAGCCGCCGGCCGGCGCCTCGACCAGACCGATCTCGACCAGTTCGGAGAACGCCTTGTCGATCTTGGTGAGCAGCTCACCGCTGGCCATCGGGATGACCACCTGGGCCGGGATCCGCCAGCCGAGCTGCTCGGCCACCTCGTAGCCGAGCGTCTTGGAGCCCTCGGCGTAGTACGGCCGGACGTTGACGTTGACGAACGCCGTGTCCTCGAACTCGTCGGTCTCCACCAGCTCCCCGCAGAGCCGGTTCACATCGTCGTACGAGCCGTCGATGGCGACCAGCTCGCCGCCGTAGACGGCGGTGGTGATGACCTTGCCCTGCTCCAGGTCGCTAGGGATGAAGACCACCGAGGGCACCCCGGCGCGGGCGGCGTGCGCGGCCACCGAGTTGGCCAGATTGCCGGTGGAGGCGCAGGCGAACCGGGTGAAGCCGAGCGCCTTCGCGGCGGTGAGCGCCACCGAGACCACCCGGTCCTTGAACGAGTGGGTCGGGTTGGCGCTGTCGTCCTTGACCCAGAGCGGCGCGGTGATGCCCAGCTCGGCGGCGAGGTTGGGGGCCGCCACCAGCGGGGTGAGCCCCGGGTCGAGGGTGACCCGGGTGGCCGGGTCCTGACCGGCGGGCAGCAGCGCGGCGTACCGCCAGATGCTGTTCGGGCCGGACTCGATCTGCGCACGGGTGACGGTGGCCAGGGCGGCCGTGTCGTAGTCGACCTCCAGCGGGCCGAAACACTCGTAGCAGGCGTGCTGGGCGGCGAGCGGGTAACGCGCCGAGCAGGCACGGCAGACCAGTGCGCGGGCGGGGCTGGCGGAGGTGTCGATGCCGGAGGCGGCGAGCGTCGACGTCATGTCGAGGGTCCTCTCATCTTTCCCCGCATCGCACGGTGCGGCGGGGACGGAATTGGCACCTGCCCCGCGGGTCGCTCAGCGGTGAGCGCGCGGGGTGGTTGCCGGGGCGTCGTCGGGCCGTATCCCTCAGCCCCTCTGGATGAGGTATTCAGTTGTGCCGTCGAGTCTAGGCAAAGCCGGGCGCAGCCTCCAGCGCAGATCCCAGTGAGTGGGTCAGCGGGCGCGCACCACCGCGACGGGGTCGATCACCGCGACGGGGTCGGTGACGGCGTTCGCCTGGTACGCGGAGGCGGTGCGGGGCCGGGTGACGAGGTTCGCGGCGACCAGGGCGGCGATGGTGATCGCGGCACCGACCAGCTCGACCGGCTCCGGCCGGTAGCCGCGGGCGATCTGCACCGCGAAGGTGGTCACCGGGACCAGGTTCATGAACAGCGCGGCGTTGGCGGCGCCGAGCCGCTGCACGCCGGTGTTCCAGGCCAGCACCGCGACCACGGCGCCCAGGATCACGACGTACGCCAGCTGCGGCGCAACCGCCACCAGGTCGGCGCCGCCCGGAGCGTGCTGCCAGCCGATTCCGTCGGCGAGCACGCTCGCGGCGAGCATGGCGGCCGTGCCGGCGAGCGCGGTGAGGGTGGTGTACCGCAGCGGAGACCAACCGCCGAACCGGCCGGCGCCGTGGGTGTAGATGCCCCAGCCGAGCACCGCGCCGATCATCATCAGACCGCCGAGACCGAACTGACCGACGCCGGCCAGGCTGCCGCGCGTGATCACCAGCCCGACGCCGAGGAGCGCGACCAGCGAGAGGGCCAGCAGGAGCGGCTTCGGCCGTACGCCGTCCCGGACCCAGCGGACCAGCTGGGTGATGACGGGGGTGGTCGCCACGAAGAGGGCGATCTGCTGCGGTGCGGCGTGCTCCAGCGCCAGGTTGGTGAGCACGTTGAAGCCGGCGAAGCCGACCACGCCGAGCACCGCCACCTCGACCGCCCGGCCGCCGAGCCGCAGCGCGCCGGCGCCCTCGCGGAGCAGCAGGATGCCGACCAGGATGACGGCGGCCAGCAGGTAGCGCGCGGTGGTCAGGTTGAGCGGATCGACCCGGGGAAGCGCACTGGCCAGGATCGGGAACATCACTCCCCAGCTGAGCACAGCCAGTAGCGGGTAGGCGGCGGCGCGGGATCGCATCGGCAGCTCCTATGTTCGAGTATCGTCGAACCAACGACACCGACCCTAGGAGGATGTTCGACGATTGTCGAACAAGGGTTACACTGCTCACATGGAGCCGCACGAACCCGACCTGGCCGCCGTACCGGTCACCGCCGTGCTGGCCGCACTCGCCGACGACGTGCGGTTGCAGATCGTGCGGGCGCTCGCCGAGGGCGGCGAGCACGCCTGCGGCACCTTCGAATTCGGAGTCTCCAAGGCGACCCGCAGCCACCACCTCAAGGTGCTGCGCGAGGCCGGCCTGACCCGCACCCGCGCCGCCGGCACCAGCCGCTACGTCCGGCTCCGCCGCGACGAGTTGGACCGCCTCTACCCCGGCCTGCTGGACGCGGTTCTCACCCCCCGCCCGCCGGCCTGACGCCACACCACCCGCTTTCGCCGGCGCCCCGCTGGCGCCGGCGCCCCGCTGGCGCCGGCGCCCCGCCGGCGCCGGCGCGTCGCCGGAGCCACCTCGTCGAGGCTCCGGCCACGCGCGGCACGGGTGCGGTCAGACGGATACCGGGCTGGGCTCGGCCACCGGTGGCGACGGATCGTCGGCGCGACGTCGGAAGAGCAGCGGGTCGAGTGCCCAGGGCCCCGAGCCGAGTGCGGCGACCAGCAGGAACGACCAGCAGAAGAGCGCTGCCAGCTCACCACCGTTGTGCAGAGGCAGCAGGCCGTCCGGCTGGTGCACGACGAAGTAGGCGTACGCCATCGAGCCGGACGCGAGCAGCGCGGCGGGTCGGGTGAAGAGGCCGAACAGCACGAGCGCGCCGCAGATGAGCTGGATCAGGGCGGCCCACCAGCCCGGCCAGGTGCCGAGCGGTACCGCCTTGCCGGTCATCGGGTTGCCGCCGAACAACCCGAAGACCGAGGACAGGCCGTGCAACGTGAACAGCAGTCCGGTCACGATGCGGAACAGGGACAGGGTCGGCCCGCCGAGCCGAGAGACGTTCATGGATACCTCCATTGACAGGAACAGCCCTGGCCAGCCCGTGCCAGGGATCACCTCGCATCGATCGCGGTGCCCATGGGAGCGCTCCCGAAGTGACGGTACAGCCCGTGCGGCTCTCCGTACAGCCCGTGAAGCTGCCCTGAACACGGGGTGGGATCCCGGCCTCATCGCGCCGCGGCGCGGTTCGCCTCGACCCGGGCTCCGCCGGGCACAGGGTCACTGCTGAGCGGTATACCTCAGAGTCATTTTTATGACTCTGAGGTATACCGCTCGCCGCAGTCATGGCTCGAGGACTGCGACACGCCGCCAGAGCGCTGGCGGCGGCTGACCTGCCCAACGATGACCGGGTTACGCAGGCCGCGGTGCCGCTGTCGGTGGCTCGACGGTATCGAGCGATGTCGCAAACGATTCAGCCCCAGAGGTCCATCAGGAGTAGGTCCGACCGAGCCAGCAGCGGGCGGGACGGCCACGTACGCGAGGATCGGCTCATGATCTTCCGCAGGACGGCAACACGGCGACGGGCCGGCACGGCGACCCGGACGGTCGCGGCGGTCGCGGCGGCGCTCACGCTCGGCGCCTGTCAGTCCGCCGATCATCGCGGCCAGTCCGGGGACGGCTCGCGCACGACGCCCGGACGCGTCACCGCGCCCGGAGCGTCCACGAGCCCCGACCCGATGGCCGAGTGTCCGGCGTCCGGCATCCAGATCCGGTCGACCGGGTCGGACGCCGCGATGGGCCTGCGTGCCCTCGGCCTCGAACTGGTCAACTGCGGTGACCGCCCGTACCAGCTCAACGGATACCCGGTGCTGCACCTGTTCGACGAGCAGCGCGAGCCGATCATGCTGCGCGTCGTCAACGGCGCCAAGGAGATCACCTCGGGCTTCGACCAGCCGCCCCGGAAGGTCACCCTCGCCCCTCAGGAGCGGGCCACCGCCGTGGTGCTGTGGCGCAACCTGGTCACCGATCCGACCGTGGTGGCCACCAACGGGGAGTATCTGACGGTGGCGCCCGCTGCCGGGCAGCCGGCCGCGGAGGTCGACCCGGACGGGCCCGTCGACCTGGGCAACACCGGCCGGATCGGCGTCAGCGCCTGGAAGAAGGCCGACCCGCCCACGCCGGTGCCGACGCGCCCGGCCCCACCGCCGGCACCGAGCGCGGTGCCGTCGTCGGTGAGCCCGCCCGACAGCCGGCTATGACGTGATGTCCTTGCGGGTGAACCGCCAGAAGGCCAGCCCCCAGAACAGCGTCGCGTAGCTGATCGCCGAGATGCTGCCGCGCACCACGTCGTCGGTCTGCACCGGGGTGGAGAGCAGCCCCAGCCAGGCGGTGCTGAAGTGGGTGGGCAGGAAATCGCGCAGCGCGCCGAGGGCGGTGATCTGGTCCAGGATGCTGGACAGGATCCAGAGCAGCACCGCGCCGCCCACCGCGCCCAGCGCGGCGTCCGTGGTCACCGACAGCAGGAACGCCAGCCCGGCCACCACCAGCAGGACGACCGCCAGGTAGCCGAGCACGGCCAGCAACCGGAGCAGCCCCTCGGTGGGTTCCAGCTCGGCGGCGACCGTGCTGCGCAGCGGCGACCAGCCGTAGCGCAGCGTGCCAGCCAGCAGCGCGGTGCCGGCCAGAAGGACCAGGGCCAGCCCCGAGTACGCGAGCGCGACCACCAGCTTCACCGTCAGCAACCGGGCCCGGGGCACCGGGATCGCCAGCAGGTAGCGCAGGCTGCCCCAGCTCGCCTCACTGGCCACCGTGTCGCCGCAGAACAGCGCGACGACCACCACCAGCAGGAACGACGCCGACACGAAGATCGAGAAGAGAGTGAAGTTGAGGCCACCCGAGGTGGCCAGCTCGACCAGGCTGGAGAACTCGTTGCGGCCGTTGTCGTCGTCGCCGCCCGAATCGAACTGGAACGCGATCAGGATGATCAGCGGCAGCAGCACCATGAAGCCGAGCGCCAGCTGGGTCCGCCGCCGGGACGCCTGCCGACGGAATTCCGCCGCGAACGGCATCGTCGCCGACGGCCGGTAGCCCCGGGCCGCGCCGGCCGGGTCGGTGACGCCCATCGGCGTCTCGACGGAAGAGCCAGCCATCACCGGTCACCGCTTCCCCGAGAGTTCTCGCCCACCAGGGCGAGGAACGCGTCCTCCAGGCGGCGCCGGGGCACCACCCGGTCCACACCGATGCCGGCGCGCACCAACTCGGCCACCACGTCGCTGCGGGCCGTGCCGTTGGTGTCGACCACCAGCTGACCATCGCTCTCCGGCAGCACCCGGACCCCGTGCAGCCGGTCCAGGACCGCCCGCGCCGCCACCGGGTCGGTGACGTCGAAGAGGACGCTCGGCGACTCGCCCACGATCTCCTCCACCGGCCCGGACGCCACGATCCGGCCCTTGTTCACCACGACGGCGTGCGTGCAGGTCTGCTCCACCTCGGCCAGCAGGTGGCTGGAGACCAGCACCGCCCTGCCGTCGGTGGCGTACCGCTGGAGCACGCGGCGCATCTCGGCGATCTGTGGCGGGTCGAGCCCGTCGGTCGGCTCGTCCAGCACCAGCAGCTCCGGCAGGCCGAGCATGGCCTGGGCGATGGCCAGTCGCTGGCGCATCCCGTGGCTGTAGTTCTTGATCTTCCGGTGCACGGAGTCGCCCAGGCCGGCGATCTCCAGCGCCGCGTCGAACTGCGCGTCCTCCCACGGCCGCCCGGTGGCCCGCCAGTACGCCTTCAGGTTGTCCAGTCCGGACAGGTGCGGCAGGAAGCCCGGCCCCTCCACCAGCGCGCCGATTCGGGAGAGCACCGGCGAACCGGGCACCAGCCGGCGACCGAAGACGTAGATCTCCCCGGCGGTCGGCTGGGTCAGCCCCATCAGCACCCGCAGCGTGGTGGTCTTACCGGCGCCGTTCGGCCCGAGCAGGCCCACGACCTGACCCGGGTGCACCTCGAAGTCCACGTTCGACACCGCGACGAAGCCGTCCGCGTACTCCTTGCGCAGTGCGCGCACGGCCAGCGGCGTGTCCGCGTACTCCGGATGCACCGACCGGTCCTGGCGGCGGTGCCGGCGGCGGACCACGGCCACGACCACGACGAGACCGATCGCGATGGCGGCGAGCAGGCCGGCGAGCACCCAGCGCCAGATCGTCGCCGTGGTGGGGATCGGCTCCCCGCCGACCGTGGGCAGGCTGACCGCGCCGTCCGCCGCCACCGTGTAGACGGTGGGCTGGGCCGGCGTGGTGTACGCCTGGTCGGAGGTGGCCACCACGACGCGCAGCCGGTGGCCGGCCTCCACCCGTCGGACGATCCCGGGCAGCGTCACGGTGACCGGGCGGGCGTCCTGCACCCGCTGCGGCAGACCGGTGAGCCGGATCGGGGCGACCAGCCCGTTCGGCAGGGTGGCCCCGCCCTCCGGGTCGACGTCGTAGAGCTTGACGAAGAGCACCGCCTCGCCGGTCGGTGAGGCGGCCCGCAAGGTGACGGTGGGGGCGCCGGCCACGTCGACCGCGTCGGTCAGCGGCGCCGACTCGAACCGGGCGTGTTGGCCGGGCACGTCGCCGGCCACACCGTCCAGCAGCGAGGCGAGCCCGCCCGCGAACGGGACCGAGGAGATGGCGGCCGGGTTGCCGTTCGGCGGGTTCGCGATCGGTTGCGCCGGGCCGGTGACCACGACCTCCCGACGGGCGGTGCCGGTCAGGCCCGGGTAGTCGGCGCGGCGGAAGCCGGTGGCGACCAGGCCCCGGTCGAGCGCGTCGAAACCGGCGATCCGCGACCAGGTGAAGTCGTCGCCGGGCGCGTCGCCCTCCCCCTTGACGTAGTGGTCGAGCCACTGGACGGTCAGAAACTTCACCCGGTCCGAGTCCGAACGGGGGCCCGCGCCGCCGTCGTGCCCACCGGTGAACCAGGCGACGCGCACCGGCGTGCCGGCGGCGGCGATGCCCTCGGCGTTGGCGTCCGCCTCGCCGAGCGGGAAGAGGGTGTCCGCCTCACCCTGCACCAGCAGGGTGGGCGCCTTGATCCGGTCCAGCACGCCCGCCGGGCTGGACCGGCGCAGCAGGTCCACGGCGGCCTGGTCGGCCCGACCGGTGGTGGCGATCCGCAGGTACGCGGCGCACACGTCGGCGGCGAACCGGCCGCAGGACGGGTCGGCGGCACCCGCCGGGGCGCCACTCGGACCGGTACCCGGACCGGCGCCCGGCCCCGGGCTCGGTGGGCCGGCGGAGGCCGGCGCGCCCTCCGGCTGGGCGGCGGTCCCGCCGGAGAGCCCGGCCGGGCCGCTGCCCACGTTGCCGCCCCCACCGAAGAAGAGACCGGCCCAGCCCTTCTTGAACACGCCCTCGGTCGGCGCCCCGCCGGTGCTCTCCGGCAGGAACGCCCGGGACAGGTCGTTCCAGGTGATCATGGGGACGATCGCGTCCACCCGGCGGTCCTGGGCGGCCAGCAGAAGCGCCAGCCCACCGCCGTACGAGCCGCCGACCACGCCGACCTTCGGATCGCCGGCGCCGTCGGTGCGCACCTCCGGGCGGGCGGCCAGCCAGTCCAGCAGCCGTTGCGCGTCGCGTACCTCGTGGTCCGGACTGTCCAGGTGGATCTCGCCGCCGCTGCGGCCGAAGCCCCGCGCGGTCCAGGTGAGCACCGCGTAGCCGCGCCCGGCGAACTCCTCCGCGTCGGAGCGCACCGACTCCTTGGTGCCGCCGAACCCGTGCGCCAACAGCACCGCCGGCACCTTGCGACCGGACGAGGCGTCGGTCGGCAGGTAGAAGGTGGTGTCCAGGTCCACCGGCTGGTCGCCGGACGGTCCGGAACGGACCGTGAGCATCGCGCTCTCGGTGCGTACGCCCGGCCCCTGCGGCCACACCGCCCAGGTCACGGCGGCCGCCAGGAGGACGACGACCGCCGCTGCGGCGATCGCTCGGCGGCGGGTGGGCAGGGCACGCCGGAACCACGCGGCCGGCGACGGCGATCTCATGCGGCACACGGTACGGGCCACAGGCTGAGCGTTGGCTGAGATCCGCCGTACGTCCGTCCGGTTGCTCCGATCGGCGGTCGGACGAGGTGCGACCGCGCACCGTCGAAGGCGGCACAGTGAGTTGAGTTCGGATCACGTGAATTCCGATCTTCGGCGGATATCCACCTCGATCCCTTCATGTCACACCCGCCGATGGGACACAGCGTGCCCGCAACACGGACGAACGGTGACATCGCTCGAACTGACGCAAACCTGACTCACCGGCAGCCGGTTCGCCCACGGGCGATTCGGCTAGTTTTCCGGTCCGGTGCACGGGACTCGTCGGCGAACCCGCCACCGCGCCGACCCCCCGCCCGAAGCCGGAGGAGACACACATGACAGTCCCCGCGCCGCGGGCCCGTCGACGGCCGTCCAGGTGGGGCCGACTACTGCCGCTGCTGCTCGTCACGGCGCTGCTGGCGCCGATCGGCCTGCTCCTGGTGCAGACCTGGCGGCAGACCGGCGACAACCGCGACCTGGCCGCCCGGGAACGGCTCGGCGTGCAGTACCTCCGTGCCCTCGCCCCGGTCACCGACGCCCTGATCGAGACCCAGTCCGCCGCGGTCAACGGTCGCCCCGCCCCCCGCGAGGCGCTGACCCGCGCGGTCGAGGACGCCGCCGCGGTGGATGCCCGGATCGGCACCGAGCTGCGCAGCCAGGAACGCTGGGCCGGCCTGCGGACCAAACTGGAGGCGCTGAACGGCCGCAGCCCCACCGACCCCGAGTCCGCCTACACCGCGTACGGCGAGGTCACCGATCTGCTGCTGGCCCTGCACCGCAAGGTCCGGGAAAGCTCCGGGCTGGTTCGTGACCCGGGCGCCGACTCCTTCTTCCTCCAGGACAGCGCCGGCCAGCAGCTGCCCGAAGCGCTGGTGGCCGCCGGCCGGCTCGCCGACCTGGGCACCCTCGCCCCTCGCCGGCCGGCCGCCGAGCAGGCCCGCAGCCTGATCGAGCTGACCGGACTGCGGGTGGCCGCGCTGACGCCCGCCACCGACCTGGTCGACAACCTGCGCTCCGCGGTGGACAGCTCGGAGAGCACCGACCTGGGCGCCAACGTGCTGACCCCGCTGGACACCTACCAGCGCTCGGTCGAGGCGCTGGCCGCGTCGTCCGCCCCGGCCCCCGCCACGGGCGCGGTGGACCCGGCCAGGCTGGCCGCCGCCCGACTCGACACGCACACGGCCGCCCTCCAGCTCCAGCCGGTCATCCTCAGTGAGCTGGACGCCCTGCTGATCGAGCGGATCGACGCGCTGGACCGGGACCGCTGGCAGACCATCGGGGCCGGGGTGACCGCCCTGCTGCTGCTGGGTTGGCTCGCCGCGCTGCTCATCGCCGCCGGCCGTCGCGCCCGCCGCCGCGCCACGCTGCCCGCAACGCGCGCCGACAGCCCCGACCTCCCACCATCGGGCGACCCCTGGCAGCCGGCGATCCACACCGGTCGACCGGGTGACCCGCGGCCGCTGCAACCGGTCGGCGCGACCCGCGACCCGGAAACCGCCCAGTGGGGACCGTCCGATGCTGCTCGGTAGGCTCCGGATCCGCGGCAAGCTCGCGCTGCTCGTGGTCATCCCCCTGCTCAGCATGGTCGGCCTCGCCGTGCCCGTGGTGCTCGACCGGGTGGCCGCGGCCCAGCGCGCCAGCGACATCGCCGAGCGGGTGCGACTCGCCAGCCGCGTCGGCAGCCTGGTGCAGGACCTCCAGCAGGAACGCATCCTCTCGGTCGGCTTCCTGCTCGGCCGGGTGGAACGCGCCGAACTGGTCCGCAAGACCGCCGACGTGGACGACCGCGTCGCCGACCTGCGGGCCGGGGGCAGCGACGCGCTGACCGACCAGGTCGACCACGCCCTGCACGGCGTGTCCAGCCTCATCGACCTGCGGACCGCCGTCCTCGCCCGGGCCGCCAGCCCGACCCAGGTGATGGACGCGTTCGGCCCGGTCAACCGGGGAATGATCGACTCACTGCGGCTGCCGTTCAGCGTGGACACCGACACCCGGCCGGGCCGCCAGGTGCTGGCCCTGGACGGGCTGCTGCGCGCCGACGAGGGGCTGGGCGCCTGCGCCACCCTGATCGTGCTGGTCAAGGCGACCGGCAGCGCGCAGGCCAGCGCCGGGTACGTGGCCTGCATGGCCGCCCTCCAGGTGGACAGCCAGCGCTTCCGCAGTCTGATCACGCCCGAGCAATTGACGGTGGCCCGGCTCAACGACGTGGCGGTGGCCGCCCGTACCAGCTCCGACTTCCTGGTCACCAGCGCCCGGGACCCGGCCGGAGCGATCCGCGACATCCCACTGGACGCGCTGTTCCCGTCCGTCCGGTCGATGATCCGGCTCGGCCAGTTCATCGAGAAGAAGCTGGTCGCCGACGTACTCGCCGAGGTGACCGCCGAGCAGCGGCGGGCGCTGACCGCCGCGTACCTCGTCGGAGGCGCCGCGGCGCTGATCCTGGCGGTGGTGGTGCTGCTCAGCACGGCCGTCGCCCGTACGGTGGCCCGGCCGCTGACCCGCCTCACCCGCTCCGCCGACCGGGTCGCGCGGGTCGCCGAGGCCGAGCTGGTGCGGGTCACCGACGACGAGGCGGAGAGCGCCCAGCCGGTCCGGCTGGATCCGGTGGACATCCGGGCCAACGACGAGATCGGCGACCTGGCCCGGGCCTTCGACCGGGTGCAGAGCACCGCGGCCCGGCTGGTCGAACGGCAGGTCGCCGGCCGGCGCAACGTGGCGCAGATGTTCGGCCACGTCGGGCGCCGCACCCAGAACCTGGTGGGCCGGCAGCTCGCGCTGATCGACCGGCTCGAACAGCAGGAGGTCGACCCGGGTCGGCTGGAGCACCTGTACCGGCTCGACCACATCTCCAGCCGGCTGCGGCGCAACGCCGGCAGCCTGGTGGTGCTCTCCGGATCGGCCGGGGCGGACGCGCACACCGCGCCGGTGCCGCTGGCCGACGTGGTCCGGCTGGCGCTCGGCGAGATCGAGGACTACACCCGGGTGGAGGTGCGGGTGCCGGCCGGCATCTCGGCCGCGCCGGCCGTGGTCGGCGACCTCATCCTGGCGCTGGCCGAACTGATGGAGAACGCCACCATCTTCTCCCCGCCGCACACCCGGGTGCTGGTGGCCGGTGAGGCGTCCGGGCTCGGTGCCCGGATCACGGTGGTGGACCGCGGCATCGGGATGAGCGAGCAGCGACTGGCCGACGAGAACGCACGGCTCACCCGGCGGGAGCGGCTCGACCTGGCACCGACCGAGGTGCTCGGCCTCTTCGTGGTGGGCCGGTTGGCCCGCCGCCACGGCTGGGTGGTGAGCCTGGCCGCCACCGACGGCGGCGGGGTAACGGCCCAGCTGGAGATCCCACCGGCGTCGCTGGTGCTCCGACGCGCCGACCGGGCCGGGGCCACCGTCGCCCGGGCCGCCGTGCCCGAACGGGACCGGCGTTCGCCGGCCGCGCTCGGTCACGGCCGGGGCGCACGATCCCTCACGGCCACCGCCGCACCGGCCGGCTTCGACCCGGATCTGCTCAGCCGGGCCACCCGCAGCCTGGAGTCCGGTGCGTCCTGGGACGCGTTCGGCAGCGGGGCACCGGCCGCCGCCGACACGACGCCACCCGCACCGGTCGACCTCCCACTCACCGAGTCGGGCCTGCCCCGACGACCGGGGCGCGGGGCGAAAGGTGGCGGCGCGGGCATCGCCGGCGCCGGCATCGGCAATCCCAACCGCACCGTGCCGGGTCCGGCCCCGGCAAGCCCGGAACCATCGGGGACGCCGAGCGGCCCGCCGGTCCGGCAGCGGGTGCCCGGGGCCAGCCTGAGCGCCGCCTCCGCGCCGGTCGGGCCGGTGGACGCCACCGGCGCCGACCCGGCCGCCGCCCGCGCGCTCGTCGAGGCGTTCCAGTCCGGCGTACGACGGGCCGAGCTGAACGCCGCTGCCCCCGGCAACGGTGACCTCGCCGGGCACTGGTCGGCGGGGACCGTCGCCGACACCGCCGGCCCGACCGGGGCGACGCCGGGCCGGCCCCTGCTGAGCCGGCGGGTGCCCGGGGCGAACGTCACCGCCACCCCGCCCGCCCAGCCGGCCAGCTCGCACCTCGGCGACCCGGCCGAGGTCCGCGATCTCCTCAACGATTTCGAGGCGGGCGTCGCCCGCGCTCTTCGCGAAGTCAGCCCAGACCGCCGGAACGAAGAAGGATCATCACGGTGACCAGCCCCTTTCTGCACGACAACGTCGACCACCAGAGCCAGTCCGGCGCCGCCGCCGGGGACCTCAGCCCGGAGGCCCGCACGTTCAACTGGCTGCTGGACTCCTTCACCTCCAGCACGGCCGGGGTGCTGGAGGCGATAGCGGTCTCCTCGGACGGGTTGCTGATGGCCATGTCGGCGATCAAGGACCGGTCCAACGCGGAGCGGCTCGCCGCCGTGGTCTCCGGCATGACCAGCCTCGCCGGCGGGGCGGCCAGTTGGTACGCCCTCGGCGGCCTCAACCGGGTCATCGTCGACATGGCCGACGGCTACCTGCTGATCAGCGCGATCAGCAGTGGATCCGTGCTCGGTGTGGTCGCGGACCGGTCGGCGAACCTGGGCACGGTCGCGTACGAGATGACGCTCTTCGCCGGACGGGCCGGCGGCGCCCTCACGCCGCGGCTGATCGTCGAGCTGAAGAACGCCGTCCAGCAATGACCCGGGACGTCGCCGGTGAGGATCCGGACCCGGGGCCTGGCGCCCGGATCCGTCCCTACCTGCGCGCGGCGCCCTCGACCGAGGGCGACGGGTCGGCGGAACCAGCGACGGAGGTGGGCGCCGGCTGGCCGGCGGGTCCCCGGCCGTTCGTGCTCACCTCCGGACGGGTGGCGGGCGCGGACCCGGCGATCGGGCTGGAGACGCAGGTGACCGTCCGTCCGGACAGCGGCCCGTGGACCGCCCCGCCGCCCGCTCCCCTGGCGCCGGAGCTCATGGCGATCATCGCGCTCTGCGCCGAGCCCATCTCGGTGGCCGAGCTCTCGGCACGGACCCGGTTGCACTTCGGCGTGACCCGGGTCCTGGTGGGCGACCTGCGTGCCGCCGGACACCTGGACGTGCACGTCACCGACGCCGACCACGCCTACGACCCCGACCTCATCCTGCGAGTGATTGATGGACTCCGTGCGATCTCCTGAATGGCCGGTCGCCCCGCTCGGGGGACTCGCCGGCAACAGCGCCGCCGCCCGCTACGGCACCACGCCGGGCATCGGCCCGGTGCTCGGGCGCACCGGCCCGCCACCGGCCGTGCCACCTCCCCCGTACCGACTGCCGGCCAGCAGCGGGGCGACGCCACCGCCGGCCCACCGGCCGCCGGCCGCGCCACCCGTTCCGGTCAAGCTCCTGATCGCGGGCGGGTTCGGGGTCGGCAAGACCACCACGGTCGGGGCGATCTCCGAGATCGCGCCGCTGACCACCGAGGCCGAGATGACCAGCGCCGGGATCGGGGTGGACGACCGGGGCAGCCGGTCGAGCAAGACCACCACCACCGTGGCGATGGACTTCGGTTGCGTGACCATCGACCGAAGCCTGAAGCTGTACCTGTTCGGCACTCCCGGGCAGGCACGGTTCGGCTTCATGTGGGACGACCTCGCCCGGGGCGCGCTCGGCGCGCTGGTGGTGGTCGACAGCGCCCGGTTGGACGACTGCTTCCCGGCGATCGACTTCTTCGAGCGGGCCGGCCTGCCGTTCGTGGTCGGGGTCAACGCCTTCGACGGACGGGTGGCCCTGGAGCTGGGTGAGATCCGGTGGGCGCTGGCCATCGGAGATCATGTACCTCTGGTGCAGTTCGACGCTCGGGACCGGCTCTCGGTGCGGGACGCCCTGCTGGTCGTCCTGGACCGTGCGCTGGACCGGGCCACCCGGGACAGGAGGGCCTGAGCCGACCGGCTCCGGCCGTGGCGGGAAGGGGTGATCTGGTGAGGGGCGACCTGGACGAGACGCTGGCCCGGCTGGCCCGGCGCGAGGAGGCGCTGCGTCGGCGGGCCCACGATCGCGACGAGCACGCATCGCCGGGTCCGGCCGGTGGACCGGCCGACCCGGGCGGTGGCCGCACCGACGCCCGAAACGGCGGGCCGGGGCGGCACGCGGGGCGGGACACCCCCGGCGAGGTCTCCGGCTGGGGCCCGGTCGAGGAGGTGGCCGAGGCGGTACGCCAGGTCGTCGGCGCTCACCCGGGGCTGGCGGTGACCGTCCGTGTCGAGCACGGCGGGCGGACGTACCCGCTGCTGATCTCCTGGGACGGTCCGCACGTCACGGTCGGTCCGGAGCCCTCGGCGGCCCCGGTGGAGCCCCCGCCGGCCTGGCCGCTGTCCGGCCGGACGGTGCCGGCCTGGGCTCCCGGCCCGAACGGTCTGACCCCGGACCCGGCCGCCCGGCTGGCCGAGCTGATCCGGCGGGACCCGTCGCTGCTGGACGAGTTGGATCCCCGGCGCTGACCGCGGGACTGGCTGACGGCGGCTACGGTCGGGCGGTGGCCCAACCCGACCTGACTCTCACGGCGAGCCTGCGGCCGGCGGCGCTGGACGCCCGGCGCGGCGTCGTCCGGCTGCACCCGGAGGTGCTGACCGCGCTGGGGCTGCGCCCCGGCGACCCGGTCCGGCTGGTCGGCCGACGGGAGACGGCCGGCATCGTTGCGGCGGCCGGGCCGGGCGCGGGCGCCGCCCTGCTGTACGCCGACGACCTGACGCTGGGCAACCTCGGCCTGCACGACGGCGGCCAGGTACGGGTGATCCCGGCGTCGCTGATCCCGGCGAGCCGGGTGACCCTGGCCGGGCCGGTGGAGGTGGTGGCGGCGGTCAGCCCGGAGATGCTCCGGCTCGCTCTGCTGGGCAAGGTGGTCACGCCCGGCGACGACGTTTCGCTGTTGCCGCAGGACGTGCTGCCGGACGCCTCGGTGCGCAGCCTGATCGAGGCGGCCCGACGCAGCCTCGCCAACACGGTCGGGTTCGCCTGGACCAGCACCCTGCTCACCGTGGTCGCGGTCGAGCCCGCCGCGGGCGCGCTGGTCACCATGGACACGCTGGTCGGCTGGGAGCACGGCCCGGTCACCCACGGCGCTGTTCCCGGCCGGCTCGCCCCGGCGGAACGGCCCCCCGGGGGCCCCGGCGGGCACCGGCCGGCTGCGGCTCCGACCGATGCGGCCGTGGACCCGCTGGAGGAGGACGACGCGCCCGACGTCGACGAGCTGCCCGGGCTGCGGGCCCAGGCCGAGGAGCTGACCGAGCTGCTCGACCTCGGCTTCCACCATCGGGAGGTGCTGGGCCGGCTGGGCACCACCGTCTCGCTGGGAGTGCTGCTCGGTGGACCGGCCGGCTCCGGCAAATCGGCCCTGGTCCGGGCGGTCGCGGCCCGGGTCGGCGCCCGCGTCCACCCGCTCTGGGCACCCGAGGTCGCCGCGCTGGCCAACCAGGCCGCCGCCGACCGGCTTCGTGCCGTGGCGGCGGCGGTCCGCGCCGGCGGGCCGGCGGTGCTGCTGGTCACCGATGTGGAGGCCCTCGCCCCGGCGGACGAGCCCGGCCCGGTGGCGACCGTGTTCCGCCAGGTGCTCGCGGAGACCGTCCGCTCCGGTGCCGCCGTGGTGTGCACCACCGGCCGGCCGGAGGCGGTCGACCCGGCGCTGCGCGCGCCGGATCTGCTGTCCCTGCGGATCAGCATCCCCCTGCCCGACCCGGCGCTGCGCCGCGAGCAGCTCACCGTGCTGACCCGGCAGGTGCCGCTGGCGGACGACGTCCGGCTGGACGAGGTGGCCGGGCGTACCCCCGGATTCGTCGCGGCGGACCTGGCGGCGCTGGTCCGGGAGGCTGGGGTACGGGCCGCGCTGCGGCAGAAGTCGGCCGAGACGCCGACCGTGTCGATGGCCGACTTCACGGCCGCTCTGGAGGTGGTCCGGCCGACGACGATGGCCGCGTCCACGCTGGAGCTGGCCTCGGTGACCCTGGACGACGTGGGTGATCTGGTCGAGGTGAAGCAGACGCTGAGCGAGTCGGTGCTCTGGCCGCTGACCTACCCGGACACCTTCGCCCGGCTCGGCGTGCAGCCGCCGCGCGGTGTGCTGCTCTACGGGCCGCCGGGCTGCGGCAAGACGTATCTGGTCACCGCGCTGGCCGGCTCGGGTCGGGCGAACGTGCTCTCGGTGAAGGGCGCGGAGCTGCTCTCCAAGTGGGTGGGCGAGAGCGAACGCGCGGTCCGTGAGTTGTTCCGCCGGGCCCGGGAGGCGGCCCCGACGCTGATCTTCCTGGACGAGGTGGACGCGCTGGCGCCGGTCCGTGGCCAGGCCACCGACGGGGGGACCACGGACCGGGTGGTCGCGGCGCTGCTCACCGAGCTGGATGGTGTGGAGACGCTGCGCAACGTGGTGGTGGTCGGCGCGACGAACCGGCCGGACCTGGTCGACCCGGCGCTGCTGCGGCCGGGCCGGCTGGAACGGCTGGTCTACGTGCCGCCGCCGGACGGCGCGGCCCGGGCCGACATCCTGCGGGCCGCGTCCCGGAACGTGCCGCTCGCGCCGGACGTCGACCTGGCCGCACTCGGCGGGGAGCTGGACGGATTCTCCGCGGCCGACTGTGCGGCGCTGCTCCGGGAGGCGGCGCTGGCCGCGATGCGGGAGTCGTTGGCGGCGGCCACGGTCACCGCCGCGCACGTCGCCACGGCGCGACGCCGGGTCCGTCCGTCGCTGGACCCGGCCCAGGTCGCCTGGCTGGCCGCGTACGCGGCCGAGCGAGGGTGACCGGACCAAACTGATCCGCGAGTCAACCTTCCGTCGCACCCAGGGTGTTCCTAGGACGTCACATTCCTCAGTGGAGTTATCCACAACGACGTCAGGCGGTGTTTCTTGCGCAAGCTGCTTTCGCTCCTCCTCGTTCCCCTGGTGGCGGCGGCCACCCTCACCACGGTCGGTTCGCCGGCAGCGGCCCATCCGGCGAAGCCGTTCCCGGCCCGGATCGCCCTGCCCAACGGGTTCACCCCCGAAGGGCTGACGATCGGACGGGGCACCACCGTGTACGTCAGCTCGATTTTGGATGGTGCGGTGTGGCGCGGTGACTTACGTACCGGCCGTGGCTCGGTGCTGATCCCGGCCGTGCCGGGCAAGGACAAGGCCGGCCTGAAGCTCGACCAGCAGGGCCGGCTGTGGACCGCCGACTTCTCCGGTGGCGGCGCCAGCGTCTACGACGCCGGGACCGGCAAGCTGCTGGCCCACTACCAGTTCGCCGACGAGCCGGGCAGCTACGTCAACGACCTGGTGATCACCAAGCGGGCGGTCTACTTCACCGACTCCGGCAAGCAGGTGCTGTACGTGGTGCCGCTCGGCCACGGTGGCCGCCTGCCGGCCGCCACGGCGTTCCGGGTGCTGTCGCTCAGCGGACCGGCTGCGACGCCGGACGCCTACCACAACGGGATCGTGGAACTGCCGGACGGGGACCTGCTGGTCGCGCAGATGCTGCCCGGCCGGCTGGTACGCATCGACCCGCGCACCGGCCACAGCCGCCTCGTCGACCTGGGCGGCTACTCGGTGGAGCGGGCCGACGGCCTGGTGCTGCGCGGTCACACCCTCTACGTGATCCGCAACCTGACGAACGTCATCGCGGTGGTCCGACTCAACGGTGGGTACACCGCCGGGGCGGTGCAGCGGGAGATCACCGGCCCGGAGCTGCGGTCGCCGGCCACCGGTGACCTGCTCGGTTCGGCGTTGTACGTGGTGAACGGCCGGTTCGACGTGGAGTCCACGCCGGACACCGACTACGACATCGTCCGGGTGCGCGCCTGATCCACTGGTCGGCGGCGACCCCGTCGGGGGTTGCCGCCGGCCGTCAGTCGGTCGGGAGCAGCGGACCGAGTGGGCCGAGGTCCAGATTGAGGTCCTCCGGGGCCAGGCCGAAGTGGTCGCGTAGCCCGGCCATCTGCTCCTCCAACGCCATCAGCGTCACCCCGATCCGCTCGATCTGCTCCTCGGTCAGGTCACCGAGGTCGACCCGGCGCAGCGCCTGCCGCTCCATCAGCTGCCGCAGCAACTCGACGATCGTGAGCACCAGGCTGGCCAGCCCGCGCTCAACCGAGTCGCGGTCCACCGCGATCCGACGGTCCAGCGGCGTGACCCGGGGCGGCTGCCACGACTCCCCGCCCAGCGCGGCGGCCAGGTCCGCCGCCTCGCTCCGCCCGGTCATCCGGCGTGCTCCGGCGGGGGCAGCGCGCCGACCGAGGCGACCAGCGCACGCAACGAGATCCGGACGAGGTCCACGTCGGCGATGGCCAGGGTGAGGTCGCCGCTGATCACGACCCCGGTGGCGAGCACCCGGTCGAGCAGGTCCACCAGGGCGACCGGCCGGTAGGCCAGCGGATCGTCCGCGCTGCTCGGTGCGAGCGCGGACGTCACCACGGCTCCCGCACGGTGAGCGCCGGCTCCGGCCGTTCCGCGACGAAGGAGTACGCCGGCCACGGCCCGGTCAGCTCCAGCCGGATCTCCGGATGCCGAGCGCCCAACGCGTCGACGAGGTCGGTGAAGCCGGACAGCGCCACTAGGTCCACCAGGTACGCCCCGTTGAGCACCATCGGGGTGGACGCCCCGGAGAGTCGCCGGTCCTGCGGCGCGTGCCGCCGGCCCGCCACGGCCAGCTCGCACAGCGCGGCGTGCACCGCGTCCGCCGCCGCGGTCGCCGCTTGCTGACCCTCCTCCCGGGCGGTCAACTGCGCCCGCCGCCGCCGCAGGTACGCCGTCCCCACACCGCCGGCCCCGACAGGTTCGGCGCTCGCGGTGGCCACGCCCGGCCCCAGGTAACCCTTCACACCCCACTCGCCGCGTCCGGTGAGACGGTCCAGGGTGGCGACCAACTCGGCCCGGCGGGCGGCGAGTGACCCGGCCACGCGTTCGTCGTCGGTGTGCACGGTGGCGAGCCGGGCCGGCACCACCGGCCCCCGACGGGCCAGCGCCTCGACCACGCCGTGGTGCGCCCGGGCCGCCCGCTCCAGCCACGCCAGGTCCTCCAGGTTGCGGCGCAGCGGCTGCTCGCCGTACTCGTCCAGCGGCGCGGTGCTGACCACGGCGACCAGGCCGGCGGCGGACACCGCCCGGACCGGCGCGCCGTCCATCCCGGCGATCACCGCCAACGCCGCCGGATCGGCATCCCGGACCACGCCGTGCAGCCAGGCCCCGGCGACCGGGGCGGGCCGGTCAGCGGCCACCTCAACCGTCGAACTCATTCCACTCCTCCAACTCGGCGTCCCGGCGGCGCGCCCGGGCCGCCACCCGGGGCCGGCGCTCCGCCTCGACCTGCTCCGGGTCACGCGGTCCCGGCTCCACCGGGGGCCGAGCCCGCGAGCTGAGCCACGGGTCGTGCTCCCACCAGTCGATGCCGATCTGCCGGGCGGTGTCGACCGACGCGATGACCAGCCGCAGTTTCAGCGTCAGCAGCTCGATGTCGAGCAGGCTGACCCGGATGTCACCGGCGATCACGATGCCCCGGTCGAGCACCCGCTCCAGGATGTCGCCCAGGTTGGCCGGCTCGTGGCCGGCGGGCAGGACCTGGCCGGAGTTCTGCACCACCGACGGCGGCTGCGCAGCGGTCATTTCAGCCCACCTCACCCTTTCCGCGCTGGTAGCGCCGCACCCGCCGGTAGCCGAGCAGACCACCCTCGATGTCCAGCTCCACCTCGTAGAGGCCGAGCAGATCGACGGAGGCGGGAATCCGGTGCGCCTCCACCAGCTCCACCCCGACCAGCCAGCCGTCCTCGGTGGCCTCCAGCGACGTGGTCCCGGACGGCTCCCGGCCGGTCACCTCGACCAGCTGCCGCAGCCCCGCCCGAGCCGCCTCGGCCGCCGACACCGGCTCGACGTACTCGTCGTCGGGATGGTCCTCGGCAGCCGGATCACGCCGTCGAGCCCGGACGCCTTCGTCGGTCATCGCGCGCACCTCCCTCGCGTGCCGGACCACGCCGGGGCGGGCGGGGCCGTGCTCCGGCTGGGCCGGCGCCTCCGGTCAGCCGGTTCAGGACCCGCTGCTCGGCCCGGTCGCGTTCCTCGGCGCTCAGTTCACCGGCGGCCGCCGCCGCGTCCAACTCCTCCAGCTCGCGCCGGACGTTCACCGGGTTCCGCTGCCGCGACTCGGCCTCCCGGGCAACCACCCCGACCACCGCGGTCAGGCCGCGCACCGGCGCGTACGGCAGGGTCAGCAGCGCCCAGAGCAGGTCCACCGGTCAGCCCGCCAGTTGGTGCGCGCTGACGAAGTCGTACGGGGCGAGCGGGCCGAGCAACCGCATTCGCAGCAGGCCCCGACGGTGCTGCGCGTACTCCTCCAGGGCGTCGACCAGGGCGGCCTCCTGGTCCGTGTCGACCAGCAGCGCCAGGTGCGCCGCGTCCAGCTCGTGGCTGGGAGGGCGCAGTTGGGCGGACACGACGTACTCGGCCGTGGCGTCGAGCAGGCGCCGGTTCTCCGCCTCGCGGCGCAGCTCCACCGCCTGGCTGATCAGCTCCCCGAGCCGGATCCGTGGCTCGCGGCTGGCCGCTTCGGACCGGCCGCGTACCTGCTCGGCGAGCCCGGCGGCGGTCGGATTCTCGTCGAGCACCCCACGCAGCAGCGTCCGCTCGTCGAAGCGACCGTGCACCACGTACTGCACCCGGCCCTCCAACTCGGCGAGCGCGGCGGCGAACCGGTCGTGGTGCGGCCGGAGCAGGTCGACCACCGCGTCCGGCCCGGTGACCACGGTGCCGAACCGCACCGGCAGCACCGGCGCCACCGCCGCCGTCCCGTCCAGCAGCTCCTGGTACGCCCGCAGGTCCGCCGAGCGGCCCAGCGGCGCGTCCAACGGCACCTCACTGACCAGGGCTCCGAGGTCGCCGTGCCGGATCACCGCCACCTCGCCGGGTGGTTCGCCGACCCCGGCGGCGTCGGGCGTCGCCTCCACGTCGGCCGGCACGAGGCCGTAGATGAACAGTCCCGTCTCGTCCGCCACGTCAACTCCTCCCGAGGTCCCGCACGTTGCCGGTGACCTCCCCGACCGAGTCGGTGACGTCCCGGACGGCGCCGGTGACACCGCCGACCAGGCCGGCCAGTCCCTCACCCTCCTCCGGGGCGATGTCCAGCCGGTCGACCGCTTCGGCGAACCGCAGGTACGTCTCGATGCTCGCCACCACCACCCGGGCGTTGATCTCCACCAGGGGAATGCCGACGACGCCGACGGTCACCTGCGCGTCGATCACCACGCCCTTGTCGAGCACGGTCTCCACCACGTCGGCGAGCCCGCCGGCGGCGGAGCCCACGCGTTCCAGGGCCCCGCCGGCACCGCCCTCGTCGGATACGAGCGTCACTCGTCCTCCTCCCGGCGGCGGCGCACCACGGGCCGGCGCGGCGGTTCCGGTCCGCGTCGCACCGGTGGCCGGGGCCGCTGCGGCTCCTCGCGCGGCTGGGCGCGTCGTGCCCGCTCGGGAGCGCGGCGACGCGGCGCCGGCGGCGGCTCCTCGTCGGGTTCGTCCGCGTACCCCTCGTCGTAGCCGTCCTCGTACGCCTCGTACTCCTCGTCGTACTCCGGCTCGACCGGCCGGCGGGGTGGTCGCTGGCGCAGCCGCCCGGCGGGCCGCCGCCGCGGCGGCTCCTCCCCGCTCGGCTCCTCCTCGGCGAACTCGTCGGTCTCGGGGCCGGGCCCGCCGCGTCGCTCCGGGCCGCGCTGGTCCCGTTCGCGCTCCTCGCGCAGGCCCGTCTCGTGGTCCTTGACCACCTGGGAGTCGCGGATCTCGCCGCGCCAGCCCTCCACCTGGTCCGGGTCGAGTGCCACCTCGGTCATCACGTGCCGGACGAAGTGCTTCAGTTCCAGCCGCACCCGCCGGCCCTGGGCGCGCCACAGGTTGCCGGTGTGCTCGAAGAGGCCCTGCGGGTGGTACTCCAGCACCACCAGGATGCGCGTCAGGTCCGGGGTGATCTCGTGGAAGCTGACGGTGCCGTCGACCGAGCCCTTCTCACCCTTGGACCGCCAGTGGATGAGCTTGTCCGGCACCTGCCGGACGATGGTCGACTCCCAGGTCCGGTGCGACCAGAAGACCTGCGCCTTCCAGGTCAGCTTCTCGTCCGAATCGGTGTCGACGTTCTCGACCTTCTTCATGAAGCTCGGGAAATCACCGAACTGCGTCCACTGGTTGTACGCGGCCCGCACCGGCACGCCGACCTCGATCGTCTCGACGATGTTGGTGACCTTCTTCTTGCCGCCCTTGCCGCCGCTCTTTCCGCCCGCGCGGCCGAGAGCCGACATCACCTTCTCCTTACCGCCGGCCATCCCGGCATGCACCATCGCCTTCATCGGTGAGCCGCCCTCGGCGAGCTTCTGCGCACCGGTGGCGGCGGCGATCAGGCCGGGTCCGCCGCCCTGGCGCGCGTACTCACTGAGCCGGCCGGTCGCGCCGGTGATCCGTTCGGTCACCGCCGTCATCGCCCGTTCGCCGATCGCCTCGGCCAGGTTGCGTACCTCGTCGGCCAACTGGCCGCGGACCTTGTCACCGAGCCCACCCGGATTGGAGTTCGCCATGGTCACCGCCCCCGCCGCTGCCCGGCCGACGCGTCGTCCCGGTCGGTCCGGTCCGCCGTGTCGCGGTCGGTGCCGTCGTCGCCGCCCGTGTCGTCGTCGTGGCCCGTGTCATCGTCCCGGGCGCCGCCCTGGCCTCCGGACCGGCGACGCAGCGCGTCGGCCGAACCGCGCAGCCGACCGGTGAGCGCGTCCACGCCGCTGCCGGCAGCCGCGGTGGCGGCGGATCGGCCGGCGTTGACCAGTGGCCCGCCGAGCCGGCCCAGGTTGCCCAGCTGGGGGGACGAGTGCAGCAGGTCGCTCCCCCGCTTCAGCAGCCCACCGGGGTCCCGGCTGGCGCGGCCGGCGGCCACCGCGGCGGCGAGGGTGAGTGCGGTACGTAGCTTGCGTCGGCGGCCCAGCAGGTAGCCGAAGCCCACCGCCAACCCGATTCGTGTTCCGGTCTTCATCGGTTCTCCTTCTTCCCCGGGGGTCCGGACGCCTGCCACTGGGGGCCAGAGAAGGGCTACCGGGGAATAGCGCGAAGCATGCCTTCGATCAGGCGTCCCGTATCTGCGGACCCGCCGGGCAGTACCCGTCGGCATTCCACCGAAACCGTTCCGACAATTTACGTCCGTATCGGAGAACGCCATCAGGAAATGCGGGAATGGACGCCCCAGAACGGACGTCCAGGCGGCAACCACCAGGAGAAACGACAGAGGAGACGAACGCGCAGAATCGCTTCAGAGCGCTGGCGGCGTCGAATCAAGGCAGATTTCGGCGCGCACCTTGCCACCATCCTGGCGCAAGGTGGCACCGCACTTTTTCAGTACGCCGACCGCGCCGACGTTGTCCGCTGTCGTCTCCGCCACCACGGCCCGCATGCCGGCCCGGGCCGCGGCGTTCAGCAACTCGCGCAGAGCACTCGCGCCGATCCCCTGTCCGCGCGCCGAGCGACCGAGCCACATCCCGGCCTCGACTGTGCCGGGCTCGTCACAGCGCGTCATCCGGACCATGCCCACCACCTCGCCGCCGACGAGGATCGCGTACATCTGGGAACGGGTCGGGCCGTCCAGGCCCTCGAAGCTCGCCCGGTGAAAGTCCCGGAACGCCTCCCGGCGGGCGAGCGACCAACCGGCGGGAGCCTCGACCGGAGGCATCACATCGCCGGGCTCGGCCTCGGCAGCCGCTACGGAGAGCAATGGCTCCAGGTTCTGCTCATCCACCGGCTCCAACCGGACCGCACCCGCCACGTGCCGCAGTCTGCCGCCCTCATCGGCCGAAGTCCACCCCATTGGGCATCCACTGGCGGTCCGGCTACCGGTACCGACCGGTCGGACCGCCCGACCGTCCACCTCACGCTCTGTTGCTACCCGGCGGAGTCGCCGGGCCCTCAGGTCTCCGGCCCGAACTCGCAGAAGACCACCGAGGCGTCGTCGGTGGGCTTGTGCCGGCGCAGCCGGTCGGGGTGGTCGCGTTCGGCCTCGCGGACCCGGTCGAGCAACGCGCCGGGGCCCTCGACGCTCAGCATGTCCAGCAGCCCCACCCAGTCGGTCAGCCCGAACTGGTCGACAGCGCTGGACGCGCCGTCGCTGAGCAACGCCGCCCGGCGCACCGCAGCCGGCCCCCGCAGGGGCGCCGTCCCGGTCACCGCGTGGAAGGCCGCGTCCGGGTCGGCCGCCGCCACCCAGTAGCCGTGCGTACGGTTCATCCGTTCCCGCTGGACGCCCACGGCGTGCCGGAAGCGGGTCACCGGGTCCGCGCCCGCCGGCACGGTGGCGACCGTCCGGCGCAGCTCGGCCACCGACGCCTCCAGCCGGTCGTCGGTCACCACGCTGACCTGGCCGGTGTCCAGCACCAGCGGGCTGTCGCAGAGCACCAGGTAGTCCACCTTGTCGCCGCACTCACGCAGCAGGCAGACGGTGCTGGACGGGGTGCCGGGATGATCAAGGTCGCACTGCCCGCCGTGGTCGGCACGGACGGCGAGAATGGCCGCGGCCAGGTTGCTGGTCAGCCTGGCCGACGGGCGTGCCGCCTCGGCCACGCCGATCCGGGCGGCCAGGTGCCGGACATACCACTCCGGCCCGTGCACGCAGCCGGTGTCGAAGCCCTCCGGCACGGTCGCGCCGTCCAGAACCCCGACCAGCGGGCCGAACCGGAAGACCAGGTCCTCGTTCACCAGCCGGCCCGGGGCTGGCACGGACGCGGAGCGTACCCGCATCATCGGTGCCAGCCCCGCCGCCCGGCCGGGTCAGCGCTGCCGGAGGTCGTCGGCGGCCGCATGCGCCTGCCCCTGCATCTGCCCGGCGGCCGAGCGGCCCTGGTCGCGTACCGCGGACATCCCCTGCTCGGCGGTGGACCGCACCGACTGCGCCGCCTGCTGCGCGGGCTCCCGGAGGTTGTCCTGCATCTGGTGGCCGATCTGGCTCGCCTGCCCGCGCAGCTGGTCGGAGTGCTCACTCACCATGCCCCGCGCGCGGCCGGCGAGTTGCCGCTCACGCCCGGTCGACGGAAGCAGCGAGGCGGCCAGCAGCCCGACGCCGAAGGCGACCACGCCGGCGGCCAACGGGTTGCCCTGCGTCTGCTCCCGGGACTGCCGCCCGAGCGAGCGCGCCTCGTCCCGCACGGAGCCCATGGCCCCTCGGGACTGCTGTCCGAGCGACCGGGTCTCGTCGCGTACCGAGCCGGCGACGTGCGACATCCGCTGGCTGGCCTCCTGCCCCATGTGGCTCGAGCTACCCATCACCTTCTCCTTCGCTCGCGTGACCGCATCGCGGGCCTGCCCGACGCGCTCGCCCGCGATCCGACGCGGGTTGACCCTGTCGGCCAGTGCGTCGACGTCATTGCTCAACTCGTCGCGGGTGGTCTCGATCTCCCGCCGGATCCGATCCGGATCACTGGACATGATCCTCTCCCTTCCGACTCGTTCACCGACCCCGCAGGGCGTCGGGCATCTCCCGGGCGGTCTGCTTCGTCCGGGGCAGCACCGCACGTGCCCGCTGGAGCTGGCTCCGGGCGTTGATGAAGAGGCCACCGGCCACGACCGCCCAGATCACGGCGACGATCAGCGCCGCCCAGCCCTGGTCCATCGTGTTGGAGAGCCCCCACCACACCGCGTACGACACGAACAGGACGGCGAGGAACCCGGCCAGCCCGGCCCCACCGAACATGCCGCCGGCCTTGCCGGCCTGACTCGCCTCCTCGCGGAGTTCGGCCTTGGCCAGCTCGACCTCCTTGCGCATCAGCGTGGAGAGGTCCCGGGTGACGTCACCCAGCAGGTCGCCGACCGAGGCCTGGGCCCGCTCCTTCTCGGGGGCACTCATGGCGCCACCCCGCCTGGCAGGTCCCGCTGCGGCCGATCGGCCGGCGAGAGGTTCTGCGCCCGAGCCGTACCCATGTACGGCTGATCAGGCTGGTACCGCTCGTCGAGTGCACGGTCGTACGGCCGCGGTCCACCCCCGTCCGGATGCTCGTACTCGCCCGCCTGGCCGCCGGACATCCCTGCGCCGCCGCCGCTGGTCAGACCACGGGTGAGTCGCCCGACCAGCAGTCCGGCAACCGCCGCGCCGGCCAGGAACACCCCCGGGTTGCGTCGGGCGTACGTGCGTACCTCGTCCAGGACGTCCCCCGGCTCCCGTCCGTCCAGCCAGCCGGCGGCCCGTTGCGCGGCGTCCCCCGCCCGGCGGACCGCCTGGCCGGCCAGCCCGGAGTCACCGTCCCGCTCGGCCATCGAGTTGAGCCCCTGGCCCAGGTCGCGCAGCCCGTCGACAGCCCGCTGCTGTTGCGACCGGGCCTGCTCACGGAGCTGGCCGGTGGCCTCCCCGGTCAGGTTCCGGGCCTGCTGGCGCGCTTCCGCGGCCACCTGCCCGCCCTGCTCGGCGGCAGTGTGGGCCACCTGTCCACCGGCCTGCGCGGCCTGCTGTCCGACCCGGGACGCCTCCTGCCGAGCCTGCTGTGCGGTGCCGGTCGCACCCTGTGGTGGCCGGCTCGGGTTGTTACCCGTCATAGCCCGCTCCCTCCGTCGGCCCGGAGCCGCGTGCCAGCGACCCGGGACGCACCCCGCCTACCCGCCGAATCTGGTGCCATGCTTCCGCCGGTCTGGACGGACCGGGCGCCGGAAACGTCGTTCCCGGCGATCGGCGACCTGGGGCCGACATCCGACAATCAGGAGTC